>JAIUOK010000091.1 GCA_020161245.1 Actinomycetota bacterium | reverse complement strand
ACGGTCTGCATCGAGGGTCACGCCCACGTCCGCGACGTGATCGTCGAGCTGCTCGTGCTGCACCCGGACACGCGGCCGCCGTTCGTGCTCGTGCCCGCGTTCCGTCCCGTCTTCCAGTCCCTCAACTAGGAGCCCCCATGCCCGAGACCATCACCTACACCGGCACCCTCGTCGTCGAGGAGTGCTGGTGCGGCATCCAGCACGCCGTCCCCCAGAGCCTCGTCGACGAGCAGCGCCGCCAGTTCAACCGAGGCCAGCAGCAGACCCCCATCTACTGCCCCCTCGGGCACCCGTGGATCCGCTCCGGCGAGTCCGAGACTGAGCGCGAGCGGAAGCGCCGCGAGCGCGCCGAGGCCCGCGAGACAGCGCTGCGCGACCAGCTCGAGGCCGCCGAGCGCTCCGCCCGAGCCTACAAGGGCCAGGCGACCAGGCTCCGGAACCGCGCGGCCGCCGGCGTGTGCCCGTGCTGCACCCGCACCTTCCAGAACCTGCAGCGCCACATGGCCAGCCAGCACCCGACCTTCGCGGAGAAGTCCGATGCCTGAGCGCCTGACGGAGCAGCGGTGCGGGGAGCCCGAGTTCGCCCTCGCCGCCGCCGGCTTCCTCCTCGTCATCATCGGGCTCGGTATCGCGTGGGCGTGCTGGGGGCCCCGATGACCGCCCGCGACGACGCCGTGGAGGCCGCAGTCGAGGCTCTGGACTCCCGAGCCCACGCTTACGGCCTCAACGCGACGGAAACGGAGGTCGTCGCCGAGGTCGCTATAGCCGCTGCTGCGCCGATCCTGCTCGCCGCCCACGGCTCCCGCATCGCCGCCGCGATCCGGGCCGCTGGTCACCCGGATGGCTACCACCGGGTCGACACGACTCGCGAGTGGGCGGGCATCTACTGCGCCGACTGCGCCGTCACGGAGCGTTCCGCCCGCATCGCCGAGACCGCACCTGAGGAGGGGTCATGAGCGACATCGACGAGGTGGTCCGGGCCGCGCGTAGAGCGGAGCGCGAGCGCATGATCCGCCTGATCACGGCTGACGCGAACTTCGAGCCGTCGTGCGCCGAGGACATCGGCTTCTACGACGGCCTGATGCGCGCAGCACGCCTCATCGAGTCCGCACCCGAGGACGAGTCGTGAGCCACGCGATGGGAGTGAAGTGCCGTGGCTGCCAGAAGGTGCTCCAGCCCGACATGTGCCCCGAGGGCTGCCCCGAAGGGCACGGGTTCACGTTCGTCGTCTGCCTGGCCTGCGAGGCGGTGGCCGAGGCGTGCCGCTGCGCCGGGTTCTACCTGGCCTGCGACACGGCATGCCCCGACTTCTGGCTGCCCGATGTCCCGATGTCACCAGACAAGAGACACGCCGAGACCGCACCCGAGGAGCGGTCGTGAGCGTCCCGGACTACAAGGCGATGTACGAAGCCGAGCGCGACAAGTTCCAAAGGGAGACGCGCGTCTCCTCGTTTCTCGCCGAGCGCCTGCGCGCTGCTCGGGGCTCGGCCAACCGCTGCGATCAGTGCCGACAGGCGCGCGGCGAGTGGGTCGTCCGAAGGGGCGACGACGTCCTGTGGCTGTGCCACCCCTGCACGGCCAGCACCCGCGCCGACGTACCGCCGTTCATCGGCTCCGCCCGCCACGCCGAGACCGCACCCGAGGAGGAGCCGTGAGCCACGCGATGGGCGTCTTGTGCCCCCGATGCCGCACCCAGACCGTCCCAGAGGCTCCGTGCCCGGAACGGTGCGGAGTGCTGCACGGCTCCATCTACGTCCTGTGCGACGACTGTCTCGCCGCAACCGCACCCGAGGAGCGGCCGTGAGCGTCGACTTCCCCCGCGCGTGGGAGATCGCGCGCACCGTGCCGTGGCAAGAGCACGACATCGACTGCTCGTTCTTCCTCACGGACGGCGCGATCCTCTGCGACTGCGCGATCCTCACGCAGCACCCCGACTACCTCGATGACGTGATGCAGGGGGCCGAGACCACACCCCAGGAGGGCTCTGCGTGACCTGCGCCAACCCCAACACCTGCACCTGCGACTGCCACAACGGCTGGCAGCGCCCCTGCAGCCTCCCCGGCGGCTGCGGTCTCGGCGTCCCCGACACCCTCGACCGCGCCCTCAACCGCATCCACCGCCGCCGGCAGCGCATCGCCACCCAGCTCACCGACCTCGGCGACGACATCCACGAACTCACCCACCCCACCGGGTACATCACCCGCGTCGCCGCGCTCGTCACCGCCGACGCGACCCCTCTCGTCGACACCAGCGACACCGGCAGCACCAGCGGCGGGAAGAAGGTCACCGGATCCCCCGCACCCTGGAACGACACCGCCGCGGGCTGGCTGTTCGACGTCCACGCCGGCGCCCGCCGCCACGAAGCCCGGCTGCGCGCCGAGCTCGCGTTCACACCCGCGGCCCGCTCGAGCAGCGACCGCTCCACCCTGCTCGCGCTCCGAGCCCTGCCCGACCTGTGCACCGCAGTACTCGACCGCGCCACCCGCCAGGACCTCGACGTCCGCCTGGTCGAGCGGATCATCCGCGACGCCGCCACGTGGACCCGCCACGCCCGGCAGATCCTCGACGACGACGCACGCCCCGGCGACGCCGAACCCACCCACGCCCCCGGCGGCCTCAAGTGCCCCCACTGCGACCGGCGCCTCATCCTGAAGCCCGGCTGGCAGTTCGAGAAGACCCCCGCCGTGTGGTGCCTGCGCTGCCCCGCGTCCGTCGACGACGACCACCCGCGGCCGCGGGACCTGTCGTGGGCCGCGGACGCGTGGCTGGCTGCGTTGCAGGACGACACGGGGTGAGCAGCGTGGTGCTTGCGCGAGTTATCCACAGGTGGCAGTGTTCGGCGCGGAGTGGTGTGCCCGAAGGGGACACCACTTTCGCTTTCCGCGGTGCCATGATCGTCGGAGCGCCTGCGTATCGTCCGCGGGGAGGCAACCCCGCCAGAGGGGCGGCCACGACCCCCGGAGAACTTCATGGCAGTCACGGTCAACACACGTGGTGGCGGCACCGTCAAGCTCGAGGCCGGCACGGACTATGTCCTCACCGACGGGCACCTCGAGGTCCTGGACGCTCGGGAGGCCAGCGTCGCGATCTTCGCGCCCGGGGTGTGGACGCAGGCGCTGATCCACTCCAGCAGCTGACGCGGACCCAGGCGGAGGCCCCATGAGCGTCTCCGCCTGGGAGCTCGCCGCGCGCCTGTTCGAGGCCGCGCCGCGCCCCCACTCGACGCCGGGCGACCTCGCACGCTCGATCGACACGCGCGTCCGTCAGACCCCCGCCCTCGACCTCATCGACGCGGCACTGGTCGACGCCTACGACACTCCTGACGGGCGCCTCGTCATCTCCATGCCCCCGCAGGAGGGCAAGTCCCAGCGCGCATCGCGCTGGTTCCCGCTCTGGGTCCTCGAGCAGAACCCCGACACCCGCATCGGTGTCGTCTCCTACGAGCTCGGCGCCGCCCGCCGCCTCTCCCGAGCCGTGCGCGACGACATCGTCATGAACCCGCACCTCGGCCTGCGGATCCGCGACGACCTCGCCGCCCAGCACGAATGGGGCCTCGAAGGCCACGACGGCGGCATCTACGCAGCCGGCATCGGCGGCGCCCTCACCGGCCGCCCCATCGACCTCCTCATCGTCGACGACCCCTTCAAGGACCGCGTCGAAGCGGAGTCCGCGACGTACCGCCAGCGCGCCTGGGACTGGTGGACCGACGTCGGCGCCCCGCGCCTCGCCCCCGGCGCGACCGTC
>JAIUOK010000045.1 GCA_020161245.1 Actinomycetota bacterium | reverse complement strand
ACCGGGCGGGCGACCTGGTTCATCCATGCCTGCGAGAGCGGGTCGGTGCATGCGCTCGGGGCCGAGATTGCGGCGCTGGCGGCAGCCCATCCTAACCTCAGGACCCATGTCTGCTACCGCGCGCCGGAAGCGGGCGGGCCGGCGGGCGATTCTTCCGGCATCATCACCCGCGACCTGCTGCAGTCGCTACTGCGGCTCGACGATTACGACGTCTACCTGTGCGGGCCCTCCGGCTTCATGCAGGCGGTGTTTGCGATCCTCGTCTCGCTCGGGGTGCGAGAGGAGCGGATCCGCTACGAGTTCTTCGGCCCGGCGACCGTGCTCGAAGCGGTGGCGGAGGATGCGCCGGCGGCGCCTCCCACAGCCCCCGCGTCGCTCACCGACGAACACCGCCGCCACCGAAGCGAGCGGGGTTGGCCTGCAGATCAGCTTCGCGCGCTCGCAACGCGCCGCAGCCTGGGACGAGGCGAGCGACACCAACCTGCTCGCCTTCGCCGAGCGGCTCGGCCTCGAGGCGCCGCCGCACGAGGTGCTCCTCCGACAGCCCCGTGTAGCGCAGGAACAGCGCGTACTCCTCATCGGCGGTGAGGCGGTAGGCGTCGTACTGCTCGCGCGTCATCGGCTCGAGCCTCACGTCGGTCATCGGGGCGACCTCCACATCGTCGTGACGGGTGCGCCCGTCATCGGGGACTCGAAGCTGCCCACCGGCTCGAAGCCCACTCCTGCGTAGCGCGCGTCGTTGGCCGGGTTCGACGACTCCAGGTACGCCGCCATGCCGAGCGCGTCGAGGCGCTCGAGGTCGTGGCGCAGCAGGCCCATCCCGAGACCGCGGCCACGATGCTCGGGATGGGTGGCGAACAGCGACAGGTAGTGGTGTGGCTCGTCTGGCCGCGCGTCCTCGAACCGGCGGAACAGCTCGTGGAGCCCGGCGTCTCGATCCGGGAGCTCGGCCCGGATGAGGTCGTCGACCTGCTGCTCCTGCTCCGGGGTGAGCTCAGTGCCGCCCCAGGGGATCCACACGGTCACCGCCCCGATCCGGCCGTCGTCGACGGCGACGCCGGTGGCGGGGTAGCGCAGTGCGCCGGCGACGAAGACGTCCCAGTACGCCTGCTGGTGGTCGAGGCCGCCGTCGGGCCGGGCGAGCGCCGGGCCCCAGAGCGGGTCGGTCGAGAAGGCCAGCGTCACGATCTCGGCGATCGCAGCGGCGTCGTCGGGCGTGGCCGTGCGGTACGGCTCCATGGGTATCGCCTCCGCGCGCATCCTGGCCCCCCGGTGCGACGACGTCCACGAGGTTGACCGGGCGCGCTCTGCCTGCGCGCCGAGGTCGGCCGTGCGAGAGTCGCCGTCGTGACCGCCGCGCTTGCCGACCCGCACCCCGCCACCGCCGACCTCGCCTACACCGATGCCAGCGCACTGGCCCGCGATCTGGCGTCGGGACGGACGTCGTCGGTCGCCGTAGTCCGCGCGCTGCTCGACCGCATCGCGGCGGTCGACGGCCCCGGCGACGTCGCGCTCGGAGCGGTGATCGCCGTCTGCCCCGACGCCGTCGAGCAGGCCGAGCGACTCGACGCCGAGCGCGCGGCCGGCCAGGTGCGAGGGCCGCTGCACGGCGTGCCGGTGCTGGTGAAGGACAACGTCGAGGTGCTGGGGATGCCCGCCACCGCGGGCTCGCTCGCGCTCGCGGGGCGGCCGGCCCAGCGCGATGCGCCGATCGTCGCGCGCCTGCGCGACGCCGGGCTCGTCGTGCTCGGCGTCACCAACCTCTCGGAGTGGGCCAACATCCGCTCGCACCGCTCGACGTCGGGCTGGTCGGCGTACGGCGGGCTCACCGGCAACCCGTGGGCGCTCGACCGCAGCGCCGGCGGCTCGTCGTCGGGTTCGGGCGCCGCGGTGGCTGCGGGCCTCGCACCGCTCGCCATCGGCACCGAGACCGACGGCTCCATCACCTGCCCGAGCTCGCTCAACGGCATCGTCGGCCTCAAGCCGACCGTGGGTCTCGTGCCGACCGACGGGATCGTGCCGATCAGCGCGAGCCAGGACATGCCCGGGCCCCTGGGCCGCTCGGTGCTCGACGTCGCGCTGGGGCTCGACGCCCTGGCCGGCACAGCGCAGTACGCCGACGCCGTGGGGTCTCGCGTCGCTGCCAGCGTGCGGCTCGGCGTCGCCGACGGCTGGCTGTCGGGCCACCCCGAGACCGACCAGGTGTTCCTCGCCTCGACCCAGCGGCTCTTCGAGTCGGGCATGACCCTGGTGACGTCGTCGGTGACGGCCACGCCGTTCCTCGACGACCCCGAGCTCAACGTGCTGCTCGCCGAGCTCGTCGACGACCTCGACGCCTACCTCGCGGCGCGGCCGGGCGAGGGCGTCCGCTCGCTCGCCGACGTGGTGGCGTTCAACCGCGACCACGCGGCGGAGGAGCTGCGCTGGTTCGGGCAGGAGTTCCTCGAGCAGGCGCTCGACACCGGCGGGCGGGCAGGTGAGAAGTACGCCGAGTCGCGCGCGGAGTGCCTGCGCTGGGCGGTCGAGGAGAACCTGCAGCGGGCGTTCGACGCCGACCCGGACATCGACGCCCTCGTCGCGCCCGCCTACGCGCCGGCCTGGAAGAGCGACCTCACCAACGGCGACCAGTTCGCGGGCGGGGGCAACGCCTCCCCCGCGCCCTCGATCGCCGGCTGGCCGGTGCTGGCGCTGCCGATGGGCTTCGTCGACGGCCTGCCGGTGGGCCTGGTGCTCATCGGCCGGCCGCACTCGGAGGCCTCGCTGCTCGCCGTCGGAGAGGCGGTGGAGCGCGCGCTCGGCACCCGGGCCGACGGCTACGCGCGGCCCTCCTTCCGGGCGCCGTCGCGCGGGTGACACCCGCCAGGCAGCCCTCCCCCGCGTCGCGGGGGTCGGGGGCGGTTGGCAGGCTGGGCACATGACCTCCTCCCCCGCCCGACGGATCGACGCCGGCTGGCGGTCGCTCGTCGCCGGCGCCGGCGTGCGGATGGTCGCCACCGACCTCGACGGCACCCTGCTGCGCCGCGACCACACCGTGTCCGAGCGCACGGTGGGCGCGCTGGCCCGCGCTCGGGCCGAGGGGTTCCCGGTCGTCTTCGTCACCGGCCGTCCGCCGCGGTGGGTCCCGCCGGTGCTCGAGGCCACGGGCCACAGCGGCATCGGCGTGTGCGCCAACGGCGCCATCGTGCTCGACCTCGAGACGCACGAGCTGCTCGAGGTGCACCCGATCGCGCCCGACGTCGTCGGCGAGGTGGTCGGGATCCTCCGCGACTCCGTCCCGGGCCTGGCGTTCGGCGTCGAGTACGTGCGGCCGGACGGCACGACGGCGTTCGCGCACGAGACCGCCTACCGCGTCGTCTTCCCCGACGACCCCGCGGTCCTCGTGGCCGACGACGTCCTCGACCTCGCCGACGGCGTCGACGTCGTCAAGGTGCTGGCGCGCGTCGAGCTCGACGGGCCCGCCGCCCACCACGACGCCGACACCCTGCTCGACCTCACGCTCGCCCACGTGCGCCACCTGGTGAACCCGACTCACTCGGTGAGCAGCGACGTCCTCATCGAGATCGGTGCGGCCGAGGTGAGCAAGGGCGCCGCGCTCGAGCGGCAGGCAGCGCGGCTGGGCATCCCGGTCGCGGCCGTCGCGGCCGTCGGCGACATGCCCAACGACGTCCCGATGCTGCAGTGGGCCGGCGTCGGCCTGGCGGTCGAGACCGCCCACCCGGCGGCGCTGGCTGCTGCCGACGCCCTGGTGCCCGGGCCGGCCGACGACGGGGTGGCCCAGGTGGTCGAGGCGGCCCTCGACGGGCTCGGCGCCCGTCGCCGATGAGACCCTCGTCACAGACTGTTGCTGAAACGGATCTCTCAGTCGCCGTCTGACCTGCTGAAACGGGCGAATCGGACACCATCGTTACCGTCCCGTGACCGGACAGCGGGTTTGGAGCCGTTCCGGACCGTTCCTTACCGTCATGGAGCCGTCTGAAGCAGCCCGGAACCCCGGGCGCGGACGGCGCGCTCAATCGCTCGAGGGCCCGCCCCCCTGCACCGACCGGTGCACGCACGACCGGGGCCCGACGGCGAGCCGGGGACCCACGTGTTTCTGGGGCGAATCGCCGAGGCCGTCACCGACGGCGCAGGCGTAGGGCACCTCTTGGCCCGAGCCCGTCAGCTAACCCGGTAGGCGTGAAGAGGATCGGATTCGCTTCGTGCTGTCCCTGCATGCCCGTCGCCGGCTCATCCCGGCCTCGGCGGTCGTCTCCGTCGCCCTGACGGCCGGCCTCCTCGGTGCGACGTCGGCCTCCGCGGCCCCCGCACCCACCACGGTCTCCACCCCGTCCGCTGTCGTCGTCTCGACCGCGACCACCAGCACCGCGCTCGCGACGAGCACTGCCACGGCTGCTGCTGTCTCGACGTTCTCGGCGTCCTCCGCCACCCCGACCGTCCTCACCCCGGGCCAGAAGTTCCGTGCCCGCGTGCAGGCCATGCGCCTCAAGGCGGTCAAGGTCGCCAAGGCCCAGGTGGGCGACCGCTACGTCGCCGGTGCCGCCGGCCCCAACCGCTTCGACTGCTCGGGCCTGACCAAGTACGTGGTCGGCAAGGCCTACGGCAAGTCGATCCCCCACTACTCGCGTGCGCAGTTCGCCAGCGGCAAGTTCGTCAAGGTGAAGCGCTGGGCGCTCAAGCCCGGCGACCTCGTGTTCTTCTTCAAGCACGGCGCGCACCACGTCGGCCTCTACATCGGCAACGGCAAGATGGTGAACGCGACCAACCCGCGCAGCGGCGTGAAGATCGACAAGGTCTTCAGCGGCTGGTACGGCAAGCGCTACTCCGGCGCTGCCCGCATCAAGCTCTGACCCCCGCCCACCAGCGGCACGAAGGCCCGGACGTCCTCGGACGTCCGGGCCTTCGTCGTCCGTGACGTACGGCACGTTCGCCGGCCTTCATCGGAATACCTCCTGGGGGTACCCTCGTTCCATACCCCCAGGAGGTATGACCATGGAGCACCAGCACGGGTACGCCGGCGACAAGGACGCGATCCTCGCGCGGCTCAAGCGCATCGAGGGCCAGGTGCGCGGCCTGCACCGGATGGTCGACGAGGACACCTACTGCATCGACGTCCTCACGCAGGTGTCCGCAGCCACCCGGGCGCTCGAGAACGTCGCCCTGCTCCTGCTCGAGGACCACCTCGACCACTGCGTGCGCGACGCCGCCGTCCAGGGCGGGGCCGAGGCCGACGCCAAGATCGCCGAGGCCAGCGCCGCCATCGCGCGTCTCGTCCGCTCCTGAGGGCAGCACCGACCACCCGCCATAACCACCGCACGAGGAGAGCACTGTGAGCACCACTGTCTGGACCGTCTCCGGCATGACCTGCCAGCACTGCGTCAAGGCCGTCACCGAGGAGGTCTCCGAGATCGCCGGCGTCACCGGCGTCGTCGTCGACCTCGAGTCCGGCGCCGTCACCGTGACGGCCGACGCCGACCCGTCGGTCGAGGCCATGACGGCCGCCGTCGACGAGGCTGGCTACACGCTCGTCACCGCCTGATCGATCCTCCTCACCCGACAAACCCTCAGCCGCAAGGAGTTCCGCACATGACGACCCCCGACGCACGCCCGGGCACCAGCCTCGGCACGGGGGACGCCACCTCGGTGCTCGACCTCAGGCTCACCGGCATGACGTGCGCCTCGTGCGCTGCGCGGATCGAGAAGAAGCTCAACCGCGTGCCCGGGGTCTCGGCGTCGGTCAACTACGCCACCGAGACCGCGCACGTGGTCGTGCCGGAGTCGGTCAGCTACGAGGATCTCGTCGGGGTGGTCGAGCAGACCGGCTACGGCGTCGCGGAGCCCGACGCCGGTGGGGAGGACGACCTCATCGCCGACTACGGACGGCGCTGGAAGGTCAGCGCCGTCCTCACGGTTCCGGTTCTGCTCACGGCGATGGTGATGCCGCTGCAGTTCGTCGGCTGGCAGTGGATGTCGTTCTTCCTCACCACGGTCGTCGTGCTGTGGGGAGGCACCCCGTTCCACCGGGCCGCGTGGGTCAACGCCCGGCACGGCACCACCACCATGGACACGCTCGTGTCGATCGGGACGCTGGCCGCGTACTCCTGGTCGACCATCGCGATCCTGTTCACCCCCGCCGGCGAGCTCGGCATGACCATGCAGATGTCGTGGCTGCCGAAGGCCGACACGGCCGGCGTGCATCCCGACATCTACTTCGAGTCGGCCGCCGTCGTCACCACGTTCCTGCTGCTCGGCCGGTGGCTCGAGCACCGCGCCAAGCGGCGCTCCGGGGAGGCGCTGCGCTCCCTGCTCGACCTCGCCCCGACGACTGCGTGGGTGCGCCGCAAGGGGAGCGACGAGGAGGTGCCTGCGGCCCACGTCCGGGTCGGCGACCTCGTCGTCGTCCGGCCGGGAGAGCGGATCGCGACCGACGGCGTCGTCGTCGAGGGGGAGTCGGCAGTCGACGCGTCGATGCTCACGGGCGAGTCGGTGCCGCTCGAGGTCGGGCCGGGCGACGAGGTGTCGGGCGGCACGGTCGTGCAGGACGGCCTGCTCGTCGTCGAGGCCACGCGCGTCGGCGCCGACACCGCCCTGGCCCGCATCACCGCGCTGGTGACCGCCGCGCAGAGCGGCAAGGCACCGGTGCAGCGGCTCGCCGACCGGGTGTCGGCGGTGTTCGTGCCGGTCGTGCTCGTGATCGCGCTGCTCACCCTGCTCGGGTGGGGCCTCACGACCGGCTGGCAGCAGGGGTTCTCCGCCGCGGTCGCCGTCCTCGTCATCGCCTGCCCGTGCGCGCTCGGCCTCGCGACGCCGACCGCGCTGCTCGTCGGCACCGGCCGCGGCGCCGCGCTCGGGATCCTGGTCCGGGGCCCCGAGGTGCTCGAGTCGACGCGCCGCGTCGACACCGTCGTCCTCGACAAGACCGGCACCCTCACGACCGGCGTGATGACCGTCGTTCGGCGCCTCGGCGACGACGACGCGATCCTGCTGGCTGGCGCACTCGAGTCGGGCTCCCACCATCCGGTGGCACGGGCGCTCGCCGAGTACGCGGCCGCGCACGGCCGGCTGCCCGAGCTCGAGTCGCACGAGGCGGTCCGCGGCTCCGGCGTCGTCGGCCGCGTGGCCGGCCACGACGTCCGGGTCGGGCGCCCCGAGTGGGCCGGCGTCGAGCCGTCGCACCACTGGAGCACCGACGTCGGCGGGTGGCGGCGCGATGCTGTGACCGTCGTCGCGGTGCAGGTCGACGGCGTCCTCCGTGCCCTGGTGGGCATCGCCGACGAGGTGCGTCCGACGACGGCCGAGGCCGTGGAGTCGTTGCGCCGCTTGGGGATCGAGCCTGTCATGGTCACCGGCGACGCCGCGGATGTGGCCCATGCCGTGGCGTCGGAGGTGGGCATCCGCGAGGTGGTCGCCGATGCGCGGCCGGAGGACAAGGTCGCCGTCGTCGCCCGGCTGCAGTCCGAGGGCCGCGTCGTCGCGGTGATCGGCGACGGCATCAACGACGCGGCCGCGCTGGCGGCGTCCGACCTCGGCATCGCCATGGGCGGGGGCACGGACGTCGCGATCGAGGCCGCCGACATCACGCTGCTTCGCGACGACCTGCGCACGGCGTCGGACTCGGTCCGGCTCTCCCGCGCGACGCTGCGCACGATCAAGCAGAACCTCGCCTGGGCCTTCGGCTACAACATCGCCGCGATCCCCCTGGCCGCCGCCGGCCTGCTCACCCCCGTCGTCGCCGGCATCGCCATGGCCGCCAGCAGCGTCTCCGTCGTCCTCAACTCCCTCCGCCTCCGCCACTTCCACTGACCGCCCTGTTACGGGTGAAGGTGCCCCCGCTTGCGATAGAAGCAAGCAATGCGCCCCAGGCTGTCCACAGCCGCCGCGTGGCTCCACAGGTGCGTGCCGCGTAGGGCCGGTCGGGTCGGCGCCGCGCGGTAGAGGCACGTCGGGCATCAGTCGTGGCAGGGTCGCCGCATGCAGCTGCAGACCCGCCGTACGGAGGAGTTCTCCGCCGCCGAGCTCGTGGAGATCCGCGCGCTCGTCGACGCCTCGTTCGCGACCGCCGACGATCCGGGCTTCGAGGACACCGACTGGGAGCACGCGCTCGGGGGAGTGCATGCGGTCCTCGTCCACGACGGCCGCTTCGTCGCGCATGCCTCGGTCGTGCCCCGGACTCTGCACATCGGGGTGCCGGGCGATTCCCTCGCTTGGCGCGCCGGCTTCGTCGAGGCGGTCTGCTCCGACCCCTCGTTCGCCGGCCAGGGGCTCGGCACACAGGTGATGACCGCGCTCGGCGACGTCGTACGCGCCGAGTACGACCTCGGCGGCCTCTCGACGGCCAGCGCCCACTTCTACGAGCGGCTCGGCTGGTCGGTCTGGCTCGGCCCGACGTACGTCGTCCGCGCGGGCGCCTGGGACCGCAGCCAGGGCGACGACGGCGGAGTGCTCGTCCTGCGCCACGGGCCCAGTGCCGACGTCGACCTCAGTGCAGCGATCGCCTGCGAGGAGCGCAACGGCGAGGACTGGTAGCGATCACACCTGGCGGCTCTGCGATGCCGCGACTGTCGTCGAGCTGTGGATGAGGGCCGACCGCCAGCACCGCCTGTGGAGAGCCTGGGGCGCCTTTCTTGCTTCTATCGCAAGCGGGGGCACCTTCACCGTGACATGTGTCCCGCGAAGTGGGAGTGCTGCGGACTGGGTCAGGAGGTGCCGCGGAGGGCGAACTGGATGGCCTGGAGCTCTTCGGGTGACAGGGAGGCCTCGCTCGCGCCGGACTTGATGCCCTTGATGTAGGAGCGCGTCTCGGCGCGGCCGTGGATCGAGGTCAGCACCAGGCCGTCGCCGCCGTCGTCGAGCAGCGCGGCGCTGAAGGACAGCCGGCCGCCCATGTCGCCGAAGGCGTCGTAGCGGACGACGCTGACGTGGCGCAGCGCGTCCGCGAGCTCGGTGCGGGTACGGGCGAGCAGTGCGGACAGGTCGTCGACCTCGCGGCGCAGGCCCTGCACCTCCTCGGTCTTGCGCGCGACGGCGGCGAGGAACGAGTCGGCGTCGCCGTCGGCCGCGAGCAGGGTGACGTCGCGGCGCATCCGGCGTACCGACACCAGCGCGATGAGGCCGATCAGGAGGCCGAGCACCCCCACGGCGAGCGAGACGACGACGAGCACATCGCGGGCGGCGGGGTCGAGGGACACAGCAGCAGGGTAGTCGCGCGACGCCGCACCCCCGACCACGGGCAGCGGCCGTCCGGAGCCACTGGTGCGCTGGCGGGACGGCACGGCCTGCTCCCCCTCGGGCCCGAGGTCGGCACGGGGACGCCGGAGACCGAGGACAGCGGAGACCGAGGACGCCGGAGACCGAGGACGCCGGACCCCTCGCAGCGCTCCGGCGCTGAGCACTCGCACGCGCGACCTCGTGCCCGGCTTCAGCAGCAACCGCACCAGCACGGACATCGCGGACCGAGCGCGGGTGCGGCCCGACGCAGCCGTGCGGCCGACTCGGCGACGTCGGGGTCCCGTCCCGGCGGCCAGTGGGCGCGGCGGACGGGGGGAGGGGCCCTGAGCCGCGGCTAGTGTCGGCGCACGGCCAGGCTGCGTCGGACGGAGGCCCCGCGTGACCACATCCCTGCCGATCTCGATCCTGTGGTTCCTGGTCGGGCTCACGCTCGTGCTGGCCGTCGGCTCGTCGATCCTGCGCACCCTGGTGGTGCCGCGCGGTGTGCGCAGCAAGCTGTCGTACGGCGTCCTCCGCGCGACTATGGCCGCCTTCCGCGCGGTCGCGCGCCGCACCGGCAGCTACGAGGCGCGCGACGCCGTCCTCGCCTACGCCGCGCCGCTCTCGTTGATCCTCACCCTCGCGGTCTGGCTCGGCCTGCTGTTCGTCGGCTTCGCCTGCCTGCTGTTCTCGTTCTCGCCGCTGGACTGGGCCGCGTCGTTCCGCGAGGCAGGATCGAGCCTGTTCACGCTCGGCTTCGCCTCCACCGACCGCGGCCAGCTCACCATCGTCGACTTCATCGCCGCAGCCACCGGGCCGATCGTCGTGGGCCTCCTCGTGGGATACCTGCCCAGCCTCTACGGCGCGTACAACCGCCGCGAGGTCGACGTCGCCCTGCTCGCGGGGCGGGGCGGCGAGCCGAGCTGGGGGCCGGAGATCATCGGCCGCCACGCGATGGTCGACAACCTCGACGAGCTGCAGCCGCTGTGGCGCGACTGGGAGCGCTGGGCGGCGGATCTCTCCGAGAGCCACGTGAACTACCCCGTCCTCATCCACGTGAGATCCGCGCAGCCGCAGCGGAACTGGCTCGTCGCCCTCCTCGCGGTGCTCGACTCGGCGGCGATCCAGCTGGCTACCAACCCGCAGGCGCCGCAGGGCCCGGCCCGCGTGGTGCTGCGGCAGGGCATCACCACCATCCGCGACATCGCGCGGGCAGAGGGCATCGCCGTGGACGACGACCCCAGCCCGGACGACCCGATCGCCCTTCCGTACGAGGAGTTCGCGGAGGCCGTCCTGCGGCTGCAATCGCTCGGCTACACGCTCACCCGCGATGTCGAGGAGGCGTGGCCGCACTTCCGCGGCTGGCGCATCAACTACGAGGGGGCCGCGTACGAGCTCGCGCGGCGCATCGACGCCGTCCCTGTGGTTTGGAGCGGCCCGCGGACGCCGCCGCTGCAGGCGATGGAGCCGCTGCGGCAGGTGAACCGACTCCCCGGTGGCGGCAGCGGCCGGCCGGTGCGGGGACAATGACGGCGTGAACTGGGTCGTCGACATCGGGCTGGTGGTCGCGACCTTCGCGGTGATCTTCCCGGCCGAGCTGCCGGACAAGTCGTTCATCGCCACGCTCGTGCTCGCCACCCGCTTCCCGCGCCTGATGGTGTGGCTCGGCGCCGTCGCCGCCTTCGGCATCCAGATGGTGATCGCCGTCGCTGCCGGCCAGCTGCTCTCGCTGCTGCCGGAGAAGCTCGTCCTTGGAGTCACGGCGTCGCTGTTCGCCGTGGGCGCCGTCATCCTCGTGCGCGGCGGCCTCAAGGCCCGCGAGGAGGAGATGGCCGAGGAGCAGGAGGAGGCCGAGGAGATCGCGGCGCGCGCCTCCGGCAAGCGCACTCGGCTGGCCGCC
Source organism: Actinomycetota bacterium (assembly GCA_020161245.1). Taxonomy (GTDB): domain Bacteria; phylum Actinomycetota; class Actinomycetes; order S36-B12; family CAIYMF01; genus Longivirga. The sequence continues at coordinate 23,915 of JAIUOK010000045.1, read as the reverse complement.
TTCGGGACGACGTTCGCGGTGATCTTCACCGCGGAGTGGGGCGACCTCACGCAGCTGGTCACGGCCGGCCAGGCCGCCCGCACCGGCCAGCCGCTGTCGGTCTTCCTCGGCAGCTGGCTGGCGCTGGCCACCGTGGCGGGCATCGGCGCTCTCGCCGGCTCGTGGCTGCAGAAGCGCATCCCGCTGTGGCGCGTGCGCCTGATCTCCGGGGCGCTGCTGGCGGTCCTCGCCGCCGTCACGCTCGTCGAGCTGGTCAACGGCTGACCGCCGCGCGCAGCCCACGCGGCCGACGTGACGCTGCGTCGCCCCGGGCCTGCAGGCCCCGGAACGACGACGGCAGGGCCGCGTCGCGGACCCTGCCGGGAAAAGCGATCGGACGTCACCGACGGGGGATGCAGTGACGTCCGATCGCTTCAGACCGTACGGCCCGGAACGTCCTCCGGCAACCGATCCCCCGCCATCCGGGGGTGATCCTTTACGTTTTCCAGAGATTGCGGAGCGTGGCGTGCGGAACGGCCCGCCGGCAGTCCCGTCCCACGGGCCGGGGACACCTCACGCTCGGCTCACCCGGCGGGGTGGACGGCCGGTCAGATTCAACTAACGCAGCGTGACCTGGCGGTTGGCCAGACCGGCCCGCGCATGGCGCTCCTCCGAGGTGAGGTCGGCGGTCTCCGCGAGCGCCTCGTCGAGGCGGACGGCGAAGGCCGCAGCCGGCCCCTCGAGCTCGTCGGCCTCGGTGCCGGGCACGAGGTCCCACACCGGCACGAGCAGGCCGTGGGCGCGGAACGTGCCGATCAGCCGGGTGCCGTCGCCGAGCCCGTCCGACCCCGCGGCCTTGAGCCGCGCGAGGGCGTCGAGCAGCGGCTCCTCGTCGTGGGGGAGCACCCAGCGCAGGTGCTCCTTGGTACCGATGCGGGCCCAGTAGGCCGCCTCGACGCCGGCCAGCCGTGCCGTCGGCACGACCGACGCGTTGGCCCGCTCGAGCGACGCACGCACATCGGCGGTCGGCTCCGCGCCGCTGCCCTCGATCCAGAAGTCGAAGCCGGAGTGCACGGCGATGTCGAGCGCGGCGCCCTCGACGAGGACGTCCTGCAGGCGCGGGCCGGCGCTCGGCATCGTCGGCGGGACGGGCAGGCCGTGGTCGCTGTCGAGGGCGCGCAGCAGCGCGTCCGCGACGTCGCGGCTCGCGTCGCCGCTGCCGGTGTTGGTCTGCAGCCCGACGAACACGTGGCCGTCGGTGCGCACGAGCGCGGGCCAGGCCAGCGGGAGGACGGTGGCGAGGGTGAGGTCGCGGCCGCCGAGCTTCTCGGCGTGCTCGGGCCGCACCGACAGCGCGGCGGTGGCGCTCGGGACGATCTCGCGCAGGGCGACCCAGTCGCACTCGCCGGCCAGGCCCTGGAACGGACGCCGGACCAGCGCGGTCGAGGCCTCGGCGGCCTCGCGCCCGTGGCAGGCCTTGTAGCGGCGGCCGCTGCCGCAGGGGCAGGGCTCGCGCATCCCGACGACCGGGACGTCGGCGGAGGCGGTCGCAGGGGCAGCGGTGCGCGTCTTCTTCTTGGCCACGGCCGGGAGCCTACGCGAGGTCCGCCAGCGCCCCGACGCCGAAGCGCGCTAGGCCCGCAGGGCGTCGTCGATGCGCGACGCCACCATCCGCGGCCGGTTGGTGATGATCGCGTCGACGCCGAGCCGCAGGCACAGGTCGACGTCGGCCGGCTCGTCGACGGTCCAGACATGCACCTCGTTGCCCTGCGTGTGCGCGCGCTCGACGAACCGCGGGTGCTCGCGGACGATGTCGATCGACGGGCCGGCGATGCGCGCGCCGAACGGGAGCGATCCGTTGCGGAAGCGCAGCGGCACGCGCTCCATCAGGAACACGGTCGGCAGCCCGGGCGCCATGGTGCGGATCCGTCGTGCGGACAGCTGCGAGAAGCTCATCACCCGGATGCGCTGGTCGTGCTCGCTGCGCGGGCGCGCGAGCCCGAAGCGCTTGAGCACCTGGACGACGCGCTCCTCCACCAGTCCGGCATAGCGCGTGGGGTGCTTGGTCTCGATGGCCAGGCCGATCTCGCGCTCGGAGTCGACGACGAGCTCGAGCAGCCGCTCGAGGGTGAGGATCCGGTGGCGCCGCTCGTCGACCACGAGCGGCTCGTCCTCGAGCATCGGCTGGCCGCCGCGCAGGTCGCTGCGCCAGGCGCCGAAGTCGACGTCGCCGAGCTGCTGCAGGGTCATCGTCGACACGACGCCGTGCGTGCTGCCGGTGCGGTCGAGCGTGCGGTCGTGGACGCAGACGAGGTGGCCGTCGGCGGTCAGGCGCACGTCGCACTCGAGCGCGTCGGCGCCGTCCTCGAGCGCCTGCTGGTAGGCCTCGAGGGTGTGCTCGGGGGCGTCGGCGCTCGAGCCGCGGTGCGCGACGACGGCGGGCCGCACGGGCGGGTGGTGCACGGCGCTCATCGTGGCAGCGCCGGGCCCCGACGTCGTGACGACACGGCTGCTGCCCGGCGAACGGTGGACGTCGGGCCGGTCACGGCGTCCCGCGCGGCCAGGGGCTCGGGCGGCTGCGGGTCGGGCAGAGCGGTCATGGCGGGGGTAGCACGGCGCCGGGGTTGAACAGGCCGTGCGGATCCAGGGCGGACTTGAGAGCGCGCATCATGGCCAGCTCCGCCGGCGTGCGCGAGAGATGCAGGTACGGCGCCTTCGCCCGTCCGACGCCGTGCTCGGCGGAGATCGAGCCGCCGAAGTCCGCGACGGTCTGCAGCACCACGGCGTCGGCGCGCTCGTCGTCGGCAGCAGGCCCGATCACCTCGAAGTGCAGGTTGCCGTCGTAGAGATGCCCGAAGGCGAACGTGGTCTCGACGTCGGGCACGTCCCCCAGCCGCTGCACCGCCTCGGCGACGAAGGCGTCCCACGACCGCGGCGGCACCGTGACGTCGAAGCGGTGGGCGACGTAGCGGGCGGTCACCGCTTCGCCCGCTGCCTCGCGGTAGGTCCAGAAGCGCGCCTTGTCGGCGGCGTCGACTGCGACGACGACGTCGAGGGTGTCGTCGAGCTCCATCGCCACCTCGCCCGGTGCCGCCGACTCGGTCTCGAGCACGAGCACCTGCGGGGCATCCGCGGCGAGCGGCCAGGGGAGCGACGTGTGCTCGCAGATGAGCCGCAGCAGGCGCTCCTCCACGAGCTCGGCCGCGAGGAGGCGGCTGCCCGCGGGGACGGCGTCGTCGACGACGTCGAGCGCATGGCCGGCGTCGCGCACTCCGATGAGCGCCACGGCGCTGGCCCGCGGCGGCCGGTGCAGCTGCAGCCGCGCGGCCGTGACGACGCCGAGCGTGCCCTCGCTGCCGACCATGAGGCCGGCGATGTCGTAGCCGGTGTTGTCCTTGACGAAGCCCTGCAGGTGGCGCACCACGCTGCCGTCCGGCAGCACCGCCTCGATGCCCACGACCTGGCGCCTCGTCATGCCGTAGCAGCAGACGCGGATGCCGCCGGCGTTGGTGCCGATCGTGCCGCCGACGGTGCACGAGTCGCGGGCGGCGAGGTCGACGCCGTACGTCCATCCCGCGCGGCGCGCATGGTCGTGCAGGTCCTTCAGGGTCACCCCCGCGCCGGCGGTGACCTGCCCGCTGGTGGTGTCGACGTCGTCGAGGCGCTGGAGCCGGACGGTCGAGAGCACCACCATCGGCGGGTCGTGCGGGCCCGGGACCGATCCGCCGACGAGACCGGTGCGGCCGCCCTGGGGGAGCACGGGCAGACCGGCGGCGACGCAGATGCGCACGACGTCGGCCACCTCGTCGGTGGTGGCCGGGCGCACGACCGCGAGCACCGGCCCGCTGAAGCGGCGGCTCCAGTCCTCGCCGTACGGTGCGACGACGTCGGGGTCGGTCAGCACGTGGGCGTCGCCGACGACGTCCGCGAGCGCCGCCCGCACGTCGTCCGGGATCCGGCCGTCCGCCACAGTCACAGCCCCATCCTCCCGCCGCCGCGCCCGAGCAGCACGCAGCCCCTCCCGCTGGCCGGGATCACTTCAGGAGCTTGGAGAGGCGGCGGTCAGCGAGGGGCTTGCCGTCGGTCTGGCAGGTGGGGCAGTACTGCAGGGAGCTGTCGGCGAAGGAGACCTCGCGGACGGTGTCGCCGCAGACGGGGCACGGCTCGCCGGTGCGGCCGTGCACGCGCATGCCGAGCTTCTTCTCGGCCTTGAGGTCGGCGGCGCCGAGGCCCTCCGACCGCGTGACGGCGTCGGTGAGGACATCGTGGATGCACTGGTGCAGCGTCGCGATCTCGCTGCCGGACAACGACTTCGCGGGCTTGAAGGGCGACAGCTTCGCGGCGTGCAGGATGTCGTCGCTGTACGCGTTGCCGATGCCGGCGATGGTCGACTGGTCGCGCAGCACGCCCTTGAGCTGCTTGCCGCCCGCCTCCTCGAGGATGCGCGCGAGCGCGTCGACGGTGAAGTCGTCGGCGAGCGGCTCGGGGCCGAGGCGGGCCACGCCCTCGATGCCGTCGGGGTCGCGCGCGACGTAGACCGCGAGCCGCTTCTGGGTGCCCGCCTCGGTGAGGTCGAACCCGCCGGCCGCGACGCCGTCGTCGTCGACGAACCCGACGCGGAACGCGATCGGCCCCTTGCCGGGGCGCAGCGGAGTCGTCGACAGCTCCTTGCGCCACTGCAGCCAGCCGGCCCGCGCCAGATGCGTCACGAGGTGCAGCACCTCGCCGTCCTCATCGGCCAGCACGACGTCGAGGAACTTGCCACGCCGCTGCGCGTCGACCACACGGCTGCCGACCAGCGCCGTCGCGGGCGGGTCGAACGTCTTCAGCGCGCTGATCGCGGCGAGCTCGACGCGCGCGACGCGCAGCCCCACCGCCTCGCGGCGCAGGTACGCCGCCAGCGACTCCACCTCGGGCAGCTCGGGCACGACGACGAGCCTGCCACGGCACCGGCGTCCGCGGGCGGACTCGGGGCCGGACGGCGGAAGGCGGCGACGTCGCCGTCCCGCGACCCGGCCACCCCCGACGACGTACGGCGGGGGCGTGCCGCACACTAGGCGCGTGAGCGAGCCGACCGAGCCGATCGACGCCGTCCTGCTGGGCCGCATCGGCATGCTCGTGCGCATCCCCGTGCAGCCCGGCATGCGGCCCGCCGCGCTCGACGTGCTCAACCGCTACGTCGACGACCTCGACGAGGAGCCGGGCACCGAGGCGTTCCTCGTCTGCGTCGACCCGGACGACGAGCACGTGGTGTGGCTCTACGAGTGGTTCCGCGACCAGGACGCCCTCGAGGCCCACCGCACGGCGCCGCTGTTCACGCGGCTGCTCGGCGAGCTGCCCGGCCTCGTCGGCGGCAGCCCGGGCATCATGCGCATCGACCCGCTGCGCCTGCGCATGTCGAGCGCCGTCACGCACCAGACGCTGCGCGACCTCGCCTGACACCGCGGCCCGACGAGGGCGCGTTCGTCAGTGCGCCTGGCGGCGGATGAACCAGAGGCCGGCGATCGGCAGGATCAGCGGCAGCCAGATGTAGTCGCGGCCGTAGAGGTACCAGACGCTCGAGACCGCCTTGCCCGTCTCCGGGTTGATGAACAGGTCCTTCGCGACGACGCTCAGCGTGCCGACGACGACGACGCCGACGAGCTCGAACCACATGAGGCCCTGCGCCACGGCGCGCGCCTTCTCGGTCCCCTTGAGCAGGCAGTACGTGATGACGCAGTAGACGACGGCTGCCACCGCCGACAGCAGGTACGAGACGGGCGCGACGTCGAACTTGGTGAGCAGCTCCCACAGCGAGCGCACGGTCGCGCCGACCGCGAGGACGGCGTAGATCGCGATGAGCAGGCGGCCGAGCCCGCGACGCGTGGCGGGCCGCTCCTCGGCGGCGTCGGGCAGGTTCTCGCTCACGTCGGCGGCACCCCTCCGGACCAGACCTGCGACACCCGCAGCACCAGCACGACCAGCACGAGGCAGGCGGCCGCGACGACGCCGCTGCCCCATCGCCCGGGCTCGCCGCGGCCCCACCACGCCATGGCCGGCGGGATCGCGATGCAGCTGAGCAGGTAGAAGAAGAAGACGACCGGCTCGGCGGGCGGGTTGCCGCCGACCCAGGCCACGACGGAGATGCCGGCCAGCACGAGCAGCGCCAGCTCGAGGATCGCGATACCCGCCAGGCCCCACATCGGCACGCTCTTGTCGAGGAAGGCCATCACGCCGAGCGCGACGGCCAGCACGAGCGCGAGCACGATCACCGCCGTCGTCATCGTCGCGGCAGGGAACTGCGACGCGATGAGAGCGGAGGAGGTCGCTGCGGTCACGCCGTGATTCTGCCTGCTCCGGCGTCGGCGCGCCGCCGGGGGTGCGCCCTCAGGACGCCAGCGCCTCGCGGATCTGCGCGGCGTGCGCCTCGGCGTGGTCGGCGTAGATCTCGAGCCACTCGCGCAGCGAGTACGTTCCGCTCTCCGAGTGCGTCCCCGTGCGCTCGAGGTCGGCGTCGACGAGCGAGTCGAGCAGGCGCGACGACGAGGCGCGGACCGCGCGGAACACCGCGAGCGGGACGTCGATCGGCCCGTCGTAGGGCAGCACCCCGGCCCACCGCGCCTCGTCGTAGCCCTGGATCGTCGTCGGCAGCGGCTCGGCCAGCAAGCGGCGGATGCGCACGTAGGAGTTGGTCTCGCTGTCGGCGAGGTGGTGCACCACCTGGCGGGCGCACCAGGCGCCGTCGCGGGCCGGACGCCGGTCGAGCGCGGCCTCGTCGGCACCGGCGAGCGCGGCGTCGGCGAGGCCGACGCCGGCGCGGTAGCGGGCGATCAGCGCGAGGACGTCGGGGTCGGTGAGCATGGCGACGATCATGTCGGCCGGGGGCGCGCTCGCACCGCCGGGATACCGCCGGATCGCGCAGACGTCCTGCCGTCCGCCCGGTCAGCCGCCGAGGGCGAGCAGGGCCGACGCCGCCAGGGCCAGGCCCATGCCGACCTTCTGCAGCGGGCGCAGCCGCTCGGCGAGCACGAACCGCGCGAGCAGCACCGTGGCAGCGGGGTACAGCGAGCCGAGGACCGACACCACCGACAGCAGCGCGCCCGGCGTGTTGAGCGCGAGCAGGTAGATCGCGTTCGCGGAGACGTCGAGGGCGCCGGCGAGCACGCACAGCAGCACCACCGAGCGCCCGCGCGCGAACATCGACCCGCGGCGGCGCAGCCATACGACCAGGGCGATGAGCAGCGTGATGGCCGACGACGTACCGCGCGCCCACGCCACCGGCCACAGGCCACCCGACTCAGGTGCGAGCGAGATCGCGACGAAGAACATGCCGATGCAGAAGCCCGCGATCAGGGCGATGCCGAGCGCCCTCGGCGTCACGCGCTGATGGACGGCGTCGTCGGTCGGCGCGCGCGGCTCGAGCCCCACCGTCACGATCGCCGCTGCCGCCAACGCCATGCCCACGTACGCCGCCGCGCCAGGGCGCTCGCCCAGGACCAGGCCGGCGATCACGGGGACAGCCGCGCCGAGGACGGCGGACACCGGCGACAGGACACCCATCGGCCCGATGGTGAGCGCCGCGTAGAGCGCGAGGATGCCGATCGCCCCGAACATGCCCGCGAGGACGCCCGCCGGCGCCGACGCCGCGACGTCGCCGCCGACGATCGCCGCGATCGGCACCAGCAGCAGCCAGCCCACGGGCATGCTGATCGCGAGCACCTGGAGCGCCGTGGCCCGTCGCGATGCGAAGCCGCCGACGAAGTCCGCCACACCCCAGAGCACGCTCGAGATCAGGGCGAGGACGGCGGGCACGCCGGACATCCCAGCACAGCGGATGCTCGGCCGGGGCTACTGTCTGCGCGTGCTGCAGCGCGGGCTCCGCCGCCGCGCGGCCGTCCTGGCCGCGGGTGCGGTGCTGCTCGGCCTCGCCACCGGCTGCGGATCCTCGCCCGAGCCGGAGGAGGCTCCGACGTACACCGGTGTGCCGCAGGCGGTCTCGCTCACCGGGCGCCTGCAGCAGTACCGCGAGGACGAGGTGACCCACAAGCTCGTCGTCGAGCTCACGAACATGGGGACGACGACCGTGCGGGTCGATGCGCTGCACGTCGAATGGCCCGGGCTCGACGGCACCGAGGACGCCACGCCGGCGTACGACATCCCGCCCGGTGTGACCGTCGGGCTCAAGGCTCCGTACGGCGAGGCCGTGTGCGACACCGCCGAGCGCCCGACGGATCCGGTGAACGCCGTCGTCACGACGCCCGACCAGGAGGTCGTCGTCCCGTTGAAGGCCGAAGACCTGCTGCTGTCGAAGCTGTGGGAGCTCGACTGCCAGCGCCAGGCCGTGGAGGCCGCCGTCGACCTGTCGTTCGGCGGCGAGTGGACACGCGAGACCGTCGACGGCGAGCCGGTGCTGCGTGGGTCGCTGCAGGTGTCGCGGGGCGAGGGCGACGGGCCGATCAGCGTCGTCGACCTCGACGGCAGCGTGCTGCTGACGCTCGACGCCGTGCAGCCCGCGACGCCGCTGCTGGTGCTCGAGCCCGGTACCGCGAGCGGATCGCTGACCATCGACGTCGGGTCGACCGGCCGGTGCGACGGGCACTCCCTGGGCGAGAGCAAGAAGACCTACGTCTTCGACGTCGGCCTCGACCTCGGCGACGGCCAGGGCCGGGTGGACCTCACGCTGCAGCCGCCCGACGACGTGAAGCCGCTCATGTGGGAGATGCTCAAGGACGCCTGCGGCGTCTGACGCGCCGGGGCCCTCTACCCCTTGCTCCGTCAGGCGGCGCGGCGGCGGGCGGGGAGGTCGGGGAGGAGGAGTCGGCCGACGGCCCGTTCGACCTTGGCGTGGATCGGCAGGTGGGTGTCGCGGGCGGGCAGCACCTCGGTCGGGAGCACCACGCCGTCGTCGTAGAGGTCGACGATCCGGGGGTCGACATAGGACGACTTGGCGACCGCCGGCGTGTTGCCGAGGTACTCCGACACGTCGCGATAGCAGCCGGCCACGATCCGGCGGCGGCGGGTGACCCGCTCGTCCCACCCGGCGAGCGCGAGCCGCTGCGCCATGAGGACCGTGGCGTTCCAGGTGCGGAAGTCCTTCGCCGTCACGTCGCTGCCGAGCAGCGTGCGCAGGTAGGCGTTGACGTCGGCGCTGCGGACGTCGTGCCAGGCCTCGCCGTCGTGCCAGGCGAACAGGTCGGGGTTGTCGTCCTCGCGCACGAGCAGCTCTCCGACGAGCCGGGAGAGCGGGCGGTCCGACAGCGACGTCACGATCTGCTTGCCGGACTTGCCGAGGAACTCGAGGGCGAGCCGGCCGCCGTCGACGCGCACATGGTCGCGGCGCAGGGTCGCCAGGCCGAACGTCTCGTTGGTGTCGGCGTAGGTCTCGCTGCCGATGCGCAGCGACCCGACGTCGAGCATCCGGAAGCAGCCCGCCAGCACCCGCTCGCGGTCGGGGAGGGGGCGGCGCAGGGCTGCCGCGGCCCGCCTACGGGCTGACGGAAGCCGCGACGCGAGCTCGAGGACGTGGTCGTGCTTGCGGGCGTCGCGCTGGCGGCGCCACTCGTCGTGGTAGCGGTACTGGCGCCGGCCGGCAGCATCGACGCCGGTCGCCTGGATGTGCCCGTGCGGCCACGGGCAGATCCACACGTCCTCCCAAGCCGGCGGCAGCACCAGCGCCTCGATGCGCTCGCGGGTGCCCGCGTCGACCGGGTTGCCGTTCTGGTCGAGGTAGCGGAAGCCCTTGCCGCTGCGCCGTCGGGCGATCCCCGGCGCCGACGGGTCGCTGCGCCGCAGCCTCATCGCGGACCGCCCGGGCAGCAGCGGCCCTGCGGAGCGCACGCGGCACGGACCATCGAGCCTGCCCGCCGCTGGAACATCGCGGGGCCGATCAGGAGGCGTCGGACGCGGTGGTCACGGTGCCCCGGGAACCCGTCGCGGCCGGGCGGCCCAGCACGATCGTGCCCACCAGCGACAGCGCGGTGCCGACGCCGCTGGTGGGCGTGTGCCACCACTCGCCGCCGTCGACCTCGACGTCGAGGATGCGCACATCGGGGTCGTCGGGCCCGTCGAACCACGCGTCGGCCAGGCGCGACCAGTAGCCCTCGATGCGGGCCCGGTCGTCGGACGTCGTCGCCGTGCCGGACAGCGCGACGTAGCGCCCGCCGTGATCGCAGGTCGCGACCACCTGCGACTCGGCCGAGAGGTCGCGCACCCAGTCGGCCGACGCGCTCACCAACGCCGTGACGCGGTCGCCGACGACGTCGATGCAGGTGATCGGACGGGCCTCCAGCGACGGCTTGTCGAGCAGCTCGCCGGTAGGCGTGCGCCCGTGCACCGCGCTGGTGAGGAAGACGATGTCGCCCTCGGAGACGACGTCGGACAGGCTCAGCTCGGGGTCGGTCTCAGGTGCGGACACTGCGGTCTCCTCCAGGGTGGGGACGTGCTGGTTCCCCGCGCGGCTCAGGGGGAAACGACCCGCTTCGGATGGGTGACGCGTCGGTACACCGACGTCTCACCCCTCCAGAGCGGTGCGCTGCGCGGGGGTGCGGTGGGTCACCGCGGGCGGGACGGTCTGAGCGGGCGCCGGCCGCGCTCGCGGCGCAGCACGAGGTCAGGGGCGGCCGAGTCGGGAAGGGGACGCCGCAGCACCAGGTGCGGTGCGCCGACGGGCTCGACAGCCACGAGCCGCACGGACGGTGCACCGCGCACAGCTCGCGGCTCGACGGCACGCAGCACCATCCGCGAGGGGCGCACTCCGCGGCTCACGAGGCCCGGGCGCGGCGGCCCGAGGCGGCGAGCATGCGGTCGTAGGACCCGAGCGTCCCCTCCACCACGTGGCCGAGGGAGAAGCCCTCGACGACGCGCTTGCGGGCGAGCTGGCCCATCTGCTCCCGCTGCTCGCGGTCGCAGAGCACCATGCGCAGGGCGTCGGTGAGCCGCTGGGGCGACTGCGCCGGGACGCAGATGCCCGTGATGCCGTGCTCGATGACGTCGAGCGCGCCGCCGGACGACGACGCGATCACCGGCCGGCCGCACGCCATCGCCTCGAGCACGTGATCGGCGAAGCCGGACTTCCAGGGGACCGACACGACGACGTCGGCGGAGCGCAGGTGCTCGGCCATCCGCATCGGCGACAGGCGCCCGGTGACCTGCATGCGGTCGGCGACGCCGAGCTGGCGGGCCGTGAGGCGCGTCTGCGCGAGGAAGGCGTCGCTGGCAGGCGTCGGGCTCTGCGGACCGCCGACCACGAGCAGCGAGACGTCGGGAACCCTGCTCACGGCCTTCACCAGCTCGGTGATGCCGGACGCCGGGGTGAAGTCGTCGACCACGCCCACGACACGTGCGCGCTTGGAGCGCGGCAGCATCGGGCCGCGCACGTCGAACACGGCGGGGTCGTAGGGACGGTGGACGACGTCGACGCCGTCGGGGCGCGCGCCGGCGGCGACGAGGTCGGACGCCTCCTCGCGGCACAGCGCGATCAGCCGGCCGGCGTCGCGCGCGACGTCCTTCTCGACGCGGCGGCGGCGCATCGCGTCGGGAGTCCGCGCGGGGATGCGGCCGGAGACGTCGTGCAGCTGCGCCACCCACGGGATGCCGAAGGCGGCGGAGGCGTCGCGGGCCAGGACCGACCCGCCGAGGCCGTGGCTGTGCAGCAGGTCGGGCGCGGCACCCTCGACGGCGTCGGCGACCTCGCGGCCGACGCGGCCCTCGCCGGCGGTGACCGCGTGCACCGACTCCTGCGAGAGGCGCACGACCCGCAGGCCGCCGCCGTCCTCGTGGCGGTAGCTGATGTCGACACCGCCGCGGTCGTCGCGGCCGGTGAGGAGGGTGACCTCGTGGCCGCGGTCGACGAGACCGCGGGCGAGGGAGACGACATGGGTGCTGATGCCGGCGGGCAGGAGGTGGGTGCACGCGCGGGTGACGTCGCGGTCGGTGGCCACGAGCGTGATGTTCATGAGGATCCCGAAGTGGTGCGGGGCCGGGTCGCGGCCTGGCGGGCTCGATGCGGCTTGCGTGTGCCGTGGTGCGTCCTCGCGTCCTATCCCGAAAACCGGACGTCAAACCTGCGAGCCCCGATCGGCCGTGCCCGCGGCCACGGTCGGCGCCGCGACGTCGTGGCCGCACCCGCCGTTTGCCGACCCTCAGCGGGGGAACGCTGGCGCTCCCGTGCCGACGGCACGGGCCTGGCGGCTGCGGCCGTCGCGACGACGTCGAGGAGGGGCCAGCCATGAGCGAGCACAGCAGCGTGGACGTGGATCACGCGGGAGCACGGGTCGAGGACGCCGTGCGCGAGGGGTCGGACGAGCGGGTGCGCGAGGCACGCGAGGAGGCCGTCGAGCGCGCGGCGGAGTCGGGCCTGCCGGATGCGATGCGCGCCCCGCAGGACGAGGGCAGCTCTATCGCTACGCCCGCCGCGAGCGCCGCTGCGGCGCGCGACGCCGGTGCCAGCGGCGACGGCGTGGGGGAGGCGGCCTCCGGCGCCTGGCAGGCACCGGGCGACCGGGGTGCACCGGCCGTCGCGCAGGACGAGCCGGTACCGGCCAGCGGCCGCATGGGCGACGCGACGTACGGCTCCGGCCTGGCCGGCGAGCCGGCGCGCGACGAGGCCCCGGCCACGCAGCGCGGCGACGGGCCGCAGCCGGGCGCCGAGCACCTCAAGTCCTCGCCCGAGGCCCGCAACCCCGCCAACGAGTCGCCGGCCACACTGGGCATCGACGACACCGACACCGCGCTCGCCGACGAGGACGCCACCTGATCGTTCGGGTCGTCGGAGCAGGGTCCGGCCGCTCGCCGGGAGGTGCGGCGGCACCCGGATCTGACACCTCCAGCGGGGCCCGTCAGCGGCGCCCACGGGAGGGCCGGTAGCCGGGGTGCGGACGGGTCAGGCCGGGTAGCGTCCCCGCGTGACCTCCGAGGCCCTCGATGAGGCCGCGCCCGCCGGGCGCGTGCCCGAGCACCTCGACGTGGTGGTCATCGGCGCCGGCCTGTCCGGCGTCGGTGCCGCGTGCCGGCTCGAGCGCGAGCGCCCCGGCACGTCGTACGCCGTCCTCGAGGCGCGCGACGCGATCGGGGGCACCTGGGACCTCTTCCGCTACCCCGGCATCCGCTCCGACTCGGACATGCTGACCCTCGGGTACCCCTTCCGGCCGTGGACCGAGAGCACGCCGCTGGCCGACGGCCCCACCATCAAGCGCTACGTCGAGGAGACGGCCCGCGAGTACGGCGTCGACCGCCGGATCCGCTTCGGCCACCGCGTGTCCGGCGCGCGCTGGTCCAGCGTCGACGCCCGCTGGACCCTGGACGTCGACACCGCCGACGGCCGGCTCGCGCTGACCTGCTCGTTCCTCTACGCCTGCACGGGCTACTACCGCTACGACCGCGGCCACGAGCCCGATATCCCCGGGCGCGAGGGCTACCTCGGGCGCGTCGTGCACCCCCAGCTGTGGCCCGACGACCTCGAGGTCGAAGGGCGCCGCGTCGTGGTCGTCGGCAGCGGCGCGACCGCGGTGACGCTCGTGCCCACGCTGGCGGAGTCGGCCGCGCACGTGGTGATGCTGCAGCGGTCGCCGACCTACATCACGGCCCTGCCCTCGCGCGACCGCGTCGCCGACGCGCTGCGGCGGGTGCTGCCCGAGCAGGCGGCCTACCGGGCGGCCCGGGCCAAGAGCATCGGGCTGGCCGCCGCGAGCTACCGCGCGTCGAAGCGGTGGCCGGCCCAGATGCGCACGCTGCTCATGGGCGGCGCTGCCAAGCAGCTGCCCGAGGGCTACGACGTCGAGAAGCACTTCGGGCCCGAGTACGGGCCGTGGGACCAACGCCTGTGCGTCGTGCCGGACGGCGATCTCTTCGCCGCGATCTCGTCGGGCCGCGCGTCGGTCGTCACCGACCGCATCGTGCGCTACACCGAGCGGGGCCTGCTGCTCGAGAGCGGCGCGGAGCTCGAGGCCGACGTCGTCGTGACGGCGACGGGGCTCGAGCTGCAGCTGCTCGGCGGCACGGTGCTCGAGGTGGACGGCGTCGCCGTCGACGCCTCGACGACCGTGTCGTACAAGGGCCTGATGCTCTCGGGGATCCCCAACTTCGCCTTCGCGATCGGCTACACGAACGCGTCGTGGACCCTCAAGTGCGACCTGGTGAGCCGCTACGTGTGCCGGGTGCTGGCCTACCTGGCGGAGCGCCGCTACGACATCGTCATGCCGGTGCCCCCGCCGGAGCCCGACCGCGTGCCGCTCATCGACCTGTCTTCCGGCTACGTCGCGCGCGCGGCCTCGATGCTGCCGAAGCAGGGCGTGCGCACCCCCTGGCGGCTCAACCAGAGCTACTACGCCGACGTCCGGATGCTCACCCGGCGGCCCGTCGACGACGAGGGCGTGGTGTTCAGCCGCGTGCCGCGGCGTGCCGCTGAGAGGGCCCACCAGGAGGAGGCGCGCTGATGCGCAGGTACGTCGTCGACGGCGGCACCGCGGTGCTCACCGGTGCTGCGAGCGGCATCGGCCGTGCGACCACGCTCGAGCTCGCGCGGCGGGGAAGCAGCCTCGTGCTCCTCGACCGCGACGCCGACGGTCTCGAGGCGGTCGCCGACGAGGCGCGGCGGCTGCGCCCGGACCGCTCCGTGGTGACGCACGTCGTCGACCTCTCCGACGGCGATGCCGCGCTCGCCGCGGCCGAGCAGGTCCGCGACGCGCACCCGCACGTGCACCTGCTGGTCAACAACGCCGGCGTCGCCCTGGCCGGCCGCTTCGACCAGGTGTCGATGGCCGACGTCGACTGGCTGCTGTCGATCAACCTGCGGGCCGTGCTGCTCATGACGCACACGATGCTGCCGAGCCTGCTCTCGACCTACGGCTCGCACGTCTGCAACCTCTCCAGCGTCTTCGGCCTCGCCGGGCCTCCGGGGCAGGCGGCGTACGTCACGAGCAAGTTCGGCGTCCGCGGCTTCGGCGACTCGCTGCGCCAGGAGCTCGCGCCCTACGGCGTCGGCGTCACCACCGTGCACCCCGGGGGCGTGGCCACCAGCATCGCGGTGAGCCAGCGGCAGGGCCCCGGGGTGAGCGACGCCGAGATGTCGCGCGGCCTCGACGCCGCGCGCCGGCTGCTGGTGCTCGACCCGGCCGTGGCCGCGCGCAAGATCGTCGACGGCGTCGAACGCCGCAGGCCGCGCGTGCTCATCGGCCGCGAGGCCTACCTGCTCGACGCGATGGCGCGCATCGCCCCCGGCTCCTACGGGGTGCTGCTGCGGGCCTTCAACGACCGCATGGACGCCACCTCCTGACCCGGGCTCCGACCCGGTCCGCGAGTAACTGGTGTCGTTATCGGTTCCGAGGCCCCGGAACCGATGACAACGGCAGTTACTCGCGACGCCTGGTGCGTGTGAGGCGCGAGACATCGTCGCCATGGGCGGGCCGCGGTCACGGCGGCGGTGCCACGCTGGTGGCGAACCCCCGCGATCGCCGGGCAGTCCGGCGCGCCCGACGGGGCTTCCCCACAAGGTCCGCCATGGCAGTACCCGCGCCCTCGATCGCGCGCACCCACCGCCCGTACTCGTTCCGCTGGCCCATCGTCGCGCTCGAGGCGTTCGTCGCCCTCGGCGCGTGGTCGGGCGTCTACCAGCTCTGGACCGGCACCTTCACGCCGCCGGTGTCCGACCTCGAGCCGCTGGGCCTCGACAGCTGGAAGCTCCCTGCGGTCTGGCTGCTCGTGTCGGTGGCCATCCCGTCGACCATCGCCCTCGTCGCGGCGCTGATGCGCAAGCCGTGGACGCCGATCGCCGTCCTCGCGATGGCGTCGCTGCTCGTCGTCGAGGTGGTCGTGCAGATCCCGTTCGTCGGGCCGAGCCTGCTGCAGCTGGTGATGGGCGGTATCGCCCTCGTGCTGGCCGCCCTGGCGGTGCTGGCGGGCCGGCGCGGCGACTGGGCGGGCACCCACTCCGTCGGCTGATTCGCGA
The DNA here is from genome assembly GCA_020161245.1 of Actinomycetota bacterium. GTDB lineage: Bacteria > Actinomycetota > Actinomycetes > S36-B12 > CAIYMF01 > Longivirga. Next base: position 8,014 of record JAIUOK010000045.1, on the reverse strand, counting down.
CGCCGGTCGATCCGGAGCCTGTCCCGCCGCTCGGCGCGCGTCCGGGGGCCACGGGGGAGCAGCCTGGGCACGTGGGCGGGGCCGCGCTCCGGCGTCTCGGCGCACCGTGGCGGGACTACCCGTCGGCGGCCGAGCTCTCGCGCCTGACGCCGCCGTCGCGCGACCGCGTCGTCGACCTCGTGCGCGGGGTGTCCCTCGTCGTCGTGGTGTTCGGGCACTCGTTCATGGCGGCGGTGCGCTTCACCGGCCGCGGGCTGGTGCCGTCCAACACGCTGGCCGAGACGCCGCTGCTGCAGCTGCTCACGTGGGTGCTGCAGGTGATGCCGCTGTTCTTCGCCGCCGGAGCCTGGGCGAACGCGCTGTCGTACCGCGGCGCGACGTCGTACCCGGTGTGGCTGTCCGGCCGCGTGCGCCGGCTGCTGCGCCCGGTGCTGCTCTACGTCGCGTTCTGGGCGCTGGCCACCCCGCTGATCCTGCTGCGCGACCGCGACGTCACGCTGCCGCTGCTCGGCATCACCACGCAGCTGCTCTGGTTCCTCGGCGCGTACCTGCTCGTCACGGCGATGACGCCGCTGTTCGTCCGGTTCTCCGCGACCCCCGCCAAGGCGATCCTGATGTGGCTCGCTGCGGCTACCGCCTGCGACGTCGTGGGCCTCGCCACCGGCGCGGACTGGGTGCGGCTGCTGAACTTCGTGCTGGTGTGGGGGCTGGCCGGGCAGACCGGGCTGCTCGTGTTCTCCCACCGGCGTCCGCCCCCGGGACAGGCGCTGCGGTTCGCGTTCGTCGCGTTCGCCTTCGACGTCGCGTTCGTGGCGCTGGGGCCGTGGCCGCGCTCGCTGGTGGGCATGCCGGACGCACCGATGTCGAACATGGCGCCGCCGTCGGTCGCGCTGGCCCTGCACTGCGTGACGCTCGCGATGCTCGTCGCGGCGGCGTACGGAGGGCTCACCCGCCTCGCCCAGCGCGAACGGGTGTGGCGGCCCACGTGCGTCGTGAACGCCGCCGCCATGACCCTCTACCTCTGGCACATCGCCGCGATGATGCTCGCGATCATCACCCTGCAGCGGCTCGGCCTCGACCTCGTCGGCTTCAGCACCGACGGATGGGCGCTGCCGCGGTTCGTGTTCTGGTCGTGCTTCGCGCTCTACACCGTCGGCCTGGTCTGGATCGCCCGGCCCTGGGAGCACCTGCATATCCCGTGGTGGGACGGCGTCCCTGTGCACTCCGCGACGCGCTCGTGGCCCTACCGGCTCCGCGCGACGATCGCCGTCGCCGGGCTCATGGTGGTCGTCGTCGGGATCCTGGCGCTCTCGCTCACCGGGCTCGTCGGCTTCCCGTACAACTCGTCGGTGAGCTACCACGGCGTCGACGTGACCAGCGGCCTGGCGTGCGCGGCCGCGCTCGTCGGGATGGCGCTCGTGCGCGCGTCCGGCGTCGGCCCGCCGCGCAGCGGCGAGAGCCTCGCGCACCCGGAGCGCAGCACCCTGGGCAGTCCAGCGCCTGACTGATCGACGCCGTCCTCGGCTCCGGACCGAGAAGGGCCTCCTGGCCCCGCTGCGCCGCTAGGGCAGCGGCTGCCAGGACGGGAACTTCGCGCCGCTGCCGCCCTGCCCGGTGGAGACGACGGTGCCGCCGCGGGTGACCACCTGCAGGCTGCCCTCGGTGTCGGGCGTGACGATGTAGCGGTCGTCGGGCGACCACGCGAACGCGGGGCGGCCCGGGTCGGGCACCGAGGTGACGGCGACGGCGTTGGAGCCGTTGAGCCAGGAGCGGTAGACCACGCCGTCCTTGGTGAACCCGAGGCGGTGGCCGCCGGGGGAGTACTGGACGTAGTCGGCGCCCGGGATCATCAGCCAGTCGCCGCCGCCCGCCGCCTTCACCCGGCGCACGCCGGCCGCGGTGACGTAGGCGACGTAGGTGCCGCTGACGCTCCAGCTCGGGTCGGACTCGACGCCGGCCCGGGTGGTGAGCGTGCGCACGGTGGCGCCGGTGGAGGCGCTCACGAGCACGATGTTGCCGCCGCGGGCGATGGCCAGCTTCGAGCCGTCGGGGCTGAAGCTCACGGTGCTCGGCAGGTCGCTGACGCCGAGGTAGTCGATCTCGGCTGTCACGGTGTCGAGGAGGAACAGCGCGCCCTGCGCGGGGTTGTCGAGGTCCTCGGTGACGATCGCGGCGTGGACGCCGTCGCGCGCCCAGGCGCTGTTGATGGCGCAGCCGTAGTGGGGCACGTCCCCGGGGTAGGGCGACGTCGCGATGGAGCTCACGCACTCATCGACCCAGGTGATCGCGCCGTTGCGCGCCGACGCCCCTGACGGCCCTGCCAGCCCGAGGGTGAGGACACCCGCTGCCGCCACCGTCAGCGCCGCGCGCCACCCGCGCCTGATCGACCTCGTCATCGCAGCAACCCCGGCCCCTCGTCCCTGCCCTGGGACCCGCCGGTACGGGACGTGGGATCCGGCGGGCGACTCTGCGGTCGTCCTCAGGTTAAGCCGGGGCTGGCCCGGGCGCGGGTAACCGCGGCACTTGGCGCGCGCGCCACCGGGATGGGTGATGCCGCGATCACCGAGGGGCACCGCCCACTCACGGACGGCGGACGGCCGCGGTCAGGCCGCGTGGCGGCGCGGGACGGGGTAGAGCGGCAGGCCGAAGCGCTGCAGCGCCGCGTTCACCCGCGCATAGGACACCGGGCCCGGCTCGAGGCCGGCCTGGAGGCAGAAGTGGCGCTTGGTCGGGGCGGAGGCCCGCAGCCGAGCGACCGTCGCGCGGTCGTCGAGCAGCCCGGGGCCTCCGTCGCGTCGCGGCTCGGGCCGGCGCAGGTCGTCGGAGCCCATCAGGGTCTGCTGGAACGCGTCGTTCCTGGCGTCGTACGTCTCGTGCATCGAACGGCCCTCCCACCACGGAGCTTCGTCCTACCTCCATTGTCGTCCCGGGAGGGCACGGACCTGAGCCGAAACGCCAGGAGTTTCAAGGCTTCCCGGTCACAGGCAGGGTCGGCGACGCGGCTCAGACGGGCACGGGGCCGTACTGGTTGGGGCCTGGCGTCCCCTGGCCGACGAGGAACACGAGCAGGACGATCCCGCCGAAGGGCACGAGGGTGATGAGGTACCACCAGCCGGACCGGTCGGTGTCGTGCAGCCGGCGGACCGTCACCGCCAGGCCCACGACGAAGAACACGACCGACACCACCACGAAGACGACGGCGAACAGCACACCCACGACGCCGAGAGCGGCGCTGCCCCCCGACGACGAGCTGCTGGAGCCCGACGTCGACCCCGTGGCCGCAGCGACCACGGCCAGGAGCACTGCGAGCACGAGGTAGCCGACCACCACGACGAGCACCTGGAACAGGTAGAACCACCAGTACTCGCCGAGGGTCGCGCGCGACTCGAAGTCCTTCCAGTTGCGGAAGGCCATCCGCACGGCATCCCCGAAGCCGACACGGCGGGGAACCACCGCGTACCCCGGCCCGCCGTACGCCGCCGGGACGCCGTACGAGGGCGCGGCGCCGTAGATCGGGGCAGCGGAGGGCACCGGCGACAGGTGCGCGGTCCATCCGCCGCCATCCCAGTAGCGCAGCTGGCCGCTGCCGGCCGGGTCGGCGTACCACCCGGCGGCGGGCACCGACGACGCCGGCTGCGGCGGCGCCGACGGGGTCCACGACGGCGGTGCCGGCTGCGGGTCGGGCTGGTCGCCGGGGAACTGGCTGCTCATCGCGTACCTCGCGGGCTCGTCGTCTCTGTCGGCGCCCACTCTGCCGCAGCGCCCGGCACGGTCCGCGCAGGCCGTGGCCACGCAACGCGGGCGACCTGCCGGGCACGGCTCGCTACGGTCGCGGCATGACGACCTCGGACGAGCAGCGCCAGATCCTCACGGTGTTCCGCAACCGGCTGCGGCCCGACAACGTCGAGCAGTACCGCGTGACGAGCGCGCGCATGGACGCGCTGGCCCGCTCGATGCCGGGCTTCGTCGACGCCAAGACCTTCACCGCCGACGACGGCGAGCGCGTCACGATCGTCACCTTCGCCGATGCCGAGAGTCAGCGCGCCTGGCGCGAGCACCCGGAGCACCGCGAAGCCCAGCGCGCCGGCGTCGAGGAGTTCTACAGCGAGTACTCCATCCAGGTCGCCGCCGTCGCCTACCGCCACGACTTCGCCCACGGGCCATCGACTGCCTCGGACGACTAGCGTCGGAGGGTCTCATCCGGCCGACCAACGGGGGTCGTCATGATCGATTTTCAGAACGGCGGCGTTTTCAAGCTGAACCAGGCGGATCCGTCCGTAGGTACGGCGTCCGTCCAGGACCTGCTGCTCGACGATGAGAAGGTCACAGCCGCCTTCAAGGGCGCACGCGACATGGTCGTGTTCACGACCAAGCGCATCATCGCCGTGAACGTCCAGGGGATGACCGGCAAGAAGACGGACTACTCGTCTCTGCCGTACAGCCGCATCCAGGCGTTCTCCGTGGAGACCTCCGGCTCGTTCGACCGAGACTCAGAGCTCGAGATGTACTTCAGCGGCCTAGGGAAGGTACGTCTCGAGTTCGGGGGCGCCGTGGACATCAAGTGGGTCGCCCGCTGGCTGGCGTACCACTCGATGTAGCTGCGCGAGGATGCGACGGCCGGTCGTCCCAGTCCGGGACCTTGCGCCGGACCTTCTGCTTGCCGACGAGGCGCGAGTGGTCAGGACGGATGACGGGCGAGATCAGCCCGAGCTCATGGGACGCTCCCGCTCAGGCCCACGCGGCGTGGCGCCCGTCGTGCGACGCCGCCGGCAGACCGGCGTCTGCCGACCGCTGGAGCTGACGAGGCCCGACGTCGGCCAGCAGCGCGGCATCGGACTACGGAAGCGGCGAAGGCCCCCTTGCGGGGGCCTTCGACTTGCTGTGCGCGAGGGGGGAGTTGAACTCCGAGTTGGGCACGGTTCGGGCGTGACGTGGCGTGCCAGTGTCTACCATTTGCGCAGGTCAGGCGGCTGCGGTTCCAGTTCTGGTCCTGCCGCGTGCCGTTTAGCGATCGGCGGTCCGTGACCAATTCCGTGACCACAAAGGGCTTCTCACCCCGGCCTGTTAGAGAGCGTCCCGGGAGCACGAGCGCTGCGAATCGTTGGCAGACGTCCTAGTCGCGTGGAACAGGCGGGGAGAGGTAGTCGAGGTCAAGAGCCTCGCTCCTATCAACGCGGTCCAGGGTGAACTCGTCTGCCCCGAGGACTTCGAAGGACACCGACCTAACGTGGTCAGTGAGGCCCTTCTCGGTCGCACGGAGCTGGCATTCGGCGGCCCAAGCGTCCGCGAGCAGCACCCAACACCAGTACCGAACGGCATCGTCCTCAGACGACAACAGGCGGTCGGCCACCTTGGTGGTGTTGATGACCCCACCAGCGCTCACTGTGGTACGCAGACCTGCCGGCTCCGGCGGCGGGTCATCGGTGAGTGGCAGGGCACCCGCGCGCAAGACCACGATCAGAGTCAACTCACGCTGGGGGTCGCTCCAGTTCCCTGCGACTTCGACCCGGAGCGAGTAAACGTCGATCAACACCTTGCCGAGAGGTGAATTGGGCTTCTGTGCCTTGGACGCCAACGCCTTCCTCATCGGTTCGAGGCACTCGACAACCTCGTCGGGAAATGGGTACCTACCGAATCGCCGGGCCGCAGAGGCTGCGAAGCGTCGTACATCGACGTCATCAATCACGCCGCGTTGACGGGGCACTCCGGCCAGGCGTGACTTGTCGATCGTGACGATCATTGCCAAATCTGCGAAACAGTTCCCACCCAAGCCAGCGAGGTGCGCGTACCGGGTGCGCCTGCCGGCTCTCGCGTCTTGGGCGAGCAAGTCATCGAGAGCAACAACCGGAGCCAGTTGGATCTCGAGGCGGCCCGGCTGCGCGGCATCGCATGACTGACTTACGACAGCCACTTGCGTCGACCGCAGCTTGCGCATGACGGCGTCACCCTTGCGCATCTCTATGGCGCGCCCGTCAAAGACATCGCCTTGACGCCAGTCCCTGCAGTCCACGGAAGTGGTTGCAGCTGCACGAAGACCCAGGGATCGAAGGACTCGCTGGACGAGACTCACGCCTGCGCCTACTCGTCGCGCAGCGCGCCGACGAGCTCCTCAGGCTCAAAGGCATGTGCCCAGGAGTCCCTCCCCGCGAGGCGGCGACGGAAGTCGTCGATGACACTGCGTCCTGTCGGACCGACGGCCAAGAGGGCCGCACGAGCATCCGACGGCTCGACGTCACCTAGCCCCCGAACGCGAGCAGCCAATTCACGGAGGGCAGCGGCGTTCGACTCGTTCATCCGTCCGCCGTTCGCCCAAAGATGAACGGCTCGTCGAGACACACCGAATGCTTTGCCGAGTTGGTCCCACGTCAGCCCTGAGTGCGCCTTCAACCAGCGCAATTCGTCGGCATCTCCCAGCACAGCGGTAACGCCTGACGAGCTGGGCACAACTCTCGTGATTGTTGCGGCTTCCATGTGGCCGGACGACGTGCGCGTCTCCGGGGCGGCCGGGATCGACTTGATAGGCACAGCCATGGTGGCCGCGCCAGATAGGCAACCAACCGCGATCACGCTGGACAGGACGAAACCCGCCATCACGTTGCGCGGAGCATCAGTGGTGACGAAGCGGGGAGCCTCAGTAGGACTGATCCAAACCTGCATCGGTGCCATCTGCATCACCCCCGAATTCCGCCAGAGCTTCCGCCGTCATCGTCCACCGAAAGTACTGATAGGCCGACAACGCAAGTTCGGCGGCCAGCTCGCCGACCTGTTCCCCGTCACACTGCCCGGGGGTCCAAAGCCGGTAGGCGTCAAGGTCAAGCAACCACGAGGTCTCTGTTGCGGCTGGCAAAGTCGGGTCAACGACCATACCTCCGGGTAGCAGACCCCATCGCGCCTGCAATGTTGCCCCGTCGCGCATCTCATACTGCGCTTCGCTGAGGCCTGTCACCAGCCGCGCGTTGCCAGGATCAACCGCCACCACGCCCAATACCTCCGGGCGGATCAGTTCCGGTAGCCGGAGGATCTGCGCGGGGGCTTCGATTCGATTGGTGTAACGGACTCCTAGACGCTCAACAAAGGGCGGCCGCGCATGACTGGTGAGTGCGCTCCAGGCGGCGGCCAACCGCCCCACGAACTCGCTTCGACGCGTGTACTCGGCTGTCTCGATGGCCAGGAACGAGCCGCCGAAATTGACGCTTGCGCGACCGGACGCGGATACGAGTCGCCAGATTCGCGCTCCACCCGGGCTTCCTTCGAAACCCTCCGGCGTGATCGTCAGTGAGACCTCGCGGCTCTCCTGAAAGATCGGGTAGTCAGCCGCCAGCGCCGCAGCGACTGCCTTGGCGACGCCATCCTCATCTCCGACAAAGGCCGAGGACGTGGGAAAGCGCACCTGCGCAAGTGCCCGAACGAGCGGGGGCCGCTCTAGAGGGACGTGCCCGGGGGTTGCCAGGCCGAACGGAGACGACACATTATCCTCCACGCTTCACACTGTACTTCACACCTCGGACGATGGCCGACGCGACTGAAGTGCCCGGACGCCCAAACCGCGTTCCAGGCTCAAATCTCAGTCCGCGACAGACACCGGTCGGCGAGGGCGCCCGGTCATGAGGCAAGCGCGCGACCATGACCCTTGCCCTGGGGCCTCCAATGCCCAAGCCCGGTGGCAGCTCCCGACCGACCAGCGCATGACAACAGCAGGCGCGCGGCGCGGCTGAGGATGCCCCTCGAGACGTGACGGCGGCAGTAGTCAACGGCAGCAGACATGTGCATTGTCGGCGTGCCCTGCTACCGTCGAAATCAGTTGCGCTGCAACGGATTATCGGATTCTCCTGGTTGATGATGGGTGGTGGTCGGTGGTGCTGTCCAGTGCCAAGATCGGCCGCTCGTCGTGGCGGTACTACCAGGATTCGGTCGCCCGGGGTGCGTGCGAGTACTACGCCGAGGCCGGCAACGCGCCCGGCCGCTGGCACGGCGCCGGCCTGCCCGAGCTCGGCCTGTCGGGGGGTGCGCGGGT
>JAIUOK010000090.1 GCA_020161245.1 Actinomycetota bacterium | reverse complement strand
CGGCGCCGCGGCCGCGCCCAGGGCCACGGCCAAGCGCGCGGCCGCCCGCGTCCGCTGACGCACCCGCCCCGCCTCGAGGAGAGCACCCATGCCCACGACGACGCTGCCCGATCCCGTCCTCGAGCTCGCCTTCGAGGTGCGCGTGGAGGTGGAGCCGCCCGTCCGCATCGGCGGATCGCCGTCCGAGCAGCTGCACTTCGTCGCGATCACCGGCGGCACGGTGAGCGGCCCGCGCTTCGGCGGGCGAGTGCTCCCGGGCGGCGGCGACTGGTACGTCGACCGCGACGGCGTCGTCGAGCTCGACGCCCGCTACCTGATCCAGCACGACGACGGCACCGTGGTCGACGTCGTCAACCGCGGCTTCTGGCACGCCGATCCGGAGACGACGGCACGCCTCGATGCGCTCGAGGACGTCGACGAGCGCGAGTACTACTACCGCACGTCGCCTCGGTTCCGTACGGATGCGCCGCAGCACGCCTGGATGACGCGCACCGTGTTCGTCGGCATGGCGCGGCAGGAGGGCACGACCATCTGCATCCGGTTCTTCGCCCTCGCCTGACACCCAGGCAGCCGCGCGCCCGTCAGGCCGGGGCGTCGAGCGGCTTGGCGAGGATGGCGCGGAAGTAGTCGGTCTGCAGGTCCCACCGCGGGTAGCGGGCGAGGATGTCCTCGAACCGCGCGTAGAACTCCTCGTCGATCGGCGTCTGGTCGAAGGTCGCATTCACGAGCTCGAAGCCGATGCGCTCGAAGTGGTCGACGTAGTGCGCCCAGCTCAGGCGGTTGACCCAGGCAGCGCCGCCGGTCGTGCGGCCGTGCCGGGCGTCCCACTCCTGGATCGTGGCGTCGTCGAAGAGCAGGTGCGGCCACGGGAAGTAGATGTCGCGGTAGCGGTGCGACGCCTTGACCCCGGGGTAGAGGTTGGCGCGCAGGAAGAACAGGCCGCCGGGAGCGAGCACGTCGTAGGCCGCCTTGAGCAGGTGGTACGGCGACCACACGTGCTCCCACACCGTGAACGACATGATGCGGTCGAAGCTGCCCGGCTCGAACGGGTTGTCCCGGGCGAGGTCGCCCTCCGTGAACCCGCAGCGCTCGCCGCGCAGGTCGGGCCACGATGTCCACTCGGTGATGTCGACGCCGTGCGCGTACGACGCGAGCACGTTGCCGGCGTACCAGGTCTCGAAGCCCGAGCCGCAGCCGATCTCGAGGACGCGCTTGTCGCGCAGGTCGATGGTGTTGTGCACCCAGCGCACGCGCTTCTTCGCGTTGAGCACGAGGCTGTCGCGGTCGTACAGAGGGGCCTTGGTCACGATCCGCTTCGAGCGGTACTCCTCGTTGAGCTGCTCGAACAGGTCGGCGTCGAAGCGCCGCACCTTCTCCGGCTGCACCGCCGGAGTGACGCGGCCGGCCAGCGACGTGTGGCCCGGGGCCACCGGCCAGTCCTCGATCGGCGGCGCGGGCTCCGCCTTCGGCAGCCGCCGCCGCGTGCCGGCGACCTGCGCCTCGTCCTGCCTGGGAGCGGGCTTGGGCTTCGGCTCGGGCAGCGGCTGGTCCTTGACGAACGAGCGCAGGCCCGCCCGCACGGCACGCAGGCCCGCCTTCCTGTCCTTCGACAGCCTGTCGACGAGTCGGGTGCGCTTCTGCTCAGCCATCGGTCCCCCAGCCCTCCACCCGGCGAACGTACCCCAGGAGGGGCCCGCCCCCGCGCACCCGGCGACCACCGGCCCCCAGGCCGCGCCGACTAGAGTCAGGGACCGCCGGGCCGTTAGCTCAACTGGCAGAGCAGCGGACTTTTAATCCGCGGGTTCTGGGTTCGATCCCCAGGCGGCCCACCGCATTTGGCGATTCGCGTCAGCCGAAACGTCAGCCAAAGCGCCCGTCCAGGCTGTACGCCGGTCGAGTGATGGACGGTCAGGCGACGAAGCCGCAGCGCATGCGCCGGTGCTCTCCCGCCTCGAGGTAGACCCGCAGGATGCGCGGCGTGACGTCGAGCTCGTGCGCCAGCATGGAGATCGAGCCGGCGGGAACGGCGGCGGCGACCAGGCTGATGGACGAGCCGATCAGCCGGCGGCCAGCGACGAGGTCGGCGTTGCGCTCGATCTTCGCGTCGAGGCGTCGGTCGCCAGTGAGTACGTCGCCGTTCTCCCAGTGGGCGATCTCGTGGGCGAGCACGCAGCGCTCTCGGACGCGGCTCAGGCCCGGGCGCATGACGATGACGCTCTCGTCGTGTCGGTACTCGCCGCAGCGGCCGGCCGGCAACGCCTCGTCGTAGGCCAGGCGGATGCCGAGCTCGTCGGCGTGCTCGTGCGGGTCGTACACCACTATCGCCCCCGTCGTCTGTCACGGCTCGAAGTCGTGCTCGGTCGCCTCGTCGGAGATCCCGTCGTCGCTGCTGTAGGCCGCGTGGGGAAGCTCCTGCCCCGCTCGCATCCGACCACGGCGCTCCGACAGTTCGTCGCCGCCGAGCGCTCGTGCGTCCTCACTGACCCGGCGCGCGATGAGCTCCAGGAACTCGACCCCGTCGAGACCGATCAGGCCTGCCAGGACGTCGACGTCGTCTGTGTCAAAGGCCGCCTTCCCGGTCACCCGGAGAGACACGTAGGCCTGGCTGCGATCGAGCGCCGCTGCCACCTCTGTCTGGCTCAGGTTGCGGCTTCGCAGCAGCCCCCGGATCTCAGCCGCCACCGCTCGTGTGAACGCCGTCGGCTCGCGCCTCATCACCATGACGAAACGGTATCGCGCTGGAACAACTTCTTAGAAGTGCTTGCGGTGTTCTTTCTATATGTGTTAGACCATTCCGGTGACGAAGACAGACACGCGCCAGGCCATCGCGGCTGAGGTACGCGCGGCTCTCGCTCGAAAGCAGATCAAGCAGTCCGACCTAGCCGAGGCCGTCGGGATGTCGCAGGCGGCACTCAGCGAGCGTCTCCGGGGCCACCGGGCCTTCAACACCGATCAGCTCGCCGACATCGCCGGCGTCCTTGGTCTCGACCTCTACGAGCTCTTGCGGCCGAGGGCTGTCGCATGACGACGCGCATCAGCCTCAACACGAAGCAGGCCGCGGAGGCGACGGGCGTCTCGCAGAAGACCATCGAGAACGCCATCCGACGAGGCGAGCTGATCGCCCACTACCCGACCTCGCGCCCGCTGGTCCTCCTTGAGGACCTGGACGCATGGGTCCGAAGCGCCCCCACGGAGCGCGCCTCCTAGACCCCGGCCGGTGCGTGCATTCCCCCGTCGCGCACCGGCCGGCAAGCCCGGTGGCGGGGCCAACTATGCCCGGCCCCGCCACCGGCCCTCACAGCCCGACGGATCCGCACCCGCAGCCACGAGAACCGGGTCCGTTCGAACCCGAAGGAGTGTGCCATGCCCGCTACACGAAGCCCGGGCGCCTGGACCCGCCGCATCGCTCTGCTCGCGGTCCTCGTCCTCGCGTTCTGGATCCTCCTCGCCTTCCCCGAGTGGGTCGGCGTCCCCGTCGCCGTCGTCGTCATCGTCCTGCTGTCGCTGCTGGGCTACGTCCTCCGCGACCGCGACCGCCTCGCCGACCAGCTCGACGCCGCTGAGACCCGCCGCGTGCAGGCCGAGCGCGACGCCACGCTGCACGCCGGCGTCGCCGCGGCCGCGATCCGTCGGGCCGGCGACCTCGCCGACCAGCTGGAGAAGGCCACCGGCGAGCCCACTCCGCTCGAGTACGCCGAGGTCCGCCGCACCCAGTCCTGGTGGCAGGAGTGAAGGCCGGCCGCGGCCGGGTCCGCCTCACCAAGCGCGGCGAGTACTCGCTGCTCGCGCTCATCTTCGCGCTCGCCATGCTCGCCGGCCTCACCGCCGGCAGCTGGAACCCGTGCGCCCAGCCCGGGCAGGTCTGCGTGATCGAGGTCGGACGATGACCGCCGTCATCACCGCGCTGATCCTCATCGGCGTCTTCCTCATCATCGTTCTCGTCGGGTCGCTGATCCGCGCGGCTCGCAACGGCGATGAGCGGCTGGCTCCCGTCGACGACGACGCCGAGCAGGACGCC
>JAIUOK010000044.1 GCA_020161245.1 Actinomycetota bacterium | reverse complement strand
CACGGGTTGCCGGTGAGCCCGCCGTACGCCGACCAGCCCGACGTCGAGCGGTGCGAGCGGATGTTGGCCCACTCCGAGAGGTTGGTGACGCCGAGCACGACGAGCCCGGCATCGCGCAGGCGCGCGATGATCGGCGCATCGCGCTGGGCGGGCCGTCCGGCGAGAGCGAGCGAGCCGGCGGTCGCCGGCATGCCGAGCACCTCCACGTTGTCCTTCACCAGGACCGGCACGCCGTGCAGCGGCCCGCGCACGCGACCCGCCGCCCGCTCGGCGTCGAGCCGCTCGGCCTGCTCGACGGCGTCGGGGCAGACGGCGATCACCGCTCCGAGCGCGATGTCACCGGGGCCGTCGACCGCCGCGATGCGGTCGAGCAGCGCGCGGACGACGGCGACCGACGTCGTCCTTCCCGACGCCAGTTCACCGGCCAGTGCGCTCGCATCGGTGTAGGCGAGGTCGGCGGTGGCGGGGTGCGGGTCGGCAGGCGCGGCGGTCACGACGGCGACTCTGGCACGGCCGACCTCGGCGCGCAGCGAGAGCGCGCCCGGCAATGCTGTGGACGGCGTCGCGGGCGGGGGCGAGGATGCGCGCGGAGGCGATACCGATGGAGCCGTACCGCACGGCAGAGCCCGACGACGGGGCGGCGATCGCCGAGATCGTGACGCTGGCCTTCTCGACCGACCCGCTCTGGGGCCCTGCGCTGGCCAGAGCCGACGGCGGTCTCTCCCACCAGCGCGCCTACTGGGACGTCTTCGTCGCGGGCGCGCTGCGCTACCCGGCCACCGGCGTGGCCGTCGACGACGGCCGCATCGCGGCGCTGACGATGTGGATCCCCTGGGGCGGCACCGAGCTGACGCCGGAGCAGGAGCAGCAGGTCGGTGACCTCATCCGTGCAGAGCTGCCGGAGCGCGACGACGACCTGCACGAGCTGTTCCGGCAGTTCGAGGAGTCGCGCCCCGACGAGCCGCACCACTACCTGTCGCTGTTCGCCACGCACCCCGAGCAGCGCGGCCGCGGCATCGGCATGGGTCTGCTGCGGCACGACCTCGAGCGCCTCGACTCGCTCGGGCTCGCGGCGTACCTCGAGTCGTCGAACCCGGCCAACGACGCCCGGTACGCAGGCGTGGGGTTCGAGCCGGTGGCCAGGTTCGAGCATCCGACGACGGGAGCCGTCGTGACGACGATGTGGAGGGATCCGCGATGAGCGACGTCGAGGTGCGGCTGGTGCCGATGACCCGCGAGCGGTACGACGCCTACCGCCTCACTGCCGACGAGGAGTACGCGCAGAGCATCGCCAGCTCCGGATCGATGCCGCTGGCCGAGGCCCGGGAGAAGAGCGCCGCAGACTTCGCGCGGATCCTGCCGGACGGCTTCGACAGCGAGGGCCACCTGTTCTGGACGGCGTACGACGGCGACGCCGCGGTGGGCATGCTCTGGCTCAAGCTCGACGCCACGAGCGAGGGCATGACGGCGTTCGGCTACGACTTCTCCGTGCTGCCCGAGCTGCGCCGCTCCGGCTACGGCCGGGCGATCATGGCGGCGGCCGAGGACGAGTGCCGTCGCCGCGGAGTGGTCTCCGTGGGGCTCAACGTCTTCGGCGACAACCTCGCGGCGCAGGCGCTCTACGAGCAGATGGGCTTCGAGGTCACGTCGATCCAGATGCGCAAGCGCCTCGGCTGAGCGCTACTGCTCGACCCACCCGGCGACGGCGCGCCACCCCCGGTGCACGCGGACGGACTCGTGGGCGACCTGCCAGCGGTCGGCACGCATGCCCTCGTGCACCTCCGGAAGCACGGGGCGCGGCAGCTCGTCGAGCACCCCTGCCGGCGTGCGGCCGTCCTTCCCGGCCATGAGCAGCAGGAAGGTGCCGGGCACCCACACCAGCAGGACGTTGCGGCGAAGCCCGGGCGGCCCCACGGTGCCGGGCACGGCGTGCTCGACGTCGTCGCGCTCGAGCCAGGCGCCGACGTCGTGGCGGGTGGCCATGAGCTCGGCGCGCAGCCGGTCGTCGCCCACGGCTAGCGCTTCGAGCGCTCGAGGTCGGCGAGGACGCTGGGGGAGTAGCGGCGCAGGTGATCGCCGATGGGTCCGGTGCGCGGGTCGCGGGTGAACATCGCCAGCGCCGTCTGGTGCTCGAGGCCCACCTTGTTCGCCCGGGCGAGCGTCTTGGCCGGCACCTCGGTCTGGCCCTCGACCGGCTCGAGCGGGTGCTCGGCGTGGTGCAGCAGCCAGAAGCGGTCGCCGACGCCGCCGGCGCGCTCGAGGGTGAAGACGTCGTCCCAGGGAACCCGCGTGCGGTACACGGCACCGATGCGCTCGAAGCCCATGGGCGACAGGCGGATCTCGTGGCCGCGGGTGCGCAGGAACGCCCACACCCACAAGGCGATCTGCACGACGAGCCAGAGCCACAGCGCCAGCACCAGGAACGAGTTCCGGTAGACGATCAGCAGGGCGATGTTGGCGCCGAGGAAGAACCAGTCGCGCCACGTGATCATGAGCGACGCCTTGGCCGGCACGACCACGACGTCCTCGTCCCACGACCTCGGCATGACCGCATCATGCCCCACGCCCGCGGCGAGCCCCTACAGCAGATCGGGTCGGTGCTGGCGCAGGTAGGTGCCCAGCGGGGCGCTGCGCGGATCGCGCGTCCAGGCGTCGAGCAGCAGCCGGCTCCCCGCCTTGCGCAGCGCTGCATCCTCGAGCGCCTTCGTCGTCGGCTCCCCGCCGTCCGGCCCCTCGATGGTCCGCTGCTCGTGCTCGATCGTCCACGACGACCCGAGCAGACCGTTGCTGTCGCGGCGCAGGCGCTCGACCGCGCTCCAGGGGATGCGCACGCGCCAGGCCGAGGTGCGCCGCTCGAGGCCGGCCTTCGACAGCGCCAGGGTCCAGCTGCGCGTGCGCCACCACAGCAGGGCGAGGACGCCGGCGACGCCCGCCAGCATGATGGCGAAGAAGATCCGGAACGAGCCGCCCGCGATCGTGCCGACCACCAGCACTCCGAGGAACACGAGCGGCACCGTGCCCATGGAGCCGAACGGGCGCGCCCTCAGGACGACGAGGTCCTGCTCCCACTGATCGGCCACCTGGCCAGCATGCCAGGCGCGTCCGCCGCTCTCCGACGTGCTCCCGCGCGGGTCAGACCGGTACGGCCGCGGGGAAGGACCAGCCGCCGTCGAGGATCTCGGCCCGCGGCCGGTAGAGGCGGACGACGTAGTTCCACCCCGGCACGATCGGGATGAGGTTGGGCCCGTCGCCGCCGAACGACACCGTCACGCCCCCGTCGGCGTCGCGCTCGGCGGTGACGTCGTTGACCGAGTACCGGCCTTCGTCGTTGGGCACGAAGAAGCCCTCGGGCCCGTAGACGCTGATCGACCAGAACCCGTCGACGGGGACGTCGTGGACCGTCAGACGGTGCGCCGTCGTCCCGTCGGCGTGCGGGGGGAAGACGCCCTCGTACACGGCGTCGCGCGCCGTGTTGCCGCCCCAGCCCGCGGCCGTGCCGGCCAGGTGCCTCGCGGGGTCGACCTCGCCGCGTGCCCCGAACGCGCCCGGGCCGCCGAGCAGAGCCGGTGCCACGGCGAGCAGCGTCTCCCGGACGAGCGTGAGCGTCTCGTCGTCCCACTCCGGCAGGTCGAGGTCGGCGGTCGGCGCGGTGAGACGCACGGCGTCCTGGAGCAGGTGCGCCGCCTCCACGTCGGCGGCATCGTCCGGGTCGGCGAACGTGCGGAGCAGCAGCACGGCATACCGCGTCGGGAAGTCCTCGCGGCGCAGCTCGGTGGTGAGCGGACCGTAGACGCAGCCGGGAGTGAAGTGGTCCTGGTCGATGATCTGCAGGCTCTGGTACCGCGTGCCCGGGTCCGGCAGCGCGACGACCGCAGGACCGGCGTCGAGATCGACGACGCCGAGCGAGTAGAGCGTGTCGCGGTTCATCCGGATCACGTCCTGATGGGCCACGTCGGCCGGCGCCCGCCGGTGCAGCAGGTGCCCGGCCCCCTGGACGGCGACCGTCCGGATGTAGTGGTCGGTCTCCGCGCGCAGGAACGTCTCGACGCTCACCTTCTGGGCCATGCGCCGACCCTGCCACCGGCGGGCCCAGGTGCGCGCTGTTCCTGCACGATCAGGGGACCGGTCACTCCGAGGGGGTGAGCCGCACCTGCGACGCCGGGGCCTCGAGCACGAGCTCGAGGCCGTCATCCTCGTCCCACTGCTCGCCGATCTGCACGAGGCCCGCGCCTCGGACGATGGCCAGCGATGCGTCGTTGTCGGGCGCCACGCTCGCGCGCAGCACCCGCACATCCGGGTGCGCCACGGCCGCCCGCCACAGCGTCTCGGCGATCTCGCGGCCGTAGCCGCGCCGCCGGAACTCCGGGAGCACCGTGTAGCCGATCTCGACCATGCCGCGCTCGTCGGGCCGCGCATGGAAGTTGCCGTAGCCCACGAGCCCGCCCGTGGCGCGGTCGACGGCGAGCCGCAGCAGCCAGGGGTTCTCCGACGGGTCGGCCCGCACCTGCGCGACGCGGAAGTCCAACGGGCTGCGGTCCGGGTGCAGTACGTCCGTCGGGTCGTCGAAGCCGAGCGGCACCGGGCCGTCGGATGCCGCCCGGGCGAGCAGCTGGTCGACGGAGACCAGCACGAGGTCGAGGCGCGGGCCGTGCAGCACATCAGGCAGGTCGACGGTCACGCGGCCATCCTCCCCAGCCCGTCCAGCGGGTTCGGCCCGTTCCCTCGACGGCGACGGCCCGTGCCCCTCAGGGGCACGGGCCGCGCACGACGACCGATCAGGCGAGCGGGGTCAGCAGCTCGCGGCCGCCGAGGTAGGGCCGCAGCGCCGCCGGCACGCGGACCGATCCATCCGCCTGCTGGTGGTTCTCCAGCAGCGCGACGATCGCGCGCGTGACGGCGACCAGGGTGCCGTTGAGCGTGGCCAGCGGCCGGACGCCGTCGTCGTCGCGCAGGCGGATCCGCAGGCGCCGCGCTTGGAACTCCGTGCAGTTCGACGTCGACGTGACCTCGCGGTAGCGCTCCTGCGAGGGGATCCACGCCTCGATGTCGAACTTGCGCGCGGCGCTGGCGCCGAGGTCGCCCGACGCGACGTCGATCACGCGGTAGGGGATCTCGAGCGAGTCGAAGAACTGGCGCTCCCATGCGAGCAGACGGCGGTGCTCCTGCTCGGCGTCCTCCGGCGCGCAGTAGGAGAACATCTCGACCTTGTCGAACCAGTGCACCCGGAAGATCCCGCGGGTGTCCTTGCCGTGCGAGCCCGCCTCGCGCCGGAAGCACGGCGAGTAGCCGACGTAGCGGCGCGGCAGCGAGCCGGCGTCGAGGATCTCGTCGGAGTGGTACGCCGCCAGCGGCACCTCGGCGGTGCCCACGAGGTACATGTCGTCGGCCTCGAGGCGGTAGACGTTCTCGGCCGCCTGGCCCAGGAAGCCGGTGCCCTCCATGGCGGCGGGCTTCACCAGCGCGGGCGGGATCACCGGGGTGAAGCCGTTGCCGGTCGCGAGCGCGATCGCGTGGTTGACCAGCGCGAGCTCGAGCAGCGCGCCGACACCGGTGAGGTAGTAGAAGCGCGAGCCGCTCACCTTGGCGCCTCGCTCGATGTCGAGCGCGCCGAGCAGCTCGCCGAGCTCGACGTGGTCGCGGACGGCGAAGCCCTCCGCGGCGAAGTCGCGCCGGGTGCCGACCTCCTCGACGACGACGAAGTCGTCCTCGCCGCCGACGGGGGCGTCGGTGTCGATGACGTTCGACAGCTTGGCGAGCAGCTCCGCCGCCTCGGCCTCCGCCGCCGAGCGGCGGGCGTCGGCCGACTTCACGCGCTCGGCGAGGTCGGACGTGCCGGCGAGCGCCTGCTCGACCTCGGCCTGGATCGCGGGGCGATCCTCGTCGGAGGCCTTCTTGAGCCGTCCCTGGAGGTGCCCGATGTGCTTGGACAGCGCGTTCTGCTCGCTGCGCAGCGCGCCGAACGAGGCCTCGGCGGTGCGCCGCATCTCGTCGGCGTCGAGCAGCTCGTCGACGATGCCGGGGTCCTCGCCGCGACGGCGCTGCGACTCGCGGACCCGCTCGGGGTCCTCGCGCAGGATCTTGAGATCGATCACGCCCTGCAGCCTATGCCGCGCAGCGGCCCCGGCTCTCGCCAGTAGGCGTCGCGCTACAGGTAGAGGCCGCCGCCGCGCTCGCCGTCGCCCTGCCCTGGCATCCCCGGAGCGCCCGGCATGCCCTCGCCGGGCCCGATCGCCCGGCGCCGCATCTGCTGCAGCTGGGCCTGCGCCGCCATCTGCTGGGCGAACAGCGCCGTCTGGATGCCGTGGAAGAGCCCCTCCAGCCAACCGACGAGCTGGGCCTGGGCGATGCGCAGCTCGGCCTCGGTGGGCACGGAGTCGTCGGTGAAGGGGAGGGAGAGCCGCTCGAGCTCCTCCACGAGCTCGGGTGCGAGCCCGCTCTCCAGCTCGGTGATCGACCGGCGGTGGATGTCGCGCAGCCGCACCCGCGAGGCCTCGTCGAGCGGCGCGCTGCGCACCTCGTCGAGCAGCTGCTTGATCATGCTGCCGATCCGCATGACCTTCGCGGGCTGCTCGACCAGGTCGGCCACCGACGGGCCGTCCTCGTCGCCGCCCTGCTCGGACGGCGAGACGACGCCGATCGGCCGGCCGTCCGGGCCGATGACGACGATGCTCTGCTCGGCGCCCTCGTCGGCACCCTGCGGCTGCTCGCTCATGCCCTCCACCTAAGCACCCGCAGGGCCCGAGCACAGCCCGGCGGAGTGCGCGTGCTGCGCATCGGCGCTCACCCGGTGCGGATGATCGCCGTCCGCGTGCGGGCGCAGCGGTGCACACCTGCAGCACGGCGGTTTCATGCCGTTCACCCGAGCGTGGTTCCATATCCGCTGCACGACGTGCCAGAAGGGCACGCACCGGCGTTTCACCGTGAGGGGTGAGAGCACCGGACCCGCTGGGGCACCGGGCTGCGCGATCGTCTGTGAAGGAGACGACACGTGGACTACAACTGGCTGTTCCCGGGTGCGGAGGCCCGCCCCGTCGGTGCCAAGGGCTGGGGATCGTTCGCCACCGAGCGCATCCCCGCCGGCACCACAGTCGCCGGCTTCGGCGGCTGGGTCGTCACCCGCGCGACCCTCGAGACCTTCTCCGACGACCGGCAGGGCCGCTCGATCCAGATCGACGAGGACCTCTACCTCGTCTCGGACGAGACCCCCGAGCCCGGCGACATGCTCAACCACTCGTGCGAGCCCTCGTGCGGCCTCATCGGAGCCACCGTGCTCGTCGCGATGCGCGACATCGAGGTGGGCGAGGAGCTCACCTTCGACTACGCCACCTGCGACTCGTCGGACTACGACGAGTTCGAGTGCCTCTGCGGCGAGCCCACGTGCCGCGGCATCGTCACCGGCCTCGACTGGACCAAGCCCGAGCTGCAGGCGAAGTACGACGGCTGGTTCAGCCCGTACCTGGCCCGCCGCATCGCGGGCCTGCCCGATCCCCTGCGCGGATAGCCAGCCCTCTGCGGCGTCCGGTGGCGGCAAACCCGGATGACAGCCGGCGCCGCGGGGGCGGACCCTCCTCGGCATGGGTGATGCGACGACGACGCCGATGACAGTGCGGCCGCTGCGGTGGGACGGCGACGGCGTCCACGCCGCCGACCTCGATGCGGTGGCAGGTCTCTACGCGGCGTACGAGACCGATCGGCTCGGCGTCGTCGACACGGCGCCCGCAGACATCTCCGAGTACATCCTCAATCGTCCGCATGTCGACCGTGACCGCACGGTGCTCCTGCTCGAGGGCGACGAGACCGTGGCCACGGTGTACGTCTCCCTCGACCCGTTCGGCAAGGACGTCTACGGCGACATCGCGGTCCTGCCCGGCCGTCGGAGCGCGGTGACGGAGTCGGTGCGATGGCTGGTGGAGTCGGGCCGCGCGATAGCGGCGGAACAGCCCGATGCCGGCTGGATGCTGCGGATCAGCCACTGGCTGCCCGACGACGCGATGTCGGCGGCCCTCGCGGAGCACGGTCTCGAGCCTGTCCGGCGGTTCTACCGGATGCGGATCGAGTCCGACTCGCCCGAGATCCCCGAACTCATGCCGCAACTGCCCGACGGCGTCGAGATCGTCGTCCGGGACGACGAGGAGACCCGCCGCCGCATCTGGGCACTCGACATGGCGTCGTTCAGCGACCACTACAACTTCACGCCCACGCCCTACGACGACTGGTGGTCGCACTTCCAGGGCGGAACGCGTGACCCCGAGGGCTGGTGGCTGCTGACCGTCGACGGCGAGGACGCCGCGTTCTGCCTGCTGGCGGAGGCCCGCGCCGAGCTCGGCGAGGGCTATGTCAGCGTGCTGGGCGTGAAGGAGGAGTTCCGCGGCCGCGGGCTCGGCTCGCTGCTGCTGCGGCGGGCCTTCGTGCGCTACCGCGACATGGGCCGCACCGCGACGCTCCTCGGCGTCGACGCCGAGAACACCACCGGGGCGGTCGGCGTCTACGAGGCGGTCGGTATGCGCGCCGCGCACACGATGCAGGGCTGGGCGCTCGGGCTGTCGTAGGCGCTGAGCCGGATATCCGCGCGACACACCGCCGGCCATCAGGGAGGGTCGACGACCGTGACCGCTGCACCCCGCTCCGACACTGTGCTGGCTGCGCTGCTGGCCGACCTGCCCGACGGGCTGGACGTGCGCGCCGCGACCTCCGACGACGCGGACGACTTCGTCGCGCTCGTCCAGCGCTGCGACCTCGCCGCCGTCGGCGAGCTCGACAGCGGCAGCGAGGAGATCGCGGGTATGCTCGAGTCGCCGGACATGGACCGGGACGCGTCGGTCGCCGTCCGGGATGGCGACGAGCTGGTGATGCTGGTCTGGATCGAGCGCGACGGCACGCAGCGCGAGACCTGGGTCGACGTGTACGTCGACCCGCCGCGCAGCCGCGAGCTGGCTCCCGCGGGGTTCGCGCACGGCCTGCGCGTCGCGCGGTCGCACCGCGACGCCGCCGGGACGGAGTGGACCGCGCGGACCGGCTGCTTCGCCACGGACGAGGCGCTGATCTCCGCAGTGGAGGGCGCCGGGTTCGTCCGTGAGCGGCGGTTCTGGCGCATGCGCATCGACCTGACGTCGGCGCCGCTCCCCGAGCAGGCGCCGCTGCCGGCCGGCGTCGTCGTGCGCACCGTGGACGACGAGGCCGGCAGGCGCGCGGTGCACGCCGTCGCCCAGGAGTCGTTCCGCGACCACTGGAACCACGGCGAGCGCGACTTCGACAGCTGGATGCAGGTGCTCGAGTCGCTCGGCTCGGACGACCCCGGCGGCTGGTGGCTGCTCGAGGTCGACGGCGTCCCCGCAGCCGTGTGCCTGCTCGACGAGAGCAGGGCCGAGCTCGGCGACGGCTTCGTCCGCACGCTCGGGGTGCTGCGCGAGTACCGGGGCCGCGGGCTCGCCCAGGAGCTCCTCGAGCGCAGCTTCCGCTACTACCGCGACCGCGGCCGCGCCGGCGTGCAGCTCTCCGTCGACTCCGACAGCCCCACCGGCGCCAACCACCTCTACGAGAAGGTCGGCATGCGCCCGGTCCGCATCATCGACGCCTTCGCCCAGACCCTCTGAGGGGACGCGAGTAACTGGCGTTGTCTTCGGTTTCGACGCCCCGGAACCGATGATTGCGCCAGTTACTCGCGCCTCTCAGACGACGAGGAGCACCTTGCCGACGTGATCGCCCGATTCGATCGCGCGGTGTGCATCGGCGGCGTCGGCCATGGGGATGCGGCGGTCGACGACGGCGGTGATGCGGCCCGCTGCGACCAGCGGCCACACGTCGGACGCCACGCGCGCGCAGATCGCGGCCTTCTCCTCGACCGGACGCGCGCGCAGCGTGGTGCCGCGCACCTGGGCCCGCTTGCCCATGAGCACACCGAGGTTGATCTCGCCCTTCACGCCGCCCTGCAGCCCGATCACCTGGATCCGGCCGCCGGTCGCGAGGACGTCGACGTTGCGCTGCAGGTACGCCGCGCCCATGTTGTCCAGGACGACGTCGGCCCCATGCCCGCGCGTCGCCTCGCGCACGACCTCGACGAAGTCCTGCTCGCGGTAGTCGACGAGGACCTCGGCGCCCAGGGCGGCGCAGCGCTCGAGCTTGGCGGGCGACCCCGCCGTGACGGCGACGCGGGCGCCGAGCGCGACGCCGGCCTGGATCGCGAACGTGCCGATGCCGCCGGCTCCTCCATGTACGAGCAGCACATCGCCACCGCGCAGGCCGGCGTCCATGACGACGTTCGACCACACCGTGCACGCCACCTCGGGCAGTGCGGCCGCGGTCACGAGGTCGAGGCCCGGCGGCACGGGCATCAGCTGGCCGGCAGGGACGAGGACCTTCTCGGCGTAGCCGCCGCCGGCGAGCAGGGCGACGCACTGGTCGCCCACCGACCAGCCCACGACACCGTCGCCGACCTGTGCCACGACACCGCTGCACTCGAGGCCGGGATACGGCGGAGCACCGGGCGGGGGAGGGTAGAAGCCTTGGCGCTGAAGCAGATCCGCGCGGTTGACCGCGGAGGCGGCGACGTCGAGCACGACCTCGCCGGGCCCGGCGGCAGGGTCGTTCACCTCGGTCCAGACGAGCGCCTCCGGCCCGCCGGGCTGGTCGACGACGATCGCACGCATCACGCCTCCGCGCGTGTGGCGCGACCGGACGGTCGGATGACGACGATCCTGTCGCCGCGCTGCAGCAGCGAGACCCGGCCTTCGTCGAAGCGGTGCACCTCGCCGTCGCGGACGACCGCGAGCACGACCGTCTGCTCGCTGATGAGCGACTCCGGCGGCACGCCGAGCTCGGCGGGCGTGATCTCGCGCTCGACGATCTCGAGCCCCTCGACCGGCTCGAGGAGGTCCTCGACGATCTGGCCGGCGACGTGCGACTGCAGCGAGAGCCCGAGCATGCGCCCGGACGCCTCCGCGGTCGGGATGACGATGTTGGCGCCGCTCTGACGCAGCACGATGATGTTCTGGCTCTCGCGGGCGCTCGCCACGATCGTCGCGCTGCTGTTGAGGCGCCGCGCCGTGAGCACCACGAGCACGGACGTGTCGTCGCGGTCGGTCGCGACGACGATGCGCGCCGCGCGGGAGATCTCGGCGAGCCGCAGCACGTCCTCGCGCGTGGCGTCGCCCACCACCGCCACGCAGCCGATCGCGGTCGCCTCGTCGAGCGCCTCCTGCGTCGCATCGACGACCACGATGTCGCCCGGAGCTGTGCCCTGGTCGATGATCGCGCGCACGGAGCTGCGGCCCTTGACGCCGTAGCCGACGACGACGGTGTGGTCCTTCACGCGGTTCCTCCAGCGGGTGGCCCGCAGCTCGTCGCGGCTGCGCTTGGTGAGCACCTCGACGGTCGTCCCGACGAGGACGACGAGGAAGAGGATGCGCAGCGGCGTGATGACGAAGACGTTGACGAAGCGGGCGGTGTCGCTGACCGGCGTGATGTCGCCGTAGCCGGTCGTCGAGAGCGAGACGGTCGCGTAGTAGAGCGCATCGAGGTAGGTGAACTCCGGGCTCGCGCCCTCGACGTCGGACACCTCGTTGACGACGTCGCGGTAGCCGTCGCGCTCGATGTAGGTGATGGTCGCGACCGACAGCAGCGCCGCGAGGGCGATGCCCACCCGGATGAGGATGGACGCGAGCGGGCCGACCCGGCGGGCCGGCAGCTGCAGCAGCGACATCACAGCATCGACCGTAACGGGCCGCGCACGATCGCACCGCCCCGCATCCGAGGGGGCAGGGCCCGGCAGCTCACGGCAGGGGCAGCACCGCGACGCCGGAGCCGGCGCGCCCGGCGCCGGGCAGCACGACCGCGATGCCGTCGGCGAGCGCAAGGCCCCGCAGCGCGCCGGGTCCGTCGTCGGCCAGGGGCGACGCCTGCACGACGAGGCCGCCCCGCCGCCTGACCACCGGCACCAGCTGGGTCGCCTGCTCGTCCACCCCGCCCGGCAGGTCGACGTCGAGCACGGCCTCCTCGGAGCGCGCCTCGTCGGCGCCGAACTCGCCGCGCAGCACGGCCACCAGGGGCACCAGAAGCGTGAGCACGCCGGCGACGGCCCCGCGCGGCGACGACGGGACGGCCACCAGGCGCTTGCCGTCGGGCAGCACGGCGAGGCCGCACTCGCGCCCGGGGCGGACGGCGACGCCGTCTACCGCCCAGCGGCCGCCGAGCCGCGCGACCGCGCGATGGATGTCGTCGCCGTCGCCGAGTGCGCCCGTCACCAGCACGACGTCGGCGTTCGCGTCGTCGACGGTCTCGACGATCTCGTCGATCCCGCCGATCGCCCGGTGCGGTGGGAAGGCGCGCGCGCCGGCCCACGCGAGCCAGCCGGGGAGCACGGGGCCGAGCAGGTCGCGCCCGCGCTCGGTGAGGACGACGGCGACGTCGGGCGGCCGGACGACAGGCAGCGTGTCGAGGCCCGTGGATGCCGCGAGGCCGGCCACCGCCGGGGTGACGATGCCGCCCGCCTGGAGCAGCACCTGGCCCGCGGCGGCGTCCTCGCCGCGCGGCCGGATGTACGTGCCGGGCTCGACATACCCGGCGTGGGGCGCGAGCCGTCCGGTCGCCGCGTCGCCGACGTGCAGCCGGCCGTGGGCGCCGCCTTCGAGCACGAGGGCCCGGTCGTGGCGCAGCACGGCGTCGGAGCCGTACGGCAGCGGCTCGCCCGCGGCGACCTGGGCGGCGCCGCCGTCCGAGAGCCGGTCGGTGTGGGGCACGACGTCCCAGGGACCGGGCCCGCTCACCGCCCAGCCGTCGACCATGGCGGCGTCCGAGGCGGGCAGCGCGGTCGCGGCGACGAGCGGCTCCGCGAGCACGGCGCCGACGGCGGCTGCCAGGGGCACCTCGACGACGGGGAGCGCGTCAGCAGCCTCGCGGGCCGCACGGCGGGCCAGCCCCCAGCCCACCAGCCCGTCGATGCCCACAGCTGCATCCTCCCTGCGCAGCGGCCCTCCCACCCCGCGCCACACCGCCGTCGCGCCGCCCTGGGTCTTGACGCCGACATCAAGTTGATGCGACCGTCAGATGACGGCGCCGTCAGGTGTGCGGGTGCCGTGCGGCCGGCCAGCCCGGCCGGACCGGGACGGACGGAGGCTGCGTGGGCCGGATCGCGAGCCGGGCTGACGTGCGCGGGAGCGCGTACGCCGACAACCGCGCCGCCATGCTCGAGGCGCTCGCCGAGATCGACCGGCTCACCGCCCAGGTGGTCCGCGGCGGCGGCACGGCCGACGACGCCAAGGCCGCCAAGGCCGTGGCCAAGCTCCGCGGCCGCGGGAAGCTGCTCCCGCGCGAGCGCATCGGGCTGCTCGTCGACCGGGGGAGCCCGTTCCTCGAGCTCTCGCCCCTCGCGGGCTACGGCACCGACGACCCGCTCGGCGCCGGCATGGTGTGCGGCATCGGACGGGTCCGCGGCGTCGAGTGCGTCATCAGCGCCAACGACCCCACGGTCAAGGGCGGAGCCCAGGGCCCGTCGTCGGTGGCCAAGGGGCTGCGCGCGATGGAGATCGCGCGGGTCAACCGGCTGCCGCTCGTCAGCCTCACCGAGTCGGCCGGCGCCGATCTGCCCAAGCAGGCCGAGATCTTCGTGCCGGGCGGCGCGTCCTTCAAGAACCTCACCCGCCTGTCCGCCGCCGGCATCCCCACCATCACGCTGGTGTTCGGCTCCTCGACCGCCGGCGGCGCCTACGTGCCCGGCATGAGCGACTACGTCGTCCTGCAGAAGGACGCCGCGAAGGTGTACCTCGGCGGGCCGCCGCTGGTGAAGATGGCGATCGACGAGGACGCCGACGAGGAGCAGCTCGGCGGCGCGGAGATGCACGCGCGCCAGAGCGGCCTCGCCGACTACCTCGCCGCCGACGAGCCCGACGCCGTGCGCATCGGCCGCGACATCGTCGGCCACCTCAACTGGCGCAAGCTCGGCCCTGGACCGTCGCGCACGTCCGCGCCGCCGGCGTACGACCCCGAGGAGCTGCTCGGCATCGCCAGTGCCGACGTCCGCGTGCCGTTCGAGGTGCGCGAGGTGATCGCCCGAGTCGTCGACGGCTCCGAGTTCGAGGAGTTCAAGCCGCTCTACGGCACGACGCTCGTCACGGGCTGGGCGCACCTCGACGGGTTCCCGCTCGGGATCATCGCCAACAACGGCATCCTGTTCAGCGAGGAGGCCGAGAAGGGCGCGCAGTTCATCCAGCTCTGCGAGCGCCACGACGTGCCGATCCTGTTCATCCAGAACATCACCGGGTTCATGGTGGGCACCCGCTACGAGCAGGGCGGCATCATCAAGGACGGCGCGAAGCTCATCAACGCCGTGTCGAACTCGACCGTCCCCCACCTCACGCTGATGGTCGGGGCGTCCTACGGCGCCGGCAACTACGGCATGAGCGGCAGGGCCTACGACCCGCGGTTCGTGTTCACCTGGCCCAACCACCGCATCGCGGTGATGGGGCCCAAGCAGCTCGGCGGCGTGCTCGAGATCGTCGCGAAGCAGCGCACCGAGGCCGCTGGCCAGCCCTTCGACCCCGCCGCCTTCGCGCCGATGCGCGAGGCGTTCGAGCAGCAGGTCGAGTCGCAGTCCACCGCGCTGTTCGCCACGGGGCGCCTCTGGGACGACGGCATCATCGACCCCCGCGACACCCGCACCGTCCTGTCGATCGCGCTCTCCGCCGTGCACTCCGCGCCGGTGCAGGGCGCGAACTCCTACGGCGTCTTCCGGATGTGACGGCCATGGCATCCATCACCCGCCTCCTCGTCGCCAACCGCGGCGAGATCGCCCGACGCGTCATCCGTACCGCTGACGAGCTCGGCATCGAGACCGTCGCAGTCTTCAGCGAGCCCGACCGCGGTCTGCCGTTCGTCGACGAGGCCACGTATGCAGTCGCGCTCGGCGGAACGACGTCGGCGGAGTCGTACCTCGACGCGGCGAAGATCCTCGACGCCGCCCGCCGCACGGGCGCCGACGCGATCCACCCGGGCTACGGCTTCCTCTCCGAGAACCCCGGCTTCGCCGAGGCGGTGACTGCAGCCGGTCTGGTGTGGGTCGGCCCGACGCCGTCGTCCATGCGTGCCATGGCGCTCAAGGTCGAGGCGAAGCGCATCGCGGCGGACGCCGGCGTGCCGCTCGTTCCCGGGGCCGAGCTGGCGTCCGACGTGCCCGACGCCGACCTGCTCGCGATCGGCGACGAGGTCGGGTTCCCGTTGCTGGTCAAGGCTTCTGCGGGCGGCGGCGGCAAGGGCATGCGCATCGTGCGTTCGTCGTCAGACCTGCTCGAGGCCGTGGCGGGCGCCCGGCGCGAGGCGGCGTCGTCGTTCGGCGACCCGACCGTGTTCCTCGAGCGCTACCTCGAGCGGTCGCGGCACGTCGAGGTGCAGGTCTTCGGCGACGTGCACGGCGACGTCGTGCACCTCTTCGAGCGCGAGTGCTCGATCCAGCGGCGTCACCAGAAGGTCGTCGAGGAGTCGCCGTCGCCCGGTGCCACGGCGTCGACGCTCGAGCGGATGTACGCCGCCGCCGTGTCGCTGGCGAAGGCGATCGGCTACATCGGCGCTGGCACGGTCGAGTTCCTCGTGTCGGGCGACGGCGAGGCGCAGGAGTTCTTCTTCCTGGAGATGAACACCCGGCTGCAGGTCGAGCACCCCGTCACCGAGGAGGTCACCGGCCTCGACCTCGTCGAGTGGCAGCTGCTGGTGGCGCAGGGCGAGCCGCTGCCCTCGTCGCAGTCGGCGATCCGCCGCGAGGGGCACGCGATCGAGGTGCGCCTCTACGCCGAGGACCCGGCGAACGGCTACCTGCCGAGCACCGGCCTGCTCGAGTCGTGGGAGCTCGACGAGTGGTCCGAGGGTGCACGCGTCGAGAGCGCCGTGGCCGAGGGCAGCGTCGTGTCGCCGTACTACGACCCCATGCTCGCGAAGGTGATCTGCTCCGGCGCGACCCGCGCCGAGGCCGCGGCCGATCTGGCGCAGGTGCTGCGCTCGGCGGGGATCCGCGGCGTGACGACCAACGCCGCGATGCTCGCCGCCGTGCTGGCCTCGCCCGAGTTCCTCGAGGGCGACACGACCACGGCGTTCCTCGACGAGCACCGCGAGCTGCTCGCGCCCGAGGCCGACCCGGCCGACCTTCGCCGCCATCTGATGGCGGCAGCCATGGCGATCCTTGAGGCCCCGGCCCCGGCCTCGGCCTCGGCCGGGTCGTCCGGGTCGTCCGGGTCCAGCTCCGCGGGCCCAGGGGCGTCCGGCTCGTCGACGACCCCGGGTTCGCCGCCATCTGGCTCGTCGGCGTCGCTGGCCGGGTGGCGCAACGTGCCCGGCGTCCCGGAGACGCTCGCCCTGCGGTACCGGATCGGGGCGGCCGAGCGCACGGCGGTCGTCGCGCGCGAGTGGGGCCGCGCCGGCGCGACGTACTGGCTGTGCCCCGACGCCGGCTCCGACGACGTCGTCCCCGCGCAGTCCATCGCATCCGACGAGCGCTTCGAGCGCATCGACGGCGTCCGGGCTGACGGGCCGACCTTCCCGGGTCCGCGCTACCTCGACGAGCTGCGGCTCGAGCTCGACGGCGTCCGCTCGTCCTACGACGTCGAGCTGCGCCTGACCGGCCAGGCGGCCGGCCCCGGGTGGCACGGCGCCGTCGACGCGACGTCGGTCTCCGGTGCCCTCGTGCGCAGCGACGCGCTGGCCCTCGACGTCGAGGTCGTGGAGCCCGGGGCCGCCGGGTCGCACGACGGCGGCGGCACCGGGCCGACCACGCCGGTGCCCGGCACGGTCACGCACATCGCGGTCGAGGTCGGCGACCCCGTCGCCGCGGGCCAGGCCCTCGTCGTCCTGGAGGCGATGAAGATGGAGCACACCATCCGCGCCGACGCCGACGGCACCGTGGAAGAGCTCCACGTCACCGTCGGCCAGTCCGTCGACGCCCACACCGTCGTCGCCACGGTGACCCCCTCATGACCCGCCGTTTCCGGGTGAAGGTGCCCCTGCTTGCTCTAGAAGCAACAAGAGCGCCCCAGGCTGTCCACACCGCGGCGTGTCGCGGCTGGGGACGACGAGGCGCGGTCGACGGCGAGACACGCCGAGGCGGGCGGCCCTGTGGACAGCCTGGGGCGTATTCCTTGCTTCTATCGCAAGCGGGGGCACCTTCACCCGCAAAGGGCGGGGGTGCGGGGTGAGCCGGCGGGCGGTGCGGGTGGCGAACTGCAGCGGGTTCTTCGGCGACCGGCTGTCGGCGGCCCGGGAGATGGTCGAGGGCGGGCCGATCGACGTGCTCACGGGCGACTGGCTCGCCGAGCTCACGATGCTGATCCTCGCGCGGCAGCGGATGAAGCACGGTGCGGGAAGCGGCTATGCGCGCACGTTCCTCACGCAGATGGAGCAGGTGCTCGGCACCTGCCTCGACCGCGGCATCAAGGTGGTGAGCAACGCCGGCGGGCTCGACCCTGCTGGTGCCGCACAGGCGCTGCGTGCGAAGGCCGACGAGCTCGGCCTCGGCCAGGTGCGTATCGCCTACGTCGAGGGCGACGACCTCATGCCGCGCCTCGACGAGCTCAGGGCGGCCGGCGAGACCTTCGTCAACCTCGACACCGGCGAGAGCCTCGAGTCCTTCGGCATGCCGCCGCTCACCGCCAACGCCTACCTCGGCGGCCGCGGCATCACGGCGGCCCTGCAAGCGGACGCCGACGTCGTCATCACCGGCCGCGTCACCGACGCCGCCCTCGTGGTGGGGCCGGCCGCGTGGTGGCACGGCTGGTCGTACGACGACCCCGCGCACCTCGACCGGCTCGCGGGCGCGGTCGTCGCCGGCCACGTCATCGAGTGCGGAGCGCAGGCCACCGGCGGCAACTACGCGTTCTTCCGCGAGATCCCCGGACTCGAGCGCGTCGGCTTCCCGTGGGCCGACGTCGAGGACGACGGCAGCAGCGTCATCGGCAAGCACGACCTCACCGGCGGCCGCGTCAGCACCGGCACCGTCACCGCGCAGCTGCTGTACGAGATCGCGGGGACGGCGTACGCCAACCCCGACGTGACGGCGGACTTCGGCTCGATCCGGCTCGACGACGCCGGGCCCGACCGGGTGAGGATCAGCGGCGTCCGCGGCTGGTCGGCCCCGCCGGTGCTCAAGGTCTCGGTCAACACCCTCGGCGGCTTCCGCAACACCGCGTCGCTGGTGCTCACCGGTCTCGACGTCGAGGCCAAGGCCGATCTCGCGCTGCGCACCGTCGCCGGCGTCACCCTCGAGCAGGCGCGCACCAGCACGCCGGCCGAGCTCGCCGAGGCATCGCGGTTCGGTGTCCGCGAGCTGCACGCCGACCTGCTGCGCCGCGACCGCGACGACCCCGCGACCACGTCGGACGCCCAGGCCGAGCTGCGCATCACGGTGAAGGCCGCCGACCCCAAGGCCGTGGGCAAGGCGTTCACCGCGCCCATCGTGGAGAGCGCGCTCGCCACCTACCCCGGCATGTTCCCCACGGCTCCGCCGGCCGAGGGCACGCCGTACGGCGTCTACTGGCCCACCAAGGTGCGCGGCGACCTCGTCACGCAGACTGTCCGTCTCGACGACGGCGACGGCGAGGCGCAGGTGGTCGCGGAGGTCCCGGGCGGGACGCCGCTGCCCAAGGGCCACTGGGCGCACGACCCTCTCGTCATCACGCCGTTCGCCGGTGCGACGACGTCGCGGCAGCCGCTCGGAACGTTCGTCGGAGCCCGCAGCGGCGACAAGGGCGGCAACGCCAACGTGGGCCTCTGGATCCGCAGGTCCGACCAGCCTCACCGCGACGCCGAGCGCTACGCGTGGCTCACCTGGTACGTCACCGCGGGCCGGGTGAAGCAGCTGCTGCCCGAGGCAGAGGCGCTCGACGTCGTCGTCGTGCACCTGCCCAACCTGCTCGCCGTCAACGTCGTGGTACGCGGGCTGCTCGGACGCGGCGTCGCCGACTCGACGTCGCTCGACCCCCAGGCCAAGGGCCTCGGCGAGCATCTGCGCGCCCGCCACGTCGACATCCCCGTCAGCCTGCTCGGAGAGGACACGCCATGAGCGCGGACACGGTCGTCGATCGCGCCGCCCCGCTGACCGACCGCGGACGCCGCACCCGCGAGAAGCTGCTCGCCGCCGCTCGTCGGCTGTTCGAGGAGCGCGGGTACGCCGCGACCCGGATGAGCGACATCAGCCCCGAGGCCGGGGTCAGCCACGGCACCGTCTACACGTGGTTCGCCGACAAGGAGGCGGTGCTGCGCGCGCTCGTCGAGGAGATCGTCGGCCAGGCGTACGCCGCGCTCGCGGTCGGCGACGAGATCAGCGATCCCTTGCAGCGCATGGCGGAGGCGAACCGCCGCTACCTCGAGGCCTACCGCCGCGACGGCCGGATGCTCGAGGTCGTCGAGGAGGTCGCGACCACCGACCCGCGCTACCGCGAGGTCCTCACCGGCATCCGCCGCGACCACATCGCCCGCGTCACGCGCGAGATCGAGCGGCTGCAGCGCTCGGGTATCGCCGCCGACGACGTCGACCCCGCCATCGCCGCGAGCGCGCTGTGCGCCATGGTCGAGGGGTTCGGCCGGCACTGGTACGGCCGCGGCGAGCAGGAGAGCTCGTCGTACGACGACGCGACCGCCGTGGCGACGCTCAGCACGATCTGGGCGCGCGGCCTCGGCCTGACCTTCGAGAGCCAGGACACCGACCGACCCCGACCCGCAGAGGAGCAGCGGTGATCTTCACGCCCGAGCACGAGCAGTTCCGCAAGTCGGTCCGCGACTTCGTGGAGAAGGACCTCAACCCCTACTGCGACGAGTGGGAGGAGGCCGGCATCTGGCCCGCGCACGAGCTGCTCCCGAAGCTCGCGGCGATCGGCGGCCTCGGCCTCGAGTACGACCCCGACTACGGCGGCCAGGGCGCCGATCACTCCTTCACGGTCGTCCTCGCCGAGGAGCTGGGCCGCGCCGACTGCGCCGGTGTGCCGATGGGCATCGCCGTCCAGGCCGCGATGGCGACGCCGGCGCTCGCGCGCTTCGGCAGCCACGAGCTGAAGAAGCAGTACCTCGAGCCCGCGCTCACCGGTGAGATGGTCTGCAGCGTCGCTGTGTCGGAGCCCGACGCCGGCAGCGACGTGGCCGGGATCCGCACGCGCGCACGGCGCGACGGCGACGACTGGGTGATCGACGGTCGCAAGATGTGGATCACCAACGGCACCCAGGCCGACTGGCTGTGCCTGCTCGCGCGCACCAGCGACGAGGGCGGCTACATGGGCATGTCGATGATCATCGTGCCGACGGACTCGCCCGGCTTCAGCGTCGGACGTCGCATCAAGAAGATGGGCAACCACTCGAGCGACACGGGCGAGCTCGTGCTCGACGGCGTCCGCGTGCCGGTGAGCAACACTGTCGGCGAGATCGGCCGCGGCTTCCAGCAGCAGATGGCGCAGTTCCAGGACGAGCGCCTCATCGGCGCGTACATGGCCTACGCCGGCGCGCGCCGCGCCATCGACCGCACCATCGACTACCTGCGGGTGCGCGAGGCGTTCGGCAAGCCCCTGCTGGCCAACCAGCACCTGAAGTACCGCCTCGCCGAGCTGATCGCCGAGGTCGACATGCTCAAGGAGTACTGCCACGCCGCGGCCGAGCGCGTCGTGGCCGGCGAGGACGCCACCCGGATGGCGACCATCGCCAAGCTGAAGGCCGGCCGCCTGGCACGCGAGGTCGCCGACGCCGCGGTGCAGTTCCACGGCGGGATGGGCTACGCGGCCGAGAACTGGGTCGAGCGGTACTACCGCGACGTCCGGCTCATCTCCATCGGCGGCGGGGCCGACGAGGTCATGCTGCGCATCATCGCGCTGCTCGAGGGGATGGACCGCCGATGACCGTGCGCTACGAGGTCGAGGGCGGCGTCGCCACCCTCACCCTCGCCAGCCCCGACACGCGCAACGTGCTCTCGGCGGCGATGCTCGCCTCGCTCGTCGAGCACCTGCGCGCCGCGGCCGACGACGACGCCGTGCGGGTCGTGGTCCTCACCGGCGAGGGGACGACCTTCTGCGCCGGCGCGGACCTGAGCGGTGCCTCGTCGGCGGATGCGCAGAGCTTCGCCGGCACCGGCCCGCGGGCGCTGGTCGCCGTCCTCGAGGCGATGCTCGACCACCCGAAGCCGATCGTGGCGCGCGTGCAGGGCCACGTGGCGGGCGGCGGCAACGGCCTCGTCGCGGCGTCCGACATCTCGGTCGCGGCGGAGTCGGCCAAGCTCGCCTTCAGCGAGGTGCGCGTCGGCGTGGCGCCGGCGGTCATCTCGGTGGCGTGCCTCGCGCGGATGAACCCGTCCGACGCCCGCGAGCTGCTGCTCACCGGCGAGCGGGTGAGCTCCACCCGCGCGAAGGAGGCGGGTCTGCTCACCGCGGTGTGCGAGGACGACGCCCTCGACGCAGTGGTGCGTTCCTATGTCGACCGGCTGCTGCTCGGCGGCCCGCAGGCGCTGGCCTCGACCAAGCAGCTGCTGGCGCGGGTGCCCGGCATGGCTCGCGACGACGCGTTCGCCTGGACCGCCGAGCTGTCGGCGTCGCTGTTCTCCAGCGACGAGGCGCGCGAGGGGATGACGGCGTTCCTGCAGCGCCGCCCCGCCTCCTGGGCCTGACGCAGCCCTCGCGCAGCGCCTCGCGACGAGCCGGGCGGCACCCTGTAACGACCGAGGGTCTTGCAGCGTTTGCAGCCTGTGGGCCGGCGTACGGCCCGGCGTACGCCGTTGCACGGGGATGGTGCAAACCGGGCTTTCCCGCTGGCCGCAGGGATGCAACCGGTGACGGCTCCGCCGTCGATCTGTGGGCGTAAACGCTTGCAGCAACGCGTCATGGCGTCCTACCGTGAGCCCGCTGACCACTGAAGGGTTCCGGGCTCATGGGCATGACCATCCGCGACATCGCGCGGGAGGCGGGCGTCTCGACCGCCACCGTCTCGCGGGCGCTGCGAGGGCTGCCCAACGTCGACCCGGTCACGCGCGAGAAGGTCCGCCAGGTCGCCGAGCGCCTCGACTACGTCGTCTCGCCGGCTGCGTCGCGCCTGGCCTCGGGCCGCGCCGGCAGCATCGCCGTGATCACGCCGTACATCGCGCGCTGGTACTTCGCGCGGGTGCTGTCGGGCATCGAGGGCGTGCTGCAGGCATCCGACCTCGACCTGCTGCTCTCGAGCATCGGCGACCCGCAGGAGGTCGGGCACGTCCCGCCGCACCGCAAGCTGCGCCGCCGAGTCGACGGCTTCCTCGTCATCTCGCTCCCGACCGAGACCGAGGGCGTGAGCGAGATCTTCGACCTCGAGCAGCCCGTCGTCCTCATCGACACCGACCACGACGGCTGCTCGTCCATCGGCATCGACGACATCGCCGGCGCCCGGATGGCCGTGCAGCACCTCATCAACCTCGGGCACGAGCGCATCGGCCTCATCTCCGGCCGCCCGCGGCCTACGCCGTTCCGCCCCGAGGACAACCGCTACGCGGGCTACCGCGACGCGCTGCAGGACGCCGGCCTGCCCGTGCTCACCGATCTCGAGGCCTGCGGCCACTTCACGATCGAGGGCGGCGAGCGGGCGATGACGACGATCCTCGCGCGCCCCAACCCGCCGACCGCCGTCTTCGCGATGTCCGACGAGATGGCCTTCGGCGCGCTGCGGTCGCTGCGCGCTCACGGGCTGGAGCCGGGCCGCGACGTGTCGGTCGTGGGCTTCGACGGCCACGAGATGTCCGAGCACCTCGACCTCACGACCGTCGTCCAGCCGGTCGAGGAGATCGGGGCGCGCGCGGCCCGCATGCTCATCAACGCCGTCGACGACCCGAACCGCGAGACCAAGCACGACGTGCTCCCGCTCGACATGGTCGTCCGCGGCAGCACCGCCCTCCGCCGCCGCTGAAGGCCCGTCCGACCCCGCGAGTAACTGGCGTTGTCATCGGTTCCTGGGCCCTGAAACCGATAACGACACCAGTTACTCGAGCACCTCAGTAGGTGGGGATGCGGCGGGCGACGAGGTCGTCGGCCTGGCCGGAGACCTCGCTGTTGCCGGTGACGGCGTCGAGGAACGGGCCGCGCTCGAGGCTCCAGAGCACGCTCGGCTCGTCCGCGACGACTGTCGCGGTGCGCGGCACATCGCGCAGCAGCGCGATCTCGCCGAACGGGTCGCCGGGCCCCTGCTGCGAGAGCGTGCGGCCCTGGTACGACGCCGTGAGGCTGCCCGACTCGACGACGTAGAACAGGTCGCCGGCGTCGCCCTCGCGGATGACGGTCGCGCCCGCAGGCACCTCGACGCGCTGCATCTGCTGCGCCACGAGCTCGAGCGACTTCGGCTCGAGCGGGGCGAACAGCGGCAGGCCGCGCAGGAGGACGAGGGTCTCGGGCTCGCGCAGCGTGGTGTTGAGACGCCGCAGCCGCGGGAACGCGGGCAGCACGATGAGCGCGATGGCCCCGCCGAGCACGGCGATGCCCCAGCGCAGGCCGATGGCGGCGACGAGCAGCGGCATGATGATCGAGCCGAGGGCCATCGCAGCGATGAGCACCGTCTCGAGCGCGCCGAACACCCGGCCCATCACGCGGTCGTCGCTGAGGCGCTGCACGATGGTGACGGCGTTGATATCGGCGAACGGGTTGCCGAACCCCATGACGAGCATCGCCGCGAAGGCGGCCCACAGCGCCGGGTAGAACGCCGCGGCGACGAGCAGCGGCACGGCCCAGAGCATGACGCCCCAGCCGAAGTCCGTGGCGACGGTGTTCTTCGACGCGCGTCCGAGTGCGGCCAGCCCGCCGATGATCGCCCCGACGCCGAACACGGAGTCGAGGTAGCCGACGCCGGTGGGGCCGAAGTCGGTCATCTGCACGGCCATCTCGACGCCGAACACGATGGAGGCGCCGGCGACCACCGTCTGCGCCGCGTACACCGCGGACACGACGAGCAGGTCGCGGTTGCGCTTGATCGCGGAGAAGCCGGCGGTGACCTCCTGGACGAACGTCTCCTTCTCCTCCTCGACCTCCGTCGCCACCGGGCCCTCGGCGTCGGCACCGACCGGCACGGGCGTCTCGACCTTGATCGACTTGGCGGGCATCCGGATGCCCCACACCATGAATGCCGACCAGAGGAAGGTCAGGACGTCGAAGAGCAGCACCACCGGCACCGACGTCACCGTCAGGAGCAGACCGCCGATGGCCGGGCCGATGAAGAACGACAGGCTGTCGATCGTGCTCGACGTGCCGTTGGCGGCCGTGAGCTCCTCGGGCTTCTCGGCGAGGGTCGGCAGGAGCGCCGCGACAGCGGGCCGGAACGGCGCTGCGAGCAGCGCGGCCAGGGTGGCGAGGACGAAGACGACGATCGGCGCCTCGTCGATCCAGATGAGGACGGCGCAGACGGCGATGACGACGGCCCGCAGCAGGTCGGTGGTGACCATGATCGCCTTGCGCGAGTACCGGTCGACGAACACCGATGCGAACGGGGTCACGACCGCCATGAGCACGAGGCGGACGGTGCCCCAGATGCCGACCGCAGTGGCGCCGCCGACGCCGTAGGCCCACACGACGATCGCGGTCGCGTAGGCCCAGTCGCCGATCGCGGATCCGACGAACCCGAGGTTCACCCGGCGCAGCCCATGGTTACGCCACACCATCGCCAGCGACGACCCCGTCTCGCGCAGCGACTCGCCTACCACCGACATACGCGGTGCCTCCCCGTGCCCCGGCCCCCTCGGACGACCCCCGATCTCGGCCCGGCCGCCCGACGCGGACCACGGCGGACGGTAGCGGGTACGACGCCGGTGTGTGACGCGATCACAGCGAGTGGCGGCGAGTCGCCCGTTCCGTGGAACCGGTGGCGGCCCGGCGTCGCGGTTGGGCAGACTCAGGGCTCCGGCGAGGCGCGCCGGTTCAGCTGAACACGGGCGGATCGGGGTCGTTCCGTCATGGGCAGAGGCAGGTCGGGGGCGTTCGTCGCCCTGCGCGCGAGGACCGGGCTCCGACGCGTGCTCCTCGCCTACGCCTGCTACTCCTTCGTCGAGTTCTCCACCTGGCTGGTCGTCGTCCTGTGGGCCTACGCGGAGGGAGGCGCCGAGCTCGCTGCCTTGGCGGCCGTGGTGCAGCTGATCCCGGCCGCGCTGCTCGCGCCGGGCATCGCCGCGATCGGCGATCGCCTGCCGCGCGGGCGCGCGCTGGTCATCGTGCACTCGCTCGTGCTGGCGACGCTCCTGCTGACGACCGCGGCGCTCCTGCTCGACCTGGCGGTGCCGGTGGTGCTCACCGCCGGCACCCTGCTCACCACGGCGCTGGCCGCCGTCCGACCCGTGCACTTCTCGGCCCTGCCGGCGCTCGCACCCGGGCCGGAGGCGCTGGTGTCGGCCAACTCGCTGTCGTCGATGATCGACGGGTCGATGCAGTTCATCGGCCCGGTCGTCGGCGGCTTCGTCGTGGCCACGTGGGGCACCGGCGCCGGCATGCTGCTCGCATCGGCGGCGATGCTGCTCGCACCGCTGCTGTGCCTGGGGCTGAGGCTCGGGCGCGCTGCGGACGCCGACCGCGAGGAGCACATCATCGTCGCGGCCCTAGGGGGGCTGCGGGCGCTCAGCGGCGATGTGGCCTCGCTGACACTGCTGCTCGTGATGGCGCTCGACTTCGTGCTCGCGGGCGCGCTCGACGTCCTCGGCATCTCCTATGCCGACTCGGTGCTCGGCTCCGGCGAGGCCGGCGCCGGCCTGCTCATCGGGGCGCTCGGTCTCGGCTCGCTCATCGGGGCGTTCGCCGCATCGTTCCTCGCCCGTCGTGCGCACCTCGCGCCCCTCATCGCGATCGCCGGCGTCCTGCAGGGGGCGGCGTTCGCCTCGGTCGCCCTCACCAGCTCCACCGCCGGCGGATTCGCGCTGCTCGTGGTGACGGGAGCCTGCAGCGGCGTCGTCCTGGTCGCAGGCCGAACCCTGCTGCAGCGGTCGACCGACGACGTCGTGCTGGCGCGGGTGTTCGCGGTGCAGGAGAGCACCTCGCTCATCGGCCTGTCGATCGGCGCCGGCATCGTGCCGTTCCTGCTCACCGAGCTCGGCGCCGCCGGCGCGTGGGTGCCGCTTGGCCTGGGCGCGGTGCTCATCGCCGGGGCCGGATTCCTGCTCGTGCGCAAGCTCGACGTCCGTGCGGTGCTGCGGCCGTTCGAGATCGCCCTGCTGCGCCGGGTGCCCTTCCTCGCCGCGATGCCGCCCTACCAGCTCGAGCGGATGGCCGCCGGCTCGTCGTGGCGCGACGTCGGGGCCGGCGAGGCGGTCGTCTCCGTCGGTGCCGCGGGCGACGAGTTCTACGTCGTCGAGGCGGGCGATCTCGTGGTCGACGTCCCCGGCGTCGCCACGCGGCCGACCATCGGCGCCGGCGGGTTCTTCGGCGAGGTGGCGCTGCTGCGCTCCGTCCCGCGGACCGCCACAGTCACCACGGTGACGCCGTCGCGCCTGCTCGTCGTCGCGCGCGACGAGTTCCTCGAGGCGGTCACGGGCGGCACCGACGGCGACCGCATCGCCGCCGAGCTCTCCGACCGCTACCGCGACCTCGACCCCGCCTAGCCCCCACGCCGTCCGCGTGTAACACCCCGAAGTGGGCCAGAACCGGCCCTTTCTTGCCCACGTCGGGGTACTACACGCGTCAGCGGGGCGGGGAGTCGAGGAGGGCGGAGAAGGCGCCGATCATCGCGACCGTCTCGTCGAGTGAGGGCCGATGGATGCCGCCGAGGTTGGCGAAGCCGTGGACCAGGCCGCGGGCGCGGCGCAGGACCACCGGGACGCCGGCCTCGCGCAGCGCGGCGGCGTAGTCCTCGCCCTCGTCGCGCAGCGGGTCGAGCCCGGCGGTCTCGACCAGCGTGGGCGGGAGGCCGCTCAGATCCTTCGCCAGCAGCGGCGAGAGGCGCGGGTCGTGACGGTCGGTGCCGCCGGCATAGGTCTCGACGTACCAGTCCATAGCCGCCCGAGTGAGCAGGAAGCCCTCGCCGAACAGGCTCTTGCTGGGCCTGGCCTGGCTCGCGTCGACGCCGGGGTAGATGAGCAGCTGGGCCGCCGGCCGCTGGATGCCGGCATCGACCGCCTGCTGCGAGACCACGGCGGCGAGGTTGCCGCCCGCGCTGTCGCCGGCGACGCCGATGCGCGACGCGTCGGCGCCGAGCTCCTCGGCGTGGTCGAGAGCCCAGCCGTACGCGGCGACGGCGTCCTCCACCGCGGCCGGGAACGGGCTCTCGGGCGCGAGCCGGTAGTCGACGGCGACGACATGCACGTCGGCGTGCTTGCAGAGGAGCCGGCACGGCAGGTCGTGCGAGTCGAGGTCGCCGGTGACCCAGCCGCCGCCGTGCAGGAACAGCACGAGCGGCCGGCCCTGGCCGGCCTCCGGCGCGTAGTGGCGGGCCCTGAGCACGCCGCCGCCTCCGCGCACCGTGAGGTCGCGGACGCTGCCCACCGGCACGTGCAGCAGGCCGGCGGCCACCCGTGATCCCCGGGCGATCGAGGCGCGCCGCTCGGCCACGGTCGGCTCGCCGTCGGTGCGCAGCCGCTCCTCGGACTGCAGGATCAGCGCCAGCCGCGGGTCGACGCGCTGCCCGTCGGCCTCGAGGTCGCCCGCAAGCCGCGCGACGACGGCGTCGGGCAGCGCGTTGAGGGTGCGGGCCAGCAGCAGCTGACCGCGGCCGGTCAGGTCGTCGAGATCGATGCGCACGGCCGGAGCCTAGGTGCCCGACGCCGCCCCCGCCCGTCGCCGGAACGATCACGCGGCGACGGGCCACGACGGCCCGCCCCATGCCTGACCCGCAGGTGGCGGACCGCGGCCGGGGAAGCGCGGATGGGCTAGTGGTCGCCCGCGAGGGCGACGACCCGCGCCGTGTCGAGCGACGCCAGCCAGCCGTCGGCACCGATCTCGGCATACGTGGTGCGGGCCAGCTCGAAGAGCTCCTCGGCCTCGGCAGCGCGCCCGTCTGCTGCCAGATGCGTCGCCAGCTGCTCCTGCGCGCGAGCGCGGAACGCCACGGCGCCGAACGCGTCGAGAGCGGCGACGCTCTCGCGCAGCTCGGTCTCCACAAGAGTGGGTTCGTCGCCTCGGACCGCCCGCGTGGTGCCTCGCAGCAGCGGCAGCAGCGCGGCGACGGACGCGGGGACCGTTCCCGGTGCTGCCTCCTCGACCGGGGCGAGCAGGCGCTCGGCGAGCGGGATGTCGTCGGCCTCCAGCGCCGCGCGGACCATGGGCGGCCACAGGTGCATGAAGTCGTCGTCGATGCCGGCGGCGGCAAGGACGTGCTCGAGGCACTCCTCGGCGAATGCAGCGGCCCGGGTACGGTCGCCTGCCGCCCGCGCGCGCAGCATCGAGTCGTGGGCCAGCCAGGCCAGGTCGGACACGTTGTCCGACGTCGTGTCCGGTGGCCCGTCCGTCGCCTCCGTGCCGTCGAGCTCGGCCAGCATCATCCCCAGGGCGGGCAGCGACAGGCGGATGGCAGGGTCCACCGCGGACTCGCGGAGCTGGTCGAGGATCGCGCGCGCCTCGCCCAGGCGGCCCGCCGTCCATAGCGCGAGCCAGTAGTTGAAGGTGACGAAGTCCGTCAGCGTCACCACGCCGGCCCGACGGCCGACCGCCATC
The DNA here is from genome assembly GCA_020161245.1 of Actinomycetota bacterium. Taxonomy (GTDB): domain Bacteria; phylum Actinomycetota; class Actinomycetes; order S36-B12; family CAIYMF01; genus Longivirga. Next base: position 10,306 of record JAIUOK010000044.1, on the reverse strand, counting down.
CCCTCGCGACCGCACGCGAGAGCGGCCTCGAGGTCGCGGTTGACGTGGATGGTCGCCAGCGCGTTCAGCCCCGAGACCAGCTTCTCGGGGAGGTCATGGATCCGGGCGAGCTCGATGGCCCGCTCGTACATGCCGACTGCGGTGACCGGCGCGCCCATGGTGAGGAAGCGGATCCCCATACGCAGATGGAGGTGCACGATGACGTCGGTGTCCCGCGCGCCCTCAGCAAGCACGAGGGTCTGCTCCACCACCTCGCCCATGCGGTCCCAGTCCGCCTGTCCCTGGTAGCACCCGGCGAGCAGGTTGCCGAGCCGCACCCGGGCATGGACCGCATCGGCGCGGCCATCGAGGCGCTCCAGCCACTGCTCGCACAGTGCGACAGCCGCTGCGTTGTCGCCGGTGCTGATCAGCGCTTCGCCGACGAGCGTGGCCGCCAGACCCGCCGACGGCTCGTCGCCGAGGCCGATGAACAGCGACGCCGCCGACCTACCGTGCGCTTCGGCCTTGTCGTACTGCGCGCTGTCGCTGGCGGCGCGCGCAGCCGCGAGCTCGAGCTCGGCGACCAGCTGCGTGTCGTCCGTGCGGGCCAGAGCCGTCGTGAGCAGCCGGAGCGCCTCGCCCTGTGCGCCGAGCGCGGTCGCCCGGGAGGCGGCGCGTCGCAGCAGCAGCACTGCCCGGGCGCGCAGCTCCTCGGCGTCGACGTCGTCGGACGAGGACGCGTCGATCGCGTCCAGCAGATGCTGGGCGACCACGACAGCCAGATCGTCGTTGTCCTCGAGCTGCTCGCCGAGGTAGTCGGCGGCGGCGAGGTGGCGCAGCTTCCGGTCGCGACGGCTCTGCGTGGAGTAGGCCACCTGGCGTACGACGGCCTGCACGAACTTGAGCTGTCCGCGCTCCGCCGAGAGGCGGTCGGTCTGGACGCTGAAGATCTCCTTGCGCTGCAGCGACGACAGCGCGGCTTCCAGATCGCTCTGGCCCGACACCGCAGCCAGACCGTCGCGGGAGAACGTCGACCCGAGCACGCTGGCGTCGGCGACCAGGCGGCGCTCCTCCGGCGCCAGCGCATCGAGCCTGGCGGCGACCAGGGCCTGCAGCGAGACCGGGGCCCCGACCTCGTCGAGATCGAAGCGGTCAGGGTCGGCCAGCACGTAGCGCCCGCCGCGCGGCACCACCAGGTCGCGGTCGATGAGTGCTCGGACCGTCTCGACCGCGAACAGGGGGATGCCCTCGGAGCGCTCGACCAAAGCTGTGCGTGCCGGTGTTGGAAGCCCGACGACGAGGCCGTCGACAAGGGTGGCCATGTCGTCCTCGGCCAGAGGCTCCAAGCGGATCACCGTGGTCCGCCGCCCGCCGATGTCGTGCCTGCGGACGAGCAGCTCGGGGCGGGCGGGCGCCAGGACGAAGATCGCCGCCTGTGCGGTGGCCATGAGGTGGTCGAGGAAGTCGAGCAGTCCGTCGTCGGCATACTGCGCGTCGTCGACGACGAGCACCACGGGGTGGTCGCCTTCGCCGACCCGCTCGAGGAACGTCGTCCACGCGGCGAACAGGTCCTCGCGCGCGAAGCCGCCCACCTGGTCGAGCCCGAGCAGGCTGGCGAGCCGCGGTCGCAGCCAGTCGCGCTCACCGGGATCAGGCACGAACTGGGCGAGCCCCGCCTCGAGCCGGGCGGCCACGAGCTCGCCCTGATCCGCCTCGGTGAGGCCGAGGCGCGCTCGCACCGCTTCGCTGAGCGCCCAGAAGGCCACACCGTCGCCGTAGGAGAGGCAGCGACCTCGGTGCCAGCGCACCGTGTCGGTGAGTCCGTCGATGTACTTCTCGAACTCCCACACCAGTCGTGATTTGCCCACGCCCGGCTCGCCGTCCACCACCACGAGCCTCGGTCGGCGCGACTCCTCGGCCGCGTGGAAGAGCTCCTTGAGGAGGCGGAGCTCGCGGTCGCGCCCGGTGTGCGGCGCCTCGAGCCCGTCGACACGCTGTCCGCCGCCGACTGCGGCCACCACGGCGCGCGCCGCGTGCAGCCGCATGGGCTCAGCCTTGCCCTTGAGCGAGTGCTCGCCCATGTCCTCGTAAGTAATGGCTGCGACAGTCAGCGATCTGGTGGTGTCGTCCACCCACACCTGGCCAGGGCTCGCCGTGCTCTGGACGCGGCTCGCGCTGTTGACCGCATCACCGGCCACCATGCCCTCGTTGGTGGCGCCGACCGTCACCGCCACTTCGCCGGTCACGACACCGACGCGCATGGACAGCCCTGCGGCACCGACCTCGTCGCCGAGTGCACCGACCATGGCGACCAGCTCGAGCCCGGCCCGCACCGCGCGCTCGGCGTCGTCCTCGTGCGCGATCGGGACCCCCCAGACGGCCATGACCGCGTCCCCGATGAACTTCTCGACCGTCCCGCCGTAGCGACCGATCACCACCCGGCACTGGGCGAAGTAGCGCGAGAGGAGCTCCCGCACCTCCTCAGGGTCGCGGCTCTCCGACAACGTCGTGAACCCGACCAGGTCGCCGAACAGCACGGAGGTGACGCGCCGCTCGGACACCGGTGCGGGGGCGGCCGGCTCCGACGCCGGTGCGCTGCCACTGGCGGGAGCCCCGCACTGGGAGCAGAACCGTGCGCCGGCGAGCAGGGGCTCCCCGCAGGACGCGCACGGCGGCGGGCCGGCGGGGGTGCCGCAGGACGGGCAGAAGCGCGAGCGAGCAGGAAGCGGCGCGTCGCACGCGGCACAGGTGGCGGCCCCTCCCGGCTCCATGGCCGGAGGCTAGTCCTTCCGTCCCCTGGCACGCGCGATCTTGGGCGGCGGGGGCAGCGGCGAATCGATCCGAGCCCGCCCGCGTCAGATCGTCGCGGTGTCGATGACGAAGCGGTAGCGGACGTCGCCGCGCACCACGCGGTCGTAGGCTGCGTCGATCGACGTCGCGTCGATCACCTCGACGTCGGCGCCGAGCCCGTGCTCGGCGCAGAAGTCGAGCATCTCCTGGGTCTCGGCGATCCCGCCGATGGGCGAGCCCGACAGCGAGCGACGGTTGCCCACCACCGACATGAGGTTGATCGACAGCGAGTGCTCGGGCAGGCCGACGTTGACCATCGTCCCGTCGACGTCGAGCATCCGGAGGTACTTGTCGAGCTCGAGCTCGGCGCTGACAGTGTTGAGGATCAGGTCGAAGCCGCTGCGCAGCTCCTTGAACGCCGTGCCGTCGGCGGTGGCGCGCACGTGGTGGGCGCCGAGCCGCCGGGCGTCCTCAGCCTTGGCGTCGGTGCGGGTGAGGACGGTGACCTCCGCGCCGAGCGCGGCCGCGATCTTCACGCCCATGTGGCCGAGGCCGCCGAGGCCCGCGACTGCGACGCGGCTGCCGGGCCCGACCTTCCAGTGGCGCAGCGGCGAGTACGTGGTGATGCCGGCGCAGAGCAGCGGCGCCGCGACGTCGGAAGACAGCGCGTCGGGGATCCGCAGCGCGAAGGCGTCCTTCACCACGATGTGCGTGCTGTAGCCGCCGTACGTGGGCTCGCCGTCGTAGCCGCGGGAGTTGTAGGTGCCCACGTTGGTGCGGCAGAACTGCTCGTTGCCCGCGAGGCAGTGCCGGCACTCGCCGCACGAGTCGACCATGCAACCGACGCCCGCACGGTCGCCGACGGCGAGCTTGCTGACCTCGGAGCCGACCTCCTCGACGACGCCGGCGATCTCGTGGCCGGGCACCAGCGGGAAGATCGCCGTACCCCACTCCTCGCGGGCGGTGTGAATGTCGGAGTGGCAGATGCCGGCGTACTCGATGCGGATGAGCACGTCGTGCGGGCCGACGTCGCGGCGCGGGATCGACGTCCGCGCGAACGGCTCACGGGCACCAGCAGTGGCGTAGGCAGCAACATCACGCATGCGCCGACCCTACGCCGCGTCCTAGATCGCGTCTGTTGGCCGGACCGCCAGGACGCGCCTGCCGCTCGCGGGCAGCAGGGGGAGCGAGGCGTGCACCGGCGTCGTCGTGGGCGCGCATCGGCAGGCGCCGCGGGCCTAGCGTGGAGGCGTGCCCCAGGGGGTGGTCGCCGTGCGCCGCGGAGCTGCTCGACGCATCGGGGTGGTCGCCGTGTCGGCGGTCCTCTGCCTCGGCGTGCCTCCCGCGGCGTCAGCCGCCGCCCCGCCGCCGGGCTCGCCGGTGACCTCCTTCGGCGGCGGCGACGGCACGGTGCGGGTGCCGCTGAGCCACCTGCCCACCTGGAGCGACAACCAGCGCTGGACCGCGGACGACACCCCGCTGCTCATCGACGCCGTGAGGTCCGGCCCCGGCGCCGGCTCGTTCCGGGCGCTCGTCGGATCGTCCTACCTTGACGCCTACACGCTGTCCGAGCGCGCGTACCGGTCCGACGGCTCAGTCGACACCTCGTGGAACCGTGGACGGCCCCTTGTACTGGCCAGGTACTCGCCGGACGAGGGCCTCGCGACGATCCAGGCCGACGCGCTGCGCCGCTTCTACGTCGCCGAGGTCGGGCTTGAAGGAGGCGTGCGCCTGCGCCGGACGACGTCGCGCGGGCTCTGGGACCCGTCCTACCCGAGCCCGTGGGTCGACCCGGCCGGGTTCACATGGTCGCCTGCGATCGCGGTGTCTCCCGCCGGGCGCGTGCGCCTGTGCCATTCGCCGATCGGCGTCGATGCGGTCCTCGCCGTGACCGACGTCGACAATGCCGGCGCGGTGGTCGGGGACCACCGGGTCGATCTGTCGAGTGTCGCGGTGCGCGCGGTCTGCCAGACCGCGCTCTTCCTGCCGGACCGCTCGGCCGTTCTGGGCATCGCCCTCTTCGACGAGTCGCCGACGCGCCGAGAGGCGCTCATCCGGGTCATGCCGACGGGCGAGCTCGACCCGTCGTACGGCACGGGCGGCGTGCTGCTGCTGCCGACGAGCATCTCCGGCAGCACCCTCGCCGGCATGACGGCGTCCGGTGGCGGCGTCGTGGTGTCGGCCCTCTCGACGGTGTCGGGCACGAGCCGTCCGGCCCTGCTCGTGACTACCGCGACCGGCTCCCTCGATCCGTCCTTCGGGTACGGCGGCGTGCTGCGGCTGGCCCACCCCGGCACGGGCGTCGCCGAGGTCGTCCGCGATGGGCATGGGGGCTGGTTCGTGTGCCTGGTGGCGCAGACGCGCCCCCGTGGGGGGACAACGGTCGATCCCGGGCTGCTCCACCTCGACGCGCGGGGCCGGCCGGTCGCTGCCTTCGGCCGGAACGGCTACCTGCGGTTCGGCCCTGGCGTCTCGGCGGCGGGGACCGGGCCGACGACGGTCGTCGTCTTCGGAAGCGGTCGGATGCTCGTCGGCCTGTCGGAGCAGCGGTTCTCCTCCGATCGTGTCATCGGTATCGGGGCACGCATCGACAAGAGGTGGTCGTGATGCGCCGACTCGCAGCGTGCGCCTCGGCGTGCCTGGCCCTGCTGGCAGTCGCGGCCGCTCCGAGTAGCGCCGCGACCGCGCGTCCAGGCTCGCTGGTGACCGCCTTCGGCGGCGGAGACGGCACGGTGACGGTGCCGCTCGCGCGGGAGCGCGCAGACCAGTACGTCGCCGAGCGTGCCCTGGCGCTCGCGGCGCGAACGTCCGGGGCTGGCGCTGGCAGCTTCCGTCTCGTCGATGCGTTCGCGAACGACGACTCGCCGGGACTCGCGGTCCGTGCTTATCGATCCGACGGCAGCGTCGACCCGTCCTTCCTCGTCGGGCGACCGTTCATCACCGGATGGATGACACCCTTCGACTGGGGCGGCCGGCCTGCCCTGGACGCTCAGCAGCGTCTCTACCTGTCGTCGGGCGCTGCCGGCGTTATCCGGGTGGCCCGCTACCTCGCCTCGGGGGCCGTCGGCCGGACGTACCAGCCGCCGCCTTGGGCGCCGGACGGCTTCGGCTCGGACTGGCCGCCCGGCCGGTCCGTTCTGGTCCTGCCGACGGGAGGCGTATGGGAGTGCGCGGCCCCGGTTTCCAGCGGGCCGAGGGTGGCGCTCGCCTACGTGGAGCCTTCCGGGGCCCTGGTGCGCGAGCCGATCGTCGACCTCGGCGGCATCGCCACCTTCGACGACGTCTGCGGCGAGCTGATCGGAGGGCCCGCCGGGTCGTTCTACCTGCGTGCAGTGCTTCAGCTGCCCGACTCCTCGAAGCGGGAGGCGGTGCTGCGCGTGCTGCCCACTGGCGCCCTCGACCCGGCCTTCGGCTCGGACGGCCTTGGGCTGCTGCCGCAGGGGTTCTCGTCGGAGCCGAGTGAGCTCTCCGCCGACGGCCCGATGCGGCTCGTCGGCGGGAGGCTGCTCCTCGGCGGCTACACGGTTCGGTCGGGGGACATCCGGCCTACGGTCGTCGCACTCACCGCGGATGGCCGGCTGGACAGCTCGTTCGGCTACGGCGGCGTCCTTCGCCTGGCCCACGCCGGCACGCAGATCACGGATGTGGATGCGGACTTCCGTGGCGGCATGCTGGTGGCGCTGCACGGCAGGAACACATACCCGGACACATCCTCGAGCGCACCCGGCCTCGTGCGGTTGACGGCGTCAGGCCGGCCGGTGCGCTCCTTCGGCAGCAACGGCTTCCTCCAGCTCACCACCCGACCGGATACAGGCCCGGCGGTCGTCCAGACTTTCGCCAGCGGGCGCATGCTCATCGCCCTCGACGTACGCAGGTCGTCGAAAGTCGCGCAGACTTTCGTGTTCGCGGTCAAGGTCGAGAAGAGGACGGTCTGGTAGGTGGCCGCTCGCGGACGCCAGCATGAGCAGTCCGCGGATGCTCAGGGCATCGGGGGGAGGGGGCTGCCCATGTGGGTGGCGGCGGCCTTCGTGCAGGTCGACAGGCCGGGCTTGCCGGTGCGGCCGGCCTGGTCGCCGACGTCGTACATCTTCAAGCGGGTGTACGACGAGCCGTAGCCGATGATGTCGGCCGGCTTCTCGGGCGGGAAGCGGAAGCCGGCCTTCACGTTGTCGATGTCGAAGCCGAGCTCGGCCATGGTGGCGCGGTGGGCCCAGGCGCCGATGCCGGTGTCGACCCACGTGCCGTCGACGGCGGTGCGCCCCTGCACCCAGCCGGCCATGCAGTCGGCCGCCAGCTCGCTCGTGGCCTTGGCCTTGTTGGAGACGTCGAAGTCGGCGCTGGCGATGCGCTTCTCGTACCAGGCGTACTGGCCGGTGACCTCCTGCACCCAGTGGCCGAGCTCGTGCGCGAGCTCGGTGGTCGTGCCCACGAGCGGGTAGCCCGCGAGCAGCTTCGCCTGTGAGGTGCCGGCCTTTGCAGCGTCGCTCGCCAGCACCCCGCGGCGCTTCGCCGCCCGCGCGTAGGCCTTCGTCCACTCCTTGGCGGCGAAGGCGGAGACGTAGACGGTGCCGTCCTTGCTGCACCAGAACGATGCCTCGACCGCGTCGGTCTCGCCGAGGTCGATGCACGGGTTCGTCGGCGGGCTGCTGAAGATGCGCGTGCGAGGCGGCTTCGGTGCCGCGACGCCGAGGCTCGCGAGCTCCTTCGTCCACGTGGCGACGTAGACGTCGCGGGCGGTGCCCACGCAGGTGCGCAGCTTCTGCTGCGTGAACCCGCCCGGGCACGACGCCGCCGCCGGCGAGGCGGTCGGGCTCGGGGATGACGACGGCGAGGCGCTCGACGGTGTGGGCGTCGGCGAGGTCGCGGAGGCGGTCGGCGTCGCGACGGGCGCGGTGGACGTCGTCGAGGCGGTCGGTGTGGGTGACGACGTGCAGGCGGCGAGCAGCATCGCGATCACGGCCGACGACGCAGCCGTGCGCCCCGCCCTGCCCCGGGTCATGCGACGAGGCTGCCACGACAGCGCGCGGGAACCTCGGATCTCCACCACACTGAGCGCGCACCCTCGACCGTCTGGAGCAGCCATGAGCTTCCGTGTGATCGCCGACTACGACCGCTGCAAGTCCCATGGCCGCTGCATGGCCGCAGCGCCGGAGGTCTTCGAGGTCCGCGACGACGGCTACATGTACATCCTGCTCGAGACCATCGACGAGTCGCTGCGCGGCGCCTGCGAGGACGCCGTCGACGCCTGCCCCGAGCAGGCCATCCGCATCGAGGGCTGACGCCGGCACGGCAGGATCTGCGCATGGACGTGCGCAACCTCGCGGTGATCGGGCTCGGCAACGTGGGGTCGGCGCTGGTCGCGCTGCTCGAGGAGCGCGGCCAGCAGATCCGCGACGAGTACGGCCTCGACCTGCGCATCACCGGGATCATGTCGCGACGGATCGGCATGGTGGCCGACCCCGACGGGCTCCCGCTCCGCGTGCTCGCCGAGGGCGACGTCCCCGAGGGCGAGCCCTACTCCGTCGACGGGATCGGCGCCTGGCTCGAGCGCTGCCGTGCCGACGTGCTCGTGGAGCTCAGCCCGCTCGACATCGAGCAGGGCGAGCCGGCGACGTCGTTCCTGCGCGCCGCGCTCGAGCGCGGCGTCCACGGGGTCACCGCGAACAAGGGCCCGGTGGTGCACGCGCTGCGCGAGCTGACGGCGCTCGCCGACGCGAACGGGGTGCGCTTCCGGTTCGAGTCGGCGACGGCCGACTGCCTGCCGGTCTACACGCTCTACCGGGAGTCGCTGCCGCTCGAGCGCCCGCACCGCGTGCGCGGCCTGGTCAACGGCACGACGTCGGTGATCCTCGAGCTCATGGGCCTCGGCCGCTCGTTCGACGAGGGCGTGCGCCTCGCGCAGGAGCGCGGCATCGCCGAGGCCGACCCCTCGCTCGACATCGACGGCTTCGACGCAGCCGTCAAGGTGGTCGCGATCGCCAACGTCCTCATGGACGCCGACCTGCGGCTCGACGACGTCGACGTCACGGGCATCCGCGCCCTCGATGCGGGCGCGGTGCGGTACCAGGCCTCGATCGGCGCACCCCTGCGGCTCGTGGCCACGATCGAGCGCGACGGCGACGGCGACGTGCGTGCTCGGGTGGCGCCCGAACCGGTCGCGGCGGGCGATCCGTTGCACGGCATGGGGCTGCTCGACCTCGGCCTGCACTTCGACGGCGACCTCATGCCCGGGCTCACCGTGATCGGCCGTGATCTTGAGCCTCGTCAGACCGCGTACGGCGTCCTCGTCGACATCCTCGGCGTCCTGCGCGGGCGATGATCCGCCCGTCCCCTGGATCCGGGGCAGTGCCGCGGCGACGTAACGCGGTGTAACGCGTACCCGCGCCTCCTCACGCCGGTCCCCCTGGGCGGGAGGCCCGAGGCACGACAGCCTGGACGGGTCGTCGCAACGCCTGGAGGGGCCATGTCAGGAAGTGGTGGAGCCGCGCCCGCGCGCGGCAAGGGGACGCTCGTCACCGGGGTCGTGCTGCTCGTGCTCGGCATCCTGGCGACGTTCCTGGGGATCGCCGTGTTCGGCGGGACAGCCAAGGAGATCGCGGGCACCACGGTGTCGGCGCCCAAGCCGGCACCGGCCGAGTTCAAGGAGCAGCTCAAGGCCAGCACCACCTATGCGGTGTACGAGCAGACCGACGGCGCGGCGACCGTGAAGCCGACGGATGTGACGGTGACAGCCTCGGACGGCACCAAGCTCACGGTGAACCCGCCCGCGTCCTCCGTGGTCGCCAACGGCGAGGGCGGCAAGTACACCGAGGTCGCCACGTTCACCATCGGCACGTCGGGCGAGTTCACCATCAAGGTCGCCACCGCTGACACCACGGTCGCGGTGGCGCCGTCGCTGTCGGTCGAGTCGCAGGGCTTCGCCTGGGGCGCGGCGGCGATCGTGGGCGTCCTGCTCGGCCTCGTCGGCCTCATCCTCATCATCGTCGGCGCAGTCCAGCGCTCGCGGAGCTGAGGGCCGGACCTGTCCTGCGGAGGGGCGGCGGCACGCTGTGCCTGCCGCCCCTCCGCCTTGACATCGATCCGCGCCGGGCGCGATCGGCTAGCGCGTGAGCGGTGTCGGGAGCGACCGGATGCCGCGCTGCTCGGGGATCTCTTCTGCGGGTTCGGGCACCAGCGCGACGAGGCGATCGAGCTGCTCGGGGGTCAGCCGGAAGACGCCGCCGAGATGCGAGCCGACGTCGGGCATGACGTCGGGACGGATCTGCCACGCACGTCCGCACTCCACCTGCGCCTGCTCGGTGTAGCCGACGCCGGACAGCGCTATCGCCCGGAACAGCGGGCCCCAGAAGTACTCGCCCTCCGACGGCAGCAGCGCGGCCTCGGCGAGAGCGCGGTCGTAGTTGCCCTCCGCGAGATGGGCCATCGCCAGCCAGCTGTGGGTCTGCGCGGACTGGCCGGGGTTGAGCCGCAGCGACTCTCGGATGAGCGCCGATCCGCGCTGCCACTCGCCGCACGTGATGAGAGCCATTCCTGCGGT
>JAIUOK010000043.1 GCA_020161245.1 Actinomycetota bacterium | reverse complement strand
CCGAAGCGAGGCCGGCGAGTTGCCCGAGTCGATGAGGACGCCGGCAGCCACCTCCCCGAGCAGCGACAGGGTCTTCGGGCCGGTGCCCCCGCCCCATACCCGCAGCGGCTGCTGCGGCGGCCAGTCGAGCCGTACGGCGTCGAGCGAGACGTAGCGTCCCGACGTCGTCACCGCCTCCCCTGCCAGGAGCAGGTCCAGGGCCACGATGTGCTCGCGCAGCAGGGTCAGCGGGGACTCGGCGCGCGCCCCCACCTGCCCCATCCAGCTCTGCACGCCGTGCCCTACCACCGGCCGGAACCGCCCCGGGAACAGCCGCTCCAGCGTCGCGGTCTCCATCGCGAGGAGGGCGACGTTGCGCAGCGGGACGGGGAAGAGGCCGACGGCGACCGAGAGGCGCTCGGTCCAGCCGAGGACGGCCGCCGCGGCCGCCATGCCGCTCTCCTTGAAGCAGTCCTCCCACAGCCACAGCTGGGGGATCCCGCACTCCTCGGCCGCGAGGGCCGCCGGGCGCAGGAGCTCCGGCGGGTACCAGGGCGGGAAGACGGCGCCGAGCGGCGGGGCCATGCTGCCTCCGAGGGTCCGAGGGGTTTCCCGCAGCCTAGGCGTCGGCTGCTGTCCCGTGGGAGCGCGCCCGCAACCTGTTGTCCCGCATGGGGAAATCTCTCTCTTGACCGATTCCAGATAAGGGGGGAGGATCGGGACGTGCTCATGACCCCCGATGCCGAGTCCCGCATCCGCGGGGCCGGTCTGCGCGTCACCCGCCCCCGGGTCGCCGTGCTCCACGCTGTGCACGAGCACCCGCACGCCGACACCGACACGATCATCGGTGCGGTACGGGCCGACCTGGGCGAGGTCTCGACCCAGGCGGTGTACGACGTCCTGCGCGCCCTCACGGCCGCAGGCCTGGTCCGCCGCATCGAGCCCTCGGGCTCGGTGGCCCGCTATGAGTCGCGGGTCGGCGACAACCACCACCACGTCGTGTGCCGCACGTGCGGCGCCATCGAGGACGTGGACTGCGCGGTGAGCCACACGCCCTGCCTCACCGCGTCCGACGACCGCGGCTACGTCATCGACGAGGCCGAAGTCGTCTACTGGGGCTTCTGCCCCTCCTGCTCGGCTGTACCGACGTCCTGAGAGCCCCATCCCTCAACGAGGAGGAAGCACCGCATGGCCGACGAGAGCAAGTGCCCGGTGGCGCACGCGTCGCATGGCGGCCAGTCCAACCGCGACTGGTGGCCCAACCAGCTCGACCTGAGCGTCCTGCACCGCAACCCGCCGAAGGGCAACCCGCTCGGCGAGGACTTCGACTACAAGGCCGCGTTCGAGTCCCTCGACCTCGCGGCGCTCAAGGCCGACCTGGCCGCGCTCATGACCGACAGCCAGGAGTGGTGGCCCGCGGACTACGGCCACTACGGCCCGCTGTTCGTCCGCATGACGTGGCACGCGGCCGGCACCTACCGCATCAGCGACGGCCGCGGCGGCGCCGGCTCCGGCGAGCAGCGCTTCGCCCCGCTCAACAGCTGGCCGGACAACGCCAACCTCGACAAGGCCCGGCGCCTGCTGTGGCCGATCAAGCAGAAGTACGGCCAGAGCATCTCCTGGGCCGACCTCCTCGTGCTCACCGGCAATGTCGCCATGGAGACGATGGGGTTCCAGACCTTCGGCTTCGGCGGCGGCCGCGAGGACGTGTGGGAGCCCGAGGAGATCAACTGGGGCACCGAGGAGACCTGGCTCGGCGACGAGCGCTACAGCGGCGACCGCGAGCTGTCCAACCCGCTCGCCGCCGTCCAGATGGGCCTCATCTACGTCAACCCCGAGGGCCCGAACGGCACGCCGGACCCGATGGCCTCCGCCCGCGACATCCGCGAGACGTTCGCGCGCATGGCGATGAACGACGAGGAGACCGTCGCGCTCATCGCCGGCGGCCACACCTTCGGCAAGACCCACGGCGCGGCGAGCCCGGTCGACACCGTCGGTCCGGAGCCCGAGGCGGCGCCGCTGCAGGAGATGGGCCTGGGCTGGAGGAACAGCCACGGCACGGGCAGCGGCAACGACACCATCACGTCGGGCCTCGAGGGAGCGTGGACGCCGAACCCGATCGCCTGGGACAACGGCTACTTCGACGTCCTGTTCGGCTACGAGTGGCAGCTCTCGGAGAGCCCGGCAGGCGCCAAGCAGTGGATCCCGGTCGAGGAGTCGGCGCAGGGCACGGTGCCCGACCCGCACGACCCCTCGAAGCGCCATGTGCCGGTCATGCTCACCACCGACCTCGCCCTGCGCTTCGACCCGATCTACGAGCCCATCGCCCGCCGGTTCCACGAGAACCCGGCCGAGTTCGCCGACGCCTACGCCCGCGCGTGGTTCAAGCTGACCCACCGCGACATGGGCCCGGTCGCCCGCTACCTCGGCCCCGAGGTGCCGAGCGAGGAGCTCATCTGGCAGGACCCGGTCCCGACCCACGAGGGCGCGCTGCTCAGCGACGCGGACGTCGCGGCGCTCAAGGACAAGGTGCTCGCGTCCGGCCTGTCGGTCGCGGCGCTCGTGCGGACCGCGTGGGCGTCGGCGTCGACGTTCCGCGGCACCGACAAGCGCGGCGGCGCCAACGGCGCGCGCATCCGCCTGGCCCCGCAGAACGACTGGGCGGTCAACAACCCGGCCGAGCTCTCCGGCGTCCTGTCGGCGCTCGAGGGCATCGCCTCGGAGTTCAACGCCGCGGGCGGCACCCAGGTGTCGCTGGCCGACCTCATCGTCATCGCGGGCAATGCCGCGGTGGAGAAGGCCGCGAAGGACGCCGGCGTCACGGTCACCGTTCCGTTCACGCCGGGCCGCACCGACGCCTCGCAGGAGCAGACCGACGTCGAGTCGTTCTCGGTCCTCGAGCCCACGGCCGACGGTTTCCGCAACTACCTCGGCAAGGGCCACACCCGCCCTGCCGAGCAGCTGCTGATCGACAAGGCCGAGCTGCTCACGCTGAGCGCCCCGGAGCTGACCGTCCTCGTCGGCGGCCTGCGCGCCCTCGGCGCCAACCACGACGGCTCGTCGACCGGTGTGCTCACCAGCCGCCCGGGCGTGCTGACGAACGACTTCTTCGTCAACATCCTCGACCCCGGCACGGCGTGGGAGCCCACCTCCGACACGGAGGAGTCGTTCGTCGGCCGCGACCGCGCCACGGGCGCGGAGAAGTGGACCGGCAGCCGCGTCGACCTGGTGTTCGGCTCGAACTCGCAGCTGCGGGCACTGGCCGAGGTCTACGCCAGCGCCGACGGCGGCGAGCGCTTCGTCCGCGACTTCGTCGCGGCGTGGGCGAAGGTCGCCGACCTCGACCGCTTCGAGGTCTGACACCCAGCACGGCAGGAGGGGCATCCGGGATACCGGGTGCCCCTCCGGCATGTCCGGTCTAGAGGAGCAGCGCGACGCCCAGCGCCACCAGCCACAGCGACCACACGACGTAGACGACCGGCGTCAGCCGGGCCGCGACCTGCCAGCCCTCGCGCTCGTTCGGTCCGACGAACTCCAGCGAGCACAGCGCGAGCAGCAGACCCACGACGATGCCGACGACGCCGAGCCACGCCGGCGCCGCACTCGACTGCACAACCGCGGTGCCGACAAGCAGGCTCCAGGCACCGGTGAGCAGGTAGCCGAGGTGCTCGCCGACGGCGACGCCGAGGTAGCGGTTGAACGCCTGGAACACGATGTCGACGGCGGCCTGCCGGGCGGGATCGCCCGACTCGGCCTCGCGGACGAGGTAGGGGACGAGGAAGGGCCAGCGGACGAGGCCCAGGAACTGGACGGCGGCGGCGAGCACCCCGATCGCGGTGCCGAGCTGCAGCACCACGGGCGCAGCGCCGTCGAGCGACGAGGAGACGAGCACGGCGAGCGGCGCGAGCAGCACGGCCGTCAGGGCGAACCCCCACCACAGCAGGAGCAGCCGGCTGCCGCCGTCGCGGAACCGCGCGAGGACGTCGGCCGTGGGGTGCCGCAGGACGTCGGGGTACTCGAACGCCTTCGCCAGCATCGCGAACGCGAGGTTGAACGCGATCGGCAGCAGCACCAGCAGGACGCCGGCGACGACGACCGTGCTCATCGAGCCACCGCCACGGCGGCGTCGGTGTCGGCGAGCGCAGCGGCGGGCCCGGTCCGGCGCACCACGAGGGGGAGGCACAGGCCGGTGAGGATCGTCGCGGTCAGGGCGCCGCTCGCGCCGAAGACGACGTAGCCGCGCTCGGCGTCGACGATGACGTTGGACGTGATCAGCCAGCCGAGGCCCCAGGCGGCGGACGTGACGCCCGCCCAGCCCGCCGCGCGCAGCGGCGGCGTCCGCAGCGCGAGCGCCTGAGCGGCCCCGACGACGAGCCCGGTCACGAGGCCGCGCAGTACGAGCTGGCCGGTCGTGGCGGCGGCGCCGGTGAGCCAGGTGCCGAGCGCGGTGCCCAGCGGGACGGCCACGGCTGTCGCGGCCCACCAGCGACGGCCGACGCCGGAGGTGCGCAGCGCCAGCCACTGGGCACCGCCCAGCACGGCGCCGACGACAGCACCGGCGAGCAGCGCCGCGACCACGCCGGACGTCGAGCCGACGACGAGGATCGCGATGAGGCCGGAGAGCGGGAAGGCCAGGAACGTGGGGATCCAGCGCAGGATCCGACGGGCGGCGGCGGGGCTCGCTGCGGTGCTGGTGCTCATGGGGAAGAACCTCCGGGTCGTTAGTGTACGGCGTACGTTATGGAGATAACGTACGCTGTACACATGACGACGTCAACACCCGGGCGACGGACCCGCCGGCCGCGCAACTCGCTGACCGCCGACGCGATCCTCGACGCCGCCGAGCAGGTCGCCGCCCAGGGCCTCGACGGGCTCACCATCCGGGCTCTGGCCACCGAGCTCGACAGCTCGCCGATGGCGCTCTACCGCTACTTCGCGACCAAGGACGAGCTCGTGGACGCGATGCTCGACCGCGTGCTCGGCCGGTTCGCGATGGCCGACGACACCGACGACTGGGCGCACGACCTCGCTGCGTTCACCGAGGCGCACCGCCGGCTGCTCATCGAGCATCCGTGGGCTGTCGTCGTCCTGTTCAGCCATCCGTCGCCGGGCGTCAACGCCGTGCGCATCGGCGAGCGGGCCCTCGGGATCCTCGACCGGGCGGGCATCCGCGGCGCGCAGGCGGTCGCCGCCTTCAGCGCCCTCCTGGCGCTCAACTACGGCTGGTGCGCCTTCTCGCTGGCCCGCGACCCGTCGACGCCGACCGGCGAGCGGGCTCCCGACCTCGCGCCCTCGCTCGCAGCGCTGCCCGCCGACCTGTTCCCGTTCACGGCGGCGGCCGCGGCCCCGATGGCCGACTACGGCAGCGACGACCAGTACACGGCGGCGCTCGCCTTCCTCCTGCACGGTGTCGCGGCGTCAGCCGGCTCCCCCGCGGCACGGCCTGCGCGGCGGCGCCGCTGACCGACCGGTAGCGTTCGCCGGATGGTCGTCGCACTCGCGCTCGCAGCAGCGCTCGGCTACGGCCTGTCGGACTTCCTCGGCGGCCTGGCCGCCAAGCGGCTGCACGTCGCGCTCGTGACCCTCCTCGTGCAGGCGGTGGGTGGCGCACTCGCACTCGTCATCGCTGTCGCAGCGGGGTGGACGTCCTCCCCCGACGTGGCGCTGTGGGGCTCGGTCGCGGGAGCCGGCTCCGCGCTCGGCACGCTGGCGCTCTACCGCGGTCTCGCTGTCGGCCGGATGGCCGTCGTCGCCCCCGTGTCCGCCGTGACCGCCGCCTCCATCCCCGCGGTCGTGGGCATCGTGGGCGGGGAGCGCCTGACCGCGCTCGGCTGGATCGGCATCGTGCTCGCGCTGCCGGCGACGGTCCTGGTGTCGAGGGTGCCGGACGACCATGAGGGTCCGACCGGTCTGCGCGAGGCGCTCGTGGCCGGAGTGGGATTCGCCGTTCTCTACCTCGGCCTGCACCGGGCGGGCGACCAGGCGGGCACATGGCCGCTCGTGTGGGAGATGCTCGTGTCCGCCGTCCTCCTGCTGCCCTTCGCCTGGTTCGCCTGGCGCGGCCCGTCGCGCGGATCGTTCACGCGCTCGCCGGTCCTCATGGCGGTCGGCGGCGGCATCCTGGTGCTCGGCGCCAGCCAGCTGTTCGTCGTGGCGTCGTCGGACGGCCTGGCGGTCGCCTCGATCGTGACGTCGATGTACCCGGCGTTCACCGTGCTGCTCGCGTACGCCGTGCTGCGCGAGAGGATCAGCGGCGTGCAGGGCGTCGGACTGGCTCTGTCTGCAGCAGCCGTCGCCCTCATCGCCGTGTGAGCATGCTCAGGGGGCGAGCTCCCAGGGCTCGCGCCAGTCGTCGATCCCGTCGGTGACGGAGTCCACGGCTGCGGGCCCCCAGGTGCCCTGCGCGTACGGGTGCACCGCGGGCGGATTGTCGATGAGCGGCTGCACGATGCGCCACGTCTCCTCGACGAGGTCCTGCCGGGCGAAGTGCGTGCGGTCGCCGTTCATGGCGGCGTTGAGCAGGAACTCGTAGGCCGTCGGGCTCTCGCCGCCGTCGATGCTGGCGAAGTCGAGGTCCAGATCGACCAGGCTCGACCCCGGCGAGTCCACGACGCGCGCCTGGACGCGCAGGCTCGTCCCGGGGTTGGGGCCGATACGCAGCACCAGCTCGTCAGGGTCGGGCCGCGGTGCGTCGATCGGCAGGAACCCCAGCCACGGGATCTGCTTGAACACGATGCGGATCTCCGTCGCCGTGACCGGCAGCTTCTTGCCGGCACGCAGGACGAACGGCACACCGCCCCAGCGCCAGTTGTCGATGTGCAGCCGCATCGAGACGAACGTCTCGGTCGTCGAGTCCGCGGCGACGCCCTCGACGTCGTGGTAGCCCTCGTACTGCCCGCGGACGACCTCCGCCGGCTCCACCGAGCGCATCGCCAGCATGACGTCGCGCTTGCGGTCGTTGACGACCTCGGGGTCGTGGCCGGTGGGCGCCTCCATGGCGACGAGGCTGATCAGCTGCAGCAGATGGTTCTGCACGACGTCGCGCAGGGCGCCGACCGGGTCGTAGAACTTGCCGCGGCCGTCGACGCCGAACTCCTCGGCCATCGTGATCTGCACCGACGACACGTAGTTGCGGTTCCACAGCGGCTCGAGGATCACGTTGGCGAAGCGCAGGTACAGGATGTCGTCGACCGACATCTTCCCGAGGAAGTGGTCGATCCGGAACAGCTGCTCCTCGCGCAAGTACGACGCCATCTCCGCGTTGAGGGACTTGGCCGACTCGAGGTCGTGGCCGAAGGGCTTCTCGACGACGACGCGCGCGTTCTGGGTGAGGCCGGCGTCCGCGAGCCCGCCGACGACGGTCGCGAACAGCGACGGCGGGATCTCGAGGTAGAACAGCGGCGCTGCCGCGCCGCCGAGGGCCTCGGCCACCTTCTGGTACGTCTCGGCCGCGGAGAAGTCGCCGTGGACGTAGGTGAGCCGGCCGGAGAAGCGGCGCAGCACCTCCTCGTCGATGTGCTCGCCCTTGGCCTCGAGCGAGGCCCGCACCCGCTCCATCAGGTGCTCGTGGGTCCAGTCGTCGAACGCGACGCCGACGACGGGGCAGTCGAGCTTGCCCTTCTTCTCCAGCCGGTAGAGCGCCTGGTAGGTCATCACCCGGGCGAGGTCGCCGGTGATGCCGAAGATGCAGAGGACGTCGGAGCGTGCGGAGTCAGCCACCCGCCGATCATGGCATCGCATCAGCGCCTGTCCTCACCGCTTCGGCGTGATCCGGCCCAGGACGGGGAGGCCCGTCGGGTTAGCCGCGGGTGAACGGGGTAGCGCGGAGTCCCATCCGACGACAGGGAGGACACCACCATGTGCGTGAGCTGCGGCTGCGGGGCCCCGAACGACGCCCACGGCGACCCGTCCCACATCACCATGAACGACATCCAGGCGGCCGCGTCCGCTGCAGGCATCTCGCCGCAGGAGGTCGCCGACAACATCAAGGCTGCCGTCTAGGCAGTCCGACGACGCTGCCGCCCGTACGCCTCCAGGACGGGAACGGGCAGCCGGACGGCGGCGGTGCGACGGGGCGGGTGCGACAACGGCGTCGCACCCGCCCCGTCCGCATGCCTGGAAGGGATCGCTCAGACGTTCAGGCGCACGTCGACGGCCGCGTCCACGGCGTACGACGAGAGGACGTCGCGGGCGGCCTGCGCGCGGGCCGCCTCGAGCACGAGCCGCACCTGCACCACGCCGTCGCGCGCCGTGCACCACGTCTCGTCGGCGCCCGGCTCGACGCCGGCAGCGCGCAGTGCGCGGCCGATCTCGTGCCGTGCGGCCAGGACGCGCAGCGCGACCTTGTCCGGCTTGCCCACCGCGGTGACGGGCAGGGCCGGCAGCGCGGTGACCGACGACGGAGCCGCTGCGGGCTCCGGCGCCCGCTGCGCAGCCCAGGCGCGAACCTCGTCGACGTCGGCGGCGGCATCGCGCAGGACGACGTAGGCCACCGGGACCTCGCCTGAGCGCGCGTCGGGCCGGCCCACCACGCCGGCGTCGGCGACCGCCGGGTGCTCGAGCAGCACCTGCTCCAGCGCCGCAGGATCGATGTTGTGGCCGCCGCGGATGATCACATCCTTGGCACGGCCCACCAGCCGCAGCCACCCGTCGTCGGTGAGCGAGCCCAGGTCGCCCGTGTCGAGCCAGCCGTCGACGACCTTGCCGGCGGAGTCGAGGACCGGGCCGTCGTCGTCCCAGCCGACGAGGTATCCCGGGAAGACGACCGGGCCGCGGATGGCGACGACGCCGACCTCGCCCGCCGGCAGGGGCACCCGGGCTCCCGTCGCAGGGTCGACGCCGAGGACGGCGATCTCCTGGTAGGGGAAGCGCTGTCCGACATGGCCGGCGCGCTGCTCCGCGGGGAACGACCGCGCGCTGGCGCAGGTCGCCTCGGTCAGCCCGTACCCCTCGCACAGCGCCACGCCGGTGTGCTCGAGCCAGCGGTCAGCGACGGCCCGCGGGAGGGGGGCGGCACCGACGATCGCCAGCGAGAGCGACGAGATGTCGGCGTCGACCGGCACCTGGCACAGCGCCCCGTAGACGGTCGGGACGCCCGACATGGCGGCGATGCGGTAGCGCTCGACGATCCGCCAGAACGACCGGATGAGCGCCGGGTCGCGGTAGCCCAGGGGCCCGGCCCACACCACCGGCTGCGCGCGCATCGCCGGCGCCAGCGTGGTCACGAGCAGCGCGTTGACGTGGAACAGCGGGAGGGCGGCGAGGAAGGTGGCATCGTCGTCGGCCACCGCTCCGAGCGCGATCGTCCACGCGTCCATCACCTGCATGCGATGCGTATGGGCCGCGAGCTTGGGGGTGCCGGTGGTCCCTCCTGTGTGGAAGAACGCGGCGAGGTCGTCGGCAGCCGGCGCAGCCACGAGCAGCCTGTCGGACGGCTCGGCCGCCGCCAGCACCGACAGGTAGGCGACGACGGCGCCGGGGACCTCCTCCAGCGCGGGCGGCTCCCCCGAGGCGCCGGTGGGACGCAGTGCCAGGACGGCCTCGAGCCCGACCTCCTTCGCCAGCTCGATCGCTTGCGACCAGATCCTCGGCTCGAGCTCGGGCCCGGCAGCCACGAGAACCCGCGCCCCGGCACGCCTCAGCAGCGCGGCGACCTCGTGGCCTGCGAGCGACGGGTTGAGCGGCGCGGCGATGCCGACCGCCTCCGCCGCCAGCAGCCCCGGGACGAGCTCGGCGGTGTTGACCGACAGCAGCCCGACGGCGTCGAGCCGCGAGACGCCGAGGCGCACGAGCGCGTTGCCGACCGCGTGGATCTCGCCCAGCAGAGCGTCGAACGTCCGGGTCGCAGGGTCGTCCCAGGAGGCGCCGTCGCGCAGGGTCAGGTGCGCGACGCCGTCGGGCCGGCGACGAGCGGCGCGCACGACGATGTCGTAGACCGACTCCGGCAGATCCCGGTCCTGCCAGGCGACCGATTCGATCTCGGCGAGGTCGCCCGACCCGGTGTATCTGGGCCAGGTCCCGGTCATGCGCCGCTCCCCTGCGGGCTCGTCCGCACGGACTCCGACGGCGGCGTCGACGCCGCGGCCGGCGACCAGCCGACGGCCGTCGCCCACGACCTCAGGTACGCCGCGAGGTCGTCGCCGCCGGGCCGCCGGCCGCGCGACTGCACCACGTGGTCGGGGCGTACCAGCACCGCCGTGGCGCCGGCCTTGCGGAACCAGTCGATCAGCAGGCCCGACGTGTCGGTGGCCGAGCGGCGCGACGGCGGCTGCTGGGAGCCGCCCCCGGGCACCACCCGCACGACCGGCATGGCCGCCGACGACGCAGCGTCGAGCAGCGCGGCCGACGGCTCACCGATGACGACGACCGCGTAGTCGCGCCCGGTCACGTCGTCGAGGCGTGCGGCAGCGCCGTCGTGCTCCACCCAGGGCTGCGGCAGCAGCCCGCCGGAGGCCCGGTCGCGCCGCCCGGACCGGTGCACCGCCAGGCCGTCGCTGAGTCGGGGCGGGTCGGCGTCGAGCACCTTGTCCGTGGCCCCCGGGATCCGGCAGGCGATCGCCAGTGCCGCGCGGCGGACGTGGGCGGCGCCGTCCTGGCCGCCCGTCATCGCCCAGCCGACCGTGCGCGCCTTCATGATCAGCGCACGCGCGTGCGGCTTGCGCTCCGGCTGGTACGTGGCGAGCAGCTCCTCGGATGCGGTGCCGTGCAGCACTGCGGCCAGCTTCCACGTCGCGTTCGCCGCGTCGCGCAGCCCGGAGCACAGACCCTGTCCGATGAACGGCGGCGTGAGGTGTGCGGCGTCGCCGAGCAGCAGGATGCGGCCGTCCTGCCAGCGGTCGGCGATCCTCGCGCGGAACGTGTACTCCGCGCGCCGCATGATCTCGAGGCTGTCGTAGGGCACGGGCCCCAGCCACGGCGAGAGCAGCCGCTCGAAGGCCCCCGAGTCGACGACGCTGTCGACGGTCTCGTCGTCGTGCAGCCGGAACTCCCAGCGGTAGCGGGTCGGACCGACCTGCATGTAGGTGCCGGCGCGGCGCGGGTCGCAGACCTGGTGCACGCCCTGCCACGTGGGCAGCGTCTGCTCGCTGCGCACGTCGACGACGAGCCAGCGCTCCTCGAACTTGAGGTCCTCGTACGTCGAGGCGATGAGGCCGCGCACGGTGGAGTTGGCGCCGTCGCAGCCGAGCACGGCGTCGGCCTCGACCCGGCGCTCCTCGCCGCTCGTCACATCGCGAAGCACGGCCTCCACCCGGCCGTCCGCCATCTGCCGCAGGTCGACGAGCTCGGTCGATCCCTCGATGTGCGCCAACGGCTCCGCCTCGAGGGCGTCCCGCAGCAGCACCTCGAGCTCGGGCTGGTCGAACATGTTCGCGGGCGGGAAGCCGTGCACCCCGACCGGCTGGCTGCGCTCGAACTCGGCCATCGGCGTGAGGGCGGCGTCGACGATGCGCATCCCGAGCGTGGGCATGGTGATCCGGGCGAAGGCGTCGGCGAGGCCCATATCGGCGAGGATCCGGTAGACCTCGTCGTCGAGGTGAACCGCCCGCGGGAGCGGGTACACGCCGGCATGGCGCTCGACGACGAGCGCACGGACGCCGCGCTGGGCCAGCATCACCGCCGCGGCGACCCCGACCGGGCCGCCGCCGACCACCAGGACGAACGGCCCGCCCGTCACGGGGCCACCACCCGGCAGTCCTGGGTGCCGAGGTCGATCGCGCCGTCGCCGGTGCGGATCGTCGCGGTGACCCGGTTCCCCGGCTGCAGGTACTTCGGGTTGCCCGCCTGCTTGTCGAAGAAGACCTTCCACTTCACCTGCGTGGGGAGGAAGTGGGCGATCAGCTCCACCGCATGCGGCGGCGCCTGCAGCGCCGTGCCGCCCGGCGTGCCCGTGAGCACGAGGTCGCCCGGCTCGAGCGCCTGGAAGCGTGCCAGGGCGGTGAGCGACGCCGCAGGGAGATGGATCATGTCGGCGGCGGTGCGGTCCTGGCGCAGCACGCCGTCGACCGACAGCGACAGGCGGAGATCCTGCAGCCGTGCGAACTCCCGGGGCTCCAGCAGCGTGAGTGCGGGGCCGACGGGCGTGAACGTCGGGTAGGACTTGCTCTCGTAGAACTGGCCCTTGGTCAGCTGGATGTCGCGGGCGCTGACGTCGTTGGTCACGACCAGGCCGGCGACGTACTCGTGGATGTTGCGGTCGGTGATGACCGTTCCCACGGGCACCGGGGCGCCGATGACGAGTCCGAGCTCCACCTCGTAGTCGAGCAGGCGCGTGTGGCCCGGCTTGACGATCTCGCCCGTCGGGCCGGTGACCGAGCCCGACGACTTGCGGAAGAAGGTCGGCTGCAGCTTGCCGGGGTCGAAGCCGGACTCCTTGGCGTGGGAGCGGTAGTTCACGAGCTGGGCGACGACTCGGCACGGCGTCGTCACCGGCGACTCGAGCGCCAGCGACGCGACGTCCGTGCTGAACTCGAGGCCCGAGGACTCCACCGCGGCCTCGATCAGCTTGCGGTCGGCGAGCAGCTCGGACGTCGTGGACGCATCGGTCGCGAGCCGGGCGGCCTTGTCGCCGCGCTGGACCCACCAGGCGCCGTCGGCGCGCAGGACGTTGATGCTCATGACTTCATCGCCTTCATCAGGCCCATCAGGCGGGCGCGGTCGATCTCGTTGTCCTCGCGCAGCGCCTCGACGGCCGCCTTGACGAGGCTGGGGCTCGGACGGGTGCCGAGGAAGTCGGCGGTGGCGGGCGGCCCCCACTGGGCCAGTCCGCTGGCGCTCATGGGCGCCCAGCCCGGCTCGAGCGAGCTGTCGAACAGATCGCCGTCGGCGTAGTGCTCGACCATGAAGCGGTCCGGGTCGCGCCAGTAGTCGAAGACCTGGCTGCCCTGGATGTGGCGCCCGATGCCCCACGACCGCTGCCAGCCGCGCTCGCGCAGGTACTCGCCGCCCGCTGCCATCGCGTCGAGGTCGGCGACCTCGTAGGCGGAGTGGACGTAGCCGGCCTCCGGCGCCAGCAGCATCGCCAGCGTGTGGTGGTCGGTCGGCTCCGACCCGCGGTCGCAGCGGATGAAGGCCATCGTCGGGCCGCGGTCGCGCTGGCCGTCGACGAACAGGAAGTCGCTGACAATCAGGCCGAGGTTCTCGAGGTACCAGTCCAGCGCCCGGCCGAACACGCGGCTGGCGAGCACCACGTGCCCGAGCCGCTCCACGCGGGCGGGCTCGCGTGCCGGGCGCTGGGTGGCGTTCGTCCGCGGACGCGCCCCGGCCACGTTCCAGGTCAGGGGCTGCTGGAGCGGCGTCGCCGAGGCGGTCTCGGCGCCGTGCACCACGGTGACGGCGATGCCGGTCGGATCGGTGAGCCGCACGCCGTGGCCGCCGCCCTCCTGCGCCAGCGCCTCCACCGAACCGCCCGTGGCGCGCGCGAGCCGGTCGAGATCGTCGCGCGCGGCAGCCTCGAACGCGACGCCGACGAACCGCGACTGGGGTGCGCGGCGGACGACGACGCACGGGGCGCCCTCACGGGCGGCGCGCAGCCAGAGCTCGTCCGCGGTGCGCGAGTGGACGGCGAGGCCGAAGTCGCGCGCGAACAGCTCGGTGCGGTCGAGATCGGTCTTCTCGAACTCCAGCCACGCCAGTCCGTGGGCCTTGATGACGGGGTTCGCCGCGCGGCCAGGGTGCTCGCCGCGGTGCGCTCCCTGCTCGCTGTGCACGTCCGTGTGGGCGGTGACGACCTCCGCCGCCGCTGACACCTGGGTCATCGATCTGCCTCCTCATCGTGTGGCGCCCGCCACAAACTGATGGAAGTATCAGAACTGATGAAGCCATCGTCAAGTGCCCGGGCGACATCCGCCGGGCTGTCCTGGAGGGGGCGGTAGCGTGACGGCCGTGGCGGAGAGGGCACCGGCAGCGGCGGGCGGCGCACCGCGGCGCACGGATCGGCGCCGGGAGCGGACGCGGCGCGCGCTCATCGGCGCGGCCCGGCGGATCCTCGCCGAGCAGGGCACGACCGACGTCTCGATCCAGGAGATCACCGACACCGCCGACGTCGGGTTCGGCACCTTCTACAACCACTTCGAGACCAAGGCCGAGCTGTTCGAGGCCGCGGTGCGCGAGGTGCTCGAGGAGTACGGCGCCGCGCTCGACGAGGCGTGCGCCGAGCTGACGGACCCGGCCGAGATCTACTGCGTCGGCGTGCGGATGACGGCCCGGCTGGCCCACCTGCGGCCGGCGGTCGCCCAGGTGCTGGTGCAGGTCGGCGTCGACTACGCCTGGGCGGGCGAGGGGCTCGGCGCCCGGGCCCTGCGCGACATCCAGCGCGGCATGGCCGCGGGGCGCTTCACGCTCGCCGACGAGAAGATGGGCCTGGTGACGACGGCCGGCTGCGTGCTGGCCTACCTGCAGGTGGCCCTCGAGCACCCCGACGAGTTCGGCGAGGACGACGCCGACACGATGGCCGAGATGCTGCTGCGCATGCTGGGGATGACGGCCCGGTCGGCCCAGGCCGTCGCGCACCGCCCCCTGCCCGACCTCCCCTGAGGCCGAGGGCCCCGGCGGCTGTCGCGGGATCAGCCGAAGGCGTCCACGTACGTGCGGTCGAGCGTGATCCCGAGGTCGGCGAAGGCCTTCTTGACGGCGTCGACCATCGCGGGCGGGCCGGCGAGGTAGGCCTCGCTGGTCGACAGGTCCTCGTGGTCGCCTGAGCCGGCGAGGTCCTCGAGGGCGTGGGTGACGAAGCCCGTGTGGCCCGTCCACTCGGCCTCGGGCGCCACCAGGGCACCGTGCAGCGTCGCCGTGGGGATGCGGCCGACGAGCTCGAGCAGCTCGTCCCAGCAGACCAGCTCGGACGGCGTGGCCGCGCCGTACACGACTCGGATACGCCGACCCCCGCCCGCGACGTGCGGCTCGGCGAGCTGCCGCAGCAGCGCGAGGATCGCGGAGATGCCCGTGCCCCCCGCGGCGAGCAGGATCGGCCGGTCGCCTCCGCGCAGCCACATGTCGCCGTACGGCAGCTCGATCGGGATCGACGCCCCCGCGCCGAGGTCGAACAACGCCGTGCTGCCGGGCCCGTCGTAGCGCTTAGCGATGAACTGCACCTGGCGCCCGCCGGGCAGCCCGGCCAGCGAGTAGCAGCGCCGGACCCCGGGCGCTGTCTCGAGGATGGCGAACTGGCCCGGGCGGAACTCGGCCACGACCGCGTGGCCGGACGCGTCGCTCAGCTGGAAGGTGAACCGCGCGATCGAAGGGCCGAGGCGCTCGACGTCGACGAGCCGCCCCACCGCATCGCGGGTGGGCCGCTCCGGGGACGGCCCGTCGTCGACGCGCTGCGGCTTGATGACGACGTCGGACGTCGGGGTGCTCTGGCACAGCAGGATGCGGCGACGTCGCTCGTCGCGCGCATCGACAGCAGGAGCGCCCTCGAACAGCAGCGAGACCGAGCCCTCGACGAGGGTCGCCTTGCACGACGAGCAGCTGCCCCAGCCGCACTCGTACGGCAGCCAGACCCCGGCCCGACGGCCCGCCGCAAGGATGCGCTCGCCCGCGGGCACGTCGAACACGGTGCCGGCGCCCTCCACCCGCACCTGGTGCGCGCGCAGGCTCTCAGGCCGGTCCGGCACCGGGCTCATCGCGACTCCTTCGTGGTACGTGAGCGGATCGCGGTGCCGCGGGGAGACTCCCGCGGCACCGCGATCCCTTGCCGTTGCTGGGCTCTGTTCGTCCGCTGCCTACTGGATGGCCGCGGAGAGCACCCGCTCGCGAGCCTGCGCGGCCGCCTCGCGGACGTCCGCCGCCGACAGCGGGACCGCCGCGGCCTCGAACAGGTCGGCCAGGCCGGCCACGGCCGCGTCGACGAGCGGCTCCCACGACGCCATCCAGCCGCGGATGACGTCGACGAGCGCGGGGTCCTGCTCGACCGCGTACTGCACCAGCGCCGTCGCCCACGCCTGGTGGCGAGCGGTGTCGCGCTGGAACTCGCTGAGCATCAGCGCGAGGAACTCGTCGCCGTTGGCGACCGCCAGCGAGGCGAGCGAGTCGTTGACCACGGAGTCGAGAGCAGGCTTGAGCAGCAGGTCGAGCAGGACGAACGCCTCGCCCCAGTCGTAGACGCCGAGCATGCGCTCGCTGACCTCGCGCAGCGGCTGCCACGCCTCCCCCGACTGCCACGGCTCCCGCGCGGTGTCGGTCGCCGCGATGGTGTCGCCGTGCTCGTTGGCGAGCAGGCGGGTGAGGTAGGCGAGGCGCTGGATGCGCCGCATCTCGTCCGCGGCCTGGAAGTTGGAGCAGTTGATGATGAAGGCCGAGGGGGCCATCTGCGCGACGTACAGGCCGGTCATCTGCAGCACATGCAGCGGGAACCGCAGCGGCACCAGCAGCGCGGTGAGCGTGTCCACCCAGGCCTTGTCGAGCTTCGCGATGCTGCCCGCGGCCTCGTGGTGGTCGATGAGCAGGTCGAGGTAGGTCTCGCGGTCGTGCTGGGTCGACACGTAGTCGGAGTAGGTGAGCTTCGCCGGGTCGCGGAAGCCCTCCCAGTCCTCGACGTTGAACGGCGACCCCTCGCGGTGCTCGAGGTACCACTGGTTGATCGCCGCCGTCGGGTCCATCTCGAACGGCGCGGGCTCGCGGCGGAAGTGGTAGTTGAACTTCGCCGCCGTGGCCTCGTAGACGCTCGGGCGCCGGCGCACCTCGCCGAGGAGGCTCCAGGTCTTCGGGGGCTTGCGCGTCGTGACCGCCATCGGTCAGTCCTCCCTCTCCAGGTACCAGACGATCTCGTCGTCCGAGACGGTCATGCGGCCCGCGAAACCGGCGAGCGACGGCTCGAGCTGGTGCAGCGGGAAGCTGCGGCCCATCGCGTCCTCGAGGCTGGCGCGGGTGAGCAGGCAGCGCTGCGGCGTGCCGATGCGGATGTAGCCGCCCTGGTCGTCGACATCCACGTCGACGTCCGGGTTGTCGGTCTCGATCGCGGTGATGACGGCGTCGGCGAGCGTGCCGTCGAGACCGCGGACGACCGGGCCGACCATCTTCACGTGCGTGGTCATGGGGCTCCTTCGTACGGCTGGGGGGACGTGCGGCGCGGGACCGCGCCGCACGTCCGGGTCACGGGACCTCGTGACGGAGGTGGTGCCGCTGCCCGTCCTGCGGGATGCCGACGAGGACGTCGGACTCCTCGACGCGGACGGGGTACTCGTAGAGGCGGCACCCGGTGGGGTTCAGGCCGTTGCCCGACCTCAGGTCGAACTCCCAGTTGTGGCCGTGGCAGAGCAGGACGTTGGTGTCGGGGTCCCACTTGCCGTCGGCCAGGAGGATCTCCTGGTGCGGGCACATCCCCTGGTAGGCCTTGACGCCGCCGCCGTCCACGAGGTTGACGAGCATGACGTTCTCGCCCTCCACCTCGACGTCGAGCAGGTCGCCCTCCCAGAGGTCGTCCAGCGTCGTGGCGGAGACCCAGCGGATGTCGTCGCTCATGCGTAGACGACCTCCAGGACGTCCAGCGGGGCGGCGCCGACGCTGGCGAGCGTCGCGTCGTCCGGCTGCACGACGCCGTCGCGCTTGACCTTGAGCGGGCGGTCCTGCGCGGCGACCCGCTTGCCCACCGAGTGGTAGGCGATCTTCTCCGCGACCACCGGCATGGGGTCGGTGTCGTCGACGAGGGCGAGGACGACGACGAAGTCGCCGTCGACGAAGCCCTGCACGGGGAACATGGCCATGGCTGCCTCCCCTCAGGCCGTCTTCGACGCGGTGGCGGTGGCCCACGCGTAGTCGTTGCCGTCGACGCCGCACTCCTCGGGCGAGAGGCCCATGTAGGCGAGCGCACCCTCGATGGTCGGGGGCTGGATGATCCCGCCGAGCAGCCGGTCGATGATCGACAGGTGGCCGGCGAACTGCTCCGGCGTCTGCTCGAAGACCCACTGGCACGGCTCGGAGCAGAACGTGTACTTCCGGCCGTCGCGGACGAGCTGGTAGGGCAGCGGGCTGTCGAGGTACCCGGCCGCGTAGCCCGCCGGCGTGCACACCGGGATCTGGCAGCTGTTGCAGACGATCGGGAAGGTCTCGGGCAGCGTGAGCTCGGGACGGCCGGCGCGCACGTTGTCGCCCATGACGTCCCAGTACTTGCCGAAGGAGTCGTTCCACCCGGGGTACTTCTCCTCGAGCCAGGCGCGCTCCTCCGGGCCGGTGCCGGCGACGGGGTTCCACCACACGGTGGGGCGCCAGAAGTACACGCCGAGGTGGTAGGCGTGGTGCACCCAGTTCATCTCGTTGAGCAGCTGGTCCCAGTACCACGGCTTCTCGAGCCCGAAGTCGCGGAACTGGTCGATGAACTGCTTGTTGATGAACTCCTCCATGAACTCTTTGAAGGAGTGCGTGCGGTGCTCGATGGGCGTGTAGTAGTCCATCGACAGGCCGGTGAGGAGCGAGAAGAGCTTCCAGGCGCGCCAGAACATCTTGTCGAGCAGGTTCTGCGCGGTGTCGGTCTTGCCCGCCTTGACGAGCACCTTGAGCGTGGGCTCGCCCTGCTGCGCGTGACGCGCCTCGTCGGTCTGGATCGACGAGATCAGCGCGCCGAAGTCGAGGTCGCCGACCTTCATCGCGTCCGCGGCCATGCCGAGGAACTGCAGGTTGGTGAAGCCGGTCTCGAACGTGAAGGTGAGCTGGATCGCCGTCGACACCGCGTCGTTGGCGGTGAACATGTCGTCGAAGACGTGGCGCGCGGCGATGATGCCCCACTCGTTGGTGTGGTACGCCTTGTGCGCCCAGTCGAGGCGGGGCTCCTTGTTGAGAGCCTGGTACGGGAAGTACGTCTGCAGCTGCCCGTGCCGCATCTCGTCGAGCGTCCCGTAGGTCGCCATGTTGCGCCACGCTGCGGCGCGGCCGAACCGCGCCATGCGCGCCTCGCCGATGCTCGCCTGGTACTCCGCGACGGCGATCGCGCCGTAGTGCGCGAGGATCGCGGCCTTCCAGCCGGGGTCGAGGTTCTCGAAGATGCTCGAGCGCGACACCACGTTGTTGACCGAGAACAGGCCCTGGTCCTTGCCGGCCTGGTTGTGCACGTACTCCGTGTAGGCGATCTTGTAGGGCTCGTCCCACGTCCACCAGTCCTCGGCGGGGACGCCGAAACTGTTGGACAGGGCGGGCGGGAAGGCCTGGTCCTCGGTGACGTAGGTGAGGTCCCAGTTCATGTCGCGAGTGAGGTCGTACCACTCGGAGCGTGGCAGCGCAGGCACGTGTGCTCCTCTCGTCGGTGGCCGGCTGGGTAGGGCGGCTGCGGGGGCTGGGGTGCTCCGCAGACGCTCCGGCGTGCCGGAAGGGTGGGGGCAGGGCGCGCTCGACGCCTATGCCCTCCCAGGGCCGAACTCGCTGGAGCCGTAGCGGATCCCGGCTATGTCCCCTGTGCGCGGCACGGGTGTCCCGCCCTGGGAACCGGTCCCTGTCCAGATCGGGCACGAGGTGCTACAGAGGCCGTCTGACGCACGAGGAGGCCCCAGTGAGCATCGACAGCATCGGCCTCGGCGCGACCCCTGCAGCCCTCGCGCCGGGCGACCACGTGTGCGGGTTCTACTACGGCGAGGAGGAGCGCGACACGCTCCTGCTTCCCTTCCTGCGGGACGGCTTCGAGGACGGCGCCAAGTGCGTGGCCGTCGTCGACTCGACCGCACCCGACGAGGTGATCGAGCGGATCGGCGGCACCCCGGACAGCGTCGCGTCCGGCCAGCTGGAGTTCTACGACTCGGACTCCACCTACCTGCGCACCGGGACCTTCGACCCCGATCTCATGATCGAGTTCTGGGAGGGCCGGGCGCGGGAGATCAGCGACGAAGGCCGGTTCGAGGCCGTGCGGCTGCTCGGCGAGATGTCGTGGCTCGAGCGCGTGCCGCCGCCGCGCGACTCCGTCGTGCGGTACGAGACGTGGGCCGACGAGTTCGTCGCGCGCAACGGCACCACCTGCCTGTGCCTGTACGACCTGCGCAAGCTGGGGACCGGCGTCCTGATGGATCTGCTGCGCACGCACCCCAAGCTCATGCTCGGCGGCCTCGTGCTGGAGAACCCGCACCACATGTCGGCCGACGAGTTCGCCGCCGAGGCGTCCTGACACCGCCAGCATGACCGTCGTCGCCGGAGCGCCGCGCACCCGCACGCCGCGGCGAGGCGTGCCGCAGCAGCGTCCGGAGCCGTCGGACGCCGCCCTGCACGACGCCGCGCTCAGACAGGAGGTCTCCGACCTCCGCGGCCTGCTCGCACTGTCGCTGCTCATGACGTCGCGGCGCGACGAGGAGGAGATCGTCCACATCGTGGCGACGGCGGTGCCCGCCCTGATCCCGGTGCGCCCCATCGGCATCCAGCTGGTCGATGAGCGCACGCGGTGGGTGGCTACGACGGGGCCGGGCGCTGCGGCCGGCGTCCGGTCGGCGCTGTCGAAGGAGCTGCGACGCCTTCCCGCAGATGGCGGGTCCGTCAAGGTGGCCGGCGAGGAGTGGGCGTGGGCCCTTCCGCTGCGCAGCCTCGGCGATGTCATGGGCCACCTCGTCGTCGTCGCAGACGGCGAGCCCTCGTCGACCACGATGCTCATGCTGCGGTCGCTGGCACAGCAGACCGGCATCGCCCTGGCCAACGCGCGACTGCATGCACGCAACCTCGAGGCCAACGCCGAGCTCGCCCGCACGGTGGAGGCACTGCGCTACAAGTCCGCGATCCACGAGGCGCTCACCGAGGTCGAGCTGTCCGGGTCGGGCCTCGACGGCATCGTGAGCGCTCTGCACGAGGTGACCGGGCGCGCGGCGTGCGTCCAGAGCGCCAGCGGCGAGGTGCTCGCGGAGGCGGGCGGCGACGAGCCGTGGGTGCCGGCGCGCGACCGTCGGGAGCACGTGGTGCAGCGGGCGCTGCGCGTAGGCCACCCCATCCGTATCGACGGGCGGCTGCTCACGGCCGCCCGACCCCGGCCCGACGTGGTCGGCGTCCTGTGGATCGCCGACTCCGACGGCGATGCGGGCGACCAGGAGATCGTCGCCCTCGAGCACGCCCGCACCGTGCTGTCGATCGAGCTCTCGCGCCAGCACAGCCTCGCGGAGACGGAGCTGCGCCTCGGCCGCGACCTCGCTGCGGACCTCCTCGCCGGGATCGGCGACGACGCGCAGCGGCGGGCCCGCGCGCTGGGCTACGACCTGTCGCGCCCGCACGCGGCCGTGGTGGTGGAGCCCGGACCGCGTGCAGCGGCCGACGACCCCCTGGTGCTCGAGGCGCAGACGGCCGCGATGCGGCTGCTGCGCGAGCCCGGCGGCCCGCCCGTGCTCCTCGTGCAGCGCGAGTCCGCCGTCGTCGCGGTGGTCCCGGTCGATGTCTCCGACGACGACGTCGCGCTGCGCTCGTTGGCGTCGCGGCTCGGCCCGGCCGCGCGCGTCGCGGTCGGCGGGATGTGCCACGACCCCGCCTCGCTGCCGGCGTCGCTGCGCCAGGCCCAGGTCGCGCTGCGCATCTCGCGGCATGCGGGGTCGGCGTCGTCGGTCGTCCGGTTCGAGCGGCTCGGCGTCTACCGGCTCCTCGCCGAGAGCGCCGACCCCGCCGGCCTGGAGGACCTCGTCCGGTCGTGGCTCGGTCCGCTGGTCGACTACGACGCCGACCGCAACAGCGACCTCGTGCGCACGCTCGCGAGCTTCCTCGACCACGGCGGCAACTACGACGCGACGGCGGACGCGCTCACGATCGGCCGCACCACCGTGCGCTACCGGCTGCGGCGGATCCGCGAGCTCACCGGCTACGACCTGTCCGATCCGGAGACGCGCTTCCAGCTCCACCTCGCCGTCCGCGCCCACGCCACCCGTCAGGCGCTCGCCTGACGGCCGCTCGGCGTCCGTGCTGCCTCCCGCAGGGCCCGGTGCCGGGCAACTGGCGAGACCCGCGGCGGTGGCGCGGTGCAGACTGTCGAGCACGACGACGAACGCGGAGGTGCGCGATGGCGGACAGCAAGGGCACGCCGGCCGACGACACGGCGGAGGGTGCCGAGCAGGACGACCAGAAGGCCAAGTTCCTCGCCGCGCTCGAGGCCAAGAAGCACCAGGGCAAGGGCCCGCACGCGCAGAAGCACGAGTCCGGCGCGGGCGGCGGCCACGAGCACGGTGCCGCAGGCGGCAAGCGCGAGTTCCGCCGCAAGGCCGGCGGCTGAGTACCCGCTCTGGATGGGTGAGGGACACCTCTCGACGTCGCTCGCCCATCCAGAGCGAGCTCAGGAGGCGCGCAGGAGCGGGTCGGCGAGAGCCCGGGCGCAGTCGGGGCAGGCCGCAGCGGTGTCGGAGAACGGGCTCGACAGCACGAGCATGAGCCGCTCGCCGCAGAGGGCGAGCAGCCCGCGCACGTCGGACGCGTGCTCGAGGTCGAAGGCGGCCGCCGTCGTCGACGCGCTCGAGGTGCGCATCGCGATGCCGATCGGTCGTCGTGCGGGTGTACGGCTCATCGTGGTCCCTCCCAGTCGTACCTGCCTGCACGGTCTCGGCGGCCGCGACGCCCGATCTTGATCGCAGCAGGCCGAACGGGTGATCACCGCCGCAGGGGACACGGGCTGATCACCCCATCTGGAGGGGTGAGCGACACCGCGAGACGTCGCTCACGCATCCAGAGCGGGGCCGTCGGACGCGTATGGAGGGCGCCGCGCGGGGGAAGAAGGCGCCCGACGACGAGGAGGCCCGATGGACGAGCAGCGCGACGGGGGAAAGCCCGCCACCGACGAGGACCAGCAGACGGCGTCCCCGCCCGGGGCGGGCGCGGGGACGGGCAGCGAGCCGCCCGAGGCCGACTGGCTCGGCGACGAGGGCGGGCCGGCGGGATCCTCGGCCCCCCAGCATCGCGACGAGGACGTCGAGACCCAGCGCGCAGCGATCCGCGACCAGCGCTGACCCGTGGCGCCCTGGGGCGGGCGTCACTTCTCGCCGCTGCGCGAGACTCCCGCCCCGTCGGCCGACAGGATCGATGCGGGAGGGCCCGACGGACCAGTGGTGGGAGGGGTCGTGCAGTCGCCGCTCTACCAGTTGCACCGCCCGAGCAGCCCCGCACGCCGGGAGGCCCTCAGCTGGATCGTGGCCGCGCTGCTCTACGCCGCAGCCATCGCCTGGCTGCTCCCGCACGTCGCAGACCCGCTGCGGGACGTGCCGGCCGTGCCGCTGGCGCACGCGCTCTCGCTCGCCGTCGTCACGTCGTTGACTGCAGTGGTGCTCTGGTTGGAGGCCCGCCGCACCCAGGTGCGCGGCTACCTGGTACTCGGCGGCACCTTCTCCTCGATCGCGGTCCTGCTGCTGGCCTTCACCCTGGCCTTCCCCGGCGCGCTCCTGCCGGACGCCCCGGACGGCACGCCCCGCTCGGTGCTCGGCGGTCCGAACACACCCGTGGCCCTGTTCCTGCTCTGGCACGTGGTCATCACGGTCGGGATCCCCGCGAGCGCGGTCGTGCTCAGCCGTGACGACGCGAACGGAAGGGTGCCGGCGCTGCGCCACGGCATCGTGCCGGGCGTCGTCTGGGGCACCGTCCCGGTGCTGCTCCTCTCGACGTGGTGGCTGCTCGTGCCGGACGCCGCACCAGCGCTCTTCCAGCCGCCCGGGCTGTCGCCGCTCGGCACGTCGGTCACCGAGGCCACAGTGCTGCTCGCGATCGCGGGCCTGATCGTCGCCGTCGTCGCCACGCGCGCGTCGAGCGTGCTCTCGCGCTGGCTGCTGGCGATCTGCGTCCTCAACCTCGGCGACGCGCTGCTCAACCTCGGTGCCCTGCGCTACTCGCTCGGCTGGTACGCCGCCCGCGCGCTCGGCTTCCTGGCCCTGTCGGCGCTGCTCATCGTGCTGGTCGTTCAGCTGGCCAGGATCGACCGGCGCACCGACCGCGCCGCCACGACCGACGCGCTCACGGGGTTGCGCAACCGGATCACCCTCGACGAGGACCTCGCCCGCGAGATGGCGCGCGCCGAGCGCGAGACGCGACGCCTGGCCGTCCTCGTCATCGACCTCGACCGGTTCAAGCAGATCAACGACAGGTACGGCCACGCCATGGGCGACGTCGTGCTGCGCGAGGTCGCGGCACGACTGCGGGCCGAGGTGCGCGCCGGCGACCTGCTCGTGCGTCTGGGCGGCGACGAGTTCATCGTCGTGCTCGTGGGGC
The DNA here is from genome assembly GCA_020161245.1 of Actinomycetota bacterium. GTDB lineage: Bacteria > Actinomycetota > Actinomycetes > S36-B12 > CAIYMF01 > Longivirga. The sequence goes on along the minus strand of JAIUOK010000043.1, from coordinate 15,084 downwards.
TCGACGACGACGATCAGGCGGCTGCGGCCGCGGGGCGCATCGTGGCCGAGCTGCGCCGACCTGTGACGCACCGCGAGCACCACGTGGTGTCGCCTGTGTCGGTGGGCGTGGCGCTGAGCCACCCCACCGCGCCGACGCCGTCCGACCTCATGCTGCAGGCCGACGCCGCGATGTTCGCCGCCAAGCAGGTGGGCGGCGACTGCTACGTCGTGCACGTGCCCGCGACTCCGCGCCCCTGAGGCGCCGGCAGCGATCGGCTACGCGCGCTGCTCGTTGCGCGCCGTCGCGGCCGAGAGCACCGTCGCGAACGACGTCCACGCCAGCTCGGGCAGCGCGAGAGCGGCCGCCGTGCGATCGACCTTCGCCGCCGCCAGCGCGAAGCCTCCCCATGTGGCAGCGAGCAGCCCTGCGTCGGCAGTCGCCGCCCACAGGCGGCGCGAGCCGAAGGCCAGGGGGGTGTACGCCGAGCGCGGCAGTGTCGCAGCGACCCACCACGCCATAGCGCGCTGAGCCTGCGGCGTCAGCCCCTCCGGAGTCGATCCCTTGGCCACGACGCGGGCGGCCGCCGCGCTCGACGTCAGGGCCAGCCCCGACCAGACGATGCCGTACGTCGGAGCCGGCGGCGCCCACTCCGGGGTAGGCAGACGCTCGAACTCGCGGCGCGACTGCTCGGTGCCGTCCTGGTCGGTGCGACGTCCCGTGAGCGCGACGGACGCGCCCTGGCCGACGAGATAGAGCCCGAGCAGGCCGGCGGCTGCGATCGCGTTCCTCATGACGTGACCCCTACCCGCGAACTTCTCGGCGCAATCAGGTTCGAGCGACCGAACTGCGGGTACAGAGGCGGCCGCACCGGACGCCACCGCGGCGTCCTGACTACCCCTCGGGAGACGCCGTGATCATCCTCGGACTGATCCTGCTGATCCTCGGCCTCGTGCTGAAGATCAGCATCCTCACCACGATCGGAGCGATCCTGCTCGTCGTGGGCCTTGTCCTCACCCTGCTCGGCGCCACGGGCCGCGCGGTCGGCGGGCGCAAGACCTGGTACTAGCGGTCCTAGCGGTCCCAGTACCGCCAGCTCCGAGCACCACAGCACGAGCGAGGGTCCGCGGCGCCTGGTGCCGCGGGCCCTCCACCATGCCGACGTGCTACAGGTCGGCCGATCCGGCGAGCACCGTGACGCTGGAGCCGCCGACCCAGACGTCGCCGTCGGCGAGCTCCACCGATACGCGACCGTCGCGGCCGAGCGCCGTGCCCTGCCGCGCGGTGTAGCGCTCGGGCAGCCGCCCCGACCCGATGAGCCACTGACCGAGAGCCGCGTTGAGCGAGCCCGTGACGGGGTCCTCCGTCAGCGTGCCGCCGTTGCCGGGGAAGAAGGCGCGCACCTCCAGGTCCGCGGGCCCGCCGGCAGGATGCGGTCCCGCGATGCCGACGTCGAGGCCGGCCAGGGCGGCGGGGTCGGGGCTCACCGCGAGGACGGCGTCGGCCGTGCGGAGCAGCAGCGCACGCCAGCCCGGCCCGTTGTCGCACCACTCGTGGGCGACGACCTCGTCGAGGTCGATGCGCAGAGCGGCGACGAGACGCGCGACGTCGACATCGTCGAGCGGGCCGCTCCGCTGGCGCGGAGGCGCGGCGAAGGCGAGGCGGCCGGTAGCTGCGTCGTGGCGGATGGCCACCAGCCCGACGCCGCACTGCTGGACGATCTCGCCCCCCTTCGGCTCGCCGCCTGCCTCGAGCCAGGCGTGGCAGGTGCCCAGGGTGGGGTGCCCGGCGAACGGCAGCTCGCGGCCCGGGCAGAAGATGCGCACCCGGTAGTCCGCGGCGGGATCGGTCGGCGGCAGCACGAAGGTCGCCTCCGACAGATTCGTCCAGTCGCAGAAGGCCTGCATCTGCTCGGTGCTGAGCCCGTCGCTGTCCAGCACGACGGCCACGGGGTTGCCGAGCAGCGGCACGTCGGTGAACACGTCGACCTGGGCGAACCTGCGCTGCGTCATGCCCGCGATCGTAGGGAGCGGCAGCTAGGGCGCGCCGATCAGTCGTGACGACACGACGGCGTCCGGCGACCCGGCTGTGACGGCCTCGACGATCGCGTCGCCCGCTGCGCGCAGGTCGTCGTCGGTCAGCGGGTGCAGTCCGTCGAGGATGAACAGCACGTTGCCCGTCGACGGATCCAGCCTCGTCCTGACGCACTGCCGCCAGTTCCACCGGCGGCAGGTCACCCCGTCGTCGTCGCGCCACACGACCTCGCCGGGATCGGCGCTGACGACGACGTGCTCGCCATCGGCCACGGTGTCGAACGGCTCGTCGCCGGCGGCGCGCACGAGCCGCGGAGGGCCGACGTACCGGTCGAGGTTCTCGCCGCCCACCGGCACCAGGTGCGCCACCGACACGGCGTTGTAGAGATCGGTGAGCCGGTCGATGCGCGGAAGGCCCGCGTCGATGCGCCGCACCAGCGCCTCGACGCTGCTGCGCGCCTGCCGCGGCTTGACGCCGAAGCCTGCGAAAGCCTCGCGCCACGAGGCGATCTCCGGGAGCGACTCCGGCGCGGCCCCATCGAGCCGGGCCCTCGCTGAGACCTCGGCACGGGCGAGCGCGGCATCGCTCTCGTCGTCCGTCGGACCGCCGCGTACGCCCGTGACGACGATGAGCAGCGCGCGGTAGTCGGGGCGCAGCGCGAGCACGGAGTCGTCAATCGTGGCGCCAGCGAGGGCGGGGTGCAGCTCGGCCATACCGGCATCGTGCACCGCTGCCGTCGGTCGCGCCGACGCGGGTCGGGTCTCGCCGCGTCAGGCAGGTCCGGAGAGGCGCCGGATCGCTCCGACGACGACGCCGGGCTCCTCCCACACCACCATGTGGCCGGCGCCGGACACCCGCTCGAGCGTCGAGCCAGGGATCCCTGCGTGCAGCTCGTCGGTATGGAACGGCGGGGTGGTCTTGTCGCGGGTGCCCACCATGATCGTCGTGGGCAGCCCGATCTCTCCCAGCTGCGGGTAGCGGTTCTCGTCGACCATCGCCTGCAGCACCGGGACGAGCGGGCCGAAATCCTGCGCGCGGAACATCCGCAGGAAGGCTGCGGCCATGGCGTCGTCGCCGTTGTCGCCCATGAGGCTTCGGGCGAACGGCTTGCCGACGAGGTCGGACCGGACGAGCCACGGCAGCACGCCGCTGCGGATCAGCGGGATCTGCAGGCGGTTCTGCGCGTTGTCACGGTTGACGTCGCCGGCGAAGGTCGCCAGCAGCAGCGCGCCGCGCAGGCGCGCCGCCGCCTCGGCATGCTCGAGAAGGAAGCGGATACCGACGAAACCGCCCATCGAGTGCATGGCCAGGACGGCGTCCTGCACGTCGTAGGTCTCGAGCACTGTGACGTAGTCGCGGGCCATCGGGGCCGACCCGATGCCCTCGCTGCCCGCCCGTGACCGGCCGTGGCCCCGCTGGTCGAACGCGATGACGCGGTGGCCGGAATCGAGCAGGCGCGTCGCGACGACGTTCCACTCGTTGCGGTCGACGCCGAACCCGTGCGCCAGCACGACGGCCGGCCCGTCGCCGGCGCAGACGGTGAGCAGCTGCCCGCCGTCGTGGCTCGGGATCAGCCGCTCCTCGCCGGGCACGGGAGCCGAGTAGGGGTCCATGACGGCACGCTAGGGACGGCGCCGCCGCGGCAGTGCTGGAACGGCACGACCTCCCCGAGCCGGGGACAGGCATTGGCTATTGACATTAGCCAGGCGGCTATCTATCGTTCCTGTCATGACGACGACCTCCTTCCTCGAGCGGCCCGACGGCCGCATCGGCTACGACGTCGCGGGCGAGGGCCCGCTCCTGGTGCTGGTGCCCGGCATGGGCGACCTGCGCGCCACTTACCGCTTCCTCGCCCCCGGCCTGGTGGCTGCTGGCTACCGCGTCGCCACCGTGGACCTGCGGGGCCACGGCGACAGCGACACGACGTTCGCCGCGTACGGCGATGTCGAAACCGCCTCCGACATCGCCGCCCTGATCGAGCACCTCGGCGGTCCCGCCGTCGTGGTCGGCAACTCGATGGGCGCCGGCGCGGCCGCCTACCTCGCCGCCGATCGGCCCGAGCTCGTGAGCGGCGTCGTGCTCGTCGGCCCGTTCGTCCGCGACGGCGCCATCTCCAGCTTCCAGAAGCTGCTGCTGCGTGTCGCGCTGGCGCCCGCGCTCGCAGCGCTGACCTGGAAGACCTACCTGCCCAAGCTCTACGCGGGCCGGCGTCCGGACGATCTCGACGCCTACGTCGCGGACGTCATCGCGTCGATCAAGCGGCCCGGCTACGCGAAGGCGTTCTCGGCCACCACGCACCTCACCCACGCGCCGGTCGAGGCGAGGCTGGGCGAGGTGCGGGCGCCGGTGCTCGTCGTGATGGGCGAGCTCGACCCCGACTTCCCGTCCCCTGCCGACGAGGCGGCCTGGATCGCGCAGCGCACCGACGGCCAGGTGGTCATGGTCGCCGACGCGGGCCACTACCCGCAGTCGCAGCAGCCGGACGTCGTGCTCGCGGCCGTCCGCGACTTCGCGGCCAAGGCGGTGCACCGTGCCTAGGGCCGGGCTGACCCCGGAGCGTGTGGTCCACGAGGCGTCCGACCTCGCCGACGAGCAGGGCTACGCGCGGCTGACTCTCGCCGCGCTGGCCGAGCGGCTCGGCGTGCGCCAGCCGTCGCTCTACAAGCACATCGACTCGCTCGACTCGCTGCAGCGCGGCATCTCGGTGCAGGCCAAGCGCGAGCTCGGCGAGGTGCTCGGGCGGGCTGCCGTCGGGCAGTCCGGGCCCGACGCCGTCCGCGCCATCGCCGACGCCTACCGCCGCTGGGTGCTGGAGCACCCCGGCCGCTACGCGGCCACCGTGCGGGCTCCGTCGCCGGACGACGAGGAGGACCTGCGGGCGAGCGAGGAGGTCGTGGCGATCCTGCTCGACGTCCTGGCGGGGTTCGGCCTGCGCGGCAACGCCGCGATCGACGCAGCACGGACGCTGCGCGCCGCCCTGCACGGCTACGTGAGCCTCGAGTCGAGCGGCGGCTTCGGCATGCCGCGCGACGTCGACCGCAGCTACCGCTTCCTCATCGACACCGTCGTCGCCGGCCTGTCGGTCCGCTGACGGCACAGCTCTCAGGGCAGGGTCTTGGCGACGTCTGCGACGAAGGTGCAGCCGTCGAAGTCGGGGATCACGGTCCAGCCGAGGCGGACGATCACGGCCTTCTTCGATGGAATCATCGCCACGACCTGCCCGTAGTGGCCCTCCATCAGCAGGGCGTCCTTCGGGTAGTCGGGCGTGGCTGCGCACTCGCCGCCGTCTGGCTCACCGGGGATCCAGGTCTGCGCGCCGTAGCCGTGGCCCTCGCCCGTCGGCATGGCCGGGGTTCCGGCCAGCTCCCACCAGCCCGCGGGGATGATCTGCTTCCCGTCCCAGCGGCCGTCGTCGAGCATGAGCTGGCCGAGGCGCGCCCAGTCGGCAGTGCTGGCCCACAGGTACGAGGAGCCGACCCAGGTGCCGGACGCGTCGGTCGACAGCGTCGCCGTCGTCAGGCCCAGCGGCTCGAACAGCTCGGCGTAGGCGTAGTCGACGTACTCCTGATCCGTGGGGAACTGGGCCTTCACCACGGCGGCCAGGATGTTGGTCGACGCGCTCAGGTACTCCCAGTACGTCGCCGGCTGATGGTCGAGCGGGTGCTGCGCGGCCCACGACGACATGTCGGGCTCGCCGTAGAGCATCTGCACGACGTCGCCGGTCGGCCCGTAGCCCTCGCCCATCGCAAGGCCCGAGCGCATGAACATGAGGTCGGCGATGGTGATGGCCTTGCGGTCGTCGGCCTTCCACTCCTCCACCCACGACGGCGCCCGGCCCGCGGGGAAGGCGTCGACCACCGGCGTCTCGATGTCGACGCCGGCCTCGGTCAGCTTCTTGTACGCGAGCATCCCCGTGACGGTCTTGGTCATCGACCAGCCGAGCAGCGCGGTGTTGTCCTCGATGCCGGTGCCGTTCTCGAGCAGCACGAGCTTGCCGTCCTGCACGACCGCCACTCCGCGCGCCGCCATCCCCATGGGGTCGTCGGAGCCGACCAGCGCGTCGTCGACGATCTTCGTCAGGGCGGCCGTGTCGACGCCGCTCGCGGCCGCGGTGCCGTCGCCCTCCGGCCATGCGGCCGGGTCCGCCGCGGCTGGGACGTACGGCTTCGCGGCGGGATCGGCCGGCGCATCGAGGACGCAGCCGCGCTGGGTCTGCAGCGCCGACGTCCGCGACACGATGCCGAGGAACTTCGACGTCACCGTGCGGTTGGCGTCGTCGACCTCGGTGGAGACCACCGCCAGGATCGGGCTCTGCGGCGTGACGTCCTGGGCGACCAGCTCGTCGGTCGGCAGGTCGCGGCCGGCCACGTACTTGGCGCTGCACACCGTCTGCGCGACGACGCCGGCGGCGTTGGACGGGATGTGGAACCACCACAGCACGCCCACCGCGGCGATCAGCAGCACGCCGACCAGCACCGCGATCGCGATCAGGATCCGCTTCACCCAGCGCACGAGAATCCCCACCCCTGGTGCGCCGCGACGCCGAGGGCTCCCGGTCGTGACCGCGCGACGCTGCCCAGCCACCGCGGACGCTACTCCGGCGCGGGCCCGGCCGTCGCGCGCCGGCGGCGGTAGCGTCCGGGCATGGCCCGGCTGCTGGTCGCGTACGCCGCGATGCCGGCGCACGAGCTGCTGCGCGCGCTCGCCGCGGAGTTCCACGGCGTCGAGCCGGGCCGGGTCGTGGTCGGCCATGTCTGCACCGGCTGCGGTGGCGACGACCACGGACGCCCGGTGCTGATCCCGACGTCGTCGCTGCGGTCCCCCGCGCACGTGTCGCTCTCGAGGGCGGCCGGGATGTCGCTGGCAGCGGTGACCGATGCCGGCCCCCTCGGGGTCGACATCGAGATCAGCGGCGCTGCGGACTTCGCCGGCTTCGCCGACGTCGCGCTGGGCGAGCACGACGACGATGCGCTCGACCCGACCACGGCATGGGTGCGCAAGGAGGCTCTGCTCAAGGCCTACGGACTCGGGCTCGCCGTCGACCCCCGCGACGTGCCCGCGGAGGGCGAAGCGGTGCCACCGCCGCCCGGGGCACCCCGGGGTACGGCGTGGCGCCGCGACCTCGACGTGCCGGGCCATGCCGCCGCCGTCGCGGTGCTGCTGGAGCGGCCGGCCGATACCGACCGTCTGACCGCGACGGTCAGCCGCTGGTAACGGCGGGCAGGTCGGGCAGGGGACGCCGGCGCAGCCAGGCGTCGAAGAGCCCGTCGAGCGGCTCGCCCGCGACCTCCGCTGCCAGCGCCTCGAACATCTCGGTCGTCACCGAGCCGTAGCAGTGCCGCTCGACCCAGGTGCGGAGGAGCTCGAAGAAGCGGTCGTCGCCGATCGTCAGGCGCAGGGCATGCAGCAGCAGCGCCCCGCGCTTGTACACACGGTCGTCGAACATGAGGTCGGGGCCGGGGTCGCCGAGCACGAGGTCCTGAGGCTTGCCGGCGAGGCGCTTCCAGTGGTTGCGCGCATGCTCGTCGGCGGCACGGCTGCCGGACTCCTCCGACCACAGCCACTCGCAGTAGCAGGCGAAGCCCTCGTGGAGCCAGATGTCGCGCCAGGTCGACGCCGTCACGGCGTTGCCGAACCACTGGTGCGACAGCTCGTGCGCGACGAGCCGCACGTTGTCCCAGTCGGAGGTGAGGAAGTTCGACCCGAACGTCGACATCCCCTGCGCCTCCAGGGGGATGTCGAGGCGGTCGTCGGTGACGACGACGGTGTAGCCGGCGAAGGGATAGGGGCCGAACAGCCGCGAGAAGAAGGCGAGCATCTCCGGCTGCCGGCCGAACGCGGAGTCGTAGCGGCGCAGGTGGGCGGGCGGCAGGACCGCGGCCATCGGCACCGGCGATCCGTCGACCGGGTGCACGACGTACCGCCCGATCTGCACGGTGGCGAGGTAGGTCGCCATCGGCTCGCGCTGCTCGTAGATCCACGTCGTGGTCGACGCCGAGCGCCACTGGCTCGTGCAGACGCCGTTGGCGACGACGTAGTAGCCGTTGGGCGCCGTCAGCTCGATCCGGTAGGTGGCCTTGTCGTCGGGCCGGTCGTTGCAGGGGAACCACGACGGCGCCCCGTTGGTCTGGCCGGCCACGAGGACGCCGTCCTCGAGCTCCTCCCAGCCGCACTCGTCGTCGCCGTCGGGCACAGGCCTGGGCCGTCCCGCGTAGGCGACGACGACGCGGAACGCCCGCCCCGCTTTGATGGGCGCCTTGGGGCGCACGAGCAGATGATCGGGCTTGACGACGTAGCGCGCGTTGGTGCCGTCGACGGCGACCTTGGTGACGCGCAGGCCGGACAGGTCGAGCCGCAGCTCACGCAGGTCGGCCGAGGCTCCCGCCGAGATGACGGCCTTCCCGCGCAGCTGGTTGGAGTCGACGTCGTAGGACAGCGTGAGGTCGTAGTGCGCGACCGCATACGAGCGGTCGCCCCGGTGGGGGAAGTACTCGTGCCGCTTCACGCGCCGCCCTCGTCGCTGGTCTGCTGCCACGGACCGATCGGGTTGCCGATCCAGCGGGTCTTGTCGGGCACGGACTCCCCTCGCATGACGAGCGAGACCGGGCCGACGGTGGAGTGCCGGCCGAGCGTAGCCGCCGGGAGGATGACGCTGTTGGGCCCCAGGGTCGCGCCCGTGCGCAGGGTGACGACGTCCATGCTCAGCACCCTGTCGTGAAACAGATGCGTCTGCACGACGCAGCCCTGGTTGACGGTCGCGCCCGCCTGCAGATGGATGAGGTCGGCCTCCGGCAGCCAGTACGTCTCGCACCAGACGCCGCGCCCGATCCTCGCGCCGAGCGAGCGCAGCCACAGGTTGAGCACCGGCGTGCCGGTGGCGGGCCGCGCGAACCAGGGCGCGGCCACCGCCTCGACAAAGGTGTCGGCGAGCTCGTTGCGCCACACGAACGAGCTCCACAGCGGGTGGTCGCCCACCCGCAGCCTGCCGACGAGCAGCCACTTGGCCAGCGTGGTCACCGCGGCGGCGGCCGTGGCCGCGGCGATGACGACCAGGCCGCTCAGCAGGGCCGCAGTCCACCAGCCCTGCGCCGTCGCCAGGGCGATGAGCGCCACGACGACGCCGAGCCCGATCGCCATGCCGACCATGACGGGGATCAGCCGGCACAGCTCGACGAGCGCGCGGGCGACGACGAGGCGGCGGGGCGGGTCGTAGGTGCGGCTTCGGTCGACCTTCTGCTCGACCCGGCGCAGCTTGGTGGGCGGGCTGCCCAGCCAGGAGGTGCCGGCCTTCGCCTTGGTGCGCCGCGGCGCCGCGGAGAGGACGGCGACCAGCCCCCGCTTGGGCACCTTGCGGCCCGGCGCGGCCATGCCGGAGTTGCCGACGAACGCGTGCTTGCCGATGACGACGTGCTCCACGCGAAGCCACCCGCCGCCGAGCTCGTAGCCCCCGAGCAGGGTGTCGTCGGCGAGGAAGGCGCCCTCGCGAACGGCGGTGAGCTTCGGGATCAGCAGCACGGTCGAGGCCTCGACGCCAGGCCCGATGTCGGCTCCGAGCGCTCGCAGCCACGCCGGCGTCGCCGAGCTGGAGTACAGCGGGAACAGCCACGTGCGCGCCTCGTCGAGCGCCCGCAGCGTGGCCCACGCCTGCCACGCGCGCAGGCCGTGGACGGGGTGGGCTCCGGGTGCGAGACCGAGCGACAGCAGCCGCACGAGGCCCCAGATCAGCACGGCCAGCACCACGAGCCCGAGCACCGTGGCTGCTGGGAGGAGCGCGAGGGCCGTGAGCGCTGCCGATCCGAGGGAGTCCGCGTTCCGCAGGGCAGGCGACACCGCAGCCAGCGCCACGACGATCGCGATGGCCGGCAGCGCGGCGATGAGCACGGCGACCGCGCCGTAGCCGAGCACCCACACCGGACGGTTGCGAGGGCGCTCGTCCCACGGGCCGCGCGCCGCCTTGCGCGGCTTCGCCGGTGCGCCCGCCCACAGCTCGCCCGCGGGCACCGCGTCGAACACCGCTGAGCCCGGGGCGATCTCGGCGCCGGCACCGACGACTGCGCCCGGGCCCAGCGTGCTGCGCATCCCGATGCGCGCATCCGGCCCGACGTCGACCGCGCCGACGTGCAGCACGTCGCCGTCGAGCCAGTGGCCCGTCAGGTCGACCTCGGCCTCGACCGAGCACCCGTCGCCGAGGACGAGATGGCCGGTGACCGGCGGGATGGAGTGCAGATCGACGTGCCGGCCGACGCGGCAGCCGAGGAGGCTCGCGTACACGCGCATAAGCGGGGCACCCGCGAGGTTGGCGGCGCCGAGCTCCTCCGCGAGGCGCTCGGCGAGCCAGAGGCGCACATGCACGGCACCGCCGCGCGGGTACTCGCCGGGGCCGATGCCGAGGAGGATGAGCCGGGCGCCGACGGCGGTGAGCAGCATGCGGCCGGGGGCCGACACCAGCAGCAGCCACGCGACGACGATCGCGGGCCACGGAGCCGTCGGGAGCCAGCCGACGCCCCACCATCCCGCCAGAGCGGTGCAGCCGAGGGCCGTCCACGTGAGCCAGCGCAGGCCGGTGATCGTGCGCAGGGGGACGGTGAGCAGCACCTGCACGACCTGCGACGCGAGCGGCACCGGGTTGACGGTCCGGTCGATGTAGGCGGCCGGGGTGCCGAGCTCGTCGAGAGCGACCGCGAGCTCGCCGATGCGCGGATGGTCGTAGACGTCCGCGACCGTCACCTCGGGGTAGTCCGCGCGCAGGCGCGAGACCAGCTGCGCGGCGGCCAGGCTGCCCCCGCCGAGGTCGAAGAAGTCGTCGTCGGCCCCCGACGGCGTCGTGCCGAGGATGTCGGCCCAGATGTCCTGCAATTGGCCCGCCGTGCCCTCGAGCCGGGCGGTCTCGCCGGTCTCGACGGTGGCCAGCGGCCACGGCAGAGCGTCGCGGTCGATCTTGCCGGAGGTGCGGGTGGGCAGGGTGTCGACGACGGCGAGCCGTGGCACGAGCGCCGCAGGCATGGTGGCGCGCAGGGTGGCGAGCGACGCAGCGGAGTCGAACTCGTCGGTGGTCGCCACGTAGCCGACGAGCAGCGCGTTGCCGGACCCGCTGCGCCGCACGGCGGCCGCAGCCCCCGTGACACCGGGCAGGGCGAGCAGCGCGCTGTCGATCTCGCCGAGCTCGATGCGCCGCCCGCCCACCTTCACCTGGTCGTCGGCGCGGCCGAGGAAGAGCAGCCCCTCCTCCTCGTACCGGACGAGGTCGCCGCTGCGGTAGGCCCGCTCCCATCCGAGGGTGGGCATCGGCGCGTACTTCTCGCCGTCCTTGGCGGGGTCGAGGTACCGCGCGAGGCCGACGCCGCCGATGATCAGCTCGCCGCTGCCGCCGGGCTCGACCTGCATCCCGGCGTCGTCGACGACGGCGAGGTCCCAGCCGTCGAGCGGCAGCCCGATGCGCACCGGCGGCTCGCCCGTGAGCCGAGCACCGCAGGCGACGACCGTGGCCTCAGTGGGGCCGTAGGTGTTCCAGACCTCGCGCCCGTCCTCGACCAGGCGCGCCGCGAGCTCGGGCGGGCATGCCTCACCGCCGAGGATGAGCAGCCGCACGGCGACGAGCGCCTCGGCCGGCCACAGCGCGACGAGCGTGGGGACGGTGGAGACGACGGTGAGGTCGTTGGCCACGAGCCAGGGGCCGAGCTCCATGCCGCTGCGCACGAGCGAGCGGGGCGCGGGCACGAGGCAGGCGCCGTAGCGCCAGGCCAGCCACATCTCCTCGCACGAGGCGTCGAACGCCACCGACAGCCCGGCCATGACGCGGTCGCCGGGCCCCAACGGCTCGTCCTGCAGGAACATCCGGGCCTCGGCGTCGACGAACGCCGCCGCACTGCGATGCGACACCGCGACGCCCTTGGGCGCGCCCGTCGAGCCCGACGTGAAGATCACCCAGGCGTCGTCGGCCAGCGAGGGCCCGGTGCCGTCGGCGACGGCCGGCCGCGGACGACGGACCGTGAGCTCGAGGTCGTCGCCGAGCACCGCGGCGACGGCGGCCTCGCCGAACACCGTGCGCGCGCGCTCGTCCGGGTCGTCGGCGTCGACGGGCACGTACGCCGCTCCTGCGAGCAGCGTGCCCGCGATGGCGACGTACAGATCCGTCGTCCCCGAGCGGATCCGGATGCCGACCTTGTCGCCCGGGCCGACCCCTGCCGCGTGCAGGTCGTCGGCGACCTCCTCGGCGGCGTCGAGGAACTCCTCGTAGGTGAGGACCTGCGCGCCGCTGTCGAGCGCGGGCTCGTCGGGGAAGTCGGCGGCGGTCCTGCGCAGGATGTCGACGAGGGTGCGCGGCGCAGGTGCGAGCGGTCCGCGCAGCAGCGACATAGCCGCAGTCTTGCGGACCCGTCGCCAGCCGCGTGGCCGGTCCCCCGGAAGTTCACATCCGCGAGACCTGGAGCGGCTCATCAGACTCGGGGGTTTGGCGACCCGCCTCACCTGGGCATCCACCCTGTCGACCAGGAGGGGACCCATGGAGCACATGCCAGACGATGGACTCGAGCCGACCGGCCTGCCCCCGCGCGAGCCGTTGCCCGAGGAGGCCGCGGCCGATGCGGGCATCGACGAGGCCGCGACGAGCGCTGTGCTCGCCGAGTCGGAGGAGCGGGTGAACGATCCGGCCGCGGGGATCAGCGAGGGCAGCACCGACCACGAGCACCGCCGGTCCGAGGAGACGCGCTGAGACCTCGCCGGCCGTCCTGCCGCTGACCCGCCGGGACCATCCGAGGGACTACCTCGGCAGGTCGGCGAGCCCGAGCCGGATGCGCGCTGCGCGCTCGGCCGGCGAGGTCGACGACAGCGCCCAGCCGAGCATCTGCAGGAGCCCGGCGGCGGCCTTCACCGCGCCGGGCCGCTGCGGCAGGCCGAGCAGGGCGGCGTCGCGCGGATCGAGCGTGGCGGCCGCAGCCATCGCCAGCACGCGGTACGGGGCGCGGAAGGCGAGCGGCAGCCCGGGCTCGCGCAGGAACCGCGCGACCTCCGCCGTCGACGGCGCTTCCCCGAAGCCCGACGTCGTGCGGAAGGCGTCGAGCTGCTCGGCGAGCTCGGCCCGGCTGCTCGGCAGATCCGTGGCGCCGAGGAGCTCGGCCGACACCGCCCACTCGGCGACATAGGCGTCCGGGCCGCCCGGGATCTCACGGCCGCCGAGGGCGAGATGCGCCTCGAGGAAGGAGTCGGTGAACGCGTCGTGCACCCACCGCAGCAGCTCGGGGTCGGACGCCTCGTACCGCTCGCCGTCCGGCGCGGTGCCGACGACCTGGTCGTGCATCGAGCGCACTGCGCCGGCGAGCGCCTCCGCCGTCGCGACGTCGGCGAACGTCGTGACGACCAGCCACTGGGTGGTGCGGCGCAGCCGGCCGATGGTGTCGGTGCGGAACGCCGAGTGCTCGGCGACGCCGGTCACTGCGGCAGGGTGCAGCGTCTGCATCATCAGCGCGCGCACTCCGCCGACGAGCGTGGTGAGCGAGCCGTGAACCGCCCACGATGGCCCGTCGGGCTCGACCAGGCAGTCGGGAGCCCCGGTCGCGATTCGCTCCATCCACGGCGGCGTGCCGTCCGGATGGCCCGACAGCAGCGAGCGGAACGCGCGCGAGACCAGCGGCACCGGCGATGGGGGCACGATGATCGACGGCCCGGCACTGGGTGAGGTGTCGGACGCGGTCACGACGACCACGCTGCCAGACCAGCACAGCCCCGCAACCCGGCCGAACATGCAGGGTCACGCAGGAAACAACGAAGCCAACCCACCCGTCGGTGGATCGGCTTCATCGTGCAGCTGTCTCAAGCTGAGCGCGCCCGAGAGGACTCGAACCTCTGACCTTCTGATCCGTAGCGCGCCCCGGATCGTGCTTGGGGGTACCCCTGAGCACAAGCGCATCAACGGTTTGCGGTCCGGATCGGGTCAGAACTGGCCGGAGATGGCACGCAGAAATGGCACAGGAAATGGCACGACGGGCGGACGCCGATCCGGGGCGGACACCTCCTCGGACCTGCCGGTCATGGAGAAGCGTCCGACGGCCCGGACCGCCCCAGCGAGCGTCGCGGCTTCCAGCCACGGCGGGGCACGCTCTCACGCAGGAGTCGGGTGTAGGCGGCCTGGGGGTTCCCCAGGACGTCAGCCGTCGCGCCGCGCTCGACAACTGTCCCCGAGCGCATGACGATCACGTCATCGCTGATCTGCCGGACGACGGCGAGGTCGTGGGAGACGAAGACGTAGGACAGGCCGCGAGCCCGGCGGAGGTCCACGAGCAGGTTCAGGATCTGTGCCTGCACCGACACGTCGAGCGCGGAGACGGCCTCGTCGAGCACGAGCACCGACGGCTCGACGGCCAGCGCCCGAGCGATGGCCAGGCGCTGCCGCTGGCCTCCAGAGAGCCGACGCGGCGTCGAGTTCAGCTCCTTCTGACCGAGGCCCACCTGGTCCCCCAGACCTTCTACGGCCTCACGCCGCTGCGGGGCCGAGAGGCCGGTGTGCACACGGAGGGTCTCGTCGAGGCAAGCGAACCCGGTCTGTCGAGGATCCAGCGAGCTGTAGGGGTCCTGGAACACCATCTGGATCTTCTTGGCAGTGCGCAACCGAGCAGAACGCGACCTGGGTGCCTGCCGCGGCTGGCCGTTCACGATGATCTCGCCGCTCGTCGCCGTCTCGAGCCCGCAGATGATGCGCGCCAATGTGGTCTTCCCGCTGCCCGACTCGCCCACGATCGCCGTCGACCCTCCCTCGTGGAGCGCGAAGGACACGTCGTCGACTGCGACGACGTCGGCCTGCGTACTGCCGCGGCGGGCCCCGAACACCTTGGTGACGTTGCGGGCCTCCAGGATCGGCCCGCTCATGCCAGACCCGTCCGGCCGGGCAGTTCGGTACCGATGTCGCCCACTCGAACGCATCGGACGAGTGCCCCGTCGTGCTGGACGAGGGCTGGGTGGTCGTTGCCGCACTCTGGCCGTGCGTGGGCACAGCGCGGGGCGAAGGCGCACCCGTCAGCCGCGTCGTGCGGCGATACCGCCCGCCCCGGGATCGAGGGCAGCGGATCGACCACCTCA
>JAIUOK010000042.1 GCA_020161245.1 Actinomycetota bacterium | reverse complement strand
CAGATCAACGGCTGGAAGAACATCCTCAACGTCCTGTCCATGACCTACGGCGACCGCCTAGGCCTCAACTAGCCAGAACCAGATACACAAAGAATCTGACAGACCCGAAGCCGACGAAGGGCCCACACAGGACGTGGACGGACCGCTTTCGAGACAACGTAATGGGCACGGCGGATGGGCTCTACAACGTTCCCGTGACCATTGCCGCGATCGCGGACGCAACGGAGTTGGCACCCGGCGGGGTGGAGCCTCTCCTTGAGCTTCGTGGTTGGCTGCAACAGCATGGTGGGGCCGACACGTCCTCGAGCGACTACCAGGAGAGTGTCCTTGGCGGCACTGTCATAGCTGCTCTGCTGAGTTGCCGTGTACCAGTCGGGAAGCTCCGCCTGGGCGGGCCCAACACCTCGCTTGCCCCTGCTGTCCCTCGCTTCATCACCACCGCGCAGGGCGTCACCATTGACCGGGCGGCAATCAGTCGGTTGGTGAGCCTGCAGAAGCAAGGACGCCACGTGTTGAGTGCTAGGGAGTACAACGGTGGAAGCTACGTCAAGTCCGTGGAGGACGCCCAGAGGGTCCTCGACGACTTCCACTCAGGTGCCGCGCAAGTGCTGGGCATGAAGGGAAACGATATTGTCGTACGGACGCCAAATGTGACCGGCATCAACGTCAACCCTGGAGCGGGCTACCCTCGCCAACCGACAAGCGTTTTCTTCATCAAGGGAACTCGATCGCCGAGCGTCGTTCCGTACAACCCCAACTGGACGCCATGAAACTACCTTCGCAGCAAGACTTGGCTGACGCTCCCCTGTGGGAGAACTACCTCGTGGCGCAAGCGGTCCAAGCGTGTTTGGGGTTGATCCCGGTCCATGTCATGGCCATCGGGATGCGGGCATCAGGCGCGCAGGTTGAGTTGGTCTTCCGTGCCGCCATATGGACGGCGCAGGATCAGGAGGATGCCGAGGACATCGTCAGCGAGCTGGAGGCACTGTTGGGGCCCGAAGTATCGGTCCATCAGAAGATCGAAGCGCCGGTTAGTGCCCGGGTTCTTGCTTCTCCAGGGCTACGTTGGATCTTTGCTGCCAGGTCCGACACGAGGTGATGGCTTTGCGTACTTGATGAGCCCATGTCCAAGTCGTTAAGCCGCGTTCGCGTCCTGCGATTAGTGCACACGACCGCGGGCTCTGTGCAGGTGGGTCACAACTCCTCTCAAATCAGGCAAGGCTGAGACGCCGAGCGACCCAACTGTCCGTTGTCACCCGGTAACCCTCGCGCCTGATCATTGATGTCCAGCAAATCTAGACATGGTGGCTAGAATTTGCGCATGGCGACCGCTGCCGAGACCCTCCGGGCCACGCTCAGCGACACTGAGTACCGGGCGTTGGTGGTGCTCGCCGAATGCACCACCTCGCTCTCAGGTCGGAGGGTCGCCAAAGCGCTTGACGTGTCACCGACGACGGCAAGCCACGCCCTCAGAACCCTCGCCGAAGCCGGCTTCGCGACATCGACGAAGTCAGGGCGCGCCACGCTGTGGCGGTTGGCGGTGTCGCACCCGTCAATTAGCGTGTGGTTGGAAGAAGTCATGCCGCCAGCGACCACGTCAGCAGTCGGAGCCAGCCCGTACTCGACGGGCGGCGGAGGTGTTCGCCTGGAACACTCGTACGCGGCCTGCCTGATTGCCGGCCTTCTCGCTGGCGACGCCTTGCCGGAGCTCGGCGAGTCCCTGGTCGCCGACTCGATTCGCCTCCAAGCGGGCGACACGAGCGAGGTCGACGACATCCTCATTGAGGGACGCGATGCACAGGGGGACGTGCACCGATCATCGATCGCCGTACGTAGGAGTCCTAAGCTCACCAGGAGCGACTCAGCCTCGGTTCCACTGTTCCGTGACTTCCTGGACTTGGTCAGCGAGCAGTGGCCCACGGTGGCGGCCGGTCGTTGGCGACTCGTCCTCGCCGTATCCACGAACGCCAATTCGATCACCCAGCTCGCGGAACTCGCCGAGCTCGCGCGATCGGTTCCGAGTGGGGAGGAACTGGAGTCCCGATTGGCGCAGCCGCGGCGAACCAACGCTGGCGTCCGTGACCGCTACGAACACATCAAGGGTCTCGTCGAACAAGCCGCGGAACACCTGGTGTCGGCTTCCCGACACGCAAGCGTGGACCTCACCTGGCGGGTTCTATCCAGCCTTACTGTTCGCACGCTTCGCTTGGAACGCACGGAGCGTACCGATCGAACGGCCGCAGTTAACACGTTGCAGCGTGTACTTCACGACGGCACCCCGGCAACCGCCGACGCCCTCTTTTCCCGTCTTGAAGAGCTAGCAGGCACCTGGTCCGCTCAGGCAGCAGTACTTACCCAGTCCGTCATTCGTCGGAGTCTGAGCGACTACCCCTTGTCGAGGTCGCCGAGTTTCGCCAGCGCGTGGGTTGTTCTCGATCGACTAGGCGCGCGCCTGCGCGACTCGGTCCGGCCGCAACTACGAGGCGGTACCAATACTCTGGAACTAGAGCGGTCGATTGAGCGATCCCGTCTGCATACCACCGTGCAGGCCATCGGCACCGCGCCAGGCGCGCTCGTTGTCACCGGTGATCCAGACGTCGGGAAGTCCGCCCTCACTCTGCGGGTAGCCGAGGCACTGATGGAAGACGGCGCCGCCGTCATCAGGCTCAGCCTCCGCGACCTGCCCTCGAGTGCGTTGGAGCTCGAGACCCAGCTCGGCGGCTACCCCATCGAGGATGTACTCGCAGCCAGTGAGGTGGCGCCGGTCCGACTCGTCGTTGTGGATGGCGCCGAGAGCATCCTCGAAGGCAAGGGCCCCGTGCTGAAGGCAGTGGCCACGGCCGCACTTAGGGCAGGCATCGGCGTCGTGGCCGTCACCCGTCTTGACGGCTCACGACAGGTCGGACGGGCGCTGACGGACTCGTGTGAGCTCGCGCAGACCGGAGCCTTGCCGGAAGAACACATCATTGACCCGCTCACAATCGACGAGAGTGAACAACTGACGTCGATCTTCCCCTCGTTGGCGCGCCTGCGGGGCGATTCACGAGCCCATTGGCTGTTAGGTCGCCTCGGCCTTGTCGACGCCTTGTTACGCTCCGGACAGGACCTCGACCCGGAGGACTTCCTGTGTGAAGCCGACGTATACGGCGCAGTGTGGCGAGCCGTGATTCGCCGCGACGAGATCCACGACGCTCCCTCGGCTTCTCCCGACGATCGAGAGAGGGTTGCGTTACACGTGGCGAAGCGCGGCCTTGGGCTGCCTAGCGAGCCCGTGTCGGGCACTGCGGCGGCCGAACTGCGATCGGACGGTGTGCTCGGGGTCCCAAACGACCCCGCGACGTCGGTCGGCGATCAGTTTGCCACGGATCTCTTCCGTGACTTCGCGCTCTGTCGAGCTTTCCTCACCACGAACTGGGACGCCCTTTCTGCGGCCGGAGCCCCACGCTGGACTATTCGGGCGGCACGACTCGGGTGCCAAGCGGCACTGCTTGCACCGGACAAGTCCATGGTCTGGGCCGATCTGACGACTCAATTCACGGAGATCGCCGCGACTCACGGTGACCGGTGGCGCGAGGTTCCATTTGAGGCGCTCCTCACGCTCGGAGAATCCGAGACGGCAATCCGCGACCTTTGGGGAGCACTCATAGCCGACGACGGTTCGTCGCTGGCGACGCTGCTCCGGCTTGGCGAGGCCCGTTACGTCAACGGCACCATCGGAGATGCTTTCGCTCTCGCACCCCTCGTGAGGGTGGCCTTCTGCGACCGGCCCACCATCGGCACGAGTCCGCAGTTCGGGCGGCGGCATCTCGATGAGGTCATTCGAGACATCGTTCTGGCTTGGTTGCGAGGAATGGCCACGTCTCGCTCGCAGCCCGACGAACTAAGACAGACAGTCCGCGACACCATCCTCGCCGATGGCCCTGCGCTCTACGACGACTTCACCATCGAGGCCCTCGCCAGTCTTGGCCCCGACCTCGACGATCGCGCGGAGGCTTGGCTTCGCGCCGTCATCAAGGACCGACCGGGCCGACTGAATCCGGCCGTCGAGTCGCTTGCCGTGGCAATCGGCATGTCGCAGTCCCGTCCCGGCCTGCTCCTCGACCTGGCCGAGGCTTACTACATCGAAATGCCCGACCTTCGAGACAGGTGGGGCGGCGGAGGCCTGGTCGACGACGGCATCCGAGACTTCAAGCACGGACTCGGTTCAGGTTTCGGGGTCCCTGCTGCTGCCTGGTACTACGGCCCCTTCTTCCGGCTACTGAACGCGCTCCCCCTCGAGACCATCGGATTCGTCAACCGCATGCTCGACCACGCGGCGAAGGTCCGCGTGCAGAAGTTGTCGTCCTACCGAGCCGTCGACATCCATGCTCAGGAGCTCGAAGGCGTCCGCCTGGATCTCCCGAGCACTGGTGCGCGGTTGTTCGTCGGCGACAGCCACGTCTGGTGCTGGTACCGAGGAACCAGCGTGGGTCCATACGCCTGCATGAGCGCGCTCCTAGCTCTCGAGCGGTTCATCGATCACCTACTTGAACGGCTCGACATCCCTGCGCGGAGGATCGTCGAACTCCTGCTCGGCGGGTGCCACAACCTTGCCATTCCCGGACTCGTGGTCGGCTTCCTGACTCGCCACCCGGAAGCCGCCGGCGATCTCCTCGACCCGTTCCTCGCCTCACCCGCGATCTGGCACTTAGAAACCGCCCGCGTCACGGGTGACTACGGCTTTCGCGTGCGAGACCTTGACGCGGACAAGCTGACGGGGTCTGAACGGCGGGGCTTCACGTTCCACCAGACGGTCGGCGCGATGGTGGTCAACGCTCGGCTTGCCGGCGACGAAGGGCGCCTGGTTCAGCTTGAGTCCCTCGGTGAGAGCCTCATCGCGGCCGCTCAAGCCGAGGTGAACGATCCCGACGGGCACTACGACGACTACCTCGCACTGGTTGGAAGCTGGGCCGCCGAGTTCCGCATCGAGAACTATCGGGTCGGCACCAGCGGAGACAAGGTCCACATCGAGTTCGAACGGCCCGAGCCCCTTGAACTGGTGCTGGGCCCTCGGAACTCAGAACTCCGGACGACCAATCTTCTCTATGGGCTCCAGAACAAGTACGGCCGTTTCAACGACGATCCGGACGAGTGGCCTCTGGACAACCTGGAAGACGATCTAGCGACCGCCCGGCGTATCGCGCGAAGCTCGGACGCGCCGGAAGGCATCCCTTGGCCCGAGGACGCGCTCGTATCAGTCGCAGCTGCTGCCGTACGCGCGCATGCGTTCGGACTCATGACGATCAACGGTTCCGACCTCGCTTGGGCAGCCGACGCCATCGTGTGGGCTGCGGAGAACCCACGGATCGACGGCATGAGTTACCACGAGACGACTTTCCCCATGGGGGCGGATCGAACAGCCGCGGCCGCTCTTCCCCTCTTGATTCTTGCACCCTGCGAGAACCTCAACCTCGACCAATCGCGCATCGAGGGCGCTCTCGAGTCCGTTACCACCAGCCTCTTCGACGAGGTTCGTGCCCTCTATGTGAAGGGCTGTGCGCCTCTTTGGGAGGCACCCTGTGAATTGGATCAGGTCACAGGTACCTGTCGACGCCATGCTTTACCGTGGACCGCCGCGAAAGCAGGTCTCCGCGATTGCAGGCTCGGCCCGTGGAGTGAACAGTCCCAGCGAAGGGACCCGGACCCGCTGGGCCCGCCGTTTGGCGAGGCGTTGCCTACCGTCGCTGACGATGCATTGTTGGTCAACCGGCTCCGCATGCCCCTGGCTTGCATGGTCGACGCTCAGCGCGTGCCGTGCCTCCAGCGCGAGGTCAACAACCTTTGGGGGCCGCTCTGGGACTCGTACCGCCGAGGTCTGGGCCACTGGTGGAAGAAAGGGTACGACCACCAAGCGCAGACAGCCCATGAGCCGATCGCCCTACGGATGATCAACGTGACACTCGACGGCGATCGCGATCTGCTGAAGGCGTTCATCGAGACACTCGCAACGAACGCGAATGCGTTGCACCTGCTGTTCGCAGGATTCGCCACGGTCTTCACCTACGACGAGAACGCTCGAGCGGCGATGGATGAGTTCTGGCCGTGGGCGCTGGGAACCGCGCTGGACGCAATTGGCGATGGCTCGAGTCTCCGCTCCGAGCATCACTGGTTCGACTACATGGTGGCTGCGCTACTGCCGACTCCTAGCCCACGCTCCTGGGACGCGGACATTGACGGAACCCTGACGCGCTCTCGTGACGGTTGGATTCAGCCGGACGCTCTCGTGGGGCTCGATGAACGCTGGCTTCGACTCGCACGGTGGGAACCAAAGGCGGTCGATGCCATCATCAAGTTCGGGAAGGGCGCCCCCATCGGGTGGCAAGCGACAACGGCGTTCGTCTGGATTGAGTCCGTGATCGACAGGCGGTTCGACTTGATCGCGAATCATCTCTTCTTCTTGGAGGAGTGGCTCAGCGAGCTTCGCAAGGCTGGGGTGATCGAGGGTGCGGTCAAGGACCAGTACCACCGCATCATTGACGGCCTGGCGGCGGCCGGTGATCGCGCCGCGGTCAGGCTCCAGCAACTCGACGAGTGAAGTCCCGCGAGGACCATCGCGGTTGACCGCGACTGTGGTGACCACGGCAGCCAATAAACGCTTGAGTGGCCAGGCACTAGTGCCACGAGGGTCTCTTGCGACCCGCCGATCGATGCTCGTCCTTGCTGCTCGTGGGGTCGCTTACACCGCTGGCTCTGGTGACGAGGTCACAAAGTGGCCACAAACGGTGGACACGTTCGAGGGGATGTCCCGATAGGATCGGCAACTGTCAGCCGAGTCTGGACCTCGGAAGTCCAAGGAACTCCAAGGGTTTTCGGTACTGAAGGGCAAGCGTGGAGGACCTGTCAGAGGTCTTCCAGAGGTCGCAGGTTCAAATCCTGCCCCCGCTACGCATGTCCTGTCTCAGGACATCGAGGACACCTCGGACCTACGGGTCCGGGGTGTCCTTGCGTTTCTGGGGCTGGTAGTCGCGGTCCGGGTTGAGGGTGAGGGTCCGGAGGAGTTCTCCGGTGAGGGCGTCGACGACGCGGATGTCGAGGTCCTGGATGAGCATGAGGATGCGGGTGCCGGCGTGTGCTCGGCCGATGCCGATGTGGTGCAGGCGGCTGTCGTGGCGGAGGGTGACGCTTCCGGTCTTGTCGACGGTGTCGTAGCGCAGCCGGTAGTGGTTGCCCTGGTTGCCGTGGGTCGGGGTGGCTTTGGGGCGTGATCGGTAGGCCTGGTCCGGGGTGCGGCCGGCGAGGGATCGGTGGGGTCGGGCGGTGTTGTAGTGCTCGGCCCAGGTGTCGAGCAGGGTCTGCAGGTCGGCGAGGGTGGCTGCGGGTGGTCGGCCGGCGAGCCACTTCTTGAGGGTCTGCTGGACGCGTTCGACCTTGCCGCAGGTCTGGGGGTGGCTGGGTCGGGAGTTCTTCTGCGCGATGTGGAGTCGTTCCAGCTCGTTCTGGAACTTGTTGCGGCCGCCGCGGTGGCGGGCGGTGAAGACCAGGCCGTTGTCGGACAGGACGCTGGCGGGGATGCCGTGGGCGGCAACGGCTTGCCGGACCGCGGCGATGACCAGGGGTGTGGTGACGGCGCGCTGGGCGGTGCAGGTCAGGACGTAGCGGGAGTGGTCGTCGATGAAGGTCAGGACCTCCGTGTCCGTGCCGTCGGCGAGGGGGACGTGGGTGAAGTCGGTCTGCCAGGTCTCGTTGGGCAGGGCGGCCTCGAAGCGCTGGTAGGAGGAGCGGGGGCGCTTGTGCGGTTGCGGGTCGATGCGTCCCGCTCGGTGCAGGATCCGCCAGATCGTGGACACCGACACGGTGGTCGCGTGGTGCTCACGCAGGTGCCAGGCCAGGGTGTGCGCTCCGGCGTCCAAGCCGTCGTTGTCGAGCTGGTCGCGCAGCGCGAGGACCAGGTCGACCACGGGCTGCGGGGTGGCCCGTGGGTTCGTCCGGGGTCGTCGTGACCGCGGCTCCAGCGCCGTGTCGCCCTCGGCCCGGTAGCGGGCGAGCAGCTCGTAGACCCAGGACCTCGAGACCCCGTAGGAGGCGGCGACCTCAGCAGGGGAACGGCCTTCGAGCTCGACCGCCGTGATGACCAGACGCGCCTTGGACATGCCCGAACGCTGCTGCAGCGCTGTCCGGGATCACGCGAGACATCTGTCCGGGATGTCGTGAAACCACACACTGCCCCCGCTACGCAGGCCGAAGGCCCGGACCATACGGTCCGGGCCTTCGACGTGTTCGCGGGCTCTCGTGGCGGAGGGAGCCTGCGGTCAGCGCCGCTCACGCCGGGCCGCTGCGCTGTGCTGCTGCGACGCGATGGCATTGCCGTAGTGCTCGAGGGCCTGCGCCATGTCGCGCACGCGCTGGTTGCGGCCGTCGACGCCGGCTATCTGGGCTGCCAGGAAGTAGCCGTCGAAGAGGGCGACGCCGAGGCCGGCAAGGCGGTCCCCGATGATCCCGGCCACCTCGGGGCCTTCCGCCTCGAACGCCATGGCGATGAACTCGCGCATCCGTGCGTTGGCCTCGCTCCGGACGCGGTCCAGCACCTGCGCGACGTCGGGGTCGCGGTTGGTGATGAGCAGGGTCAGGAAGAGCCGGAGGAACTCCTCGTGCTCGTCGATGTTGTCGGCAATGTACGTGAGGTACGCCTGGAGCCTGGTGCCGGCCTTGCCCCGCACCCGGATGGCGCCGGTGGCGTCGAAGAACCGGCGGGCTCCACGCTCCATGACGGCCGCGGCGATGGCTGCCTTGGAGTCGAACTGCCAGTAGATGGAGCTCTTCTGGAGACCCGACTCCTTGATGATGGCGGAGATGCTGGCGCCCTCGTAGCCGTACTCGGACATGACGCGGGATGCAGCGTCAAGGATCTCCTCGCGCGCGCGCTGGCCTTGGGCGTTGCGACGGATACCGGTGCCGGACTCCCCGCTCTTCATGCGGCGATCGTAGGGCAGCCGAGATCTTGACATGCCGTCGAGGGCGGCTAAGGTGTGGCGAAACTAACTGGACCGGTCGGTACAGTTTTAGCGGAGAGGCGACCCGATGAGTGTCGGCACATTCGACGCTGACGTCGCGATCGTCGGTTACGGGCCCTCCGGGGTCGTGGCCGCCAGCATGCTCGGCAAGGCCGGTGTGCCCACCGTGGTGCTCGAGCGGGACGTGGACCTGTACTCACGCGCTCGCGCGGTCACCGTCAACGACTGGACGCTGCGGATCTTCCAGGAGCTCGGGATCGCCGAGCGCGTGAAGGCCGACATGGACGAGATGCCGGCGGTCAGCTGGAAGACGTACGAGGGCCGCCTCGTCTTCCGACTGGTGCAGAAGCCCGATGTCCTCGGCCACCCGACCGCAATGATGATCTACCAGCCGGAGATGGAAGCGGTGATCCGCGAGAACGCCTCGGGGTACGGGTCGCTGAACGTCCGCTTCGGCCACACCTTCACCGGCCTCGAGCAGGACGAGCACGGCGTCACGCTCCGTGCGACGGACCCAGAGGGAGCTCCGTACACCCTGCGGGTCCGCTACGTGATCGGCGCGGACGGCGGCTCCAGCCCCGCCCGAGAGGCGCTCGGCGCCACCATGGTGGGCACGACGCGGCCGCGGCGCTGGCTCGTGATCGACGGCGAGGTTCTGCGGCCCTGGCCGGGCTGCGACGAGCTGACGTTCTGGTCGGACCCGGTGCGCCCCGTAGTCGACATCCCCCTGGCCAAGGGCAACCACCGCTGGGAGATCCCGCTGGGTCCTGGCGAGTCGGACGACGACTACGCCTCCGAGGACGCGGTATGGGCGCGGCTGCGCGCGCTCGGCGTCACAACCGACCAGGTGAGGATCAAGGGATACGCGTTCTACAGCCATCATCTGCGCCACCTCGAGGGCTGGCGTCGCGACCGGGTCGTGCTCATCGGCGACGCCGCCCACCTCATGCCGCCGTGGGCGGGACAGGGGATGCAGTCGGGCATCCGCGACGCGCACAACATCGCGTGGAAGCTGGCCGTCATCTGCGCCGGTCACGCGGGTCCCGACCTCCTCGACACCGTGGAGAGCGAGCGCTGGCCGCATGTGTCGCTCCTGACCGAGATGTCGGTGCGGCTCGGGATGTTCATCGAGGCCGACAACCGGGCCGTCGTCGCCGTGCGCAACACCGTCGCACCCTGGGCGAGGCACCTGCCGTTCTGGAACCGCATCCTGCAGCCCAGCAACGCCACCAACCGATTCGAGACGGGCTGGCTCACCGGCACCCCGGGACGGCGCAACGCGCTCGGCCGGATGATCCCGCAGCCCACGGTGTTCGACCGGCAGGGCCGGCAGCACCTGCTCGACGACCTCGTCGGCAGCGGCTTCGTCGTCTTCGGCCTGGACTGCGACCCCCGGAGCCGGATGACCGCTGCTCAGGTGCGGGACTGGGAGCGCCTCGGTGCCTCGTTCCGGACGGTCCGGCGCTCCTTCACCACCACCGACGAGGCCGACGACGTCATCGACGCGAGAGGCGTCCTCGTCGACTGGCTGGAGCGTCACCGCACGAAGGTCGTGGTCGTCCGGCCCGATCGCTTCGTCGCCGCCACGGACCTCACCGGCCTCGACGTCCCCTCCGACCGGGGCAACCTCGGCCCCACCCGGCGCTCCGACGGTAGTCCCGGCCGGACCGCACCCACCGCTTCGACCACCCATTGATGGGAGCAGCATGACCACCCGCGCAGCCGCCACCGCCGCGACGATCTCGACCACCGATGTGGCGGTCGGGGAGTGGACGATCCGCACCCACCTCGCCGGCGATCCCGCCGACCCCGCGATCCTGTGGCTCCACGGCTCCGGCCCCGGAGTGAGCGCCCTGTCGAACTGGCAGACGCTCATCACCACGATGCCCGGCTACCGGCACATCGCGCCGGACGTCCTCGGCTTCGGCGACTCCTCGCACCCCCACGACCTGCCTCTAGGGGTCGCCGGCTCCGCAGCGATGCGCGCCCAGGCCATGAGCGGGCTGCTCGATGCGCTCGGCGTGCCCAAGGCTCATCTCGTGGGCAACTCGATGGGCGGGATGATCTCGCTGCTCATGCTGCAGGCCGAGCCCGAGCGGTTCGACCGCGTGATCCTCATGGGCAGCGGCGGCGCACCGATGACGCCGACGCCCGACCTCATCGCCATGATCACCTACTACGACCGCGCGGGTGACGACGCCATGCGCGACCTCATCGGCCGCCTCGTGTTCGACACCGGCCTGTTCGGCGACGAGATCGGCGCGATCGCGGCCGACCGCGCTGCCGTCGCCGGCCGCGATGACGTCAGACGTTCGCACCTGCGCACGTTCTCCCCCGAGGGGCCGCCCCTGGTCTTCGCAGAGAAGGAGCTGGCGCGCATCACGCACGAGGTGCTGCTCGTGCACGGGCGCGAGGACCGCATCATCCCCAAGCAGGCGACGTTCTACCTGGCCGACGCGCTCCCCAACGCGCAGCTGCACGTCTTGCCCCACGCGGGCCACTGGGTGCAGATCGAGCAGACCGAACGGTTCCGGGCACTCGCCCAACAGTTCCTTGCAGGCACCGCAGACGGGGGTGCGGCATGAGCGACGTCTTCGGCCGGGTGCACCTCGGCTACCTCGTCGTCGAGACAGCGCGGATGACCGACTGGCGCCGTTTCGGTGCCGACGCCGTCGGCCTGCACGTCGACAGCATGAGCCCCGACATCATGCGCTTCCGCCTCGACGACCACGAGTGCCGCTTCCTGCTCCAGCGGGGTCCCACCGAGGACGTCACCGCCATCGGCTGGCAGGTCGACGACCACGAGACGTTCGACGACATCCTCGCCAGGGTCACCTCGCGCGGCCTCCCGGTATCGGAGGGGACGCCCGAGGAGTGCGCGCTGCGCGGCGTCGAGAGGCTCTGGCGCTTCGCCGGACCCAAGGGCGTGCGCACCGAGATCTACACGACGCCGCTCACGACGACCAAGCCCCTCGTCATGACCAACAAGGCGTTCGTGACCGGCGAGAGCGGCATGGGCCACCTCGCGATCGTGTCCAAGGACGTCCTCGGCATGCACGGGTACTACTCGACGCTGTTCGACGCACGGCTGTCCGACTTCATCCTCGAGCGCATCGGGCCCATGAACCTGCGCATCCGGTTCCTTCGGGTGAACGAGCGTCACCACTCGATCGCCGTCGCCGGCGTGCGGCAGTGGGCGGTCAACCCGATCCGCACCCGCATTCAGCACGTCAACATCCAGGTAGCTGAGCTCGACGACATGGTCGCCGCCTACGAACGGGTCACCGCCGAGGGGTTCCGCATGATGTGGTCCGTCGGTCAGCACCCCAACGACCGCGAGCTCTCGTTCTACTGCCGGACTCCGTCGGGCTTCGAGCTCGAGGTGGGCTGGAACCCCCTCGTGGTCACCCCCGACCTCGAGGCCGCCTGGGAGCCCACCACCTACCAGGGCATCTCGCTCTGGGGCCACACGCCCATCGGCGAGGACATCGTCCACAAGATGGGCATGGTCAGCCAGGCCCTGCGCTCGACGCGCGAGCACGAGATCGCCGTCCCCGAGCTGAGCGACCGGCAGTCCGTGCCCGCCTAACCCCGACGAGTCCTGAACCACGGCCCGCGGCGAAGCCGCAGCGCCTTCCTCGCCGACTCCAGGAGGAGACGTGATCGTCACCAGCCCGCTTCCCGACGTCGATATCCCCGAGATCGCGCTGACCGACTTCGTTCTGGCGAAGGCCTCCCTGCTGGCCGACAAGCCAGCACTGATCGACGGCCCGTCCGGACGCGTCATCACCTACGGCGAGCTGGAGAGCAGCATCCGCTCGCTCGCAGCCGGCCTCGCGGAGCGGGGGTTCAGCCGTGGCAGCGTGCTGGCCCTGATGGCTCCCAACGTCCCCGAGTTCGCCGTCGTGTTCCACGCCGCCGCATACGCAGGCGGGACCGTCACGACCATCAACCCGACGTACACGGCTGACGAGACGAGGTCCCAGCTGCAGGATTCCCGAGCAACGGTGCTGGTCGCTGCCTCCCCATGCCTCGAGACGGCATCGGCGGCGGCCGAGGGCACCCACGTCACGTCGGTCTACGCGCTGGGTGATGGTGGAGGGGCGGAGCCGATCGCCTCGTTGTCGAGCAGCCCGCTCCAGAAGCACGCCGTCGTGCAGCCGGACGACGTCGTCGCGCTGCCCTACTCATCCGGCACCACCGGCCGGAACAAGGGTGTGATGCTGACCCATCGCAACCTGGTCGCCAACATCGCCCAGGTGGAGGCTGCGGCTCAGGTGCGCGAGGACGAGACCTTCATGGCGGTCCTTCCGTTCTTCCACATCTACGGCATGCAGGTGCTCATGAACACCGGCCTGCGCGCGGGCGCCACCATCGTGACCATGCCGCGCTTCGACCTCGAGCAGTTCCTGGCGCTTCACTCCCGGTACGGCGTCACCCGCTCGTTCGTCGCCCCGCCGATCGTCGTGGCCCTGGCCAAGCACCCGTCCGTCGACGACTACGACCTCTCGGCTCTCGAGCAGGTGCTCTCGGGCGCGGCGCCGTTGTCGGCCGACCTCGCCCGCGAGGCTGCGGCCAGGATCGGCTGCGAGGTCGTCCAGGGCTACGGGATGACGGAGCTGTCCCCGGTCTCGCACGTGACGGCGCCCGGCGACTTTAGGCCCGGTTCGGTGGGTGTGACGGTCCCGAACACCGAGTGCAGGGTGATCGACGTGGCCACCGGCGCACCCCTCGGGCTGGGCCAGGACGGCGAGATCTGCGTCCGCGGTCCGCAGGTGATGCTGGGGTACCTCGGCAACCCGGAGGCGACGGCGGGCATCCTGGACTCGGACGGATGGCTGCACACCGGCGACATTGGCCACGTCGATGCCGACGGTCACCTCTACATCGTCGACCGGCTCAAGGAGCTCATCAAGTACAACGGGTTCCAGGTGCCGCCGGCCGAGCTGGAGGCCGTGCTCCTCGGCCACCCCGCCGTCGCCGATGCCGCCGTTATTGGCGTGCCGGACGAACTGGCCGGCGAGATCCCCGTCGCGTACGTCGTCCTCCGCCCGGGATCCGAGTGCAGCGCCGACCAGATCCGCCAGGACGTGGCTGCCAAGGTCGCGCACTACAAGCAGATCCGTCGCGTGGTGCTGACGGACACGATCCCGAAGTCTGCCTCGGGGAAGATCCTCCGCCGACTTCTGCGTGAGGGCAGGCCGAACGACGTCAGCAACGTGAGTCAACCCGTCAGAAGCTCCACCAGCGACGTCTGAGCTCCACGTGCGGCCTCGGCGGCCGCATCACGACCACTGTCGGATGCGGCATCGACTGTCGACAGACTGGCCTGGGGTGCCTAGCCGGGTCGAAAGAGCAACTCAGGCCATCTGGGCACGAAAGAGGCCTTGACAGGTGCCACATCTGTCGACAGTCTTTCGCCGGCGCACGAAACTGTCGACAGTCTGAGAGGTCTTCATGGAGCGATCGGCACGTGATACCGCGGCACCGGTCATCCCGCTGACGTCCGGCGCGGTCGGCGGCCGCGACGATGCCCCCGCTGACGACCGTGGCCCCAGCCGTATCGAGTGGGTGCACGACCAGCTGCGCGACCGCATCCTCACCGGAGATCTGGCGCCTGGAACGGTCGTCTCCCAGGCCGCTCTCGCGCGCGAGCTCGGCCTGTCGCGCGCCCCAATCCGCGAGGCGCTGCGCCGGCTCGAGGGCGAGGGCCTCGTGGAGTCCCGGCACAACCAGAGGGTCCAGATCGCTGACCTGTCGATCAGCGACATGGAGGAGATCTACGCCTCCCGCATCGCCGTCGAGACGCTCGCGGTTCGCTTCACGGTCCCACGCCTGACGAAGGACGACGTGGCCGAGATGAAGCGCGCATGGACGGCGATGCGCGAGAGCGCCGAGCAGCAGGACCGCAGCCGTTGGTCGGTCGAGCACACGCGCTTCCACATGGTGGCCCTGTCCCCTGTCGGACCCCGACTGACCGCGCAGATCGCCCAGCTCGACGACCACGCAGGCCGCTACCGAGCCCTCTACATGACGCAGGTCAACGCCTCGTGGGACTCCATCCTCACGCAGGACGCGGCGATCATCGACGCGGTCGAGAGCAGCGACCTTGACGCCGTCGTCGACCGCTGGGCGCGACACGTCGCGAGCACGGTGCTCTCGACCATTGCCGTGGTCGACCCCACGCACGACGCGCGACTGGTCCGGGCAGCCCTGCAGAACTCGCTGTCGGCCCCGAGCCGCGACACCGCCGGCAGCCACACGGCTGCCCGCCCTGGCGCATCGGAGGCCTGAAGTGTTCGGCCCGGGCTGGAGCCTCTCGCCGCGCGCCTACCGCGTGGTGCGGGAGCGAATCAGCATCCCCGTCTCCGGCGGCGTGGATCTCGCCGCAACGGTGTTCAGGCCAGACGACGACGGGCAGTTCCCCGTCATACTCGGCGTCCACGCCTACGACGGGGCGATGCAGTCGACGCCCTCCATGCCGCAGGCGTTGCAGGGCGCCAACGCGCAGGCGGAGGCCGGTGACCCGCGCTTCTACGCGCGCCGCGGCTACGTCCACGTGATCGTGAACGCCCGGGGCACAGGCGGCTCGGGCGGCACCTACCAGCACTACGGCCCGCGCGACGTCGACGACGTCGTCGAGGTCATAGCCTGGCTCGCTCGTCAGCGCTGGTCGACCGGGCGCGTGGGCATGTTCGGGATGTCCTACTTCTCCGTCGCGGCCAAGCAGGTCGCTGCGCGCAACCCCGAGGCGCTCAAGGCTGTCTTCGCGCCCTACGGCTACACCGACTTCTACCGCGACAAGTTCTTCCACGGCGGGATCCTCGCCCGGTCGTTCGTGACGTCGTGGAGCAGCCACCTGGCCGGAGTGCGGGTCGAGGGCTGGTCGCGACGCAATCTCGGCGAGGACGAGTTCGGCCGCAGGCTCGAGGAGCTCCGTGCCGACTCCGACATCATGGCCGTCGCCCAGCTCGCGGCGGCTATCGCAGCGCCCGACGAGGGCCCGAACCCGCTCATCGTCGACGTGCTCATGAACCCGCTCGACGGGCCGTACTGGGCAGAGCGCAACCCCGACCTCTCGGCCGTGCAGGTGCCCATCGTCCTCGGCGGCTGCTGGGGGATGTACGGCCTGCACCTGCCGGGAGAGTTCCGGGCCTGGGAGCGGATCACCGCGCCGAAGAAGCTGTTCGTCGGCCCACCGATCTACGTCGACCGGCCGGTCTACCAGTACGCGCAGGAGTCGCTGCGCTGGTTCGACCACTGGCTCAAGGACAACGACACCGGCTACCTCGACGAGGCGCCGATCCAGCTCTTCCTCCCCGGGTCGGACGGGGAGTGGATCGAGGCCGAGCAGTGGCCGCTCCCTCAGACGCGCTGGCAGTCGTTCTACCTGCACCGCGACGGCCTGCTCTCCGAGCACGAGCACTGGCCGCACGAAGGCGCCACGAGCTACGAGGACAACACCTTCAACAAGCGCGGGGCCATCACCTTCACGACGCCACCTCTGGTCGAGCGCACGACGATCCTCGGCCACGCCACCCTCACGCTGCACGCGGCCACCACGGACGACGAGCTGCTCGTGTTCGCGAGCATGTGGCTCGTCGACGGCGACGGCAGCCGCTCGATGCTCACCCGCGGCTGGCTGCGCGGCTCCATGCGCACGGTGAACCGCGAGCTGTCCAAGCCCTGGCTCGTCCACCACGACTTCACCGACCGCAAGCCCCTCGAGCCCGACACCATCCACGAGCTCGAGCTCAACATCGCGCCCACTGCGATCGTCCTCCATCCAGGCCAGCGGCTCGAGCTGCAGATCAGCTCGTCGGACGAGGACGACGCAGGGACGTTCATGGATCTGATCTCGCAGGGGCACCTGCTCCGGCAGAGCCCGTCATGGATCAGCGTCTACCACGACGAGGACCACCCCTCGACGTTGCGGCTCCCGGTGATCGAGGGCAACCGCATCGGCACCTACCTCTCCGGCGGCGTGCCGGCCCGGCCCGGCGCCGGACCCGCTCGGAGCAGCACCAACGAATGGTGACCAGAGACCCCTCGACCGTCCGGCCCACCCCAGGAGGACCAACGATGATCACGCCGTGGCTGTTCGACATCTTCAACTACCCTTTCGACGCCTCCCCCGACCGCTTCGACCCCCAGTCCCTGCAGGAGCTCTACGACTGGCATCTCGAGTCGTGGGAGGTTGCTGAGCAGGCCGGCTTCGAGGGGCTGTTCTTCAGCGAGCACCACTTCACGCCGTACTCCGTCAGCCCGTCGCCGAACCTGCTGATCGCCGCAGCGGCGCAGCGCACGACGACGATGCGCCTCGGCGTGATGGGCAACATCGTCCCGCTGCACAACCCCCGGCGCCTCGCCGAGGAGTACGCGATGCTCGACTACCTCTCCCACGGCCGGCTCGAGATCGGCATCGGCCGTGGCGTGGACGAGAAGGAGTTCGGGCGCGAGGGCATCCCGATGGCAGAGACCCGTCCACGCTTCGAGGAGGGCCTGCGCCTCATCGAGAGCATGCTCTACAACCCGGTGTTCACCCATGAGGGCACGTACGCCAACTACGAGCCGACGACGATGTGGCCGCCGCCCCTGGACCGGGACCGCCGCCGGATGTGGATCACGGCGCTGAGCCCGCAGACGATCCAGTGGTGCGGCACCAACGGCTACAACATCGCGACTGCATTCCAGCCGACGGCGCAGCTGCGCGCGGTGAACGATGCCTACAAGGAAGCGGCGAAGGCGGCCGGCCAGCCGCACGGGCCGGACTCCACGATGATCCTGCGCAACGTCTATGTCGGCGAGACCGACGAGGAGGCGCGCCGCATCGCC
The DNA here is from genome assembly GCA_020161245.1 of Actinomycetota bacterium. Taxonomy (GTDB): domain Bacteria; phylum Actinomycetota; class Actinomycetes; order S36-B12; family CAIYMF01; genus Longivirga. The sequence goes on along the minus strand of JAIUOK010000042.1, from coordinate 21,546 downwards.
GAGCCCGCGCTCAACCGGATGTTCGGCCTCTACAAGGAGGCCGTCATGTTCCAGGACCTCGACCACATCCCGGACGGCTACGACAGCCAGTTCTACGAGTCGTTCTTCCGCCCCTTCGCCGGCGACGGCCCCGTGTACTGGGACGCGCTCATCGACCTCGGCATCTTCGTCGTCGGCTCGCCTGACACCGTGCGCGAGTCGCTGATCAAGCAGGCGCAGGAGCTCGGCACCAGCAACATCCTCATGTGGGCGTCGTTCGGATCGCTCACCAAGGAGGAGACCCTCAGCTCCTACCGGCTCCTCGGCGAGCACGTGATCCCGGCCCTGCGCGAGGCCGAGGTCGTCTGAGCCGCGGCGCCGGGCCTCCACCCTGAGGGCCCGGCACGCAGGCACCCGCCACCGGCTGCGACGGCGTAGACCGTCGCAGCCGGTGGGCCCCGGCACACCCTCTGCCCAGGAGAGCCCCATGTCCCTCCCCACCCTTGCCCGCCCGACGGAGACAACGGTGCCCAGCCCCCGGCCCGAGCCCACCCCGCACGCGCTGGGCCCCGACGACTTCCGCGACGCGTTCCGGCACCACCCCGGCGGCGTCGCCCTGGTGACCGCGCTCGGGAAGCACGCGCCGGCAGCGCTCACGGCCACCTCGCTGACGTCGATCAGCGCCGACCCCGCCGTGCTCGCCTTCTCGGTGTCGCACGCGTCGTCGGCGGCGCCGACGATCCTGGCCGCGGGCACCGTCGTCGTGCACCTGCTCGATGCCTCGACCGTGCACCTGGCCAAGCTGGGCGCGACCAGCGGCATCGACCGGTTCGCCGACACGTCGCTGTGGACCACCCTGCCCACGGGCGAGCCGGTCTTCCGCAACACCCGGTGGCTGCGCGCCCGCGTACTCGACCGTGTCACCGCGGGCGCCGCGACCCTCGTCCTCGCCGAGCCACTGGAGTGCGACCTCGGGTCCGACCCCGAGGACGGCTGCGTCCGCGAGGGCCTCGTGTACCTCAACCGCACCTGGCACCGCCTCGGCGACGCCAGCCGGCTGGACTGAGGGCGGCATGAAGGTCGCAGCTCTCGACGGCCGCCTCGCGATCAGCGTCGACGACCGATGGGTCGACGTCGGCGACGCCAGCCATGGCCGCTTCTCCCCAGATCCCATGGACGCCTACGAGCGCTGGGAGGAGCTGCACGCATGGGCCACGTCGGCCCAGGCGGCGTCCGGGCCCACTGCCACCGGCTCGCCGGGTGTGCCGGTGCCCCGGCCGCGGCAGATGTTCGCGATCGGGCTCAACTACCGCGAGCACGCAGCCGAGTCGGGCTTCGACATCCCCGAGCACCCGGTGGTCTTCGGCAAGTTTCAGTCGTCGCTCACCGGGCCGGGCTCCACCGTGAGCCTGCCGAGCGACGGCGTCGACTGGGAGGTCGAGCTCGTCGTCGTCATCGGCCGTGAGGCGCACCAGGTGGCGCCGGAGAAGGCGTGGGACCACGTCGCCGGCCTCACCATCGGGCAGGACCTCTCGTGGCGGGCTGTGCAGACTCGCGGCCCGGCGCCGCAGTTCTCCATCGGCAAGTCCTACCCCGGCTTCAGCCCGGTGGGGCCGTGGGTCGTCACCCCCGACGAGCTCGACGACCGCGACGACCTTCGCATCGCGTGCAGCCTCGACGGCGAGGTGCTGCAGGACGGCCGGACGTCCGACCTCATCTTCCCCGTGAACGACCTCGTCAGCCGGCTCTCGTCGTCGCTCACGCTCTACCCCGGCGACCTCATCTTCACCGGCACCCCGTCCGGCGTCGGTGTCGGCCGCGACCCGCGCCGCTTCCTCGTGCCGGGAACGCTCGTCAGCTCCATCGAGGGGCTCGGAGACCTCTCGATCACCCTCGTCTGAAGGGATTCGCCATGGCACTGCACCGCCTGAGCTCCTTCACCTTCGAGGTGCCCGACCCCGACGCGGTGGTGGCCTACTACGTCGAGTTCGGCCTCACCGATAACGGCGATGGCTCGATGTCGACCACCGACGGGGGCCGCCAGCTCCACGTCCGGCAGGGCGACCGGCGCCGCATCAGCGAACTGGTGGTCGGCGCCGACGACGAGGACGACCTCGGTCGTGTTGCGGCGTCCCTGGCGGGCCAAGGGTTCGGCGTGCAGACCTACGAGGGCGTGGTGCGGTCGATCGAGCCGGTGACCGGCACGGTCGTCAGCGTGGTCGTCGAGCCGCGTCTAGAGCAGCCGACGCGTACGACGCCCGCGTACAACGGGCCTGGCGACGTCGTTCGCACCAACGCCCGCGCCGACGGCGCCTCGAGCAGCGAGCGCGTCACGCCGCGCCGCCTCGGCCACGTGGTTCTCGGGACGACAGACGCCGAGACCACGCAGCGCTTCTTCGTCGACGGCGTCGGGTTCAAGGTGAGCGACCGCGCGGGCGTCGGAGCGTTCCTGCGCTGCAGTACCGACCACCACAACCTTCTAGTGATGGGCGCTCCGGCCGTCTACCCCCACCACACGTCGTGGCAGGTCGACGACGTCGACCAGATCGGCCGCGGCGCGATGGACATGCTGGAGGGCCACCCCGAGCGCCACGTGTGGGGGCTTGGGCGCCACTACGCCGGCTCGAACTTCTTCTGGTATCTGAAGGACCCGGCGGGCACATTCAGCGAGTACTACTCCGACATGGATTGCATCGTCGACGACACTCTCTGGAGCCCCGAGTCAGTCGAGGGGGCGAGGGGGCTGTTCCGGTGGGGGCCGCCGCCGCCTGCGTCGTTCCTCGACCCGGAGGACATCGCCGCCCACATGATTGGAGCCCACGCGCGGTAGCCACCCTGCGGCGTGTTCTGCGTCGACTGAGCGACCCTGCTCGAAGTACTCGCAGATGGTGCGCAGAACGGCCTGACCTGCAGGAACACGTACAGGCATGATGCCCAGACCCTGGGCGTTGAACGTCCCCCCGCTACCACCAGATCGAGGGCCCCGGACAACGCGTCCGGGGCCCTTGCTCGTTGTTCGGGGCCCTCGATCTGCCCTCAGCGGGGGCAGGATTTGGGAGGAGCGCCCGCGGGGTCCGGCCCTCCCCGCGAAGCGGCCGCTCGACGGGCGCCGCCCCACGACGACGGCTCCTGCCCCCGCTACCACCGCAAGGACGAAGGCCCTGACCGACAAGGTCAGGGTCTTTGTTCGTTGTTGGGGCCTTCGTCCTTGCCCCACGAGCGGGGGCGGGATTTGGGAGGAGCGCCCGCAGTCGCTCGCCCCTCCGGCGCGCAGCGCCGCCGACGACGGCGGCTGCCCCACTACGACGGCTCCTGCCCCCGCTACCACCAGATCGAGGGCCCCGGACAACGCGTCCGGGGCCCTTGCTCGTTGTTTGGGGCCCTCGATCTGCCCTCAGCGGGGGCGGGATTTGGGAGGAGCGCCCACGCGGTTCGAGCTCCGCCGCGCAGCGGCCGTCCCGCGGATCGCGCCGCACTACGACGGCTCCCGCTACCACTCAGAACGAGGGCCCGGACGACGCGTCCGGGCCCTCGTTCTGTCCCCGCCCACCACCGCACAGTCGAAGGTCATCACCGACAAAGGTCGGGGCCGGCGCCGCGTCCGTCGTCACGGGCAGGCAGTGCATTGCTGCTGGCGCGAGACATCATCGTTGATCGACGATGGGGTCGGCCGTCCTCGATCGAGAGACGGACCGGGGGTTCCGCAGGCTTGCTTGGCTGACGTCGGGCGTGCCGAGGTTCGCGAGCCGGCGAGGACACCCGCCACTACCAATGCGACACCGCCGGCCTGCACCGGAGTCGGCAACGTACCGCGCATCGCGGCGAGGGCGAAGGTGGTGAGCGGTACAACGTTGATGAAGAGCACGGCACCGGCGGCGCCGAGCCTGCGCACGGCGCTGCCCCAAGCGAGGAGTGCGAGAGCGCCCGCCGCCACCGCGAGGAACGCCAGCTGCGGCGCGACCCCGGTCAGTGTCGTGAAGGTAGGAGACGCCAGGGCGCCGACAGCGGTCAACGCAGCCGCGAGCATCAACACCATAAGCGCGCCCGCGGTCGCCGAGACAGCCGCATACCGAAGCGGGCTGTAGGTCGGGTAGTGGGCAGCCGCTGTCGTGTACGTGACCCAGCAGATGACCCCGATGAGGACGAGCCCGTGCGACGTGGTGACACCGCCCGAGACCAGTCGCGCGACGTCTCCGGAGGTAAGCACCAAGACGATCCCTACGAGGGCGAGCACGGCGGCACCCCAGGTGGCTCGACGTGGACGGCTTCCGGTCCTCGCCCAGAGCACGAAGGCGGTGACGAGCGGCATGCTCGCCACGAGCAGGGAGGCGGCTTGGGGCCCGGCGTCCTGCATCCCGACATACACCAGCAGGTTGAAGCCGCCGAAGCCCAGTGCCCCCAAGGCGGCGATGCGCGGTGTGGCGGCGTCGACGGCGAGGGCGGAACGGCCTTCCCTCGCGGCCAGGATCACCAGCAGGAGTACGCCGGCTATGAGGTAGCGAATCCCGGTCAGCCATACCGGGTCCAGGCGCTCGAGTGCGTCGGCGCCGAGGGGGAACTGCGCTCCCCACGCCAGGGTGGCGAGCAGCGCGGCGGCCATTCCAGCGGCCCGCGCGGACGGTCGTCGCAAGGGAACTCTCCGATCGGTGAGGTGTGTGGCTTGACTATGGCTAACTGTGTTAGCCATGATGAGGCTAACACAGTTAGCCAGATACCTCGGAGGTCCTCTTGAACGCCTTGCGCACCGCGCGTGCCCTGCTCTCCCTAGCCGCCCTCGCCGCTGCTGCGGCGGCCATCTCGGCAGCCCCCGTCGTCCAGGCAGCCCCTCCCGAGTGGCAGTTCGTCGAGGCGTGGCGAGCCATCGGCTTCGCCACGTTCGCCGCTCTCTTCGCCGTGCTGGCAGCCCGCCCGGGAACCGGGGTCGGCGTGTGGGTCGTGCTCATCGCCAACAAGGCGGCGCTGACGGTCTCGGCGGCGACCTGGCTGGCTACGGCGGAGGGGGCAGGCACCGCGGCTGCCTGGGACGGTGCACTGACGGTCCTGCTGGTCGCCTCGTTCCTCCTTGCGGCCCCCTGGAGGTCCGAGCCGATGGCGGCGGTCGTGGCCCCGCTGCAAGCCGTCGCAGCGTGACCGGTGGCGTCGGGCCGACGGGGTCGTTCTACGGTGGGCCCGTGACCCTGCCAGCTCGCCTTCGCCCGCCCGGCAGGGGCGCGTCCGTTCACCTCGAGGCCGCGGCGTGAGCCGCCGGGACGAGGTGATCGACGCCGCCGAGCGCATCCTCGAAGCCGAGGGCCTCGATGCCGTCACTATGCGACGGCTCGCTGCCGAGCTCGGGATGCAGGCGCCGTCGCTCTACAAGCACGTGAAGGACAAGGCGGAAATCGAGGCGGCGCTGCAGGAGCGGGCGCTGCGTCAGCAGGCCGCGGTGCTTGGAGATGCGGTGGACCTGCAGGCACTCGCCGTGGCCTATCGGCGGTGGGCGCTGGAGCACCCGGGCCTCTACGTCGTGTCCGCTGAGCGGCCCCTGCACCGCGGTCTGCTCGCACCCGGCATCGAGGATGCGGCCGTCGCTCCGCTCATGCGAGTAGCGGGAGGCGACGCCGACCTCGTCCGTGCCCTGTGGGGTTTGGCGCACGGACTTGTGGCCCTCGAGCTGGCGGGAAGATTCCCCGACGGCACGGACGTAGGTGCGGCATGGGACGCAGGAATCAAGGCGTTCTCGGGCGGTCGCCGTCGCCGATCGACGTCACGGTGACTCAAGGTCGTCACATGCGATGCGGGTGAGCCGGAGGAACCGACCGCGCTGACCTGCTTCCAGATCGAGGTGGCGCGGACGCTCTTCTGCTGGCCCTCCACATGGGCGCTTGGCCGGGCTACGCGGGCTCGGAGTCCCGCGTCTGCTCCCCGAGAGCGTCGACGAAGGCGGCGAGCTCGTCGGGGTCTACCTTCGCGACCTCCCTGGCGTCCGGGAACGCCCCGGCGGCGACGTCGGCGCGGAACTCCGTGAGAGCGCGCACCCGCTCGGCGTCGATCTGCTGGTGCAGCGAGGCGAGGTCGGCGTAGGCGCGCGCGTGCCGCGGGATGCGCTCGCTCTCGCCGCAGATGTCGCTGGTGAACAGGAACAGCACGTCGGCGAGCGGGCCCGAGCCGAGCGAGATTGTGGCGAGACCGGTGCGGGCGTGGATCTCGCGCATCACCTCGGCAGGGATGAGCTCGCACTCCACCGCGAAGGCCCCGGCGTCCTCGAGCTCCTGGAAGCGGCGCCACAGCTCGAGCGCCTCGGGCGCGGTTCGGCCCACCGCCCGCACGCCGCCGTAGAGGGTCGACTTCTTCGGCACGAAGCCGAGGTGGCCCATCACCGGGATGTCCTCGTGCGCTAGCCGTCGCACGCTGGCCATGCCGCGCGCGGTGATGACGGCGTCGGCCCCGGCCCTCAGCGCCGTCAGGGAGTCGCGGAGCAGGTCGTCCTCGGTGACTGCGCCGGAGAAGTCGACGGCGGCCGTGACGAAGACGCGGCGCGACCCCTCGCGGACCGCCGGCACGAAGTCCGACATGCACACGACCATCTCCACGCCGGCGGCCTCCGCCGCGGCCGCCTCGGCGGGCGTCGACGCCGTCACCTGGGCCAGCTGCCTGCCGGCCGCACGCAGGCCGACGATGTCGGCGACGGTGACGGTGCGGTCGGCCTCGCGGCCGGTGTAGTCGAGGATCCGCGGCATCGATGCGCTCCCTGGGACGTCGGGGCGCTCAACGTACTGCGGCCGGCGTCAGCGGCGTCCGGGGAGGCGGCGGGCGGCGTCGCGGACGGCGTCGAGGTAGGCGCGCAGCGCCGGCGGCTGCGGGCCCTCGCGCGTGACGAGCGAGAGCCGCCGCGAGACCTCGCCGTCGGCGATGTCGCGGACCGCGAGTGCCGGATCGTCGGCGGGCAGAGTCAGGGGTGGCAGGAGCGCCACGGCGCCGGTGCTGCGCACGAGCTCGAGCTGGACGTCGGCGTCGTTGGAGCGGTGGCGCAGATCCGGCTCGTAGCCACCGAGCGAGCGGCAGGTGCTGAGCACCAGCGCGTGGTGGCCGGTGCCCGACGCCGACGACACCCACACGTCGTCGCGCAGCGACTCGAGGTGCACCGCGCGCCGGCGCCGGGCCTGGGGGTGCGACGCCGGCAGCACCAGGCGCAGCGGCTCCTCGTGGACGGTCTCGACGACGAGGCCGCGCGGACGCGGTCGCGGGTGCCCGTCGTACTCGTCGCTGACCGCGACGTCGAGGCCGCCGACCCTCAGCTCAGGAAGCGCCTGCTCGAGCTCCATCTCGGTGATCTCGACGCGGAGCTCCGGGTGCGCGGCGCCTGCGGCGGCCAGCGCGGGGATGAGCAGAGCGCGGGTCGCCGACTGAAGGCCTCCGGCTCGCACGACGCCGCGGACGTCGTCGTGCAGCGCATCGAGGTCGGCCCGGGCCGCGTCGGCGGCGGCGAGGAGGACGCCGGCGTGGTCGGCGAGCAGCCGGCCGGCGTCGGTGAGGCGGACGCCGCGGCCGGCCTTGGCGAGCAGCGGTGTGCCGGCCTCGCGCTCGAGGACGGCGAGCTGCTGCGAGACGGCCGACGGCGTGTAGCCGAGGGCCTCGGCCACGGCTGCGAGGGTGCCGCGCTCCTGCAGCTCGCGCAGCATGCCGAGCCGTCGGAGGTCCCATGCAGCCATGTAGCGATACTAATGGTTCAGGTCCACGAATCATCGCTGGACCTGATGGATCGGATGCAGCACGGTGGTGGGCGTGGGTCCCGCTCTCGTGCTGCTGTCGGCTGCGTGCTTCGGTGCGATGGCCGTCTTCGGCAAGCTGGCGTTCGCCGCAGGCGTCCCCACCGATGCCCTGGTGCTGATCCGGTTCGCGGCCGCGGCGCTGCTGCTCGGCGCACTCCTCCTCCTGCGCCCCGCGCTGCGCCGCCAGGAGGGCGCGCGCGACGCCCGGGCCGTGTGGCCCGCCGTGCTCATCGCCCTGGGCCTCGGCGCGTTCGGCTACGCCGTCCAGGCCAGCCTCTACTTCATGGCGCTCGAGCGCCTCGACGCCCCCCTGGTTGCGCTCGTGCTCTACACGTTCCCGGTGATGGTGACGGTCGGTGCCGTCCTGCTCGGACGCGAGCGGCTGACGGCCGCCCGCGTCGTCGCGCTCGTGACGGCGAGCCTCGGCACGACGCTCGTGCTCGCCGGCGCCGGCGGCCTCGGCTTCGACACCGTCGGCGTCCTGCTCGCCTTCGGCGCCGCCGTCACCTACACCGTCTACATCCTGGTCGCCGACACCGTCCTGCACCGCCTGCCGCCCGTCGTCCTCACCACGCTGGTGATGACGGGCGCGGCTGCGGCCCTCGGCATCAGGAGCCTGGTCACCGGCGGCGTCGTCGTCTCCTTCGACGCCGCCGGGTGGTTCTGGATCGGCTGCATCGTCCTGGTGTCGACCGTGACGGCGGTGCTGGCGTTCTTCGCCGGCCTCAAGCGCACGGGCGCCTCGACGACGTCGATCCTGTCGACGTTCGAGCCGGTCGTGAGCGCGGCGCTCGCCGCTGCGGTGCTCGGCGAGATGCTCTCGCCGGTGCAGATCCTGGGCGCGGTGCTCGTGCTCGGGGCGGCGGTGATCGTGCAGCTGCGCCCGCGCCAGGCGAGCTCGGACGAGGCCCCCCAACCGGCGCTGGCACCGGCGGCCTGACCCCCGCGCGGACCTGCGCGGCGCCCGGACCTGACGCAGGATGGGGGAGACCGCACGATCTTCCTCGAGGACGGAACCCCCATGCCCGCCGGCCCGTTGGGCTCTACGTGATCGGCTGGCTGCGCGCGTCCCGCCTCCGCACGGCCGTGGCGGCCGTCGCTGCGCTGGCACTGCTCCTCGGCGGGGCCTGGCTTCTCGTCGGGCGCGATACCGGGCCGGCCGTGGCCGAGCAGGTCGAGCGCGTGCCCGTCGGCCCCGAGCCCGACGGCACGCCGGTCGAGCTCGACGTCGCGGTCTACACCGCGGACGGCGGAGCTGCACGCAAGCCAGCCGTGCTGCTGGCCCACGGCTTCGGCGGGCAGCGGCAGGACCTCGTCGCCCAGGCGCAGCGCCTCGCGCAGGAGGGCTACGTCGTCCTCGCGTGGACCGCGCGCGGCTTCGGGCAGTCCGGCGGGCGCATCCACCTCAACGCGCCGGCGTTCGAGGTCGCCGACGTCGAGCGGCTGATCGACCTGCTCGCGGCGCGCGACGACGTGCAGCTCGACGGCCAGGGCGACCCGCGCGTCGGCATCGCCGGCGGGTCGTACGGCGGCGCGATCGCGCTCCTCGCCGCCGGGTACGACCAGCGCATCGACGCGATCGCACCGCGCATCACCTGGAACGATCTCGCGCAGTCGCTGTTCCCGCAGTACGCGGCCGACGGCGAGCCGACGACCCCCGCCGCGTTCCAGCCGATCGACGAGCCGGGCGTGTTCAAGCGGCTGTGGGCGGGAGTGTTCTTCGGCAGCGGCTCGGCGTCGTCGACCGACCCCACGGTGTGCGGGCGCTTCGCGGTCGACGTCTGCGACGCCTACAGCGCCAGCGCGGCGACGGGCGTGCCGACGCCCCAGATCCTGCGCCTGCTCGAGGACTCCAGCCCGGCGTCCGTGCTCGACCGCATCGACGCACCGACGCTGATCCTGCAGGGCCAGGCCGACTCGCTGTTCCCGCTCGCCGAGGGCGACGCCAACGCGCGAGGCATCGCAGCCGGCGGCACACCGGTGAAGCTGGTGTGGTTCGCGGGCGGCCACGACGGCGGCGACCAGGAGGACGAGCGCCTCGATGCGATGACGCTCGCGTGGTTCGACCGCTACCTGCGCGACGACGGCACTCCGGAGGACACCCGCTTCGAGGCCACGGGCCAGCCTGCGTCGCTGTTCGGCGCGCGCACCGGCGCCGACCCGCAGGTGCTCGCGGCCCCCGAGGCCCCGGGCATCGCGGGCACGCCGTCGCCGTCCCGGCGCGATGTCGCTCTCGACGGCGACGAGCAGACGGTCGTCGCGCCGGCGGGCGGCAACCCCGCCCAGGTGTCGAGCCTGCCGGGGCTCGGCGCGGTCGTGTCGACTCTGCTGCGCGGGTCGCAGCGGGCGCTGCCCGACATCCCGGGGCAGTCCGCGGTCTTCGAGACCGCGCCGTTCGACGACACGTTCACCCTCGTGGGCTCGGCCACCGCCGACATCCGGATCCGCACGCAGGCGCCCGACGTCACGCTGTTCGCCCGGCTGCTCGACGTCGGGCCCGGCGGGGCCGAGGCGGTGCTGCCCAACCGGCTCGTCACCACCGTGCGGCTCGAGGACGGCGGCGATCAGACGGTGCGCGTCATGCTGCCGGCGGTGGTGCGCGAGATCCAGCCGGGCCACGCGCTGCGCCTGGTGATCACGACGACCGACCAGGCCTTTGCGATGCCGGCCGACCCGCGCACCTACCAGGTGTCTCTGGCGGGATCGGCCGCGCTGTCGCTGCCCGTCGTCGATGTGACGCCGCTGCCCGCCGACACCACCGGACTTCTGGTCGGCGCCGGCATCGTCGTCGCTCTGCTGCTGGCTATCGCCGCGATCGCCATCGTCGTGCGGCGGCGCAGCCGCCATGTCGCCGAGGACGTCGACCCCGAGCTGGTCGACGTCCCGCTGGTCGTGCGCGGCCTCGGCAAGGAGTACGCCGGCGGTTTCCGGGCGGTCTCCGACGTGGGCTTCCGCGTGGAGAAGGGGCAGGTGCTCGGCCTGCTCGGTCCCAACGGCGCGGGCAAGACGACGGTGCTCCGGATGCTGCTCGGCCTCATCAGCCCCACCGAGGGCGAGCTGCTGGTGTTCGGCCACCGCGTGACTCCGGGGGCGCCGGTGCTCTCGCGCCTCGGCGCGTTCGTCGAGGGCCCGGGCCTGCTGCCGCACCTGTCGGGACGCGCCAACCTCGAGCTGTTCTGGCGCGCGACCGGGCGGCCGATGGAGGAGGCGTACCTCGACACCGTGCTCGAGGTGGCCGGGCTCGGTGCGGACGTCGAGCGCAAGGTGCGCACGTACAGCCAGGGCATGCGCGCCCGCATCGCGATCGCGCAGGCGATGCTCGGCCTGCCCGAGCTGCTGGTGCTCGACGAGCCGACCAACGGGCTCGACCCGCCGCAGATCCGCGAGGTGCGCGAGGTGCTGCGCACCTACGCCGACACCGGCCGCACCGTCGTCGTGTCGAGCCACCTGCTCGCCGAGGTGGAGCGCACCTGCACCCACGTCGTCGTGATGCACCGCGGCGAGCTCGTGGCGGCCGGGCCGCTCGACCAGGTCGTGGCTGCTGACGCGGCCGATGCTGCGCCGGCCGACCTCGAGACCGTGTTCCTCGGACTGATCGGAGCGACGTCATGAGCAGCACGTCGACGTCGCGCGGCGTCCACGACCTCCTGCGGTCGGCACCGCCCCCGCCGTCGGCGGCACCCGACGGCTCGGCGGCCGGATGGTCGGCCCAGCGCACGCTGCCGCTACGGGTCGAGCTGGTGCGGCAGTGGAAGCGCCGGCGCACCCAGCTCGTGCTCGCGGGGCTCGCACTGTTCCCCGTGGTGCTGGCCGCGCTGTTCGCCCGCAACCGCGACGCCGCCACCGGCGGCACCCGGTTCGTCGACCTCGCTACCGGCGGCGCGGTCAACTTCGCGCTGTTCGTGGTCTTCGCATCGTCGACTCTGCTCATCATCGTGGTGGTGGCGCTGTTCTGCGGCGACACCGTGGCGAGCGAGGCGCAGTGGTCGTCGCTGAAGTACCTGCTGGCCTCGCCCGTGGGCAGGTCGCGGCTGCTGCGGCAGAAGCTCGTCGTGTCGTACGGCCTCGCGCTCACGGGCCTGGTGATCCTGCCGGTATCGGCGCTGATCGCGGGCGGGCTGTTCTTCGGGTTCGGGCCCGCGCGCACACCGCTGGGCAGCGTGATCCCCGCGGGCGAGGCGCTGTTCCGGCTCGCGATCGTGATCGGCTACCTGGCGGTCTCGATGCTGTTCGTGGCCGCGCTGGCGTTCTTCCTCGGCGTGCACACCGACGCCCCGCTCGGGGCCGTCGGCGGCGCGGTGATGCTCGTGATCGTCTCGACCATCCTCGACCAGGTGGAGGACCTCGGGCCGGTGCGGGAGATCCTGCCCACGCACTACATCGGTGCGTGGGTCGACGCGTTCAACGACCCTGTGGTCTGGTCCGACATGGCCCGCGGCGCGATCCTCTCGACCGCCTACGCCGCCGTGCTGCTGGCGCTGGCGTGGCGCAAGTTCCTGCGCAAGGACGTCCTGTCGTAGCGCCCGGCGCGGTTCGCCGACGCAGACGCCGGGGAACGGGCATCCTCGTGCTGCCCGGGATGGCGCGGGTGCCCGCAGGCGCGAGCTGTGCGGGGGCGACCAGGATCGGACCGTGATGCAGCTCCCCAGGCTCCTCTCGCCGCTCGACATCGGGCCGGTGCGGATCGCCAACCGCATCGTCTCCTCCGGGCACGACACGGTGATGGCCGAGGACGGCATGCCCGGCGAGCGGCTCATCGCCTACCACGAGGCGCGCGCCGCCGGCGGCACCGGCCTGATCGTGGTGCAGGTGGCCGGCGTCCATCCGTCGGCCAAGTACACGACCCACGTGCTCATGGCCGACGACGACGCCTGCATCCCGCGCTTCGCGCGTCTCGCCGAGACCGTGCACCGCCACGGCACCCGGATCTTCCAGCAGCTCTTCCACGACGGCCGCGAGCTCATGGAGTCCGAGGACGGCACCCTGCCCGTGGCGCTCGCGCCGTCGGCCGTGCCGAACGAGCGGTTCCATGTCATGCCGCGCGCGATGTCGGTCGCCGAGATCCACGAGATGGTCCGCTGCTACGGCGACGCCGCCCGACGGATGCGCGAGGCCGGGTTCGACGGCGTCGAGGTCGTCGCGTCGCACGGCTACCTGCCGGCGCAGTTCCTCAGCCCGCGCACCAACCTGCGCACAGACGAGTACGGCGGAGACCTCGACGGCAGATCCCGGTTCCTGCGCGAGGTGATCGACGCCGTGCGCGCCGCTGCGGGGCCGGGACTGGCTGTCGGCGTGCGCATCTCGGTGGGGGAGGAGTCCCCCGACGGTCTCACCCGCGACGACTCGCTGCAGGCGCTCGAGCTCGTGGGCCCGACGGTCGACTACGTCTCGGTCGTGCAGGGCACGTCCGCCACGCTCGCCGGCTCCGACCACATCGTGCCGCCGATGACGTTCGCGCCCGGCTACACCGCGGCCGCCTCGCGCGCTGCCAAGCAGGTCGTGGACTGCCCCGTCATCGTGGCGGGGCGCATCAACCAGCCCCAGGACGCCGAGCTCATCCTCGGGCGCGGCGACGCCGACGCGACGGTGATGACGCGTGCGCTCATCTGCGACCCTGAGATGCCGCGCAAGGCCGAGGCCGGCCGGCTCGAGGAGATCCGCGCGTGCATCGGCTGCAACCAGGCCTGCATCGGGCACTTCCACGCCGGGTACCCGATCTCGTGCATCCAGCACCCCGAGACCGGTCGCGAGCTCGCCTACGGCATCCGCAGGCGCGCCGCGTCCCCGCGCGACGTGCTCGTGGTCGGCGGCGGACCCGGCGGGCTCAAGGCTGCCGCAGTTGCGGCCGAGCGCGGGCACCGCGTCGTGCTCGTCGAGCGCGAGCGGCGGCTAGGCGGCCAGGTGCGCCTCGCGCAGGAGGTGCCCGGCCGGGCGGAGTTCGGCGGCGCCATCACCAACCTCGCCGGCGAGGCCGAGCGGGCCGGCGTGACGCTGATGCTGGGCACGACGGCCGACGCCGCGCTCGTCGACGAGCTCGACCCCGACGTCGTCGTGGTGGCCACCGGTGCCCTGCCGCGCGTACCCGAGCTCGAGACGGCCGACGACCCTGTGGTCCTCACCGCGTGGGACGTGCTCTCCGGCCGCGACGTGCCGTCCGGGCACGTCGTGGTCGCCGACTGGCGCGCCGACTGGAACGGCCTGGGTGCCGCGCTGGCGCTGAGCCTCCGCGGCCACCGGGTCACGCTCTGCGTGACGGGCTACCACGCCGGTCAGCGGCTGCAGCAGTACGTGCGCGACGCGATGATCGCGGAGGCCGTGCGCCGCAAGGTCGCCATCCTGCCGCTCGTGCGCGTGATCGGCGCCGACGCGGACTCGGCGTACTTCCAGCACGTCCTCACCGATGAGCCGGTGATCCTCGACGACGTCGCCGCCCTCGTGCTGGCCCAGGGCCACAGCTCGGTCGACGCCCTGCTGCGCGAGTTGCAGGACGACGGCCGCCGCGAGGTGCACGGCATCGGCGACTGCCTGGCTCCGCGCACGGTCGAGGAGGCCGTGCTCGAGGGCCTGCGCGCGGCCACCACCATCTGATCGGGCGCGCGCACGACACGCCGGGAGACGGGGCCGCGGCCGACCCCCGTACGGCCGCGGTCCCGCCCCGTCGCTCGGGGACGATCAGCCGGTCAGCAGCACTTGGGCCAGTTGAGGGCCTGCGTCTGCACCGGCTCGACGGCCGTCCCCGAGGTGAGCAGCTGCAGCGCCAGAGCCAGGACGGCACCCGCGAGCAGCGAACCCTTGAACCGCATCATGGCGTACTCCTGTCCAGATGTCACAACAGGTGTGAAGTCACCCAGAAGGAGTAAACAACACTTGTGTAACTCCACAGATCATGTGAAGCGGTGATACCGGAGGTACAGTCGGCCGACCGCGGTGACGATCAGGACGTCGATCCGCCGTTCAGGACCGACCCGGGGTGACGACAGCGATGGCCGAGACGTTCGGACGACGCCTGCGCCGGCTGCGCGCGGAGCGCGGGCTGCAGCAGGGCGACCTCGTCGGGCCCCGCATCTCGATCAGCTACATCTCGATGCTGGAGAACGGCAACCGCGAGCCCACGGCGCGCGTCGTCGAGCACCTCGCCGAGGTGCTCGGGGTCGATCCGGTGGAGCTGACCGGCCCCACCTCGGCGGCCGACCTCACCGAGGCCGACCGGCTCGCGCTGGCGTCGGCCGAGTTCCTCCTCGGCAACGGCGACTGGGCCCGGGCGCGGGCCGAGTTCGCAGCCATGGAGCGCACGTTCGGCCTGCCCGCCACGTGGGGGCTGGCCCGCGCCCAGGAGGCCCTCGGCGCGATCGAGGAGGCACTGGCCTCACTCGACCGAGTGGTCGACGGCGCCGACGCCGCAGGCGACGGCAGCCTCGTCGTGCGTGCCCAGATCGCGCGCGCACGCTGCCTGAGCGAGCAGGGCGAGGACGTCGCATCGCTCGAGGCTGCGCGCGCTGCGGTGCGGGCGGCGGCCGACCATGGGCTCGAGGGCACCGACGACCACGTCCAGGCGATGTCCACCCTCGTCGGCGAGCTCTACACCGTGGGCCAGTACGCCGACGCCGAGATCGTGGCATCCGACCTCATCCGGCTGGTCGACGCCGGCTCGTCGTGGAAGGCGCGCGGATCGGCGTACTGGAACGCCGCCGGCGTAGCCGAGGCGCGCGGCGACCTCACCACCGCGGTGGCGCACTCCGAGCGCGCCCTGGCGCTGCTGAGCGAGGGCGACGACGAGCGAGCCTGGGCGCGCTGCGCGATCGCCTGCGCCTGGTTCTGGATGCGGCATGACACTGCGGCGCAACGGCTCCCGGAGATCGAGCGCATCCTCCAGACGGCGTCGGACAAGCTGCGGCTGTCCGGCACCGAGCTCGACCTCGCCTACCTCGAGACCGAGCAGGCGCGCGCGGCACTGCTGGCGGGCGACGGCCCCCGGGCGGTCGCGCTGGCGGAGTCCGCGCTCGGCCGGATCAGTGCCGAGCAGCGCAGCGAGCGTGCGACCACGCTGCTCGTGCTCGGCGAGGCGCGGCTCGCCGTCGGCGAGCAGGACGCCGCACGGGCGGCGGCCGAGCAGCTCGAGCTCACGCTCATGACACTGCCGGCCGGCCGCGGCACGGCCATCACCTGGCGCGGCCTGGCCGACGTCTGGAAGCGGCTCGGCAACCCCGAGGCGGCCTACCGCGCGCTCGAGGAGGCCCTGAACTCGCAGGCCATCACTGCATCGCCGGGCCGCGCGGCGACGTCGACGACCAGGCGCGGCGCGGGCGCTGAGGCCGGCCCGGCGACCGCTGGCTGATCGGCGTCCGTCAGGAGGCGGCGCGTCCTCCGGCAGCCTCGGCGCAGTCGGGGCAGGAGTGCGCGGCGTCCGGCTGGAAGCGCACCGGCAGCGAGAGCCCGACCACCTGGCCGCACAGCGACTCGCGGCTGCCGAGCC
The DNA here is from genome assembly GCA_020161245.1 of Actinomycetota bacterium. Taxonomy (GTDB): domain Bacteria; phylum Actinomycetota; class Actinomycetes; order S36-B12; family CAIYMF01; genus Longivirga. The sequence goes on along the minus strand of JAIUOK010000042.1, from coordinate 5,343 downwards.
GCACCGCGTGCTCGATGTCGAAGCCGCGCGCGGTCCCGGACGTCGAGCGGTCGGCGGCGAGGGCGGTCGCGAACCCGCGGCGGCTGCTCACGAGGCCTCCCACGCCGGCTCGAGCGCGACCCGCGCCACCTGCAGCCCGCCCTCGGTGGCCAGGGTGAGGTCTTCGGCGAGGCGGAGCAGAGCGGCCCAGGCGCACGGCGTCACGACGACCGCGGTGAAGGTGCCGGTGCGCCCGTCGGTCTGCGCGTCCATGGGCACAAGGCCCCGGGCGAGGGCTGTGCGGTACGCATGCCCCGCCAGCTCCATCGGTCCTGAGTAGTGCAGCGCCACCCCGGGCTGCGCCAGCCGCTCCACGTATCGCCTCCCCCGAGGACGTCCGTCCGATGTGTAGCCATGTGGACTACACAATGATCATCGGAGGCTGTCCCTGGTTGCGGAGACGCCGGACGGGTGACGTGCGGCGCCGACGGCGTGCGCCGACCGCGTGCGCCGAGCAGGCCCGTCAGGACGCCATGACCCGCTGGGTGAGGCGGATGGTCGAGCGGCGGGTGAGCAGGCGCGGGAGCCGGGCCGCGAGCGCGTTGCGGGTGCCGGTCACGACCGAGGGGCGGCCCTTCTCCACCGAGGCGAGCGCGATCCGCACGACCTCGTCGACGGGCTGCCGGCTCGCCCCGACCTGGGCGTCCGCCCCGGCCACGTCGAAGAACTCGGTCTCGGTGGCGCCGGGGCACAGCGCCAGCGCGCAGACGCCGCTGCCGTCGAGCTCGCCCCACAGGGCCTCGGTGAACGACAGGACGAAGGCCTTGGTCGCGCCGTAGACGGCCATGGTGGGGACCGGCTGGAAGGCGCCGGTCGAGGCGACGTTGACCACGATGCCGCGCCGACGCGCCACCATGCCGGGCAGCAGCAGGCGGGTCAGCTCGACGACGGTGACGACGTTGAGCGCCATCTCGTCGTGGATGCGGGCGGGCTCCTCGTCGACGAACGCGCCGTGCGTCGCGAAGCCGGCGTTGTTGACCAGCACCTCGATCGTCAGGCCCCGGCCCTCGAGCTCGCCGGCCAGCTTCTCCGATGCGCCCTGGGCAGCGAGGTCGGCGCTGATCGCCGTGGCTGTCACGCCGTGCCGCGCGGCGAGGTCCGCGGCGAGCCCCTCCAGGCGGTCGGCGCGGCGCGCCACGAGCACGACGTCGGCCCCGGCCGCGGCGAGCTGGCGGGAGAACTCGGCGCCGATCCCCGAGCTGGCGCCGGTCACGAGGGCGGTCTGTCCACGGAGATCCATCATGTGCTCCTCATCGCTGAACATCTGTTCTGTGAGTTACAGTGAACAGGCGTTCTGTTAACACTGTCAAGTCGGAGGCGGGTCGATGGCTCAGCGGCGCGCGGCCAACCGCAGGGGCGAGGGCGACCAGCTGCGGCTGGAGCTGATCCGCGCCGCGACCGACCTGCTCGTGCAGCCGCGCCAGGTCTCGCCGCCGTCGCTGCGGGCGATCGCCCGCGAGGTCGGGGTCTCGCCGAGCGGCGTCTACCTCCACTTCGCTTCTCAGGACGACCTCATCGCCGCCGTCATCGACGCCCAGTACGACGAGCTGCGGGCGGCGCTGGCCGCCACCGACAAGCCGGCGGCCGAGCCGCTCGACCGGCTGCTGGCCATGGCCCGCACGTACGTCCGCTGGGGCATCGACCACCCCGGCGCCTACCAGCTGCTCTTCGAGAGCGCCGACGCGCTGCCTGCGGGCTCGATGGCCGGCGGCACCGGCGACGAGATCATGGACGGCGTCGCCGCGCTGGTACGCGCCCACGGCTCGGCGAGGGGCGCGGAGGCGCGCCACACGGGGATGCGTATCTGGATCGCCCTGCACGGCCTCGTGTCGTTGCGCATCCACAAGCCGCATGCCTCCTGGGCTGGCTCGGCCGAGCGCGACGCGGCAGCGCTGGTGCGCGCCCACGTCGGGGCACCGTCGGCGGCCGCCGCTCGGAAGCGCTGAGCCCGTGGGACTCACCGCCCGTTCCTTCGACGTGCTCGCGGCGTTCACGCCCGACCGCCCGACCCTCACCCTCACCGAGCTCAGCCGCGCCACGGGCCTGCCGCTGACCACGACGCACCGGATCGTGGGAGAGCTGCTCGAGTGGGGTGCGCTCGAGCGGCGCGACGACGGCGGGCTGCAGATCGGGCTGCGGCTGTGGCGGGTGGCGTCGCTGGCACCGCGCGGGCTCGGCCTGCGCGAGCAGGCCCTGCCGTTCATGGAGGACCTGTTCGTCGCGACGGGCGAGAACGTCCAGCTCGCGGTGCGCGAGGGCCGCGAGGCGGTCTTCCTCGAGCGGCTGGCCGGACGCCGCTCGGTGAAGGTGCTCACGCGGGTCGGCGACAGGTTCGCGCTGCACGCCACCGGCGTCGGGCTCGTGCTGCTCGCGCACGCGCCGGCGCCGCTGCAGGACGACGTGCTGGCGTCCCCGCTCGAGGCGTGGACCGACTGGACCATCACCGACCCCAAGGCGCTGCGCCGCGTGCTCGCGGAGGTACGGCGCACCGGCCGCGCCATCAGCGACCGGCAGGTGACGCCGGACGCCGTGTCGGTGGCCGCCCCGGTGCGCGGGCCGTCGCACGACGTCGTCGCCGCTCTCTCGGTCGTGGTCCGGCGGGGGAGCGTGGCGCCCGAGGCGCTGGTGCCCGCCGTCGTCGCCGCTGCGCACGGCATCTCGCGCACGCTCGGCGCCGAGGCCGACTGACTCTTCCGAACAGCGGAAGTCTCGTAGAGCCCGGGCGGGCACTGCCCGGATGGTGTCGCCACCACTCCAGGAGGCGACATGCCCGTCGACCGCGACGTCCCCCCGCACCGCGAGACCGTGCGCGCCACGATCCTCGGCCACCCGCGCAACGCGTGGTACGCGGCCGCGTGGGACCACGAGGTCACCTCCAAGGCGCTCCTCGCACGCACCATCGCCACGACGCCGATGGCGCTGTACCGCACGCAGGACGGCCGGCCGGTCGCGCTCGCCGACGCGTGCTGGCACCGCCTGGCACCGCTGTCGATGGGCAGGCTCGTGGGCACCGACGAGGTGCAGTGCCCGTACCACGGGCTGCGGTTCAACTCGGCCGGGCGCTGCACCCGCATGCCGGCGCAGGAGACGGTGAACCCCAGCGCGATGGTGTCGTCGTTCCCCGTGGTCGAGCGCTACCGCTACCTGTGGGTGTGGCCGGGCGACCCTCTGCAGGCCGACCCGGACCTGATCCCGGACATGCACCAGATGGACCACCCGGAGTGGGCGGGCGACGGCCTCACGATCCACGCCGACTGCAACTACCAGCTCATCCTCGACAACCTCATGGACCTCACCCACGAGGAGTTCGTGCACGGGAGCTCGATCGGGCAGGCGGAGCTGAGCGAGTCGTCGTTCAGCACGCGCCTGGAGGACGACGGCAGCGTCACCGTGGAGCGATGGATGCGCGACGTCGAGCCGCCGCCGTTCTGGGCCAAGAACATCCGCGACCGGTTCCCCGGCTACGACGGCCGCGTCGACCGCTGGCAGATCATCCACTACTACGCGCCGTCGACGATCTGCATCGACGTCGGCGTGGCCAAGGCGGGCACCGGGGCGCCCGAGGGCGACCGCAGCCGGGGCGTCAACGGCTATGTCATGAACACGATCACGCCCGAGACCGACCGCACGAGCCACTACTTCTGGGCCTTCATGCGCAACTACCGGCTCGAGAGCCAACTCATCACGACGCAGCTGCGCGACGGGGTGAAGCGCGTCTTCGGCGAGGACGAGGTCATGCTGCGGGCGCAGCAGGCGGCGATCGACGCCAACCCGCAGCACGAGTTCTACAGCCTCAACATCGATGCCGGCGGCATGTGGGTGCGCCGCATCCTCAGCGACCTGCTGGCACGCGAGCAGGCGCCGTCGTCCGAGGCCGCCGCGCCGGCGGTGCCCGGTGGTCGCTGACGCGCGCGCCGTCTGGGCGACGGCGACGGTCGAATCGGTGGGGACGGCCGCCGCCGACGTGGCCCTGGTGCGGCTCCGGTCCGACCACTACGGGATCTCGGCACCCGCCGGCAGCCACCTCGACGTGCGGCTCCCGCTGGCCCACGGGGACGCCGTGCGGTCGTACTCCGTGGTGCGGTCGTCGTCCGGGCGCGTCGACGTCGCGGTGCGGCTGGCACCGGCGTCGCGCGGCGGATCCCGTGCCATGCATGCGCTCTCGGCCGGCGACACCCTCGTGACGACCCAGCCGCTGCAGGGCTTCGCGCTCGGTGCAGCAGCGTCGTCGTACGTGCTCGTCGCCGGCGGGATCGGCGTCACCGCCATCCTGCCGATGGCCCGCGAGCTGGTCGCTTCCGGCCGCGAGGTGGCCCTCCTCTACGCCGGCACCGACCGCACCCGCATGCCGTTCCTCGACGAGCTGGCCGAGCTGCTCGGGCCGCGCCTCGACGTCCGGGCGTCGTCGGAGGGGTGCCGCATCGACCCTGTGGAGCCTGCCCGGCTCGCTGCCGCCTCGACGGACCCCATGCGCGCCGAGGCGTACGTGTGCGGGCCGGTTCCGCTCCTGGACGACGTCCGACGGGCATGGTCGAGCGCCGCCCTGCCGTCGACGAACCTGCGCTTCGAGACCTTCGCCGGCGGCAGCGGCAGCGGCGGCTCGTTCTCCGTGCGCGTCCCTGCTCTCGGCGTCGACGCCGTCGTGGGGCCGGAGGAGACGCTGCTCGACGCGCTCGTCCGCGAGGGCGTGCCGGTGCTCTACGACTGCCGGCGCGGCGAGTGCGGCCTCTGCGTGATGTCGGTCGACGACGTCGTGGGCCGGGTCGACCACCAGGACGTCTTCCTCAGCGACGCCGAGCGGGCCGAGGGCCGGACGATCTGCACCTGCGTCAGCCGTGTCAGCCCGTCCGGCGGCTCATCGGCGTCGGCGAGCCTGGCACTGCGCTGATCGCGTGCTCCTCCTCTGCGCTCAGGCGCGCAGGATCTTCTCCATCGGGCGGCCCTTGGCCAGCTCGTCGACGAGCTTGTCGAGGTAGCGGATCTGCCGCATGAGCGGGTCCTCGACGTCCTGCACCTTCACGCCGCACACGGAGCCGGTGATGAGCGAGGCGCCGGGGTTGAGGTGCGCCTCGGCGAAGAAGTCCTCGAACGTGGTCCCGTCCTCGAGGCGCGTGCGCAGCCCGGCGTCGTCGTAGCCGGTGAGCCACTCGATCACCTCGTCGAGCTCGGCCTGCGAGCGGCCCTTCTTCTCGACCTTGGCGACGTAGTGCGGGTACACGTCGGCGACGGCCGTGGTGAAGATGCGGTGCACGTCCGCGAGCGTAGCGATGCACACGCCGGGGACAAGCCCACGACGATCAGACG
>JAIUOK010000041.1 GCA_020161245.1 Actinomycetota bacterium | reverse complement strand
GGTATCAGGCCGACATCGGCGATGGGTGGTGGGGAGCGCTCTATGACGAATCGCGGCGGAACAAGGTGTTGGCCAAACCGGGCGATTCCGAGCTGGGCAAGCCGGTGAAGAAGAATGACTGGAACGACTACGAGATTCGCTGTGTCGGCCCGCGCATGGTGCTGAAGATTAATGGCGTCACGACGGTGGACTACACCGAAGCTGACCCGGCAATTCCGCAGAACGGGCGAATCGGTCTCCAGGTCCACGGTGGCGGCAAAGCGCTCGTATCATTCAAGGACGTCACGATCGAGGAGCTTCCGTGAGACGGGGGAAGCGGGCGGCGAGCGGCAAACGGTAGAGGGCGAAATCTCGACCTATAGCGACTCGGGTGACAGGCCCAGACTGACAATGGAGCACGCTTGGATCACAGGAAGTTCCAGGCGGTCGGCTTCAGCGAGGACTTCCTCCGTATCCGTTCCAGGGTTTAGCCACAGTTCATCGCAGCCGCGGGCGGCGATCTCGGGCAAGGTCTTGAGCAAGATCGGGGGTGGCAGGTAGACGCTGATCAGATTGGGCCGTTCGGGCAAATCGCGCACGGAGGGTACCGCCGGAATTCCCTCAACGGTGGGTTCCTTGTGGTTTACGGGGAACACCCGGAAGCCGCGGTGCTGAAAAGCGCGCACCGCTTTGTTGCCAAACTTCGAACGATCCGTGGAGGCGCCGAGAATTGCGACGGTCTTCATGCTCGTCAGCATGTCGGGATTCGATCGCTGCGCAACCGGGGTTTGCCCTTCACGCCTCGGATTCCGGCGCGGGCAGGGCAATTTGTCCGCGAAAAAACTGGGCCAGACGAGTGGTGGTTCGGCCCGTTCGCAGGTCCTTGATCCGCGAACCAATGCCTAAGTCATACCGGCGGATCAGCGAATCGCCATCCGCGGGCGTTGGTCGGGTCTGTTGAACCTGGGAATGCAGCAGCCGCGCGGCTTCGTCCAGGGCTTCGGCCTGGGTTCCCGCGAACCACAGATTGAGGGAACGAATGCTGGCGGCATGAAAACCCTGGACGTGCCACGCAGCGTTTTCCAACCAACGTCCTGTGCCGTGGGGGATGGAGTTGGCTTTGAGTCCGGCCAGGGAGCCGAACTTTTTCGGCGGTTCGCCAATCTGGGGGAACACTTCGACCCGAATCAGGGTGGTGTCTTCATGAGTTTGTTCCCGACCCGAACGCGGGTTTTTCTCGCGGGTCCGCCGATTGAACTCATGCAGGCCTGCCTCGCCGGCGACCAGAGCAAACCCGCCCAAACCCAGGATCTGGAGCACCGCCACCTCGAGCCGATCTTCGCGATACTCGGCCAGGAGGGAGGCTTGGAAATGACGGCGGCGGGCCAGACCACGCTGGCCCATGTGCGCGCCGTGCGCGGCACCCTGCAGGCCTTGCTGCGCGATCTGGCCGCGGCGAGCGGCCGCGGCAGCGGGAGGTGGAGGCGGCGTGGCGAGGCGGATGGTGCTGCCGGGACCGCAGCGCGGGCCGTGGTCGGTGACCTACGAGTCCGGCCGCAACGTCGTCGTCGCCCAGGGCAGCTGGTCGACGGTGCTGCGCCATCCGAGCGGGTGGCAGGTCGTCTTCGACGAGGCCGACCGGATCGCCGTGCTGCTCGCCCCGGGCGACGACGTCGTGCTCACCCTCGACGTCCCACCGCAGTCCGGCGACGTCGTCGACCACCTCATCGGCGTCGCCCAGGACTGGGTCGCCGTCAACGCCGCAGCCCGCGGACTCCCACCCCTCGCCTGACCCGTCCCCGGACGCGAGTAACCGCCGATGTGGTCGCTTCCGACGCCTCGGATACGACCAGTTCGGCGGCTACTCGGGGACTGGCTACAGGTTGAAGCCGAGGGCGCGGAGCATCTCGCGGCCGTCGCCCCGAGCGCCGGCGGAGGACCGCGCAGGGCCCGCTCCCTCGCGAGGTCGGTCTCGGGACAGGTCGGGCGCGGCGCGGGCCGACAGGAGGAGCGTCAGCGACGACTGCCGGCTGCGAGGAGCAGGGACCGACGACGGCCTCCCAGCTCGGTGGATGGCTACAGGTTGAAGCCGAGGGCTCGGAGCATCTCGCGGCCGTCGTCGGTGATCTTGTCGGGGCCCCACGGCGGCATCCAGACCCAGTTGATCCGGTAGTCGGCGACGATGCCGTCGAGGGCCGCGCGGGTCTGGTCCTCGATGACGTCGGTGAGCGGGCACGCCGCCGAGGTCAGCGTGAGGTCGATCGTGGCGATGTTGGAGTCGTCGACCTGCACGCCGTAGACCAGGCCGAGGTCGACGACGTTGATGCCGAGCTCGGGGTCGACGACGTCCTTGAGCGACTCGATGACCTCGTCGACAGGGGTGACACCCTCGCCGCCGGCCAGGGGTGCGGTCGTCTCGGTCATGCGCTTGCCTCCGGGGTGCTCGCCACGGCCTGGGCGACCGCGTCCTTCCACGCCATCCATGCCAGCAGCGCGCACTTCACGCGCGCCGGGTACTTCGCGACCCCGGCGAACGCCACCGCGTCGCCGAGGATGTCCTCGTCGGGCTCGACGGTGCCCCGCCCCTGCATGAGGGCGAGGAACTCGTCGAAGGTCGCCATGCCCTGCCCGATGCGCTGCCCGACGAGCTGCTCGAAGAGTACGCTCGCCGAGGCCTGCGAGATCGAGCAGCCCATGCCGTCGTAGGAGACGTCCGCGACGGCGCCGTCCTCGATCTCGACGCGCAGCGTGATCTCGTCCCCGCACGTGGGGTTCACGTGGTGCACCTCGGCCTGGAACGGCTCCCGCAGGCCCTTGCCGCGGGGGTTCTTGTAGTGGTCGAGGATGATCTCCTGGTAGAGGCTCTCGAGGTCCATCACGCCACCCCGAAGAAGCTCTGCGCGTGCCGCACCGCGGCGACGAGGTCGTCGACGTCGGACGGGCCGTTGTAGACGTAGAACGTCGCCCGCGCCGTGGCGGCGACGCCGAAGCGCCGGTGCAGCGGCCAGGCGCAGTGGTGGCCGACGCGCACCTCGACGCCGCGGTCGTCGAGCACCTGCCCGACGTCGTGGGCGTGGATGCCGTCGACGACGAACGACACCGCCGATCCGCGCGCCTCGGCGTCGAGCGGGCCCACGACGCGGACGCCGGGGACCTCGGTGAGCGACTCGAGCGCGTACTGCGTGAGCGCGTGCTCGTGCGAGGCCACGGCGGCCATGCCCGACAGGGCGCCGTCGGCGCTGCGCAGCCCCTCGAGATAGTCGACGGCGGCACCGAGCCCGACCGCCTGGGCGGCCATCGGGACGCCGGCCTCGAAGCGCTGCGGCGGCGGCGCGAACGTGGAGCCCTCCATCCGCACGACCTCGATCATCGAGCCGCCGGTGAGGAACGGGGGCATCGACTCGAGCAGCTCGTAACGGCCCCACAGGACGCCGATGCCCGAGGGCCCGAGCATCTTGTGGCCGGAGAAGGCGACGTAGTCGGCGCCGAGCGCCTCGACGTCGACCGGCATGTGCGGCACCGACTGGCAGGCGTCGAGGACGACGAGGGCGCCCACGGCGTGCGCCGCCTCGGCGACCAGCCCGACGGGGGTGACGGTGCCGAGGACGTTGCTCTGGTGGGTCAGCGCCACGACGCGGGTGCGCTCGTTGATGACCGACAGCCCGTGCTCGGGGTGGTCGAGGTCGAGCCGCCCCTCCTCGGTGACGCCGATCCAGCGCAGGACGGCGCCGGTCTTGTCGGCGACCTCCTGCCAGGGCACGAGGTTGGCGTGGTGCTCCATCTCGGTGACGACGATCTCGTCGCCGGGGCGCAGCACGAACCGCTCGGCGCCGTCAGGCAGGGCCCGGCCGTGCTGCGCCTTCGCCGTCGCGTTGCTGAACGAGTACGAGACCAGGTTGATGGCCTCGGTGGCGTTCTTGGTGAACACCAGCTCGCGCGGCTGCGCGCCGACGAGGTCGGCGATGCGCTGCCGGGCGTGCTCGTAGGCGTCGGTCGCCTCCTCGGCGAGCAGGTGCGCGCCGCGGTGCACGGCGGCGTTGTGGCGCGTGTAGAACGAGCGCTCGGCGTCGAGCACGGCGGTCGGCTTCTGGGACGTGGCGCCCGAATCGAGGTAGACCAGCCGGTTCCCGCCGCGCACGGTGCGCGCCAGGATCGGGAAGTCCGCCGCGACCGCCTCGAAGTCGAGGAGGCCGGCCACCGGCTGGTGCAGGACGGTCACGATGCCGCAGCCGCCTTCACGTACGAGTCGTAGCCCTCGCTCTCGAGCTGGTCGGCCAGCTCGGCGCCGCCCTCCGCCACCACGCGGCCATCGACGAAGACGTGCACGAAGTCGGGGCGGATGTAGCGCAGGATCCGGGTGTAGTGGGTGATGAGCAGGGTGCCCACCTCGCCGGACTCCTTCACGCGGTTGACGCCCTCGGACACGATGCGCAGCGCGTCGACGTCGAGGCCGGAGTCGGTCTCGTCGAGGATGGCGATCTTGGGCTTGAGCAGCTGCATCTGCAGGATCTCGTGGCGCTTCTTCTCGCCGCCGGAGAAGCCCTCGTTGACCGAGCGCTCGGCGAAGGCGGGGTCCATCGACAGCTCGTCCATCGACGAGCGCATCTCCTTGACCCAGGTGCGCAGCTTCGGGGCCTCGCCGCGGACGGCGGTGACCGAGGTGCGCAGGAAGTTCGACACCGAGACGCCGGGCACCTCGACGGGGTACTGCATGGCGAGGAAGAGGCCGGCGCGGGCGCGCTCGTCGACCGACATGGCGAGGACGTCCTCGCCGTCGAGGGTGACGGTGCCGCCGGTGATCTTGTACTTGGGGTGGCCTGCGACGGAGTAGGCGAGCGTGGACTTGCCCGAGCCGTTGGGGCCCATGATCGCGTGGGTCTCGCCGGAGCGGACCGTGAGGTCGACGCCGCGCAGGATCTCGCGGTCGCCGGCGTCGGTCTCGACGCTGACGTGCAGGTCGCGGATCTCGAGGGTTGCCATGGTGGTGTCTCCTGGGACGGCGTTCGGGGTCAGGGCCGGCGGCTGACGTCGACGAGCACGACGGCGTCGTCGCCGCTGCCCTCGACGGTCACCGCGTAGACGGGGACGGGGCTGGACGCCGGCGGGCCCGAGGGAGCGCCGGTGGTGAGGTCGAAGCGGGAGCCGTGCAGCCAGCACTCGATGGTGCAGCCGTCGACCTCGCCCTCCGACAGGGCGACGTCGGCGTGGGAGCACACGTCGCGGATCGCGTGGACGTGGCCGTCCTCGTCGCGGACGACGGCGACCGGCACCCCCTCGACCACGACGCCGAGCGCGCCCGGCGACGGGATGTCGATGAGCTTGCAGGCCTGGACGGCGGTCACTGCGGGTCCTCCTGGTCGGCGTCCGCGGCCTCGGGGGCGAAGCCGAGCTCGCCGTCGATGGCGTCGAGCAGGCGCTGCTCCCACTCCGGCTCGCCGAGCCGGGCCACGACGTCGGCGAAGAAGCCGCGGACCACCAGCTGGGTGGCGATGTCGGCGGGGATGCCGCGCGCCTGCAGGTAGAACAGCTGCTCGTCGTCGAACCTTCCGGTGGCGCTCGCGTGCCCGGCGCCGACGATCTCGCCGGTCTCGATCTCGAGGTTGGGCACGGAGTCGGCACGGGCGGCGTCGGTGAGCACCAGGTTGCGGTTGAGCTCGTAGGTGTCGGTGCCGACGGCCGCGGCGCGGATGATGACGTCGCCGACCCACACGCTGCGGGCGATGCCGCGCTCCCCCGCCTCGGCGTCGCCGCGCAGCGCCCCCTTGAACAGCACGTCGCTGCGGCAGTGCGGTACGGCGTGGTCGACCAGCGACCGGTGCTCGAGGTGCTGGCCGGCGTCGGCGAAGTAGATGCCGAACAGCTCTGCCGATCCGCCGGGCGCGGAGTACTCCACGGTCGGCACGAGGCGCACGGTGTCGCCGCCGAAGCTGGCGATGAACGAGCGGAACGACGCGTCGCGGCCGACCACCGCGTGCTGGCGGCCGAGGTGGACGGCGTCGTCGTCCCAGGCCTGAAGGCTCAGCAGCGTCAGCGAGGCGCCATCGCCGAGCTCGACGTCGACGTTGGCCGACAGCGTGGCCGAGCCGGTGTGCTCGAGGACGACCACGGCCTTCGAGAACGCCTCGGCGCGCACCACGATGTGGGAGACCGCAGGCCGGTCGGTGCCGGTGCCCGTGATCCGCAGCACCGAGGTGGCCGAGGCCTCGGCCTCGCGCGGCACGGTGACCACGACCGACCGCTCGGTGGCGGCCAGCGCCAGGGCGGCCGGCGTCTCGACCGGTCCGGAGGCGGCGGGCAGCGACGCGGTGTCGACGAGCTCGAGGCGCAGCTCGGGCGCGAGGTCGGCGACGACCTCGGCCTGGGCGGCGCCCTCGACGGACTGGTGGAGTCCGCGCAGGCGCGGCAGCGGGGTGAAGCGCCAAGCCTCCTCGCGGCCGGTGGGGACGGGGCGACCCTCCACGGCGGCGGAGAGGTTGCTGGCGCCGGTGTCGGTGACGGTCATGTCAGCCGACCGCTCCTTCCATCTGCAGCTCGATGAGCCGGTTGAGCTCGAGCGCGTACTCCATGGGCAGCTCGCGCGCGATCGGCTCGACGAAGCCGCGCACGATCATCGCCATCGCCTCGTCCTCGGTGAGGCCGCGCGACATCAGGTAGAAGAGCTGGTCCTCGCTCACCTTCGAGACCGTGGCCTCGTGGCCCATCGACGCGTCGTCGGTGCGGACGTCGACGTAGGGGTAGGTGTCCGAGCGGCTGATGTCGTCGACGAGCAGCGCGTCGCACTTCACCGTGCTCTTCGAGCCGTGGGCGTCCTCGAGCACCTGCACGAGGCCGCGGTAGGACGTGCGGCCGCCGCCGCGGGCCACCGACTTCGACACGATCGTCGACGACGTGTTCGGGGCGGCGTGGACCATCTTGGACCCCGCGTCCTGGTGCTGGCCCTCGCCGGCGAAGGCGATGGAGAGGGTCTCGCCCTTGGCGTGCGGGCCGACCATCCAGACGGCCGGGTACTTCATCGTCACCTTGGAGCCGATGTTGCCGTCGATCCACTCCATGGTGGCGCCCTCCTGGGCGACGGCGCGCTTGGTGACGAGGTTGTAGACGTTGTTCGACCAGTTCTGGATGGTCGTGTACCTGCAGCGGGCGTTCTTCTTGACGATGATCTCGACGACCGCCGAGTGCAGCGAGTCGCTGGAGTAGATCGGCGCGGTGCAGCCCTCCACGTAGTGCACGTACGCGCCCTCGTCGACGATGATCAGCGTGCGCTCGAACTGGCCCATGTTCTCGGTGTTGATCCGGAAGTAGGCCTGCAGCGGGATCTCGACGTGGACGCCCTTGGGCACGTAGATGAACGAGCCGCCGGACCACACCGCGGTGTTGAGCGCCGAGAACTTGTTGTCGCCGCTCGGGATCACCGAGCCGAAGTACTCCTTGAACACGTCCTCGTGCTCGCGCAGGCCCGTGTCGGTGTCGAGGAAGACGACGCCCTGCTCCTCGAGGTCCTCGCGGATCTTGTGGTAGACGACCTCGGACTCGTACTGGGCGGCGACACCGGCGACGAGGCGCTGCTTCTCGGCCTCGGGGATGCCCAGGCGGTCGTAGGTGTTCTTGATGTCCTCGGGCAGGTCCTCCCAGGACGCCGCCTGCTTCTCCGTCGACCGCACGAAGTACTTGATGTTGTCGAAGTCGATGCCGTGCAGGTCCGAGCCCCACTCGGGCATGGGCTTCTTCTCGAACAGGCGCAGCGCCTTGAGCCGGGTCTGGAGCATCCACTCCGGCTCGTTCTTCTTCGCGCTGATGTCGCGGACGATGTCCTCGTTCAGGCCTCGCTTCGCGGTGGCACCGGCGACGTCGGGGTCCGCCCATCCGAAGTCGTAGCGCCCGAGCTCGTCGAGATCGCGGTGTGCCTCGGTCGTCATGACGGGACCTCCGAAGGGGTGGGGACGGTGCTGCTCGGCGCCGTGAGGACGACGTCGACCTTGCGCGGGACGAGGGTGGTGCAGACGCCGTCGCCGTGCGCGAGCGTGGCGAGACGGGTGACGTGGGTGCCGAGCAGCCGGGCGAACGCCTCGGTCTCGGCCTCGCACAGCGAGGGGAACTCGGCGGCCACGTGGCCCACCGGGCAGTGGTGCTGGCAGATCTGGACGGCCGGGCCCCCGCTGCCCTCGACGAGCGAGGCGGCGTAGCCCTCGACCGTGAGCAGCTCGACGAGCACCTGCGCGCGCTGAGCCGGGTCCGTTGCGGCGAGCTGGCCGGCGTAGCGGCGCTCGAGGTCGGCGACGCGGTGGCGGGCGAAGGCGTCGACCGCCTCGGGCCCGCCCGTCTCGGCCAGGTAGCGCAGGGCGCCGACGGCGAGGTCGTCGTAGGACGACTCGAAGGCGTCGCGGCCCTCGGCGGTGATGCTGAAGACCTTGGCGGGTCGGCCCCGGCCGCGCGACTGCGAGGCCGCAGCGGGGCCGTAGGGCGCTCGGTCGGAGGACTCGACGTGGCCGGCCTCGACGAGGGCGTCGAGGTGGCGGCGGACCGCGGTGGTGGTGAGCCCGAGGCGGTCGGCGAGTGCGGCGGTGGTCTGCGGGCCGCCCTCGAGCAGGGCGCGCGCGACCCGGGCAGGAGCCCCGGTGACCGTGCCTGTCGATTTCACAACGTCATTGTTGCCTAATTCGCCGCGGGCCGCGACCCCGGGGTCCGGAGCCCGGGCGGGCGGGCCGCCTCACAGCCTCCCGACCCCCGCGGGCCGGCGGTCGAAGCGGAGCCTAGGCTCCCGGCCGTGACCTCGCCCGATGCCCGCGCGCGTACCGGCGCCGCCGTCGTCGTGGAGGACCTGCGGCTCGCCTACGGCGCCACCCAGGCGCTGGACGGGCTCGCCTTCGAGGTGCCGGCAGGCTCGGTGACGGCGGTGCTCGGGCCCAACGGCGCCGGCAAGACCAGCACCGTGGAGATCTGCGAGGGGTACCGGCGTCCGGACTCCGGCCGGGTCGAGGTGCTCGGGCTCGATCCCGCGCGCGACGCCGCCCGGCTGCGCGAGCGCGTGGGCGTGATGCTGCAGAGCGGCGGGATCTACGCCTCCGGCCGCGCCCTGCCGGTGCTGCGCCACCTCGCGTCCTTCTACGCCCACCCGCTCGACGTCGACGCCCTCGCCGAACGCCTCGGGCTCACGACGGTGCGCGCGACCTACCGGAGGATGTCCGGCGGCGAGAAGCAGCGGCTCGCGCTGGCCTGCGCCGTCGTGGGACGGCCTGAGCTGGTGTTCCTCGACGAGCCGAGCGCGGGGATGGACCCGCAGGCACGACTGGTCGCGTGGGAGCTCGTCGAGCAGCTGCGCTCCGACGGGGCCAGCGTGGTGCTGACGACGCACCTGCTCGACGAGGCCGAGCGGCTCGCCGACCACGTGGTGCTGGTCGACCGCGGGCGCGCCGTCCTGGCCGGCTCCCCCGCGGAGCTCACCGGCGGCGGAGAGGCGCTGCGCTTCCGCGCCGGGCCGGGGCTGCCGATCGGCGAGCTCCTGCCGTCGCTGCCCGAGGGGTCGCAGGCGCTCGAGGAGTCCCCGGGCTCGTACGTCGTCGAGGCGCCGGTGGGCGCCGAGCTGCTGGCGGCCGTGAGTGCCTGGTGCGCGCAGCACGGCGTCGCCCCCGCCGACCTGACCACGCGCCGCAGGTCGCTCGAGGACGTCTTCCTCGAGGTGACGGGCAGGGGGATGCGGCCGTGAGCACGACCACGCGCGAGCCGGGCGCCCTCGCGCCGCGCCCCGGCGCTGCGCCGCGCGGGCGCATCGTGCTGCGGCAAGCGCTGTTCGAGCTGCGCTCGACGCTGCGCAACGGCGAGCAGCTGCTGCTGACCCTGGCGATCCCGCTGGTCCTGCTGGTGGGCATGTCGAAGCTGCCGGCGAGCCTGGTCGGCTCCGACCGCCCGGTCGACGTCGTCGCGCCCGGGGTCCTGGCGCTCGCGGTCGTCTCTACCGCGTTCACGGGCCAGGCCATCGCCGTCGGGTTCGAGCGCCGCTACGGCGTTCTGCGGCTGCTCGGCGCGACGCCGCTGGGCCGTACCGGGCTCCTCGTGGCCAAGACCCTCGGGGTGCTGCTCGTCGAGGCCGTCCAGGTGGTGCTCATCGCCGCAGTGGCGCTGCTCCTCGGCTGGCAGCCGCAGGGGTCCTGGGCCGTCGCGGTGCTCGTGCTCGTGATCGGCACGGCCACGTTCTCCGCGCTCGGCCTGCTGCTGGGCGGGACGCTTCGCGCCGAGGGGACGCTGGCCGTGGCCAACGGGCTCTACCTGGTGATGCTGGTGGCGGGCGGCCTGGTCGTGCCGGCCGACCGGTACCCCGCGGCCTGGCAGTCGGTGGTGGCGCTGCTCCCGTCGGGCGCGCTCGGCGATGCCCTGCGCTCGGTGCTCGCCGAAGGGGCGGGCCTGCCGTGGGCGCAGATCGCCGTCCTCGCGGTCTGGGGCGCAGGGGCGGGCCTCCTGGCGGCGCGCACCTTCCGCTGGGACTGACCCCGCGGGGGCCGACGTGGCGCGCGTCACCGGCTGCGACGGGGTGCATCCAGATCCGTGGTCGCGGCGGAAGTAACGGTCGACGGCCCGGGAGGGCTCCGAGATGCGGGCCCCTCCGAGCCAGGAGACCCTGCCCGCATGACCTCATTGCCGGAGGACCGGACCGTGACCCCATCCGTGGGACTGGCCGCCCTCGACGAGGAGCCGACCGTGGTGCTGCCGTCCGCGCGCCGCGCGTCCGAGCCCGACGACGACGTCGCCGAGCTCGGACGCCGGTTCGCCGCAGGCGATCCGGACGCTCTTCCGGAGGCCTACCGGCGATGGTCGACGCTCGTCCACACGCTCGCCCTGCGCTCGACGGGCGACGCCGAGGACGCCGCCGACATCACGCAGCAGGTGTTCGTGGCGGCCTGGCGGGGGCAGGCCGGCTTCGACCCGTCCCGCGGGACGCTGCCGGGATGGCTGGTGACCATCACCCGCCGCCGGATCGCGGACCGCTGGGAGCAGCGGTCCCGGGAGCGCCGGGACGTCGAGGCGGTGGGGTCGGTCTCGGGCCATCGCCCCGCCGACGGCCCGGAGTCCGCGGTCGCCGACCGCGTCCTGCTGGCCGACGAGCTGGCTCGACTCGGCGAGCCGCAGCGCAAGATCATGGAGCTCGCGTTCTTCCAGGATCTGACGCACAACCAGATCGCGAGCGTGCTGGGCCTCCCGCTCGGCACGGTCAAGAGCCACATCCGCCGGTCGCTGGACCGGCTGCGCACCCGGTTGGAGGTCGACGGTGTCTCCGCGTGACGGCGTGCACCTCGACGGGGAGGTGATCGCCCTGATGGCCCTGGGCGAGCGCCCCGGCACGCCCGAGGAGTCGGCCGCGGCCGAGCGCCACCTCGCGACGTGCGGTCAGTGCTCGTCCGAGCTGGACGAGCTGTCGGCTGTCGCCCGCACCGCGCGGTCGATCGGCCCCGACCACCTCGTGGCTCCGCCGCCCGAGGTCTGGGCCGGGATCCAGCGCGAGCTCGTCGCGACCGCACCCGGCGCCTCCTCCAGCGGCACCGTGGTCGACCTCGACGCGCGCCGGCGGCGGCGCACCGGCTGGCTGCCGCTGCTCGCCGCGGCGTGCGTCGGCGTCCTCGTGGGCGGCGGCGCGACCTTCGCGGCGATGAACGACGACGGCACGCCGAGCACCGGCACCCCCACCGTGATCGCCAGCGCCGCGCTCGACCCGCTCGAGGGCAGCACCGCCACCGGCAGCGTCGACGTCGTGCAGGGCCCGACCGGTCCGCAGGTCGTCGTCGACGTGAGCGGCCTGACCAAGGACGAGAACGGCTTCTACGAGGTCTGGCTGCTCGACAAGGACGCCAAGAAGCTCATCGCCCTCGGTGTGCTCGACGACACCGACAAGGGTGTCTTCACGATGCCTCCCGGCGTCTCCATGAACGACTTCCCCATCGTCGACGTCTCGCTCGAGCCCGACGACGGCGATCCCAACCACAGCCACAACTCGGTGGTGCGCGGGCAGCTGCCCGCCTGATCGGCGTCCGCGCGGCCCCCTCGCCGCAGCCCCGGCCCCGTCGCCGCACGGCGCCGGTGTGAGGTGGGCCGCGCGGAGCCCCACCGGCAGGGCGGCCGCGGAGACGCGCAACTACCCTCGGTCCCGTGACGACGCTGACTCCCCCGGCCGCCGGCCCCGACGCCGGATCGCCCGCCCGCGACGGACGGGCACCGCGGTGGGTGCGGGGCATCTACGTCGCCAACCTGGTCGCCCAGGGCGCGATCATCCTCACCGGCGGCATCGTCCGCCTCACCGGCTCCGGCCTGGGGTGCCCCACCTGGCCGCAGTGCACCGAGGGCTCGTTCGTCCCGGTCGCCGGGCAGGTCGAGGGCTTCCACAAGTTCATCGAGTTCGGCAACCGCACACTGACCTTCGTGCTCGGGCTGCTGGCCATCGCGGCCGTGGTGGCGGCGCTCGTCGACGCGCGGCGCCGCCGCAGCGCCGGGCTGCCCCGCCGTCCCGTGCTCACGCGGCTCGCGCTGGTGCCGATCCTCGGCACCGTGGCGCAGGCCGTGCTCGGCGGCATCACCGTCCTCACGGGTCTGAGCCCGCTGGTGGTCGGCGCCCACTTCCTCGTGTCGATGGTCATCGTGCTGCTGTGCACGGTGCTCGTGCAGCGGGCCGGCGATCCGGGCGACGAGCCGGTCGTCGACCTCGTCCGCCGCGAGATCCGGCTCGGCGTGCATGCCGTCACCGGCGTCATGGCGGCGGTCGTCGTGGTGGGCGTGCTCGTCACCGCGAGCGGACCGCACGCGGGCGACGCCGACACCCCGCGCCTCGGGCTCGATCCCGCCACCGTGGCCTGGCTGCACGCCGACCTGGTGTTCCTCGCCATCGGGCTGCTCGTGGGCCTCATCGTGGCCATGCGCACCACCGCCGCGCCGGACGGCCCCCGCCACGCCGCCGTCGTCGTCCTCCTGCTCATGCTGGCCCAGGGCGGGGTGGGCTACCTGCAGTACTTCACCGGACTGCCGTGGCTGCTGGTCGCCGTGCACCTGCTGGGCAGCGTGCTCGTGTGGTGGGCCACGGTGCGGCTCATGCTCTCCACGCGCTCGCGCGGCTACGAGGCCGTGACGGCTGTGGCTGCGGCGGTCTGAGCCGGGCTACGACAGACGCGAGGCGACGGCCGCCGCCAGCGCCTGCGCGGCCGGCTCGTGCAAGGTGAGGAACAGCGAGGGCTCGGTGAGCTCGAGCTCCATGAGGGCCAGCGCGCCGTCGGCCTCCCGGACGAGGTCGACGCGGGCGTAGACGAGGTCCTCGGCCTCGGCGGCGTGCAGGACCGCGCACGAGGCGTGGTGCAGCTCGTCGGTCAGCTCGACGAGCTCGCCGAACGCTGCGTCGGGGCTGTCGGACAGCGCGGGTGCGCGGCGCACCGCGTGGGAGGGCCGGCCGTCGATGACGACGACGCTGATCTCGCCCTCCGCCTCCACCGCCTCGAGGTAGGGCTGGACCATCACCCCGAAACCCTGCGCCAGCACGAGGCGCGCGTGGGCCTCGGCCTCGAGCGGGTCGGAGGTGAGGATCGTGCCGCGCGCCGCCGAGGAGACGGTCGGCTTCACGACGACCCGGGCGCCGTGGTCCTGGCGCATCCGGGCGATCACGCGGCCGGCGTCGTCGGCGTCGTGGATCCAGCCGGTGGCCACCGTCCGCACGCCGTGCGAGGCGAGCGTCCGCAGGTAGACCTTGTCGGTGTTCTGCTCGAGCACCGCCGCCGGGTTGGCCACGATGGCGAGGGTCTCGACGTCGCGGGCCCACTCGAGGAACTCGCGCCGGCGCAGCACGTAGTCCCAGGGGCTGCGCACCAGCACGAGCCGGGCGTCGGACCAGTCGAACCCGTGGTCGTCCCAGGCCGCCACGGCCCAGTCGAGGCCGACCCGGTCGAACTCGGAGACGACGAGCTCGAGGTCGGTGTCGACGTGCGACCCGTGCACCGACGGGTCGATCTCGTGCGTGACGTAGACGACGTCGGTCACGCCGCCGCCGCGCGCGGGGAGGTGACCGGCCGCCGGCCGGCCGCGATCTGCGGGCTCACCAGGGCAGGAAGGCGTCGATCGCGACCGCGAGGAACAGCAGCGCGAGGTAGGTGATCGAGCCGTGGAACAGCCGCATCGCCTTGACGTCGCGGGCGCCCTGCCGGACCCGCCGCATGAGCGCGTGGGCCTCCCAGAGGAACCATCCGCCCAGGAGCACAGCGGCCACGGCGTAGAACGGCGTCATGCCGCCGAGGGGCACGAGCAGCAGCGACGTGAGCACCATCGCCCACGAGTAGCCGATGATCTCCTTGGCTACGCGCGACAGCGGCGCCACGACCGGCAGCATCGGCACGCCGGCTGCGGCGTAGTCGTCCTTGAAGCGCAGCGATAGCGGCCAGTAGTGCGGCGGCGTCCAGAAGAACACGACGCCGAAGAGCACGGCCGGCGCCCACGCCAGGGATCCGGTGACCGCGGCCCAGCCGATGAGGATCTGCATGCAGCCCGCGGCACCGCCCCACACGATGTTCTGCGGGGTGCGCCGCTTGAGCAGCAGCGTGTAGCCGACGACGTACATAAGGATCGCCGCGGCCGTGAGCGCCGCGGTGAGCGCGTTGGTGACGACGGCGAACCAGGCCACCGAGGCCACGGCGAGGGTGAGGCCGAAGGCCAGGGCGGCGTTGGGGCTGACCTCGCCCGTGACCAGCGGCCGGTGCGTGGTGCGCGCCATCAGCCGGTCGATGTCGCGGTCGATGTACATGTTGAGCGCGTTCGCGCCGCCCGCGGCCAGGAAGCCGCCGAAGATCGTCGCCGCCACCAGCTGCAGGGAGGGCAGCCCGCCCGAGGCCAGGATCATCGTCGGCACCGTGGTGACGAGCAGCAGCTCGATGATCCGGGGCTTGGTCAGCGCGAGGAGCGCGGCCGCCTTGGGCCGGCGCCGGACGACGGGGGCGTCGCCGCGGACCGACGAGGGGTCGACCTGGTCGCCGGCATCGACGTGCCGGGGGTCGACGGCGGTCACGCAGGGCCTCCGGTCTCGGGGTCGCGCCCGGGGCTCCGGGCTCGCCAGATGCTACCTGCCGAGGGTGCCCGGGCGCCCGACGGGCCCGCAGCCGCGCCGGTAGGGTCGAGGCGTGACGAGCCACGCCTCCGACAGCGCCCCCGCCCCCTTCGACCCGGCCTCCTGGACCGATCTCGACCGCCGCGCGGTCGACACCGTCCGGGTGCTGGCCGCGGACTCCGTCCAGAAGGTCGGCAACGGCCACCCGGGCACCGCGATGAGCCTCGCGCCGGTGGCGTACCTCCTGTTCCAGCGGTACCTGCGCCACGACCCCGCCGACCCGTCGTGGCTGGGCCGCGACCGGTTCGTGCTCTCGCCGGGCCACTCGTCGCTCACGCTCTACATCCAGCTCTTCCTGTCCGGCTACGGCCTCGAGCTGTCCGACCTCCAGTCGTTCCGCACGTGGGGCTCGCTGACCCCGGGGCACCCCGAGCACGGCCACACCGCGGGCGTCGAGACCACGACGGGCCCGCTCGGCCAGGGCCTGGCTACCGCGGTCGGCATGGCCATGGGCGCCCGCTACGAGCGCGGCCTGCTCGACCCCGGCGCCGAGGCGGGCACCAGCCCGTTCGACCACCGCGTCTGGGTCATCGCCTCCGACGGCGACCTCGAGGAGGGCGTCACCTCCGAGGCCTCGTCGCTCGCCGGCACGCAGCGGCTCGGCAACCTCAACGTCGTGTGGGACGACAACCGGATCTCGATCGAGGACGACACCGCGGTCGCCTTCAGCGAGGACGTCGTCGCGCGCCACGCGGCCTACGGCTGGCACGTCCAGTCCGTCGACGTCCTGCCCGACGGCGACGTCGACGTCGCCGGCCTCGCGGCCGCGCTCGACGCTGCCCGTGCGGAGACGGACCGCCCGTCGTTCATCCGGCTGCGCACGGTCATCGGGTGGCCCGCGCCGACGCTGCGCAACACCTTCAAGGCCCACGGCTCCGCCCTCGGCGACGCCGAGGTGCGCGCCACCAAGGAGCTGCTCGGCTTCGACCCGGAGCAGACCTTCGAGGTCGCCGACGACGTGCTCGCGCACGCCCGCGAGGTCAAGGCGCGCGGGGCCGCGCTCCGCGCCGAGTGGGACGAGCAGTACGCCGGCTGGCGCGCCGCCCAGCCCGAGCGGGCTGCGCTCCTCGACCGCCTCGTCGCCCGCGAGCTCCCCGAGGGCTTCGCCCTGCCGGAGTTCGAGGCCGGCAAGGCGATGGCGACCCGCAAGGCCAGCGGCGAGGTGATCCAGGCGATCGCCTCGCAGCTGCCGGAGTTCGTGGGCGGCTCCGCCGACCTCGCCGAGAGCAACAACACCACGATCGAGGGCGCGCCCTCGTTCCTCCCCGAGGGCACCGAGGTGTCGCCGACGTCGCCGTTCGGCAAGAGCCAGTCGCCGTACGGACGCATCCTGCACTTCGGCATCCGCGAGCACGCGATGGGCTCTGCCCTCACCGGCATGTCGCTCGGGGGCCTGCTGCGCCCCTTCGGCGGCACCTTCCTGGTGTTCTCCGACTACATGCGCGGCGCCGTGCGCGTGGCGTCGCTGATGGGCGTCGACGTCACCTACGTGTGGACCCACGACTCGATCGGGCTCGGCGAGGACGGCCCCACCCACCAGCCCGTCGAGCACCTCTGGGCGCTGCGCGGCATCCCGGGCCTCTCGGTGGTGCGGCCGGCCGACGCCAACGAGACCAGCGCGGTCTGGCACGAGATCCTGAGGCGCCGCAAGCCGACCGGCCTGATCCTCACCCGCCAGAACGTCCCGACGATCGACCGCTCCGAGCTCGCGCCGGCGTCCGAGGCGTCGCGCGGCGGGTACGTGCTGGCCGAGGCCTCCGGCGGTACCCCGCGGGTGCTGCTGCTCGCTACCGGCTCGGAGGTGCAGCTCGCGCTCGCGGCGCGGCAGGTCCTCGAGGCCGACGGCGTCCCGACGCGCGTCGTGTCGCTGCCCTGCCTCGAGTGGTTCGAGGAGCAGGCCGCCGACTACCGCGAGGCCGTGCTGCCGTCCTCGGTGCGCGCGCGCGTCTCGGTCGAGGCCGGTCTCGCTCAGGGCTGGTGGAAGTACCTCGGCTCCTACGGCCGGGCCGTGTCGCTCGAGCACTTCGGCGCTTCCGCCGCCGCCGAGGTCCTGTTCCGCGAGTTCGGCATCACCTCCGACGCCGTGGTCGCCGCCGCCCGCGAGTCGCTGGCCGCCTCGGCCTGACACCGCTCCCGGCCGCAGCGCCCGTCCTCCGCCTTCGTAGGGCGAGGGACGGGCGCTCGCCGTTGCGGGCGCATAGGGTCGGAGCATGTCTGCCGACCGCCTCGCCGACCTGTCCGCCGCCGGAGTCTCGATCTGGCTCGACGACCTCGACCGGGGCCGTCTGACGGGCGGCGGTCTCGCCGCGCTCGTCGACGGCTCGCACGTCGTGGGCGTCACCACCAACCCGGCCATCTTCGAGAAGGCGATCGTCTCCGGGGCCGACGAGTACGCCGCGCAGGTCCACGACCTCGCAATCCGCGGCGTCTCGCTCGACGAGGCGGTGCGGTCGATGACGACCTTCGACGTCCGCTGGGCCTGCGACGTGCTCGCGCCGGTGCACGCCCGCACCGGCGGGGTCGACGGCCGCGTGAGCATCGAGGTCGATCCCCGGCTGGCCGCCGACACCGAGGCGACCGTCGCCGAGGCCAAGGCGCTGTCGTGGGCGGTCGACCGGCCCAACCTGCTGGTGAAGATCCCGGCCACCGTCCAGGGCCTGCCCGCGATCACCGAGGTGCTCGGCGCGGGGATCAGCGTCAACGTCACCCTGATCTTCTCCGTCGATCGCTACAAGGGCGTGCTCGACGCCTGGCTCGCCGGCCTCGAGCTGGCCCAGCGCAACGGCCACGACCTGTCGACCATCGAGTCGGTGGCGTCGTTCTTCGTCAGCAGGGTCGACTCCGAGGTCGACAAGCGCCTGCCCGCCGATTCGCCGCTGCGCGGCACGGCCGCCATCGCCAACGCCGTCGTCGCCCACGAGGCGTTCGCCGAGGTGGTCGGCTCCGACCGCTGGAAGGCGCTGGCCGCGGCAGGTGCGCACGTGCAGCGTCCGCTCTGGGCCTCGACCGGCGTCAAGGACCCGGCGTACGACGACACCCGCTACGTCGTCGAGCTGGTCACCGCCGACACCGTCAACACCATGCCTGAGGCCACGCTCGACGCCGTGCGCGACCACGGCGTGGTGCGCGGCGACACCGTCGTGCCGAACTACGCGGCGGCCCACGAGGCCCTCGCCGCGCTGACCGCCGCGGGCATCGACCTCGACGACGTCGTGCAGGTGCTCGAGATCGAGGGCGTCGACAAGTTCGTGCAGGCCTGGAACCAGCTCCTCGACGCCGTGACGAAGTCCCTCGCGGACGCCCGCGCGGCGGCAGGGCGCTGAGCCGATGCGGACCCGCATCTGGACGCCGACGGAGAACCCCCTCCGCGATCCGCGCGACAGGAGGCTGCCGCGGATCGCCGGGCCCTGCAGCCTGGTGATCTTCGGCGTCACCGGCGACCTGGCCCGCAAGAAGCTGATGCCGGCCGTCTACGACCTGGCCAATCGCGGGCTGCTGCCGCCGGGCTTCGCGCTGGTGGGCTTCGCGCGCCGCGACTGGGCCGACCAGGACTTCGCGCAGATCGTGCACGACTCCGTGCGCGACCACGCACGCACCGAGTTCCGCGAGGAGGTCTGGCAGGAGCTCTGCAAGGGCATCCGCTTCGTCGCCGGAGACTTCGCCGACGACAAGGCGTTCGACAACCTCGTCGAGACGGTGCGCGACCTCGACCGTGTCCGCGGCACCCAGGGCAACCACGCGTTCTACCTGTCGATCCCGCCGAAGTTCTTCGGCGACGTGGTCCAGCAGCTCAAGCGCAGCGGCCTGTCGGTCTCCGAGAACGGTGCTTGGCGGCGCGTCGTCATCGAGAAGCCCTTCGGCCACGACCTCGAGAGCGCCCGCGAGCTCAACCACACGATCGGCGAGGTGTTCCCCTCCGGGTCGGTGTTCCGGATCGACCACTACCTCGGCAAGGAGACGGTCCAGAACCTGCTGGCGCTGCGCTTCGCCAACACGATGTTCGAGCCGATCTGGAACGCCAACTACGTCGACCACGTGCAGATCACCATGGCCGAGGACATCGGCATCGGCGGGCGCGCCGGCTATTACGACGGCATCGGCGCCGCGCGCGACGTGATCCAGAACCATCTCCTGCAGCTGCTGGCCCTCGCCGCCATGGAGGAGCCGCTCTCGTTCTCGGCCAAGGACGTCCGGCTCGAGAAGGAGAAGGTCCTCGCCGCCGTCACGCTCCCCCGCGACCTCGACCTCGGCACGGCCCGCGGCCAGTACGCCGCCGGGTGGCAGGGCGGCCAGCCCGTGATCGGGTTCCTGGAGGAGGAGGGCATCTCCCCCGCGTCGACGACCGAGACCTACGCCGCCGTGCGCCTGGAGGTCGACACCCGCCGATGGGCCGGGGTGCCGTTCTACCTGCGAACGGGCAAGCGGCTCGGTCGGCGCGTCACCGAGCTCGCCGTCGTCTTCAAGCGTGCACCGCACCTGCCGTTCAGCGCGACCGACACCGAGGAGCTCGGTCAGAACGCGCTCGTGGTGCGGGTGCAGCCCGACGAAGGCGTGACCATGCGCTTCGGCTCGAAGGTGCCCGGCACGCAGATGGAGGTGCGCGACGTGAACATGGACTTCGCGTACGGCGACGCCTTCACCGAGCACAGCCCGGAGGCCTACGAGCGGCTCATCCTCGACGTCCTGCTCGGAGATCCGCCGCTGTTCCCGCGGCACGAGGAGGTGGAGCTCGGCTGGCAGGTGCTCGACCCGATCCTCGCCCACTGGGCCGATCGAGGGCAGCCCGAGCAGTACGAGTCGGGCACATGGGGACCGCAGTCCGCGTTCGACATGCTCGCCCGCGACGGGCGCACCTGGAGGCGGCCATGAGGCGGCTCGACGACACCACGGCCGCCAAGGTCGCCGAGGCGATCGACTACGAGCGGTTCCTCCAGGGCTCGAGCGCCGTCTCGCGCGTGCTCACGCTCGTGATCGTGGCCGACGAGACCACGCAGGCGGACGCCGTGCGGGCGGCCGCGGAGGCAGCGCGCGAGCACCCGTCGCGCATCCTCGTGGCCATCCCCCGCCCGGGCCGCGGCCCCGCGCGCCTCGACGCCGAGGTGATGGTCGGAGGCGCCGACGGCCTCGGCGAGCTCGCCGAGCTGAGGCTCCGCGGCCCGCTGGCCCATCACGTGGCCTCGGTGGTGCTCCCCCTGCTGGTGCCCGACGCGCCCGTCGTCGTGTGGTGGCCGGGCCAGGCGCCCGACGTCCCGGCGGAGGACCCCGTGGGCCGGCTCGCCCAGCGCCGGATCACCGACGCCGCGGCCACGCCCCGACCGCTGCGCACCCTGCAGACCCGGTGCGAGGGCTATCGCGACGGCGACACCGACCTCGCGTGGACCAGGCTGACGCCGTGGCGCGCCCTCCTCGCCGCCAACCTCGACCAGCCGCACGACCCGCTCACCGGCGGCACCGTGTCGGTGCAGAAGGGCAACCCCTCGGGCACCCTGCTGGCCGCCTGGCTGCAGATGAAGCTCGGTCTCCCCGTCGACCTGAAGACGTCGAAGGGTCCGGGCATCACCGCGGTGTCGCTGCACACCGCCCACGGCGATATCACCATCAGCCGTCCTGACGGCGGGGTGGCCCTCATCGAGCGGCCCGGCCTCCCCGTGGCCGAGGCCGCCCTGCACCGGCGCACCACCGACGGCCTCATCGCCGAGGAGCTGCGCCGCCTCGACCCCGACGAGGTCTACGGCGAGACACTCGAGGCGGTCCACCACTACCTCGCCGACCCGCCCGCGGGCCCGGCCCGGGCCCGGTCGTCGAAGTCGCTGGCGTCGCGAACCCTGACGCCGGAGCCCGACGCGCGTCCGCGCACGGCGACGAGCCCGGCCACGAAGAGCGCCGCCACGAAGAGCGCTGCCACGAAGAGCGCGTCGAAGAAGGCCGCGGCGAAGCGCCCGGCAACGCCCTCGTCCCGGAAGGCCTCCCGATGAGCACGCCCGAGGTCCTCGTCCACCGCGACGCACCCACCCTGGCGGCGGCGGTGGCGGCCCGGCTCGTCACCGCGGTGGTCGATGCGCAGTCCGCGCGCGGGTCGGCGTCGATCTGCCTCACCGGCGGCCGCATCGGCACCGCGGTGCTGCGCTCGCTGCGGGACTCGGCCGCCCGCGACGCCATCGACTGGTCGGCCGTGCAGGTCTGGTGGGGCGACGAGCGCTACCTGCCCGACGGCGATCCCGAGCGCAACGAGACCCAGGCCCGCGAGGCCCTGCTCGACGCCGTCGCCGTACCCGAAGCCGCGGTGCACCCCATGCCGGCGGCCGTGCCCGGCATCAGCGTCGACGACGCCGCGGCGGCGTACGCCCGCGAGCTGCTGGCCGCGTCGCGCCCCGAGGACCACGCCGTCGTGCCGTCCTTCGACGTGCTGCTGCTCGGGATCGGCGAGGACGCGCACGTCGCGAGCCTGTTCCCGCAGCATCCGGCGCTGCACGAGGCCGAGCGCGGCGCCGTCGGCGTCCACGGCTCCCCCAAGCCGCCGCCCGAGCGGGTCACCCTCACCCTGCCGGCGATCCAGGCGGCGCAGGAGGTGTGGCTGCTCGGCAGCGGCTCGGGCAAGGCCGACGCCGTGCGTCTGGCGCTCTCGGGCGCCGGGCCGGTGCAGGTGCCTGCGGCCGGGGCGCGGGGCCGGGAGCGCACGCTGCTGCTCCTCGACGAGGACGCCGCTACCCGCGTGCCCGCCGAGCTGCGCCGTATCGCCAGCCCCTGAACGCCGAACTGGTAGTCGGTACGCGCGCCAGAGCGCGCGTACCGACTACCAGATGCGGGTGGTTGCTGGGACTACTCGCCGCGGAGCTTGGCCAGGGCCTCGTTGAGGATCGCCTCGCCGTCGGCGTCGGAGCGGCGCTCCTTCACGTACGCGAGGTGGGTCTTGTAGGGCTCGATCTTGGGCGCCGCGGGCGGGTTCTCGCGGTCGGTGCCGGCGGGCAGGCCGCAGCGCGGGCAGTCCCAGGAGTCCGGGACGGCGGCGTCGGCCGCGAAGCTCGGCTTGGTCTCGTGGTCGTTGGCGCACCAGAACGAGATGCGTACGCGCGGGGCGGCGTCGCCGCGCTCCGCCTCGCCCATGGGGCCGGCGCCGACTCGGCTGCCTCGGATCGCGCTGCCACTGGCCACGGGGATCGCCTTTCTCGAAGGGGTCCGGGAGAGAGTACGCCGCCGGGGCGGCGCGGTGCTGCTACAGGGTGCCCTTGAAGAGCAGGCCGAGGCCGACGACGAGGGCGGCCCAGACCAGGCCCAGCCCGATCGTGATGCGGTCGAGGTTGCGCTCGGCCGTCGACGAGCCGCCGAAGCTGGAGGAGATGCCGCCGCCGAACATGTCGGACAGACCGCCGCCCTTGCCCTTGTGCAGCAGCACGAGGACGACCAGCAGGGCGCTGATGATGATGATGAGGACCTGGAAGACCACGATCATGGTGCGGCGGAGCTCCAATCGGCCCACCCCGGGTCCGGGGCGGTCCCGAGAAGGATACGTGACGCAGGCCTCGGCGAACGGCCGCGGCTCCCCGAGTCCGGCATCCGGGTGGACGCCGGCCCCGGGGAGCCGCGGATCGAGCGTGCCGGGCGGGCCTACTCGGCGGGGTGAAGCCGGAAGCGGGCGATCGCCACGAACTCGTCGGGGTCGAGGCTCGCGCCGCCCACGAGGGCGCCGTCGACGTCGGGCTTGGCCATGATCGCGGCCACGTTCGACGCCTTGACCGAGCCGCCGTAGAGCACGCGGATCTTGTCCGCGATCTCCTGGGTGTAGAGCTCGGCGAGCTTGCCCCGGATCGCGCCGCAGACCTCCTGCGCGTCCTCGGGCGTGGCCACCTCGCCGGTGCCGATGGCCCACACGGGCTCGTAGGCGACGACGACGGTCTCGGCCTGCTCGGGGGTGATCCCCGCGAGCGAGCCCTCGACCTGGGCCAGCGTGTACTCGACGTGCGTGCCGGCCTGGCGGATGTCGAGCCCCTCGCCGACGCACACGATCGGCGTCAGCTCGTGGCGGTACGCGGCCTGGGCCTTGGCGGCCACGACCTCGTCGGTCTCCGCGTGGTACTGGCGGCGCTCCGAGTGCCCGACGACGACGAAGGTGCAGCCGAGCTTGGCCAGCATCGCGCCGCTGATCTCGCCGGTGTAGGCGCCCTTGTCGGCGGTGGACACGTCCTGCGCGCCGTACTTGATGTCGAGCTTGTCGGCGTCGACGAGGGTCTGCACCGAGCGGATGTCGGTGAACGGCGGCAGCACCGCCACCTCGACCGCCTTGAGGTCCTCCTCGGTGAGCGCGAAGGCGAGCTTCTGCACGACCGCGATGGCCTCGAGGTGGTTGAGGTTCATCTTCCAGTTGCCGGCCATGAGCGGCAGGCGGGCGGTTGCCATATCAGTCCTCCAGGACGGCGATGCCGGGGAGAGTGCGTCCCTCGAGGAACTCGAGCGAGGCGCCGCCGCCGGTGGAGATGTGGGAGAAGCCGGACTCGTCGATGCCGAGCAGGCGCACCGCGGCGGCCGAGTCGCCGCCGCCGACGACGGTAAGTCCGTCGACCCGCGTGATCGCCTCGGCTACCGCGCGGGTGCCCTCGGCGTACGGCGCCATCTCGAACACGCCCATCGGCCCGTTCCAGACGACCGTGCGGGCGTCGGCGAGCGCGCGGGCGAACAGCTCGCGGCTGTTGGGGCCGATGTCGAGGCCCATCCAGCCGTCGTCGATCGAGTCGGCCGCGACGACCTTGTGCTCGGCATCGGCCGAGAACGCGGTCGCGACGACGACGTCCACCGGCAGGACGAGGTCGACGCCCCGCTCCTCGGCCGTCGCGATGAGGCCCTTCACCGTGTCGACCTGGTCGGCCTCGAGCAGCGACGAGCCGACGCCGTAGCCCTGGGCGGCGAGGAAGGTGAAGCACATCCCGCCGCCGATGAGCAGCTTGTCGACCGACTGCAGCAGGTTGTTGATGACGCCGAGCTTGTCGCTGACCTTCGAGCCGCCGAGGACGACCGCGTAGGGGCGGTCGGGGTCGCCGAGCACCTTGCGGAACACGGTGACCTCGGAGAGCACGAGCGAGCCGGCGGCGTGCGGCAGCAGCCGCGCGACGTCGGTGACGCTGGCCTGCTCGCGGTGCACGACGCCGAAACCCTCGCTGACGAACACGTCGGCCAGCGACGCGAGCTCCGCAGCGAGGGCACCGCGCTCGGCGGCGTCCTTGCTGGTCTCGCGGGCGTCGTAGCGCACGTTCTCGAGCAGGGCGACGTCGCCGTCGCCGAGACCGCCGACCGCTGCCTGCGCGGAGGGGCCGGTGACGTCGTGCGCGAACGCGACGTCGGTGCCCAGCAGCTCGCCGAGGCGGGCGGCGACCGGCGCGAGCGAGAGCTCGGGCTTGGCCTCGCCCTTGGGGCGGCCGAGGTGGGCGACGAGGACGACGCGCGCACCGCGCTCGCGCAGTGCCGAGATCGTCGGCAGCGCGGCGCGGATGCGGCCGTCGTCGGTGATGCGACGGGTGCCGTCGCCGGCGTCCTCGAGCGGGACGTTGAAGTCCGCCCGCACGAGGACCCGGCGACCGGCGACGTCGAGGTCGTCGATCGTCTTCACGATGGCTGGTCCCTGGGCGATCTAGAGGGACTTGCCGACGTACTGGACGAGGTCGACGAGGCGGTTGCTGTAGCCCCACTCGTTGTCGTACCAGCCGAGCACCTTGGCGCTGTTGCCGATCACCTTGGTGATGCCGGCGTCGAAGATGCAGGACGCGGGCGAGGTGACGATGTCGGACGAGACGATCGGGTCCTCGGTGTACTCGAGGATGCCCTTGAGCGGGCCCTCGGCCGCAGCCTTGATGGCGGCGTTGATGTCGGCCTCGGACACCTCGCGCGACAGCGTGACGGTGAGGTCGGTGGCCGAGCCGGTGGGCACGGGCACGCGCATCGCGTAGCCGTCGAGCTTGCCCTTGAGCTCCGGGAGCGCGAGGCCGATGGCCTTCGCCGCGCCGGTGCTGGTGGGGATCATGTTGGTGGCGGCGGCACGCGCGCGGCGCAGGTCCTTGTGCGGGTAGTCGAGGATGACCTGGTCGTTGGTGTAGGCGTGGATCGTCGTCATGAGGCCGTGCACGATGCCGAACTCGTCGTTGATGACCTTGGCCATCGGGGCGAGGCAGTTGGTCGTGCAGGACGCGTTGCTGATGATGTTGTGCGACGCCGGGTCGTAGATGTCCTGGTTGACGCCCATGACGATCGTGGCGTCCTCGCCCTTGGCGGGCGCGGAGATGATGACCTTCTTGGCGCCGCCGGCGATGTGGCCCGCAGCCTTGCTGGCGTCGGTGAAGAAGCCGGTCGACTCCACGACGATGTCGACGCCGAGGTCGCCCCACGGCAGTGCAGCCGGGTCGCGCTCGGCGAGGGCGACGATCTTCTTGTCGCCGACGAGGATCGCGTCCTCGGTGGCCTTCACCGTCTCGGGGAAGCGGCCGAGGATCGAGTCGTACTTGAGCAGGTGCGCGAGAGTCGCGTTGTCGGTGAGGTCGTTCACCGCCACGACCTCGACGTCCGCGCCCGAGGCGGCGAGAGCGCGGTAGAAGTTGCGGCCGATGCGGCCGAAGCCGTTGATGCCCACACGAACGGTCACTGGAGAGTCCCTAGGTCCGAGGACGACAGCCGGCATCGTTGCCGGCACTGGTTCGCACGTCGGGCACGGGGTTCTGGCCCGCCGTGACTGACTCGACCCTATCGGACGCGCGTAAGCGGTTGCTGGCGCTCGCGTTACTCGCGGGTAGTGCCAGCGCTCACACCGCAGGGCCTCGCCTCAGGGGGCCGGCGGGCGTCAGTCGGCGTCGACGAGATCGGCCGGGATGCCGGCCTCGGTGTCGGGGATGCCGAGCTCCGCGGCCCGCTTGTCGGCCAGGGCGAGCAGCCGGCGGATGCGGCCGGCGATGGCGTCCTTGGTCATCGGCGGGTCGGCCAGGGCGCCGAGCTCCTCGAGGGAGGCCTGCTGGTGCTCCATGCGCAGCTTGCCGGCGTCGGCGAGGTGGTCGGGCACCTCGTCGCCGAGGATCTCCAGCGCCCGCTGCACGCGCGCACCGGCCGCGACGGCCGCGCGGGCGGAGCGGCGCAGGTTGGCGTCGTCGAAGTTGGCGAGGCGGTTGGCGGTGGCGCGCACCTCGCGGCGCATCCGCCGCTCCTCCCACGCCAGGACCGACTCGTGGGCGCCGAGACGGGTCAGGAGCGCGGCGATGGCGTCGCCGTCGCGGATCACCACGCGGTCGACGCCGCGCACCTCGCGCGGCTTGGCCGCGATGCCGAGTCGGCGAGCGGCGCCCGACAGCGCCAGGGCCGCCTCGGGCCCGGGGCAGGTGACCTCGAGGGCCGAGCTGCGGCCCGGCTCGGTCAGCGAGCCATGAGCGAGGAAGGCCCCGCGCCAGGCAGCCTCGGAGTCGCACAGCGAGCCGTTGACGATGGCGGTCGGCAGACCCCGTGCCGGGCGGCCGCTCGCGTCGACAAGACCGGTCTGGCGGGCGAGCTGCTCTCCGTCGGCGTGGACGCGGACCAGGTAGCGGTTGCCCTTGCGCAGGCCCCCGGGGTGGATGACCGCCATCTCGCTGGAGTGGCCGAACACCTCGGCGATGTCCTTGCGCAGGCGCCGCGCGGCGGCCGCGGTGTCGAGGTCGGCCTCGATGACGATGCGGCCGCCCACGAGGTGCAGGCCCGAGGCGAACCTGAGGACCGACGACACCTCCGCCTTGCGGCAGCAGGGCTTGGTCACCTTGAGGCGTGCGAGCTCGTCCTTGACCTGCGCCGTCATCGCCATGGCCGGAATCCTGCCACCCGCGTCAAACACCCTCCCGCCCGGCCCTGTCCCCTGCCGGCGCCTGAGGGTGTCCCGCGCGTAACGCTCGCGCCCCCGTGATCGTTCCGGACCCAAGCCGCTGCCGCGGCCCTGCCCGTCGGCCGTTCCTGGCCGCCCGACGAGAGGCTGTCCGTGCGCATCCGCACCCTCGCCCTGTCCACCGCAGCTGCCGCCCTCGTGGCCGGGCTCGTCGCGCCGGTCGCCACGGCGTCGGCCGCCGCCCCCGCGTCCTGCGACCCGTTCGGTCCCGCGGCCGTCGACCCGGGGGTGCCCACCCCGACGTCGGTGCTCGGCTTCCCCCTCGGCACCCGCGACGTGACCACCGCTGAGTCCGACCAGTACCTGACGGCGCTCGCCCAGGCCAGCCCCCGCGTGCAGGACGGCGTCGTCGGCTACTCGGTGCTGAACCGGGCGATCCGCTACGCCGCCGTCGGCGACCCGGCGTGGACGTCTGAAGCGGGCCTGGCCCAGCTGTCGGAGAACATCAGGCAGCTCCGCGACCCCGCCACACCGCAGGCGACGGTCGACGAGCTGATGCTCACGACGCCGCAGGTGCTCTACGTCGCCGGCAACGTGCACGGCAACGAGGAGTCGGGCGCCGACGCCGGGCTGCGCGTCCTGTACGAGCTGGCGGCCCGCACCGACTGCGCGGCGGAGCAGATCCGCCAGCGGGCCGTCGTCATCGTGCTGCCGACCCAGAACCCCGACGGCCGCGAGCTCGACACCCGGCGCAACGCGCTGGGCTTCGACATGAACCGCGACTGGTTCGCCCGCACCCAGCCCGAGACCGACAGCAAGATCGAGCTGCTGCGCCGCCTCCCCGGGCAGGTATTCATGGACGTCCACGAGATGGGCACCAAGGGCTACTTCTTCCCGCCGAACGCCGACCCCGTCTACCACGAGGTTGGCGAGGCGCCGCTGACCTGGATCTACGGCACCTACGGGCCGGCGATGCAGAGCGCCTTCGCGCGGTTCAAGTACAAGTACTTCAACGGCAGCACCTACGACCTCTTCTACATGGGCTACGGCGACACCGTGCCTGCCGCGGGCTTCAACGCCGCCGGCATGACGTTCGAGAAGCACAACGGCGACAAGGCCTCCGTACGCGTGCAGGAGCAGTACACGGCGATCTGGGCGACGCTGTCGGCGGCGGCGCTGCAGGGCCGCGGCCTGCTGACGGAGTGGCGCGGCGAGTTCGTCCAGGCCAAGGCGGACGGCGCAGCCGGGATCGTCGAGCCGAACCAGCTCTACTACGAGGGCACCGGCATAACCCAGCAAGTGCCGACCGACCTCGTGCGCCACTACTTCCTGCGCGCCGACGACCCCGCGAAGGCCGACCTCGTGGCCCGCACCGTGCGCCGTCTGCAGCGTATGGACGTCGACGTGTACCGCCTCACCGCGGAACTGACCGTGGCGGACTACAAGGCCTACGGACGTCCTGCGGCGTCGACGACGCTGCCGGCAGGCACCTACTGGATCCCGCTGGCGCAGTACCAGAAGCACTGGATCCACGCGATGCTGCACGAGGACCCGTACGTGCCGTTCCCGTACTTCTACGACGTGACTGCGTGGAGCGCGCCACTGCTCAACAACGTCGACGGCGGGCGCTCCGGCCTGGTGCTCGCCCCCACGGCGACCAAGCTGGACGTCACCGTCGCCGATCCCGGCACGCGGCCGCTGGCCGCGGCGCCGAAGGTCGCGCTGTGGGAGGTGGGCACCGCGAGCGGCCGCGCGTTCGAGTCCGCGGGCTGGATGCGCTGGTACCTCAAGGAGCGCCTGGGCCAGGCCTGGACCGAGACCGACGGCGGCGCGATCGCTGCCGGCAGCCTCGCGGGCGTCGACGTGCTCGTCATGGGCGACGGCTCGCTGAAGACCGCGGTGCAGCAGCTGGGCAACAAGGGGAAGAAGGCGCTGACCCAGTGGGTGCTCGAGGGCGGCACGCTCATCGCCCTGCGCGAGTCCGCCCGCATCGCGACGACGCTGGGCCTCACGACGGCGACGTACACGCCGGCCACGTCCGACGTGCCCGGCTCGCTCGTGCGCGTCCAGGTGAAGCCGGGCGCGCTCGGAACCGGCCTCGGCACGACCGCCTACACGATGTACGAGTACGACGACGTCTGGCGCACGCCGACGCCGGCCACGGCCGCCGTCGTCTTCCCGGGCACCGGCGACCCCGACTGGTTCATCAGCGGCTACGCCTCCGGCGCCGACGAGCTGCGTGGCGCGGTCGACGTCGTGGACGAGCCGGCGGGGCGGGGCCGGGTCGTGCTGTTCGCGAGCGACCCGAACTACCGGGCGTTCACCGAGGGCACGTCCGGCATGCTGCGCAACGCCCTCGAGCGGGCCGCCACGCAGCGCGCGTCGTCGGCGGCGCTCAAGGCCGCGACCACCGCCAAGGTGCAGGCGGAGCCCGCCGGCGCCGACGTGCCGCTGCGCGACGCCCTCGTCATCAGCGTCCAAGGGTCGGCGAAGTCCTACGTGACCTCGCTGCTCGGGTCGTACGGCGCGACGTACTCCACGCTGCAGACCAAGCGCGGCACGACTTACGTCGTCGACCTCGGCGGCCTGTCGCCGGAGGAGCACGCCTTCGCCCGGCAGCTGGCCGACGACGTCTCGGCGCTGGGCGACAAGGTGCTGGCGATCCGGCTGCCGTAGCTCGCGGAGGTCCCGCGGCGCCGCCGAGCGTAGCCGCGGGACCCGCTACGCCAGGACGCCGCCGAGGGCGCTGGCGAGCAGGTCGACGTCGTGGCGGGCAGACCCGTCGCGCGAGGCCACGGGGGCCAGCACGACCCGGGCGCCGAGCGCGCGGGCCGCGGCGGCGAGGGCGTCGACCTCGTCGACGTGGTCGGGGTCGGCGAGCACGGTCTCGACCGTGAGGCCCGGCATCTGGTCGGCGAGCACCTGCAGGTGCTGGTGCGGGCTGAAGCCGCTGGTCTCCCCCGGCTGCGCGGCGAGGTTGAGCACGACGACGACGCGCTTCGCCTGGCAGACCGCGTCGCCGATGCCGCGCACCTGCAGCGGCGCGAGCACGCTGGTGAACCACGAGCCGGGGCCGAGGACGACGGCCTGGCTGCCCCGGATCGCCTGCACGGCCTCGGGGCAGGCGGGCGCGTCGGACGGCTCGAGGCGCAGCGACTTCACCTGCCCGCGCGTGGTGGCCACCTCGACCTGCCCGACGACGCGCTCGAGCACCTCGGGGTGGTCCGGGTGCAGCCCCGCGACGTCGGCGACCACCTCGAGCGGGACGGTCGCCACCGGCAGCACGCGGCCGTGCGCCCCGAGCAGCGCGCCGACCCAGTCGAGCCCCGTCACGATGTCGCCGGTCTCCTCCCACAGCGCCGTGATGAGCAGATTGCCGAGCGAGTGGCCGGCGAGGTCGCCGTCGCCGGCGAAGCGGTGCTGGACGACGCGCGACCAGGTGCGGCCCCACGTGTCGTCGCCGCAGAGCGCGGCCAGCGCCATCCGCAGGTCGCCGGGAGGGACGACGTCGAACTGCTTGCGCAGCCGGCCGCTCGAGCCGCCGTCGTCGGAGACGGCCACCACGGCGGTGACATCGTCGGTGACGCGTCGCAGGGCCCGCAGGCTCGCGGCCAGACCGTGTCCCCCGCCGAGGGCGACGACCGCCGGGCCCGAGCTGCGCGGGCCGCGTCGGCCGGAGGGCCCGGCGAGCGACGTGCTCACTCGCGGCCCAGATCGCGGTGGACGACCAGCACCTCCACGCCGACCTTCACCAGGCGCGCGGCGAGGTTCTCGGCCATGGCCACGCTGCGGTGCTTGCCGCCGGTGCAGCCGATCGCGATGGTGACGTAGCGCTTGCCCTCGCGCAGGTAGCCGTCGGAGACGAGGTCGAGCATCCCGGCCATGCGGTCGAGGAACTCCCGGGCATCGGGCAGGGCGGTGACGTAGTCGCTGACCTCGGCGTCGAGGCCCGACAGCGGACGGAGCTCGGGCACCCAGTGCGGGTTGGGCAGGAAGCGCACGTCGTTGACGATGTCGGCGTCAAGCGGCAGCCCGTACTTGAAGCCGAACGACATCACGGTGGCGCGCAGCTGCACGCGGTCGGCCTCGCCGAAGGCCGCGTCGATCTTGCGGCGCAGATCGTGGACGTTGAGGTTCGACGTGTCGATGACGAGGTCGGCGCGGGCCCTCAGATCGCCGAGGAGGGCCCGCTCGCGCACCAGGCCGTCGAGGATGCCGCGCTCCCCCTGCAGCGGGTGCGGCCGGCGGCTGCTCTCGAACCGGCGGACCAGCTCGTTGTCGCCGGCCTCGAGGAACAGCACCCGCAGATCGACGCCCTCGGCCATCACCGTTTCCAACGCGCCGGAGAGGTCCTCGAACATCCGTCGGCCGCGCACGTCGACGACCACGGCGAGGCGCTCGACGTCGGCCGACGCCGACACGTGCGCCACCGCGCCGGGCAGCAGCTCGGGCGGGAGGTTGTCGATGACGAACCAGCCGAGGTCCTCGAGGGCGCGCGCCGCGGTGGACCGGCCGGCGCCGGACATGCCGCTGACCAGGACGAGCTCGAAGCCGGGCGTCACGTCATCCTCCGAGGTGCAGGTGCTGGTCGAAGCCTGGCACACCGGTACCCGCGCGGCCGTGCGCCACTCAGTCGAGGATCTCGCCGGTGGTGACGTTGACGGCGGGGGCCGGGGTGTCGGCAGCAAGCGCGTCGACGATGGCCCGGGCGACGGTGGGCCCCACCCCGGGCACCGTGACCAGCTCCTCGACGGTCGCCGCGCGCAGCCTCTTGAGCGACCCGAACTGCCGCAGCACCGCCTTCTTGCGGGCCTCGCCCAGGCCGGGAACGTCGTCGAGGATCGACTCGATCATCCGCTTGCCGCGCTTCTGGCGCTGGTAGGCGATGGCGAAGCGGTGGGCCTCGTCGCGCACCCGCTGGAGGAGGTAGAGCCCCTCGGACGTGCGGGGCAGGATCACCGGGTCCGGGTCGCCGGGGACCCAGACCTCCTCGAGCCGCTTGGCCAGGCCCACGACGGCGACGTCGGTGACGCCGAGCTCGGACAGCGCCGCCTGCGCCGCCTCGACCTGGGGCTGGCCGCCGTCGACGACGAACAGATTGGGCGGGTAGGCGAACTTGCGCGGCCGGCCGGTGACGGGGTCGATGCCGGGCAGCCCGTCGTCTCCGACGTCCTGCCGCTCCTCCAGCAGGCGCCGGAAGCGCCGGGTGACCACCTCGGCGATGGAGCGGGTGTCGTCGCTGATCCCGTCGCCGGCCGCGCCGCGGATGGCGAAGCGGCGGTACTCGGACTTGCGGGCCAGTCCGTCCTCGAAGACCACGAGGCTCGCCACGACATCGCTGCCCTGCAGGTGGCTGACATCGACGCACTCGATCCGCAGCGGGGCCTCGGGCAGCCCGAGCGCCTCCTGCAGCTCCTCGAGCGCCTGGCTGCGCGAGGTGAGGTCGCCGGCCCGCCGTGTCTTGTGCAGCGCGAGCGCCTGGCCGGCGTTGCGCGCGACGGTCTCGAGCAGGTCCTTCTTGTCGCCCCGCTGCGGCACCCGCAGGTCGACGTTGCTGCCCCGCAGCCCCGACAGCCACGAGACCGCGCTCTCGGCGTCGTGGGGCAGCACCGGCACGAGGATCTCGCGCGGGACGGCGTCGGCGGCCTGGTCGCCGTAGAGCTGCTGCAGCAGGTGCTCGACGAGGTCGGCGGTCGTGACGTCCTCGACCTTCTCGACCACGAAGCCCCGCTGGCCGCGGATGCGCCCGCCGCGCACGTGGAAGACCTGCACGGCCGCCTCGAGCTCGTCCTCCGCCAGCGCCAGGACGTCGGCGTCGGTGCCGTCGCCGAGGACTACCGCGTTCTTCTCCAGCGCCCGCTCGAGAGCCCGGAGGTCGTCGCGCAGCCGCGCGGCGCGCTCGTAGTCGAGCTCGGCGGCGGCCGCCTTCATCTCGCGCTCGATGCGCCGGGTGTAGGCGGCGGTCTGCCCCGACAGAAATGCGCAGAAGTCCTCGACGATGCGGCGGTGCTCCTCGGCGTCGACCCGGCCGACGCAGGGCGCGGAGCACTTGCCGATGTAGCCGAGCAGGCAGGGGCGGCCGATCTGCCCGGCCCGCTTGAACACCCCGGCGCTGCAGGTGCGCGCGGGGAAGACGCGCAGGAGCAGGTCGACGGTCTCGCGGATGGCCCAGGCATGCGCGTAGGGACCGAAGTAGCGCACGCCCTTGCGCTTGGCGCCGCGCATGACGGTGATGCGCGGGTACTCCTCGTCGAGCGTCACGGCGAGGTAGGGGTAGCTCTTGTCGTCGCGGTAGCGGACGTTGAACCGTGGGTCGTACTCCTTGATCCAGGAGTACTCCAGCTGCAGCGCCTCCACCTCGGTGCCGACGGTGACCCAGTCGACCGACGACGCGGTGGTGACCATCGCCTGCGTGCGCGGATGCAGCGCCGCGATGTCCTGGAAGTAGCTGCTCAGCCTGCTGCGCAGGCTCTTGGCCTTGCCGACGTAGACGACCCGGCCGTGGTGGTCGCGAAACCGGTAGACGCCGGGCGAGTCGGGGATCTCGCCCGGCGCCGGCCGGTAGGTCGCTGGGTCCGCCACGGGCGGGCCGCCTCCTGTCGTGGTGCTACGAGCTGATGGTGATGGTGCCGCCGGCCTCGCTGACCGTCACCTCGGCCAGCGCGCCGGTGGCCGGGCCCTGCTGCACGGAGCCGTCGGCGGCCGAGAACTTCGAGCCGTGGCACGCGCAGTCGATCGAGCCGTCCTTGACGTCGGAGACGATGCAGCCCTGGTGCGTGCACACCGCTGTGAACCCCTTGTAGGTGCCGGCGGTCGGCTGGGTGACGACCACGCGGACGTCCTTGAGGATCACTCCCCCGCCGACGGGGACGTCGGCCGCGCTCACCGTCGTGCCCGCGCCGCCGCCCGAGGAGGCGGTGCTCGACGAGCCGCCCCCGCCGGCCGTGGTGGTGCTCCCGGCGCCGTCGGAGCTCGAGCCGCAGGCGGCCGTGACCGCGGCTGCGGCGACGACGGTGCCGGTGGTGAGCAGCACGGTGCGCCGGGAAGGTCCGGCCTTGTCCCCCGATCCGGGGGCCTGCGAGTCGGGCGTGAGGTCGGTCGTGGTCATCGGTACTCCTCGTCCGGGGCGGGTAGTCAGCCGGTGCACGGTGCGGCTCGGGCGGTGGCCGAGGCGCTAGGCAGCGCCGCGGCCGCGGCGGGACGTCCCCGCCGTCTTCCGTCCGGACGTCCGGCGTGCGGGTTTAGTTTCCGCTTCAACCGACAGGATCTCCCGGAGGAAGCCGCCCGTGTGCGACGCCGCGACGGCGGCGACCTCCTCGGGCGTGCCCTCGGCCACCACGGTGCCGCCGCGCACGCCGCCCTCGGGCCCCATGTCCACGACCCAGTCGGCGGTCTTGATGACGTCGAGGTTGTGCTCGATGACCAGGACCGAGTTGCCCTTGTCGACCAGCGAGTGCAGCACGCCGAGCAGCTTGCGGATGTCCTCGAAGTGCAAGCCGGTGGTGGGCTCGTCGAGCACGTAGACCGTGCGGCCGGTCGACCGCTTCTGCAGCTCGGAGGCCAGCTTGACGCGCTGGGCCTCGCCGCCGGACAGGGTGGTGGCCGGCTGGCCGAGCCGCACGTAGCCGAGGCCGACGTCGACGAGCGTGCGCAGGTGGCGGGCGATCGGGGGGACGGCCTCGAAGAACTCGAGCGCCTCCTCGATCGGCATGTCGAGGACCTCGGCGATGGTCCTGCCCTTGAAGTGCACCTCGAGGGTCTCGCGGTTGTAGCGCGCGCCGTGGCAGACCTCGCAGGGCACGTACACGTCGGGCAGGAAGTTCATCTCGATGGTGATCGTGCCGTCTCCGGAGCACGCCTCGCAGCGGCCGCCCTTGACGTTGAAGGAGAAGCGGCCCTGCAGGTAGCCGCGCATCTTCGCCTCGGGGGTCTCGGCGAACAGCTTGCGGATGTGGTCGAAGACGCCGGTGTAGGTGGCGGGGTTCGACCGCGGCGTGCGCCCGATGGGGCTCTGGTCGACGTGGACGACCTTGTCGAGGTGCTCGAGCCCGCGCACCCGCTTGTGGCGGCCGGGCACGCCGCGGGCGCCGTTGAGCTCGCGCGCGAGCGTCGTGTAGAGGATGTCGTTGACCAGCGTGGACTTGCCCGAGCCGCTGACGCCCGTGACCGCGACGAACATGCCGAGCGGGAACGTGACGTCGACGCCCTTGAGGTTGTGCTCACGCGCCCCCTCGACGGTGAGCTCGCGGCCAGGGGTGCGCGGACGGCGGACCGCCGGCACCTCGATGCGGCGGCGGCCCGACAGGTACGCCCCGGTCATCGAGTCGGGGTGGTCGAGCAGCTCCTGCACGGTGCCCGAGACGACCACCTGGCCGCCGTGCTCCCCCGCGCCCGGTCCGATGTCGACGACCCAGTCGGCCTGCTTGATGGTGTCCTCGTCGTGCTCGACGACGATGAGGGTGTTGCCGAGCTCGCGCAGGCGCACGAGGGTCTCGATGAGCCGGCGGTTGTCGCGCTGGTGGAGCCCGATGCTGGGCTCGTCGAGGACGTAGAGGACACCGACGAGGCCGGACCCGATCTGCGTGGCCAGCCGGATGCGCTGCGCCTCCCCGCCGGCCAGGGTGCCGGCAGGGCGGTCGAGGCTGAGGTAGTCGAGGCCGACGTCGACGAGGAAGCGCAGGCGCTCGTTGACCTCCTTGAGGACGCGCTCGGCGATCTGCTTCTCGCGCGGGGAGAGGTCGAGCGTGGCCAGGAACTCCGCGCAGTCGCCGATCGGCATCGACGCGACGTCGGCGATCGAGCGGCCGCCGAGGGTGACGGCGAGGACGACCGGCTTGAGGCGGGCCCCCTTGCACGCCGGGCACGGGACCTCGCGCATGTACCCCTCGAAGCGCTCGCGGCTGGTGTCGCTGTCGGCCTCGGCGTGGCGGCGCTGCACGTACGGGATCGCGCCCTCGAACGCCGTGTGGTAGCTGCGCTGGCGCCCGTAGCGGTTCTTGTAGCGCACGTGCACCTGGGTGCTGTGGCCGAAGAGGATCGCCTTGCGCGCCTTCGGCGACAGGTCGTCCCACGCGGTGTCGAGGGTGAACCCGAGCTCGTCGCCGAGCGCCTCGAGCAGCCGCTCGAAGTAGTCGCTGATGTGCCCGCTGGACCACGGCCCGATCGCGCCCTCGGCGAGGGTCATCGAGCCGTCCTGCACGACGAGGTCGGGGTCGACCTCCATCCGGGTGCCCAGGCCCGAGCAGTCGGGGCAGGCGCCGAACGGGGAGTTGAAGGAGAACGACCGGGGCTCGAGCTCCTCGAACGACAGGTCGTCGTAGAGGCAGGCGAGGTGCTCGGAGAACATCCGCTCGCGGTGGGGGTCGTCCTCGGGCAGGTCGACGAAGTCGAGGGTGACCAGGCCCCCGGACAGGCGCAGCGCGGTCTCGATGGAGTCGGTGAGGCGGCGCTTGGCGTCGGCCTTGACCTGCAGGCGGTCGACGACCACCTCGATGGTGTGCTTCTCCTGCTTCTTCAGCGTCGGCGGCTCGG
Organism: Actinomycetota bacterium; assembly: GCA_020161245.1. Lineage (GTDB taxonomy): Bacteria > Actinomycetota > Actinomycetes > S36-B12 > CAIYMF01 > Longivirga. The sequence continues at coordinate 6,298 of JAIUOK010000041.1, read as the reverse complement.
CCAGGGAGTGCACGACGCCGTCGACGCGCGCACGCGAGAAGCCCTGGGTCTGCAGCTGACGGAAGAGGTCGGCGTACTCGCCCTTGCGCTCGCGCACGACCGGGGCGAGCACCTGGAAGCGGGCGCCCGCCTCGAGCTCCAGCACCCGGTCGACGATCTGCTGCGGGGTCTGCCGGGAGATGGGACGTCCGCACTCGGGGCAGTGCGGCCGGCCGGCGCGCGCGTAGAGCAGGCGCAGGTAGTCGTACACCTCGGTGATCGTCCCGACGGTGGAGCGCGGGTTGCGGCTGGTCGACTTCTGGTCGATCGAGACCGCGGGCGAGAGGCCCTCGATGAAGTCGACGTCGGGCTTGTCCATCTGCCCGAGGAACTGCCGGGCGTAGGAGGACAGGCTCTCGACGTAGCGCCGCTGCCCCTCGGCGAAGATCGTGTCGAACGCCAGCGACGACTTGCCCGAGCCGGACAGGCCGGTGAAGACGATCATCGCGTCGCGCGGGAGGTCGAGGCTGACGTCCTTGAGGTTGTGCTCTCGGGCGCCGCGGACGACGAGACGGTCGGCCACGAGGGGTCCTGTTCTGCCAAGGGGTTCGGTCGGGCGGCGTGGGTGGTCTGCGTGCGGCGGGCGGCAGGCGCACCCGGGGTGCACCGCCGACCGCGGACCAGGCTAACGAGGACCACCGACAGCCACATTCCCGGCCGACCGTCGGATGCCGGCGCTAGCGTCGGGATGTGACCGGACCCACCTCGCGCGACGCCCTCCGGGCCGATCTGGCGGCCCTCGAGGCCGCCACGGGCCGCCTGCTCGACTCCCTGGAACCGCTCGGCGACGCAGCGTGGCGGGAGCCGTCGCTGCTGCCCGGGTGGACCCGGGCCGACACCGCGGGCCACATCGCCCGCAACGCCGAGGCGCTCGTGCGGCTGGTGGGCTGGGCCCGCACCGGGGTGCCCTCCCCCATGTACGCCTCGGTGCAGGACCGTGCCGAGGGGATCGAGTCGGCCGCCGCGCTGCCCGGCCCCCAGCTGCGAACGCTCGTGGCGGCGAGCGCCGAGGCGCTGGATGCGGCCCTGGCCGGCCTGGCCGACGCCGACGACGAGGCGCTCGACCGGCTGGTGTACTTCGGCGCCGAGGAGCCCGTCGGCGGCCCGGACACCCCCGCCCGCGAGCTGGCCTGGGCCCGGCTGCGCGAGGTCGAGATCCACCACGTCGACCTCGGGCTCGACTACGGCCCCCACGACTGGCCGCCGGGGTTCGTCGACCGCGCCCTGGCCTGGATCGAGGCGCGCACCGGGGGCACCGACGTGGTCGGTGCGCCTGCCGAGGTGCTGGCCTGGCGCCTGGGCCGCGGCGCCGGTCCGACGGTGCGCGCCGCCGACGGCGGCGACCCGCCGGAGCCCCCGCCCTGGTGAGCCCCGCGCGGGCCAGGCAGGATCGTCCCGTGACCTACACCGGGAACGTGACCGTCGGCGGGCCTGCCGCGGTGCACGAGCTGCGCGACCTCGTGATCAGCAAGCTGGCTGTCGGGCCCTACGACAACAACGCCTATCTGCTGCGCTGCACCCGCACCGGCCGCCAGGTGCTGCTCGACGCCGCTGCCGACGGCGACCGGCTGCTCGAGCTCGTCGGAGAGGACGGCCTCGACGCGGTCGTCACCACGCACGGGCACCGCGACCACTGGCAGGCCACGGCGGAGGTCCTCGAGGCCACCGGCGCCGAGCACCTCGCGCACGCGGACGACGCCGGCGACATCGAGGTGCCGGTCACGCGCACCCTGTCCGAGGGCGACGAGGTCGCCGTCGGCGACGCCCGGCTGCGCGTGGTGCACCTGCGCGGCCACACGCCCGGGTCGGTGGCGCTCGTCTACGACGACCCCACCGGCGCGCCGCACGTCTTCACGGGCGACTCCCTCTTCCCCGGGGGCGTGGGCAACACCTGGGGCGACGCCGACCGCTTCGCATCGCTGTACGCCGACGTCACGACCAAGCTGTTCGACGCGCTGCCGGACGAGACCTGGGTGTACCCCGGCCACGGCAAGGACACCACGCTCGGCGCCGAGCGGCCGCACCTGCAGGAGTGGCTCGACCGCGGCTGGTGACGTGTCCGGGATGTGATGTCCCGCATGCATGAAGCGGCCGGTACGGGGCAGGGCGCGAGCATGTCGACAGCCCTGCGCCTCGGGCGCTCCCGAACCACCATGATCGTCGTCGCCGCGCCCCTCGTGGCGGCCCTCGCCGCGTGCGGCAGCAGCGGGTCCGGCTCCAGCACGACCTCGGCGGGCACCGGCTCGCCGGCCGTCTCGACGAGCAGCGGCGCCGCCACGGCCTCCCCGTCGTCGAGCGGCGACGCCAGTGTCGCCGCCGTCATCGGAGGCTGGGCCGCGCAGTACGGCACGGCCCGCAACACCGTGCTGGCCTCGCTCGACGCCCTGGGCTCGGCGGCGTCGGCGGCCGAGGTGAAGAAGGCCGCGGGCGATGCCCTGGCAGCCGTGAAGGACGCGGGCTCGCTCGCCCCGTGCCCCGACGCTGCCACTGACACTGCCTACCGGGCGGCGCTCACCGACCTGACGTCGCAGCTCGAGCAGATCGAGGCGTCCGGCGACCAGGCGGCAGCGAAGGCGCTGGCCGACGCCTCCGGGGACGTGTTCAGCCCGACGGAGGACGCGCTGTCCGCTGCGTACTCCTGATCCGCGTCCAGAAGCTGAGCGCCGGGCCCGGCTGTGTCAGTGCGCGTCAGGCGGCGGCTCGGCCTTGTGGTCGGAGCGCGGCTTGGGGTCGGTCACGGTGCCGGCATGGGCGGTGCGTGTCGGGTCCTTGCGCACGGCCCACCAGCTCGCGAGGCCGGTGATGAGCAGGATGACGCCGATGACGACCAGCGACGTCGACGTCTCGATCTTGGGCACTGAGGGCCACGTCTCGTGGGCCCAGAGCAGCACCAGCTTCACGCCGATGAAGATGAGGATGATCGCGAGACCGGTGCTCAGGTACACCAGCTTGTCGAGCAGCCCCTTGAGCAGGAAGTACAGCGCCCGCAGGCCGAGCAGGGCGAACGCGTTGGCTGTGAAGACGAGGTAGGGCTCCTGCGTCACGCCGAACGTGGCCGGGATCGAGTCGAGCGCGAACAGCAGGTCGGTCGAGGCGATCGCGATCATGACGAGGAACAGCGGCGTGGCCAGCCGCTTGCCGTCGATCCGCGTGAACAGCTTCGTGCCGTCGTAGTCGTCGGTCACCGGCACGATGCGCCGCACGTTGCGGACGACGAAGTTGTCCTGCGGGTTGGGGTCGGCGTCCTTGTGGCGCAGCAGCCCGATGCCGGTCCAGATGAGGATCGCGCCGAAGATCACGAAGGTGAACGCGAACGCCGCCAGGGCTGCGGCGCCGATGTAGATGAAGATGCCGCGGAACACCAGTGCCAGCACGACGCCGACCAGCAGCACGCGCTGGTGGTAGATCGACGGCACGGCGAACTGGGTCAGGATGATCACGAAGACGAAGAGGTTGTCGACCGACAGCGACTTCTCGACGAGGTAGGCGGCGAAGTACTGGGTGCCGAAGTCCGAACCGAACGAGGCCCACACCCAGACGCCGAAGACGACCGCCAGGCCGATGTAGAAGATCGACCAGAGCAGCGCCTCGCGGAAGCCCACCTCGTGGGGCTTCTTGCTGACGGTCACGAAGTCGAGGCCGACGAGCAGCAGGATGCCGAGGAACGTGGCGAGCCAGAGGCCTGTGGTGATCTCCATGGTGAGGCGACCCTAACCTGCTTCGGACCCGGCGTCCTGCCGCCGGGACGCGATCAGGCTCGCGACCGTCGTGACCGTGAGGACGATCACGATGAAGGCCAGTGAGAACCCGATCGAGGGCACCGGCACCCCGATCGGCTGCCCGCCGTTGAGGAACGGCAGCGAGTTGGTGTGCAGGGCCTCGAGGACGAGCTTGACGCCGATGAAGCCGAGGACGACGGCCAGTCCGATGGACAGGTAGACCAGCCGGTTGAGCAGATCGCCGAGCAGGAAGTACAGCTGCCGCAGGCCCAGGAGCGCGAACACGTTCGCCGCGAAGACGATGTAGGCCTCCTGGGTGAGGCCGAAGATCGCGGGGATCGAGTCGAGCGCGAAGATGAGGTCGGTCGTGCCCAGCGACAGCAGCACGAGCAGCATCGGGGTCCACAGCTTCTTGCCGTCGATGATCGTGCGCAGGCTCGTACCGTGGAAGTCGGGTGTGGTCGGGACGATCCGGCTCACCCAGCGGACCAGCGCGTTCTCCTGGTACTCGTCGTCGTCGGTCTCCCCCTCGGTGGCCAGCTTGATGGCCGTGAAGATGAGGAACGCGCCGAAGATGTAGAAGACCCAGCTGTAGCGGGCGATCACCGCAGCACCCAGCACGATGAAGATGGCCCGCAGCACCAGCGCGATGAAGATGCCGTACATCAGGACGGACTGCTGGAGCGGCCGCGGCACGTAGAAGCGCGCCATGATGAGCAGGAAGACGAACAGGTTGTCCACCGACAGGCTGTACTCGGTCACCCAGCCGGCGAAGAACTGGACGCTGTACTCCCGGCCCGCCCACCACCACATGGCCAGGCCGAAGGCGATCGCGATGCCGACGTAGAGGCTCAGCCACCGCACGCACTCGGCGGTGCTGGGGATGTGGGGGCGCCGGCCCACGACGAGCAGGTCGATGACGAACAGCACGGCGTACAGCGCGATCGTCGCGGCCCAGACCCAGCCGGGGATGTCCACGCGTACGTCCTTGCTGCTCGGGTGCCGGTGCGATCGTGCCCCCGCATCCTGTCAGAACCGGGGGCGCCCCGAGCCCGTCGGCACCCCCGGGGTGCGGGGATCAGGCGTGGCCGGCCGCCTGCATCTGCCGCAGCTCCTTCTTCAGCTCCGACACCTCGTCGCGCAGCCGCGCGGCGACCTCGAACTGCAGCTCGGCCGCAGCCGCGTGCATCTGGTCGGTGAGCGAGCCGATGAGCTCGGCGAGCTCGCGGGCGGGCATGCCGGCGACGTCGAGGGCGCCGTCGCCGCGGCCGCTCGAGCCCATCCCGGGCACGGGAGCCTTGCCGCGCGACTGGGTGCGGCCCGAGCCGCCCAGCAGCTCGTCGGTGTCGGCTTCCTCGCGGGCGATGAGGTCGGTGATGTCGGCGATCTTCTTGCGCAGAGGCGTGGGGTCGATGCCGTGGGCCTCGTTGTAGGCGACCTGCTTGGCCCGGCGCCGGTTGGTCTCCTCGATGGCCGTCGCCATCGACGGGGTGATCGTGTCGGCATACATGTGCACCTGGCCGCTGACGTTGCGCGCCGCACGCCCGATGGTCTGGATCAGCGACGTGCCCGACCGCAGGAAGCCCTCCTTGTCGGCGTCGAGGATCGCCACCAGCGAGACCTCGGGCAGGTCGAGGCCCTCGCGCAGCAGGTTGATGCCGACCAGGACGTCGAACAGCCCGAGCCGCAGCTCGCGCAGGAGCTCGATCCGCCGCAGCGTGTCGACCTCGGAGTGCAGGTAGCGCACCCGGATGCCGTTCTCGAGCAGGTAGTCGGTGAGGTCCTCGGCCATCTTCTTGGTGAGCGTGGTGACCAGCACCCGCTCGTCGCGCTCGGTGCGCGCGCGGATCTCGCCCATGAGGTCGTCGATCTGGCCCTTGGTGGGCTTCACGACCACCTCGGGGTCGACCAGGCCGGTCGGACGGATGACCTGCTCGACGGTGTCGCCCTCGACCCGCGACATCTCGTAGGGGCCCGGCGTCGCCGACAGGTAGACGGTCTGGCCGATGCGCTCGAGGAACTCCTCCCACTTCAGCGGCCGGTTGTCCATCGCGCTGGGCAGCCGGAAGCCGTGGTCGACCAGGTTGCGCTTGCGGGACATGTCGCCCTCGTACATCCCGCCGATCTGCGGCACCGCGACGTGCGACTCGTCGACCACCAGCACGAAGTCCTCGGGGAAGTAGTCGAGCAGGCAGTTCGGCGCCGAGCCGCGGCCGCGGCCGTCGATGTGCATCGAGTAGTTCTCGATCCCGGAGCATGTCCCGATCTGCCGCATCATCTCGATGTCGTACGTCGTCCGCATCCGCAGCCGCTGCGCCTCCAGCAGCTTGCCCTGTCGCTCGAACGCCCCCAGCTGCTCGGTCAGCTCGGCCTCGATCCCGCCGATCGCCCGCTCCATCCGCTCGGGGCCGGCGACGTAGTGGGAGGCGGGGAAGACGTAAAGCTCCGGGTCGTCGCTGAGCACCTCACCCGTGACCGGGTGCAGCGTCATCAGCCGCTCGATCTCGTCGCCGAAGAACTCCACACGCACCGCCAGCTCC
>JAIUOK010000040.1 GCA_020161245.1 Actinomycetota bacterium | reverse complement strand
CCGCGCGGGGTGATACCCACAGGCCCGTACGGTTCGCTGGGCACGCACCTGGTGCGGGTGGAGCGAACCGTAAGCGTCAGTCGGCGATGCGGCCGTCGAGGACGGTGGGCTCGCCGCGCAGGAAGGTGGCGACCACGCGGCCGGGCAGCTCCATCCCCCGGTACGGCGTGTTGCGCGACAGGGAGGCGAGCGCGCCGGGCTCGACCCTACGACGCACCGCGGGGTCGTAGAGCACGACGTTCGCGGGCTCGCCCGGCTCGAGCGGCCGGCCGTGGTCGGCAACCCGGCCGATGCGGGCGGGCGTGAAGGACATCCGGTCGGCGACGGCGGCCCAGTCGAGCAGCCCGGTGTCGACCATGGTCTCCTGCACGATCGACAGCGCGGTCTCGAGCCCGAGCATGCCGAAGGCGGCCGCGGCCCACTCGCAGTCCTTGTCCTCGTGGGGGTGCGGCGCGTGGTCGGTCGCGACGGCGTCGATCGTGCCGTCGGCGAGCCCCTCGCGCAGGGCCGCCACGTCGGACGCGCTGCGCAGCGGTGGGTTGACCTTGTAGATCGGGTCGTAGGTGGCGGCCAGCTCGTCGGTGAGGATCAGGTGGTGCGGGCACACCTCGGCGGTGACGTCCCAGCCCTTGGCCTTGGCCCAGCGCATGATCTCCACCGAGCCGGCCGTCGAGACGTGGCAGATGTGCAGCCGCGAGTCGACGTGCGCGGCGAGCAGACAGTCGCGCGCAATGATCGCCTCCTCGGCGACCGCGGGCCAGCCGGCGAGGCCGAGCCTGCCGGAGAGCTCGCCCTCGTTCATCTGGGCGCCCTCGGTCAGGCGCGGCTCCTGCGCGTGCTGGGCGACGACCCCGTCGAACGCCTTCACGTATTCGAGCGCCCGCCGCATCAGCACCGCGTCGCTGACGCAGATGCCGTCGTCGGAGAAGACCCGCACCCGGGCGGCCGAGTCGGCCATCGCGCCCAGCTCGGCGAGCTGCCGGCCGGCGAGCCCGACAGTGACGGCGCCCACCGGGTAGACGTCGCAGTGCCCCGCCTCCCGGCCCAGCCGCCACACCTGCTCGACGACGCCGGCGGTGTCGGCGACCGGGAAGGTGTTCGCCATCGCGTGCACCGCGGTGAAGCCGCCGAGCGCGGCCGCGCGGGTGCCGGACTCGACGGTCTCGGCGTCCTCGCGGCCGGGCTCGCGCAGGTGGGTGTGCAGGTCGACCAGGCCGGGCAGCGCGATCAGGCCGGCCGCGTCGACGACGTCGGCGCCCTCCGTGCTCGCCGCGCCTGACGCCGTGATCTCGGCGATCACGCCGTCGCGCAGCACGAGGTCGCGGGCCTCGCCGCCGAGGACCTTCGCGCCCCGGATGACGTAGGTGTCGGGCATGTCAGGCCTCCGCCGTCTCGAGCTGGGAGCTGGGGTCGAGCGGCGAGCCGAGCTGGGCGCCGCCGAGGAGCAGGTAGAGCACGGCCATGCGCACGCTGACGCCGTTGCTGACCTGCTCGACGATCACGGAGCGGTCGGCGTCGGCGACCTCGGCCGCGATCTCCATGCCGCGGTTCATCGGGCCGGGGTGCATGACGATCGCGTGGTCAGGCAGCAGCGCCATGCGGCGCGCGTCGAGGCCGTAGCGGCGGCTGTACTCGCGGGCGCTCGGGAAGAACGACGCGTTCATCCGCTCGCGCTGGACGCGCAGCATCATGACGGCGTCGGCGTCCTTGAGCGCGGAGTCGAGGTCGTAGGACGTGGCGCACGGCCAGGTCTCGACGCCGACCGGCAGCAGTGTGGGCGGAGCGACGAGCGTGACCTCGGCGCCGAGCGTGGCGAGCAGCAGGACGTTGCTGCGCGCGACGCGGCTGTGCAGCACGTCGCCGACGATGGTGATGCGACGGCCCTCGAGGTCGCCCTTGCCGCCCGCGAGGTGGCGGCGCATCGTGAACGCGTCGAGCAGCGACTGCGTGGGGTGCTCGTGCGTGCCGTCGCCGGCGTTGACGACCGAGCCCTGGATCCAGCCGGAGTGGGCGAGGCGGTGCGGGGCGCCGCTGGCGTGGTGGCGGATGACGACGGCGTCGGCGCCCATGGCCTCGAGCGTGAGCGCGGTGTCCTTGAGGCTCTCGCCCTTCGACACGCTCGAGCCCTTGGCCGAGAAGTTGATGACGTCGGCCGACAGGCGCTTGGCCGCCGCCTCGAACGAGATGCGCGTGCGGGTGGAGTCCTCGAAGAACAGGTTGACCACCGTGCGGCCGCGCAGCGTGGGCAGCTTCTTCACGGCCCGGTCGGTGAGGGACGCGAGCTCGGCCGCCGTGTCGAGGACGAGCAGGGCGTCGTCGCGGTCGAGGTCGGCCGCCGAGAGCAGGTGCCGGTTCACGCGTTCTCCTCCGCTCGGGCGCCGCCGTGCCCGGCGATGAGGACCGCGTCCTCGCCGTCGTGCTCGGAGACGAGGACCAGCACCTTCTCGGAGGTGGAGGTCGGGATGTTCTTGCCGACGTAGTCGGCGCGGATGGGCAGCTCGCGGTGGCCGCGGTCGACGAGGACCGCGAGCTGCACGGCGCGCGGCCGCCCGATGTCGTTCATGGCGTCGAGCGCGGCGCGGATCGTGCGCCCGCTGTAGAGGACGTCGTCGACGAGGACGACGACCTTGTCGTCGATGCCGCCGGCCGGGATCTCGGTGGGCAGCAGCGCGCGCGCCGGGGCCCGGCGCAGGTCGTCGCGGTACATCGTGATGTCGAGCGACCCGACGGGCACGTCGGCGCCCTCGATGTCGCGGATGCGCTCGGCGACACGGCGGGCGAGGAACGCCCCGCGGGTCGGGATCCCGAGCAGGACCAGGTCGTCGGCGCCCTTGGCGCGCTCGACGATCTCGTGGGCCACGCGCGTCAGGGCGCGGGCGATCTCGGCACTGTCGAGGACGGTGCGCGCGTCGTCAGGAGTCCGGGCAGCGGACATCGTGGCGACCCCTCCTTCCCCGCCTCACAGGACGGACTTAAAGGACGTCGGTCGAACGGCCCCGACCCTATCCGACGCCCTCGCCGCGGGGGCACCCGCCCGGCCGTGCCGGCAGGTGTCGTCGGCCACCTCTCCGACGGGCCGGCGCTCCGGTGGCGCGGGGCGGGCCGCCACGGACCGCGACCGGCCGCAGTCGCTGCCCGTGGCGGACGGCGTGCCCCTCGTGCTCGGGACGGGTCCACCGAACGGCCGATCTGGTCACAGAGTGGATCGGGCGTTACGCTGCGTGACATCTGGGGGATGCGATCCGCCCGTTCCGGGCCAGACGGAGGGACACGAATGGCCACCGACTACGCACGCGCGCTCGGGGCGCGCCTGCGCGCGATCCGCCAGCAGCAGGGGCTGTCGCTGCACGGCGTCGAGGAGAGGAGCCAGGGCCGCTGGAAGGCGGTCGTGGTCGGGTCGTACGAGCGCGGCGACCGCGCCGTCACCGTGCAGAAGCTCGCCGAGCTCGCCGACTTCTACGGCGTCCCGGTGTCCGAGCTGCTGCCCGACTCCTCGCCCGCGGTCACCGCCGAGCCGCCCAAGCGGCTCATCATCGATCTCGAGCGACTCGGCCAGGTGCCGGCGGAGAAGGCCGGCCCGCTGGCCCGCTACGCCGCCGCCATCCAGGCCCAGCGCGGCGACTACAACGGCCGGGTGCTCTCGATCCGCCAGGACGACCTGCGCACCCTCGCCGTCATCTACGACGAGGCGCCCAGCCAGCTCGCCGACCAGCTCATCGCGTGGGGCGTGCTCAACCCCGAGGCCCGGGGTGCCCTCGACTGAGGCCGGCTCCTGATCGGCTGCGCGGCCCCGCCCCCTCGAGGGGGCGGGGCCGCCGCTGCTTAGGGTGGGCCGGTGCTCACCTGGGATCCGCGCGACGCGCGCAGCTGGTTCGGCTTCGGCGTGGCGGGTAACTTCGCCGGCCACCTCGAGCAGGCGGGAGAGGCGGGCGACTTCGCCACCGTCGTGACCGCGCCCGACGCCCCGAAGGGGGTGTTCCCCTTCTACGTGCCGGGCATCGGCAGCTACCTCGAGACGTTCCCGCTGTCGTCGGACGAGGTGCGCCTGCCCGAGTCCGACGTCCCGCTCAACCTGCAGATCGAGCCCGAGGCCGCGGTGCTGTTCCGGGCGTCCTACGACGACGACGGCATGGCCCGCTCGCTGGAGCCGGTCGCGGTCGGCGCGTTCAACGACTGCTCGATCCGCCGTCCCGACGCCAAGAAGCTGTCGGAGAAGAAGAACTGGGGCCCGGCATCCAAGGGGCTCGCCGCCTCGCTGATCCGTATCTCCGAGCTCGACCACGACGGCCGCACGGCGACCCTGCGCATCGCCAGCTTCCTGCGCCGCGACGGACAGGCCCACGCCTACGGGCAGGACTCCCCCGTCGTCGGGTACTCCTACTACGGCCAGGTCCTGCTCGACTGGATCATCGACCGGCTGCACCACCAGATGGGCTCCGACGACACACCGCTGGAGCCGGTGGGGCACTACCTGCGCGATGCCGGCAGCCCCGAGCACGTGCTCGTCGCTATCGGCGCCACGCGCTACACCGACGTCGGCGAGAGCACCTACCTCGTCGAGGGCGACGAGTCGGTCGTCGTCGTGTACGACGCCGACGTCACGTCGCCCGAGCAGGTCGCGGCCGCGGTGGCCGAGGGCCGCGAGGCGTCGCTCGAGGCGGCGTCGGTCCTCGTGCAGAAGGTCCGCCGGGCGTAGCGCCCGACGGACCTCTTTCTGCGTGCGGGCCTAGATCCCGGACGGGATCACAGCGCCCATACGGTGCACGCGCATGCCGTTGGTGGTGCCAGGGACGCCCGGCGGCACGCCCGCGATGATGACGAGCAGCTCGCCGACCTGAGCGCGGCCGTGGTCGAGCAGGGCGGCGTCGACGAGGCGCACCATGTCGTCGGTGCTGGCGGCCTTGGGCACGAGGTAGGTCTCGACGCCCCACGACAGGGCGAGCTGGCTGCGCACGCGCGGGTTGGGCGTGAACGCCATGAGCGGCATCGCCGGGCGGTAGCGCGACACCAGGCGCGCCGAGCGGCCCGTCTCGGTGAAGGCGATGACACCGGACGCATGCACGTCGTTGGCGACGTTGACCGCGGCGCGGGTGATCGACCGCGATGTCGAATCGTTGGGGTCCTCGACCTTGGGGAGCCGGTCGAGCGCCTCGGCCTCGACCTGCTCGATGATGCGGGACATCGTGCGGACGACGTGCGCGGGGTGCGCGCCGACCGAGGTCTCGCCCGAGAGCATGAGCGCGTCGGTGCCGTCGAGGACGGCGTTGGCGACGTCGCTGGCCTCGGCGCGCGTGGGGCGCGTCATCGAGATCATCGAGTCGAGCATCTGCGTGGCGACGATGACGGGCTTGGCGCGGCGGCGGGCGAGCTGGATCGCGCGCTTCTGGACCAGCGGCACCTGCTCGAGCGGGAGCTCCACGCCGAGGTCGCCGCGGGCGACCATGATGCCGTCGAACGCGTCGACGATGGCTTCGAGGTTGGCGACCGCCTGCGGCTTCTCGATCTTGGCCAGCACGGGCAGGCGCACGCCCTCGTCGTCCATGATCCGCTGGACGTCGAGCAGGTCGTCGGCGCTGCGGACGAACGACAGCGCGATGAGGTCGACGCCGAGGCGCAGCGCCCAGCGCAGGTCGGCGACATCCTTCTCCGAGAGCGCCGGCACGCTGACGGCGACGCCGGGCAGGTTGATGCCCTTGTTATCGCTGACGCGGCCGCCCTCGACGACCTCGGTGACGACCTCGGTCTCGGAGACCTCGATCGCCTGCAGGGCGACCTTGCCGTCGTCGATGAGGATCATGTCGCCGGGGTTCACGTCGCCCGGCAGGCCCTTGTAGGTGGTGCTGGCGATCTCGACGTCGCCGGGCACGTCCTCGATCGTGATCGTGAAGCGCGCACCGGGGTCGAGCACGACCGGGCCGTTCGCGAACGTGCCGAGGCGGATCTTGGGGCCCTGCAGGTCGACGAGGATGCCGACCCCGCGGCCCGCGGCGTCGCCGGCGGCGCGCACCCACTGGTAGACCCGCTCGTGGTCGGAGTACGACCCGTGCGAGAGGTTCATCCGGGCGACGTCCATCCCGGCATCGACGAGGGACTGGATCCCCTCCTGGCTCGCGACAGCGGGCCCGAGGGTGCAGACGATCTTGGCGCGGCGCACGGAAGGTAACCCTATCCCTGGTGGAAGCGTTTGCAGAGTCCCCCTCCCGGGACGGCCCTCCGGCGGGCGCCGGCGGACCGTCCCGGAGGGGTCAGACGACGAGCGGCCGGGCCGTCGGCGGGATGGGCGCGGGCAGGGTCGTGCTGCCCGACAGCCAGCTGTCGACGCCGGCGGCAGCCGATCGGCCCTCGGCGATCGCCCAGACGATGAGCGACTGGCCGCGGCCGGCGTCGCCCGCGACGAACACGCCCTCGACCGAGGACATGTAGTCGCCGTCGCGGCGCACGTTGCCGCGCTCGTCGAGCTCGACGCCGAGCTGCTCGAGCAGCGGGCCGCGCTCCGGGCCGGTGAAGCCCATCGCGAGGAACACGTAGTCGGCCGGCAGCTCGCGCTCCGTGCCGGGAACCGGCTCGAAGCGGCCGTCCTTGAACTCCACCTCGACGATCTCGAGCGCGCGCACGCGGCCCTGGCCGTCGTCGACGAACCGCTGGGTGTTGACGGCGTAGACGCGCTCGCCGCCCTCCTCGTGGGCCGAGGTCACCTTGTAGGTCATGGGGTAGGTCGGCCACGGCTGCCCGCCGGGCCGGGTCTCCGGCGGCTGCGGCAGGATCTCCAGCTGCGTCACCGAGGCCGCGCCCTGACGGTGCGAGGTGCCCAGGCAGTCGGCGCCGGTGTCGCCGCCGCCGATGATGACGACGTGCTTGCCGGCGACATCGATCGGCGCGACCTCGAGGTCGCCCTCCTGGACGCGGTTGGCGCCGGGCAGGAACTCCATGGCCTGGTGGATGCCGGCCAGCTCGCGGCCGGGCACCGGGAGGTCGCGCCACTGGGTGGCGCCCACGGCGAGCACGACGGCGTCGTAGCGCTTGCGGAGGTCTGTGCCCGTGACGTCGGTGCCGACGTCGACGCCGGACCGGAACTTCACGCCCTCGGCCTGCATCTGCGCGAGACGCCGGTCGAGGTGGCGCTTCTCCATCTTGAACTCGGGGATGCCGTAGCGGAGGAGGCCGCCGACGCGGTCGGCGCGCTCGAAGACCGCGACCGTATGGCCCGCACGCGCCAGCTGCTGCGCGGCGGCGAGCCCCGCCGGGCCGCTGCCGATGACGGCGACGGTCTTGCCGGACTGCCGGGGCGCGGGCTGCGGGGTGACCCAGCCCTCGTCCCACGCGCGGTCGACGATCTCGACCTCGACCTGCTTGATCGACACCGGGTCCTGGTTGATGCCCAGGACGCAGGCGGTCTCGCACGGCGCCGGGCACAGCCGGCCGGTGAACTCCGGGAAGTTGTTCGTCGCGTGCAGGCGCTCGCTGGCGGCCCGCCAGTCCTGCCGCCAGACGAGGTCGTTCCACTCGGGGATGAGGTTGCCCAGCGGGCACCCGTTGTGGCAGAACGGGATGCCGCAGTCCATGCATCGCCCGGCCTGCTTCTCCAGCGGCTCGCGCGGGAACGGCTCGTAGACCTCGCGCCAGTCGCGGATCCGCACGTCCACCGGTCGGCGGGCGGGGCCCTGCCGGCCGGTGGTCAGGAAGCCCTTCGGGTCAGCCATGGGACGCCTCCATCACAGCGAGCTCGACGTCGCGCCCCTCGCGCTCCGCGGCGGCCTGGGCAGCCAGGACGCGCGCGTAGTCGCGGGGCATGACCTTGGTGAAGCGGCCGGCGATGTCGCCCGACTCGAGCAGCGACGCCGCGACCGTGGAGCCGGTCTCCTCCTGGTGGCGGGCCAGGGTCTCGCGGACGAACGCGACATCGTCGTCGTCGAGCGCCTCGAGGTCGACCAGCTCCGGGTTGATCCGCCCGGGCACGGCGTCGAGCAGGTACGCGACGCCGCCGGACATGCCGGCGGCGAAGTTGCGGCCGGTCGCGCCGATGACGACGACGCGGCCGCCGGTCATGTACTCGCAGCCGTGGTCGCCCACGCCCTCGACGACCGCCGTGGCGCCGGAGTTGCGGACGCAGAACCGCTCGCCGACGACGCCGCGGATGTAGATCTCGCCGGACGTCGCGCCGTAGCCGATCACGTTGCCGGCGATGACGTTCGCCTCGGCGACCAGCTGGGCACGGCGGTCGGGCCGAACCACGATCCGGCCGCCCGACAGGCCCTTGCCGACGTAGTCGTTGCTGTCGCCCTCGAGGCGCAGCGTGATGCCGCGCGGGAGGAAGGCGCCGAAGGACTGGCCGGCGGAGCCGGTGAGGGTGATGTCGATCGTGCCATCGGGCAGGCCGTCGCCGCCGAAGCGGCGGCTGACCTCCGAGCCGAGCATGGTGCCCACCGTGCGGTTGACGTTGCGCACCTCGACCTGGGCGCGCACGGGCTCGCCGCGCTCGAGGGCGTCGGCGGCCAGCGCGATCAGCTGGTTGTCGAGCGCCTTGTCCAGGCCGTGGTCCTGCGTGACCGACTGGTGGAGAGACGCGCCCTCCGGCAGCGCCGGCACGTGCAGGATCGGGCCGAGGTCGAGGCCCTCGGCCTTCCAGTGCGAGACCGCGTCGGACACGTCGAGCAGCTCGGCGTGGCCGACGGCCTCCTCGAGGGTGCGGAACCCCAGCTCGGCGAGGATCTCGCGCACCTCCTCGGCCAGGAAGAGGAAGAAGTTCTCGACGAACTCCGGCTTGCCCGCGAAGCGCTCTCGCAGCACCGGGTTCTGCGTCGCGACGCCGACGGGGCAGGTGTCGAGGTGGCAGACGCGCATCATCACGCAGCCCATGACCACGAGAGGCGCGGTGGCGAATCCGAACTCCTCCGCGCCGAGGAGCGCCGCGACGACGACGTCGCGGCCGGTCTTGAGCTGGCCGTCGGTCTGCACCACGACACGGTCGCGGAGGCCGTTGAGCAGCAGGGTCTGCTGGGTCTCCGCCAGGCCGAGCTCCCACGGGCCGCCGGCGTGCTTGAGCGACGTCAGCGGCGAGGCACCGGTGCCGCCGTCGTGGCCGGAGATGAGGACGACGTCGGCATGCGCCTTGGCGACGCCGGCCGCGACCGTGCCCACCCCGACCTCGGACACCAGCTTCACGTGCACACGGGCGCGCGGGTTGGAGTTCTTGAGGTCGTGGATGAGCTGGGCGAGGTCCTCGATCGAGTAGATGTCGTGGTGCGGCGGCGGCGAGATGAGGCCGACGCCCGGCGTCGAGTGACGGGTCTTGGCCACCCACGGGTAGACCTTGTGGCCGGGCAGCTGACCGCCCTCGCCGGGCTTGGCGCCCTGGGCCATCTTGATCTGGATGTCGTCGGCGTTGACCAGGTAGTGGCTCGTCACGCCGAATCGGCCCGAGGCCACCTGCTTGATCGCCGAGCGCCTCGAGTCGCCGTTCGCGAGCGGCACGAACCGCTCGGGGTCCTCGCCGCCCTCGCCGGTGTTGGACTTCGCGCCGAGGCGGTTCATCGCGATGGCGAGGGTCTCGTGGGCCTCGCCCGAGATGGAGCCGTAGGACATCGCGCCGGTGGAGAAGCGCCTGACGATCGACTCCACCGGCTCGACCTCGTCGAGCGGCACCGGCGGGCGGACGCCGTCCTTGAACCGGAACAGGCCGCGCAGCGTCATGAGCCGCTCCGCCTGGTCGTTCACGCGGGCGGTGTACTGCCGGAAGATGTCCATCCGGCCCTCGCGCGTGGCGTGCTGGAGGCGGAAGACGGTCTCGGGGTCGAACAGGTGCGGCTCGCCCTCGCGGCGCCACTGGTACTCGCCGCCGACGTTGAGGCGGCGGTGGGCCGGCGAGATGCCGGTGGGCGGGTAGGCCACGGCGTGGCGGCGCGCGGTCTCCTCGGCGATGACGTCGATGCCGACGCCGCCGAGCCGCGACGTCGTGCCGGTGAACCAGCGGTCGACGAGCTCCTGGCTCAGGCCGATGGCCTCGAAGACCTGGGCACCGGTGTACGACGCGACCGTCGAGATGCCCATCTTGCTCATGACCTTGAGGACGCCCTTGCCCAGCGCCTTCACCAGGTTGCGGACGGCCTTCTCGGGCGCGATGTCGGTGATGAGGCCGCGGCGGACGAGGTCCTCCACCGACTCCATCGCCAGGTACGGGTTGACGGCCGCCGCGCCGTAGCCGATGAGCAGCGCGACGTGGTGCACCTCGCGCACGTCGCCCGCCTCGACGATGAGGCCCACCATCGTGCGCTCCTTCTGCCGCACCAGGTGGTGGTGCACGGCGGAGGTGAGCAGCAGCGACGGGATCGGCGCGAGGTCGGCGTCGGAGTCGCGGTCGGACAGCACGATGATGCGCGTGCCGGCGGCGATGAGCGACGACACCTCGGCGCAGATCTCCTCGAGGCGCGCCTGCAGCGACTCTCCCCCGCCGTCGACGCGGTAGAGGCCCGACACCTTCGCGGCGGCGAAGCCGGGCAGGTCGCCGTCGGCGTTGATCTTGAGGACCTTCGCGAGCTCGTCGTTGTCGATCACGGGGAACGGCAGGACGAGCTGGCGGCAGTGCGCCGGTGTGGCGGTGAGGATGTTGACCTCGGGGCCGACCGTGCTCGACAGCGAGGTGACGAGCTCCTCGCGGATCGCGTCGAGCGGCGGGTTGGTCACCTGCGCGAACAGCTGCTGGAAGTAGTCGAAGAGCAGGCGCGGACGCTCGGACAGCACCGCGATGGGGCTGTCGGTGCCCATCGACCCGATCGCCTCGGCGCCGTTCTTGGCCATCGGCGAGAGGAGGACGCGCAGCTCCTCCTCGGTGTAGCCGAAGGTCTGCTGGCGGCGCAGGACCGACTCGGTGGTGTGCACGACGTGCTCGCGCTCGGGCAGCGTGTCGAGGTGCATGAGGCCGGCGTGCAGCCACTCCTCGTACGGCGCCGCTGCCGCGAGCTCGGCCTTGATCTCGTCGTCCTCGATGATCCGGTGCTGCTCGGTGTCGACGAGGAACATGCGGCCCGGCTGCAGCCGGCCCTTGCGGACGACCTTCTCCGGCGCGATGTCGAGGACGCCGACCTCCGAGGCGAGCACGACGAAGCCGTCGTCGGTCACCCAGTAGCGGCCGGGGCGCAGGCCGTTGCGGTCGAGCACCGCGCCGATGAGGGTGCCGTCGGTGAAGCAGACGTCGGCCGGGCCGTCCCACGGCTCGGTGAGGGAGGCGTGGAACTCGTAGAACGCCCGGCGCGCGGGGTCCATCTCGGTGTGGTTCTGCCACGCCTCGGGGATCATCATGAGGACGGCGTGCGGCAGCGAGCGGCCGCCGAGGTGGAGCAGCTCGAGCACCTCGTCGAAGGACGCGGAGTCGCTCCCGCCCTCGGTGCAGATCGGGAACAGCCGTGACAGGTCGCCGGGGATGAGGTCGCTCTGCAGCTGCGCCTCGCGGGCCTTCATCCAGTTGCGGTTGCCCTTGACGGTGTTGATCTCGCCGTTGTGGGCGATGAGCCGGTAGGGGTGCGCCAGCGGCCAGCTCGGGAAGGTGTTGGTCGAGAACCGCGAGTGCACGAGGGCCAGCGCCGAGAGGAAGCGCTCGTCGCTGAGGTCCGGGAAGAAGGTGGTGACCTGGGCGGTGGTGAGCATGCCCTTGTAGACGATCGTGCGGATCGACAGCGACGGGAAGTAGACGTCGGCCTCGTGCTCGGCGCGCTTGCGCAGTGCGAAGACCTGGCGCTCCAGGGCGAGGCCGAGGGTGTTGCTCGACGACTTCACGAACAGCTGGCGCAGCCGCGGCATGACCGAGCGCGCGGTGGCGCCGACGCCGTCGGGGTCGAACGGGAGGTCGCGCCACGCCACGACCTCGAGGTGCTCCTCGGCGGCGACGGCCTCGATCGTCTTGATCGCGGCGGCCTCGGCCTCGTCGTCGTCGGGCAGGAACGCGATGCCCGCGGCGTACGCGCGGCGCGGCGGCAGGGTGACGCCCTGCTCGGCGAGGACGGCGCGGAAGAACTCGTCGGGGATCTGGACCAGGATGCCCGCGCCGTCGCCGGAGTCGGGCTCGGCGCCCGAGGCGCCGCGGTGCTCGAGGTTCTCCAGCGCCGTCAGCGCCTGGCGGACGACGGCGTGCGAGCGCTCCCCGGACAACTGGGCGACGAAGGCGACACCGCAGGCGTCGCGCTCGTTGTCCGGGTGGTAGAGGCCCTGGGGGGCGGGGAACGCGGACCGCATCGGTCACTCCCGTCGTCGTGGCTGGCTCGCCTTGCCCGGCGCGCTCCACCCGCGCTCGGCGCGGGCGGGGATCCGGGGTTCACGAGCAGGGGACGACGCTGGCCTGCCTGCTGGTGGGGAGACTGTAACGGACGGCCGGTCCGTGCATGCAACAGGGATGCGCGTGTCCCGCGATGCGAGACATCACGTCTCAGCATCCCGGACGGCTGTGCCCGCTACCCCGTCTGACCTGCGGCGACGGCTCCCTGCTGGCCGACGGCGCCGCGGCCGGATCAGCCGACGGCTGTGCCGACCAGTGTGCCGACGCCGTAGGTGACGGCGGCCGCTGCCGCGCCGACGAGGAGCTGGCGCAGGCCGGAGAACCACCAGCTGCGCGCGGTCACCTGCGACACGATGGCGCCGGCGGCGAACAGGCCCAGGCAGGAGAGGATCAGCGACCACAGCAGCGTGGTGGCGCCGAAGATGTAGGGGATCACCGGGATGATCGCGCCCACGACGAAGGAGCCGAACGACGACGCCGCCGCCACCCACGGGTTGGGCAGGTCGCCGGGCGCCAGCCCGATCTCCTCGCGCGCATGCACCTCGAGGGCGGCGTCGGGGTTGCGGCCGAGCTGGCGGGCGAGCTCCTCGGCGAGCTCCTTGTCGACGCCGCGGGCGACCCAGATGCTGGCCAGCTCGCGCGCCTCGAGCTCGGGGTTGCGGGCGAGCTCGGTGCGCTCGTTCTCGAACTCCTGCTCGGCGAGCTCGGCCTGCGAGGCCACCGAGGTGTACTCCCCCGCCGCCATCGAGAACGCACCTGCGGCCAGGCCCGCGAGACCGGCGAGCACCACGGCGCCGCGCCCGCCGTCGCCGGCCGCCGCCGTGCCACCGGCGACACCGGCCATCAGCGCGAAGTTGGACACGAGGCCGTCCATCGCGCCGAAGACCGCCGGGCGCAGCCACCCGCCGGTGACGTCGCGGTGGTGCTCGGGGATGACGGGGTTCGCCTGGCTCACGGGATCGACCGTACCGCGCCGGATCAGGCGCGGCCCTCCGCGTCCGGGCCGGGCGGCGGGCGGGTCGGGTCCTCGGCGGGCCGCAGGTACGCCGGCACCGACGTCGACGCCGGGCGGGCGGGACGCTCGGGCGCAACCGTGTCGTCGGCACCGTCGGCGCCGTCGCCGGGCTCGGCCTGCTGGTCGTCGTCGTCGTGATCGTCGTGACCCCGCAGCAGCTCCGGGTCCTCGCGGCCGGGCCGCAGGCGGGCGCTCACCACGAGGTAGACGATGCCGCCGACCACGACGAGCAGAGAGGTGAAGACGTTGAGCCGGATCCCGAAGAAGTGGTTGGCCTCGTCGATGCGCAGCGACTCCCAGAACACGCGGCCCAGGGAGTACAGCGTGACGTAGAGGGCGAACACGCGGCCGTGGCCCATCCGCCACTTCTTGTCGGCCCAGACCAGCACGACGGCGACGCCGACGCACCACAGCGACTCGTAGAGGAAGGTCGGGTGGAAGGTGGCGAACTGCTCGTAGCCCTCGGGCCGGTTGGCCGGATCGATCTCCAGGCCCCACGGCAGGTCCGTGGGCGCCCCGAACAGCTCCTGGTTGAACCAGTTGCCCCAGCGCCCGATGGCCTGCGCCAGCACGATGCCCGGCGCGATCGCGTCGCCGAAGGGCGGCAGCGGGATGCCGCGGCGGCGCACGCCGATCCACGCTCCGACGCCGCCGAGGATGACGGCGCCCCAGATGCCCAGGCCCCCGTCCCAGATGCGGAAGGCGGCGACGAGGCCCTTGCCGTCGGGGCCGAAGTAGATCTGGTTGTCGGTGATGACGTGGTAGAGCCGGCCGCCGACGATGCCGAACGGGACGGCCCAGATCGCGACGTCGGCCACGACGCCGGCACGGCCGCCGCGCGCGATCCAGCGGCGGTTGCCGACGTAGATCGCCACGACGATGCCGAGCAGGATCGCGAGCGCGTACGCGCGGATCGGCAGCGGGCCGAGGTTCCACACGCCCTGGCTCGGGCTCGGGATCGAGGCGAGCAGGTCCGCGACGGCCGACGTCCCCGGCACCGCAGGGGTGCCGGGGACGGAGGCGGTCAGCGCTGCAGGGGTCACGAGTTCTGCGCGATGTAGCCGGCGAGGTCCTGGTACGCCGAGTTCGGGACCTCCTTGCCGTTGAGGTAGAGGGCCGGCGTGCCGGGGACGTTGCTGCTCTGGAAGGTCAGGTAGCTGTTGTTGGCCCACTGGATGTAGGTCCGGTCCTTCACGCAGGACTCGAACCTCGTGAGCTTGTCGCCGGTGATGCCGGCGTCCTTGCCGAACTGGATCAGCTGCTCGTCGCTCCAGCCGTCGCCCTCCTGGGCCGGCTGGTTGGCGAAGACGATGTCGTGGAACTTCTGGCCCTGGCCGGCGTCCACGGCGCAGCCGTAGGCCGACGCGGCCCGGCTCGACGAGAGCGGGTTGGCCCCGGCCGGGAAGTTCTTCTCGATGAAGGTGGTCGGCCGGTAGACGACGTTGGCGACACCGTCGGCGGCGAGCTTCTCGATCGTGGGGCCGTACTGCGCCTCGAACGCGGCGCACGCCGGGCACTGGAAGTCCTCCCAGATGGCCAGCGTGGGCTTGCCCGCGGCGTCGTTGATCGGCATGCCCCAGGGGTTGTCGCCGTCGGCGCCGTTAGCGCCGGTGGGCAGCGCGGCGTCGTTGACGACCTCGGTGCCGAGCGACGAGGCGACGGTCGAGGAGTTCTGCCGCGAGCCGATGACGCCGATGCCGATGATGAGGCCGACGACGATGAGGATCGCGATCCCGCCGATGATGCGGATGTTGCGGTCCTTGCGGCGCTGCTCCGCCTCGGCGGCGGCGCGGGCGGCGGCCGCCTTCTCCTTGGTGGACTTCTTGCTCTCGGCCGGGCTCATCGTGCGGGCTCCTCGGTCAGGTCGTCCTCGAGGTCGTCGAGGTCGTCGTAGGCGGGCCGGTCCTCGGCGGACCGGTCGAGCGAGAACTTGGTGCGCGGGAAGACCACCAGCCACGAGGCCATCCCGACGAACAGGAAGTCGCGCAGCAGGTAGCCGACGTACCGCGCGGTCTTGCCGTCGGGGTCGACGTCGCCGCCGCTGCCGAAGCAGCCGCACTCGATGGAGTACCCGCGCACCCAGACGCTCACGACGCCGGCCATGAAGGCGAGCATGAGCAGGGCCGTGGCCAGTGCGGCCCAGCGGGTGAACAGGCCGGCGAGCAGGAGCAGTGCGAGCACGAGCTCGAACACGGGCAGCCCCCACGACAGCACCGGCACGAGCGCGTCGGGCACGAGGCGGTAGGCGATGATCTGGGTGCGGGCGCCGTCGGCCTCGAACAGCTTGGGCACCGCGGCGACGAGCAGGATGACGGCGAGCGCGACGCGCAGGACCGTCCCGATCCACGCGCGCACCTCGGCTCTGACCTCGGCAGTCACCGGGCGATCATCCCTCATCTCGTCGTCGGGCCCGGTGATCCGGGCCCTCGGCGTGCTTGACGCGCCCGCCTCGGCGAGCGTTCCCCGTCCGGGCGAACGTTACGCGAACGTTGTCGAGACAACCAATTACCGGCGGCGGACGCCCTCGGCGAGCTCGGCGGCGAGCCGGCCCACCGCCGCCACCCCCTCGGCCGGGGTCGGCGCCTCGAGCAGCTGCTTGACGAACGCGCTGCCCACGATGACGCCGTCGGCGTACTGCGCCACGTCGGCCGCCTGGTCGGCGGTCGAGACGCCGAGGCCCACGGCCACCGGCAGCGGGGTGCGGGGCCGGGTGCGGGCGACGAGCTCGGGCGCGGCCGACGACACCGACTTCACGCCCGTGACCCCCATGAGCGAGGCGGCGTAGACGAAGCCCGTGGTGATCCCGCAGACGACGTCGATGCGCTCGTCGCTGGAGCTGGGCGCGACGAGGAAGACGCGGTCGATGCCTGCGACGTCGGACGCCTCGATCCACGGCCCGGCCTCCTCGGGCGTGAGGTCGGGGGTGATGACCCCGATCCCGCCCGCCGAGGCGAGGTCGCGGGCGAACCGCTCGGTGCCGTAGCGCTCGACCGGGTTCCAGTACGTCATCACCAGGGTGGGCGCGCCCGTGCGCGCGACCGCCTCGGCCGTGGCCAGCACGTCCTTGGTGGTGACTCCCCCGCGCAGCGCAGCGTCGACCGCCGCCTGGATCGTGGGGCCGTCCATGAGCGGGTCGGAGTACGGCAGGCCGATCTCGACGATGTCGACGCCGTTCTCCACCATCACGCGGATCGCGTCGACCGCGCCATCGACCGTCGGGAAGCCCGCGGGCAGGTAGCCCACGAGGGCGGCGCGGTCCTCGGCCTTCGCCGCCGCGAAGGCCTCGTGCAGGGAGCTCACGTCAGACCCGCCCCTCCGGGGCGCGCTCGCCCTCCATGAGACCGAACCAGCGGCTGGCGGTCTCGACGTCCTTGTCGCCGCGGCCCGAGCAGTTCACCAGGACGATGGCGTCCGGGCCGAGCTCGCGCCCGAGGCGCAGCGCGCCCGCAAGGGCGTGCGCGGTCTCGATGGCGGGGATGATGCCCTCGGTGCGGCAGAGCAGGCGGAAGGCGTCCATGGCCTCGACGTCGGTGACGGCCTCGTACGTCGCGCGGCCGGTCTCGGCGAGGAACGCGTGCTCGGGGCCGACGCCGGGGTAGTCGAGGCCGGCGCTGATGGAGTGCGACTCGACGGTCTGGCCGTCGTCGTCCTGCAGTACGAACGAGCGCTGCCCGTGCAGCACGCCGACCGAGCCGCCGGTGATAGCGGCTGCGTGCCGGCCGGTGTCGACGCCGTCGCCGCCGGCCTCGTAGCCGCACAGCCGCACCGAGGGGTCGTCGTAGAAGCCGGAGAAGATGCCGATCGCGTTGGAGCCGCCGCCGACGCACGCGGCCACGGCGTCGGGCAGGCGGCCGGTCAGCGCCAGCACCTGCTCGCGCGACTCGCGTCCGATGACGCGGTGGAACTCGCGCACCATCTCGGGGAACGGCGCAGGGCCCGCGACGGTGCCGATGATGTAGTGGGTGGAGTCGACGTTGGTCACCCAGTCGCGCATGGCCTCGTTCATGGCGTCCTTGAGGGTGCGGCTGCCGGCCGTCACCGGGACGACCTCGGCGCCGAGCAGGCGCATCCGCGCGACGTTGAGGGCCTGGCGGCGGGTGTCCTCCTCGCCCATGTAGACGACGCACTCGAGGCCGAACAGCGCCGCCGCCGTGGCGGTGGCGACGCCGTGCTGGCCGGCTCCGGTCTCGGCGATGACACGGGTCTTGCCCATGCGCACGGTGAGCAGCGCCTGGCCCAGCACGTTGTTGATCTTGTGCGAGCCGGTGTGGTTGAGGTCCTCGCGCTTGAGCAGGACCTGCGCTCCTCCGGCCTCGGCCCCGAAGCGCGCGCACTCGGTGAGCGGGCTCGGGCGCCCGGTGTAGGTGGTGAGCAGGTGCTCGAGCTCGGCCTGGAACGCAGGGTCGGTCTGCGCCGCGCGGAAGTGGGCGTCGAGCTCGTCGAGGGCGACGATGAGCGCCTCGGGGACGAAGCGGCCGCCGAACCGGCCGAAGTGGCCGGAGGCGTCGGGCGACGACGGGCGGGCGGCGGCGGGCGTCTCGGTCGAGGGCGTCGCGGTCATGGGCAGAGTCTTCCAGGGGTGGGCGGAGTCAGCCACGCGCGTTCTTGACCGCGGGGTGCGCCCCGGCGGCCACGAGGTCCTGCACCGCCGCGCGCGGGTCGCCACCGGTCACCAGCGACTCGCCCACGAGCACGGCGTCGGCGCCGGCATGGGCGTAGGCCAGCAGGTCGTGCGGGCCGCGCACCCCGGATTCGGCGATCCGCACGCAGTGGTCGGGGATCGCGGGCGCGACGCGGGCGAAAGTGTCGCGGTCGACCTCGAGGGTCTTGAGGTTGCGGACGTTGACGCCGATCACGGTGGCGCCGGCGTCGAGGGCGCGCGCGACCTCCTCGGTGTCGTGCACCTCGACGAGCGGGGTGAGGCCGAGGGAGCGCGCGCGCTCGACGAGGGAGACCAGCGCCTCCTGCTCGAGGGCGGCGACGATGAGCAGGGCGAGGTCGGCACCGTGCGCGCGGGCCTCCCACAGCTGGTAGCTGGAGACGATGAAGTCCTTGCGCAGCACCGGGATGTCGATGGCGGCGCGGACTGCTGCGAGGTCGTCCAGCGAGCCGTCGAAGCGGCGCTTCTCGGTGAGGACGCTGACGACGTGCGCGCCGCCCGCCTCGTACTCGCGCGCGAGGCCGGCCGGATCTGTGATCGGTGCGAGCGAGCCCTTGCTGGGGCTGGACCGCTTCACCTCGGCGATGACGCAGACGCCGTCCTGCCGAAGCACCGCCTCCGCGTCGATCGCGGCGGGCCGCGCCTGCGCCAGGCGCTTGAGCTCGTCGAGGCTCGTCTGCTCCTGGCGCGCGGCGAGGTCCTCTCGGACGCCGGCGAGGATGTCGTCGAGCACGGTCATCGCATCAGGTTAGCCGCAGCTTCGGACCGGTCAGGACCAGGGGTCTGCCCCCGGCCGCCCCGTCAGAGCAGCCCGGACTCCAGCCAGGCGAACGCGGGCACTCCCCCGATGTTGCGCACGACGGTGAACGCGAGCATCACGATGCCGAGCCCGATCAGCACGGGCTTGCTGCCCAGGCGGTCGGCCGCGCGCTGGAGCCTGCTGCCGGCCACGGCGTCGCCGCCCTTCCAGGCGCGCACGAGCCAGGCGGCCCAGAGCAGCACCATGGCGGGGATGACCACGAGGACGACGAACGCGTTGTGGTCGAGGGCGGCGGCGATGTCGCCGTGCAGCAGGTCGTGCGTGGCTCGCAGCCCGCCGCAGCCGGGGCAGTCCAGCCCCGTCAGGTACTTGGTGGGGCACAGCGGGTAGTGGCCCGGCTCGTTGGGGTCGACGAGCGCCACGAACGCCGAGGCCGCCAGGACGCATG
The DNA here is from genome assembly GCA_020161245.1 of Actinomycetota bacterium. Taxonomy (GTDB): domain Bacteria; phylum Actinomycetota; class Actinomycetes; order S36-B12; family CAIYMF01; genus Longivirga. The sequence goes on along the minus strand of JAIUOK010000040.1, from coordinate 24,902 downwards.
CGCCGGTGACCAGCGGCGCCCGGGCCGCGTCGGCCACGCGCCTGCCCCGCGTCTCGGGCGGGGTGCCGGTCGTGGTCACGGTCCGACTGTAGGCCGAGCCGGCGGCGCCGGCGGCAGGAGCACGCCGATGCGTGCGCCGCCCTCAGGAGCCGCGGCGGCGTACGCCCGGCCGCCCAGACGGGCCGCCAGGCGCCCGACCAGCGCGAGCCCGATGCCCGTCCCGACCTTGCGGACGCCGCGGTAGCGCTCGTAGAGCGCCGACGGCTCGAAGGCCACGGCGACGTCGTCCGCCGTCAGCCCCGGCCCGCCGTCGCGGACCTCGACCGCGCCCCATCCCTCGTGGACGCCGCACGCGAGCACCAGCGGCCGTCCGGACGGCGTCACGCGCAGCGCGTTCTCGCAGAGGTTGTCGACGATCTGCCGTACGCGCAGCGGGTCCGCGAGCACCGGGACCGGCGAGGCCTCCAGCGCGAAGGGCACGCCCTCCTTGCCGCAGCGCGACTCCCACACCGCGGCCGCCTCGCGGCAGAGGTCGGCGAGGTCGATCTCGCCGATGCTCAGCCTCAGATCGGCCGCGCCGAGGCGCGCGAGGTCGAGCAGGTCGGCGACGAGCCGCTCGAGGCGCCGGGCCTCGGTGAGGACGACGGCGCCCGTGCCCGCGGCCTGGTCGGGCGGGACGACGCCGTCGGCCAGCGCCTCGGCGTACCCGGCGATCCCGGTGAGCGGCGTGCGCAGCTCGTGGCTGACGGAGAGCAGGAAGTCGCGCTGGCGCCCCTCGCTCGACGACAGCGCCGCCGACAGCGAGTTGAGCGACTCGGAGACGCTGGCCACCTCGGCCGGTCCCTCGACCGGGAGGGCGACGTCGCGCGCGCCCGCCGCCAGCCGCTGCGCTGCGGCCGACGCGTCGCGGAGCGGCCGCGTGACACGCCGCGCGACCAGCCAGCCCACGACCACGGCCACGAGCAGGCCGACGACGGCAGCGAGCAGGAAGCGGCGCAGCGCCAGGCCCGTCTGCGACGAGGCGACCCCGGCGTCCTGCACCAGGAACGCGGCCGCGCCGGTGCTGGTGGGCCGGCCCTCGACGTAGACGGTCGCCGACCCGCTCCGGCGTACCTCGCTGATGCTGGCACCGGCCCGCACGGCGTCGACGTCGGCCTGGGTCACGGGCGCCGACGGCTCGCGGTTGCGGCGCACGACCTGCACCTCGATGCCCTGGGCGCGCAGCAGCTGGCGCAGTCGCACCCCGTCCATCATCTGGCCCATGCCGGTGCCGTCGGAGCGGTCGACCACCTCGGCGAGCAGGTCGGCCTGGGTGCCGAGCTGCGCCTGCGCCTGCGCTTGCGAGGCGTTGGCGACGAGGGGATAGGACACGATGCCGGTGACGACCACGGCGACGACCGCGACGAGGGCGAGCACGAGCACGAGCTGCCGGGTGAGCGGGGGCCGGCGGCCGGCCGCGGTCGTCATCCTGCGGCCACCGCCTCCGCGCTGTAGCCGACGCCGCGCACGGTGCGGATGGGGCTAGCGTCGCCGAGCTTGGCGCGCACCTGGGCGACGTGGACGTCGACCGTGCGGGTGCCGACCACCGCGGCGTAGCCCCACACCTCGCTCAGCAGCTGCTCACGGCTGAGCACGCGCCCGGGATGACGCATGAGGTGCACGAGGAGGTCGAACTCCGTCGCGGTCAGCTCGACCTCCTGGCCGTCGACCCGCACCTTGTGCGCGTCGCGGTCGACCACGACCCGGCCGAGCTCGAGCAGCGGCGACGCTGACGGTCCGTCGGCACGGCGCACGACGGCCTTCACCCGGGCGACCACCTCGCGCGGCGAGAACGGCTTGGTGATGTAGTCGTCGGCGCCGAGCTCGAGGCCGAGCACGCGGTCGATCTCGTCGTCGCGCGCGGTGCAGAACAGCACCGGCACCCAGTCCCCGTCGGCGCGCAGGCGCCGGCACACCTCGGTGCCGTCCATCTCGGACAGGCCGACGTCGAGGACGACCGCGACGGGCTTGAGCGAGCGTGCCGCGGCGAGCCCTCCGCGGCCGTCGCGCTCGACGTGGACGCCGAAGCCCTCGCGGGACAGGTACAGGCGCAGCAGATCGGCGATCGACGGCTCGTCCTCCACGACGAGCACGAGCCCCTGCGCAGCCACGCGATCAGCGTGGCAGAACGAGGGGCTCGGGCCGGTTACCGCTGTGTTCGAGTCGTGTCAGGGCAGTCCCTGCACGACCGGCGGCGGAGAGAGGTGGGTCAGTGCTCGGCGGGGGCGGTGCCCTGGCCGTAGCCCATCATCGACATGACCTTGCCGACGACCGCGCCGACGATGCAGCCGCCGACACCGCCGATCCAGAACAGGACCCAGTTGGCCGTGAGGACGGCGACGGCGCCGATCACGAAGGCCACCATGATGATGGTCACCGCGGTCCACGCGGCCGGCGTGTTGCCGTGGCTGTTGAACGGGCGCTCGCTCATCGAGGGTCCTCCTGGGCGTCGGTCGGCGTCATTGTGCCAGTCGCGGTGCCGCCGGGCGCGACGTGGTCCGGCCCGGGCGGGTCGAGCGTGGGGTCGATCCCCTGGTCGAGCGCGTCCCAGGCGGCCGTCGCGCCGGCCGAGACGGGTGCCGACGCCGCGGAGGACGGCCGCGGACCGGCAGGACCGGCAGGACCGGCACCGCCGTCGCGCTCGTAGCGGCGGCCGAGCTGCGGCCAGCGCCGCCCGCGGGCGACGGCGAGGGCGCCGGCCGCGGCCACCAGCAGGCCCCCGACGACGGCCGAGAGCCACCACGACGTCGTCGACACCGTCGGCTCGACGTCGAGCCCGACCCTGTCGGACACGAGGCGCACCACCTCGGCACGGCTGCCGGACCCGGCACCGAAGAGCACCGCCCCGGCCGCAGCCCCGAGCCCGGCGACGAGCAGCACCGCACCCGACACGACCCGGCCCACCGCGCGCATCGCGATCAGGCCGGCGATCCCGGCGAGCGCGAGCACCGCAGCAGCCGCCCCCGCAGGCTCGATCTCGCGGCCGGTCAGCTCGAAGGTGACGGTGGGCAGCCCCTCCTGGCGCACCAGCGCCGTCGCCCAGGGCCGCGCGTAGCCGAGCAGCAGCATCGCCGCACCGACCGCGAGGAGCAGCAGGGCCAGCCGGAACGTACGGCGGTCGGGCGTCACCCGCCGTCCCCGGCCGGGCGCATGGTGGCCGCCATCGCGACCGCGCGCAGGACCGCGGCGGCCTTGTTGCGGCACTCCTCGTGCTCGGTCGCCGGCACGGAGTCGGCCACGAGCCCCGCGCCCGCCTGCACGTGGGCGACGCCGTCCTTCACCACGGCGGTGCGGATCGCGATCGCGGTGTCGAGGTCGCCGGCGAAGTCGAGGTAGCCCACGCACCCCGCGTAGACACCGCGGCGCACCGGCTCTAGCTCGTCGATGATCTCCATCGCCCGCGGCTTCGGCGCGCCGGACAGCGTGCCCGCGGGGAAGGTCGCCGCGAGGACGTCGTAGGCCGTGCGGCCCTCCGCGAGGGTGCCGACCACCGTCGAGACGATGTGCATGATGTGGCTGTAGCGCTCGACGGACATGAAGTCGACGACCTCGACCGAGCCGGGCGCGCAGACGCGGCCGAGGTCGTTGCGCCCGAGGTCGACGAGCATGAGGTGCTCGGCGCGCTCCTTCTCGTCGGCCAGCAGCTCCTCGGCGAGGGCGCTGTCCTCCTCCGGCGTGGCGCCGCGCGGCCGCGAGCCGGCGATCGGGTGCAGCAGCGCGCGGCCGCTCTCGACCTTGACCAGCGCCTCGGGCGACGACCCGACGATGTCGAAGGCCACGTCGTCGGACAGCGAGCCGTCGTCGGTCGCGACGGGCACGCGCAGCAGGTACATGTACGGGCTCGGGTTGGTCACGCGCAGCACGCGGTACACGTCGAGCGAGGAGGCAGGGCAGGGGGCGCTGAACCGCTGCGACAGCACGATCTGGAACGCGTCGCCGGCCCGGATGTACTCCTTGCTCGCCTCCACGCCGGCCATGTAGTCGTCGGCAGCGGTGCGGCTCACGACGTCGACGGCCGCCGAGGTGTCGTAGGTGACTGCTGACGCCGGCGCGTGCGACGACAGATCGGCCTGCATGGCGTCGAGGCGCCGGACGGCGTCGGTCCAGGCGTCGTCGACCCGCTCGTCGGTCGCGTCGTAGTTGATCGCGTTCGCGATCAGCAGCACGGAGCCGTCGTGGTGGTCGAGGACCGCGAGGTCGGTGGCGAGCAGCATCGCGAGCTCGGGCACCCCGATCTCGTCGGGGTTGGCGTCGGGCAGGCGCTCCCACCGGCGGACGACGTCGTAGGAGAGGTAGCCGACCATGCCGCCGGTCAGCGGGGGCAGGCCTGGCAGCCGCTCGGTGTGCAGCGCCGCGATGGTGTCGCGCAGGGCCTCGACGGGGCTGCCGCCCGTCGGCAGGCCTACCGGGGCGTTGCCGAACCAGCGCGCGGTGCCGCCGGCCTCGGTGAGCATGGCGGCGCTGCGGACTCCGACGAACGAGTAGCGCGACCACGAGCGGCCGTGCTCGGCGGACTCGAGCAGGAAGGTCCCGGCCCGCTCCCCTGCGAGCTTGCGGTAGAGGCCGATCGGCGTCTCGCCGTCGGCCAGAAGGCGGCGGACCACGGGGATGACGCGGCGGTCGCGGGCGAGCTCGCGGAAGGTGGCGAGGTCGGGGGCGGCCGACCCGGCGAAGCCGGGCGGGTAGGGGGCGGAGGCGGCCGGCGCGCTCATGCGACCACCGCCGGCAGGACGTCGGCGTCGAAGCAGGTGCGGTCGCCCGTGTGGCAGGCGGCCCCGACCTGGTCGACCTTCACGAGCACGGTGTCGCCGTCGCAGTCGAGGCGGACGTCCTTGACATGCTGCACGTGGCCGGAGGTGTCGCCCTTGACCCACAGCGACTGACGGGACCGTGACCAGTACGTGGCCCGGCCGCTCTCGAGGGTGAGGCGCAGCGCCTCGGCGTCCATCCACGCGACCATGAGCACCTCGCCGGTGTCCCACTGCTGGGCCACGGCGGCCACGAGGCCCCGGTCGTCGAAGCGCACCCGGGCGCGGACCGCGTCCCAGGCCTGGTCGTCGGGCTCTGCGCCGGTGTCGCTCACGCGGGCCATTGTGCCGTGGGGCCCGGCGGTGTCCCGAACGGGTTGCGGGCCGGGCCGTGCGAGGATCCGTGACGTCGGCCGAGGAGGGCCGGGACGGGGTGGGGACGCATGACTGATCGGCCGGGCGAGGAGCAGGCGGGCGCGGACGGCAGCTGGGCTCGGCCCGCCGCCGGGAGCACCGGGGATCTCGGCGCGCTGCCGCCCCCGCCCCCGGGCGCACAGCCGTGGGGAGCACCGCCCTCCCCCGCGTCGCCGTCGCAGGGCGACCCGTTCGCCGACGGCTACCCGATGATCCCGCAGCACCCCCAGTGGGGCGAGCGGCCGGCCTCGACGAGGCGCTGGACCATTGCCGCCGGCGTGCTGCTCGCCGTGCTCTCGGTAGGCGCGGTCGCGGTGATGGCCTGGCGCGGGCTGGCGTCGGCCCTTCCCACGATCGGCAGCGACGCTCCGTCCGGCGCCGGTCGGGTCGTGTCGATCTACGACCTCGCCTACGGCGACTGCTTCCGCTTCGACGAGACCGGCGACACCGTCGCCGACGTCAAGGTGGTCGCGTGCGACCAGCCCCACGACGCGCAGGTGTACGGCGTGGTGGACCTCGGCCTCGAGGGCGCGTACCCGGGCGAGGAGGCGGTCCGTGCCGCGGCCGACGCGAAGTGCGAGGAGGTCGAGGCGGCGCTGTCGACCGACGTCTACGACGAGCCGGAGCTCTTCTCGGGCATGTTCTTCCCGATCGAGGCGACGTGGCGCACCGAGAAGCGCACCGTCCGGTGCACGGTCGAGACCGACGTCGACGACGGGCTGACCCGGTCGTACCTGGCGTAGCAGGTCAGCTGCGGCGCAGCCAGGCACCGCCGCTGCCGACGGTCAGCAGCAGCACGATGGCGACGACGACGCCGAAGCCGATCATCGTGCCGAACGTCCCGCCCGTGCTGCCCGCGCCGCCCATCGAGCCGTTGACGTACTGGTACGCCGACCACAGCAGGTTGAGCGCGGAGACGACGAGCAGCGCCCAGGCGAAGGGCCGGCGGCCGCGCACGGTCATGATGCCGAGCACCAGGTAGAGGGCCGCGAAGACAGCGAGCACGACGACGCCGATGAGGACGACGCCGAGGATCGCGCTGCCGAACGCCGCAGCCGTCGCGGAGTCGCTGCCGGCCTGGGCGGCGAGCTCGTCGAGCTGGGCGCTCATCGCCAGGTAGCCGAGCAGGCCGAGCCCGGCGAACAGCGCGGACAGGGCGCCGAGCACGATCGAGATGACACCGGCCGCGACCACCGTGCCGGGACGGACGTCGGCCGGCGGGGCCGCCTGGCGGCGCCCGGGCTGGGCTGGCCACGCCGGGTCCTGCGACGCGACGAGGCCGTGCGCGACCGGTGCGGTGCCGTAGCCGGGGGCGGCGTACGGGCCGGTGGGCGCGTACTCGTCCACGGGCAGGCCGAACTGGTTGACGGCGCCCGACGGGGCAGGAGCCATCGGTGCGGACGGCGCTGCGGCGGAGACGGTGCGGCCGGTGGGCGCTGCCGGCGGCTGCGGCGCCTGCCGCGGCCCCGTGGCGAAGAAGTCGTACTCCGGTCCAGCCATGCCCCTGCCCTCCGAGGTGGCGCGCCGGGACGGCGCGGCTCCTGGTGAGGTTGTCGGCATCCTGCAGTGCGTCTTGAGCGCGGCCCGCCCCGGCGTGCGGCCCGCCCGGGCGCACCTAGGGTGATCACGTGCCTGCTGCCAACGCCGTCGCCCGCGCCGAGCGCGCGGCCCTCTGCGACCTGTTCCTCGAGGTCGGCCCCGACGCCCCCACCCTGTGCGGCGGCTGGACCGCGCGCGACCTCGCGGCCCACCTCGTGGTGCGCGAGCGGCGGCCGGACGCCGCGGGCGGCATCGTGCTGCCGTTCCTGGCGGGCTACACCGCCCACGTGCAGTCCGGGGTGGCCGACCAGCCGTGGGAGCAGCTGGTCGCGACGGTGCGCTCCGGCCCGCCCGGGTGGAGCCCGACGAGCATCGCGCAGATCGACGGGGCGACCAACACGGTGGAGTTCTTCGTCCACCACGAGGACGTCCGCCGGGCGCAGGCCGAGTGGGCGCCCCGCACGCTCGACACCGGCACCACGGCGTCGCTGTGGTCGGCGGCCAAGGGCCTCGGCCGGTGGGTCGGGCGGAGGTCGCCGGTCGGGATCGTGCTCGCGCCCGACGACGGCCCCGCGGCCGGCGGCACCGAGCAGGTCAAGGGCGGACTGCCCCACGTGACCCTGGCCGGACCGGTGGGCGAGATCGTGCTGGCCCTCTACGGCCGGGCGACGCAGGGCCTCGACGTGCAGGGCGACGCGGCGTCGGTGCGCGCGTTCCTGGAGTACCCGCGCTGACCCCGGTCAGCGGGCGACGGGCAGGCGCACCGGGTACCCGGCGCCGCCGATCGTGCGCTTGACCTCGCCGATCGTGAGGTCGCCGAAGTGGAAGACGCTGGCGGCGAGCACCGCGTCGGCACCGGCCTCGACGGCGGGCACGAAGTCCTCGAGCCGGCCGGCGCCCCCGCTCGCGATGACCGGGACGGCCACCTCGGCGCGGACGGCGCGCAGCAGCGGCAGGTCGTAGCCGTCCTTGGTGCCGTCGGCGTCCATGGAGTTGAGCAGGATCTCCCCCGCCCCGAGCTCTGCAGCCCTCACGGCCCAGCCGACGGCGTCGATCCCGGTGGAGCGGCGGCCGCCGTGGGTGGTGACCTCCCAGCCGGAGTCGGTCGTCACGCCGTCGGGGCAGCGACGGGCGTCCACCGACAGCACGACGCACTGGGAGCCGAATCGGTGGGCCGCCTCGCTGAGCAGCTCGGGCCGGGCGATGGCCGCGGTGTTGACGCCGACCTTGTCGGCGCCGTTGCGCAGCAGCCGGTCGACGTCGTCGACCGTGCGCACTCCGCCGCCCACCGTCAGCGGGATGAACACCTGCTCTGCCGTGCGCCGCACGACGTCGTAGGTGGTCTCGCGGTCGCCGCTGCTCGCGGTGATGTCGAGGAAGACCAGCTCGTCGGCGCCCTGAGCGTCGTAGGCGCGGGCCAGCTCGACGGGGTCGCCCGCATCGCGCAGGTCGACGAAGTTGACGCCCTTGACGACCCTGCCGGCATCGACGTCGAGGCACGGGATGACGCGGACGGCGACGGGCATGCGCCCACTCTAGGAGGCCGTCCCCGACGCGCCCCATCCGGTTCTCTCCCGTACGGTCGGAGCATGAGCGAGGGCATGGGCAGCACCGACGAGCAGCACCCCGGCGGCGAGCAGTCGCTCGCCGAGACCCAGCGCCTCGCCTCGGGCTCCTACATCTCGCTGACGACCTACAAGAAGGACGGCACCGCCGTCGCCACCCCCGTCTGGGTGGCGACCGACGGCGCACGGCTCTTCGTCTGGACCGACGGCACCGCGGGCAAGGTCAAGCGGATCCGCAACCGCGGCCATGTGCGGATCGCCCCCTGCGATGCCCGCGGCGCTCTGCAGGGCGAGCCGGTGGACGCCAGCGCCCGGGTCCTCGACGACCCCGAGGGCGTCGCGAAGGTCGAGCGCCTCCTCGCGGACAAGTACGGCGTCCAGTTCAAGCTCTTCCGCGCCGCGGGCAAGCTCGCCCGACGGCACTCCGGCCGCGTCGGCCTCGAGATCACGGTCGTCTAGCCCCTCCGCCGCTAGGCCGTCCGGGTGACGGCCCGTGCTCGCCTCTGTCCTGAACCGGGGTTCGAGAGGCAACGCGGAGGTTGTTCCGCTCAGCAGCGGCCGGCGTCCCCCGACGGGGGGACCATGACGGCCGGGTACGGCCGCCTCCGCACGCTGCCCGACGGAGCCCGGTATGCCCCTCACCCAGGACGACGCCCGACGCACGGCACCGCGCTCCGCCCAGCAGGCGCCCCCCGCGCCCGCCGGATGGCGGCAGCGCTGGGAGATCCGTCAGTCGCAGCGGGCGCTCGACGCCGCCGACCTGCAGGGCGTGCTCGACGCCCTCCCCCTCTCGGCCGTGGTCTCCGACCGCGACGGCGTCATCCGCCGGCTCAACGCCGCCGCCCGTGCCTCCATCGCCCCCGTCACCGCGGGGCTCGGCCTGACACCCGACGACCTCATCGGGCTGCCCGCCGCCGTGCTCGAGGGCACGGAGGGCTATCCCGGCGGCGCCGCCGGCCCGGGCGACATGCCCTTCAGCATGGTGGTCGACAACGGGTTCGACGTCGTCGAGCTGACCGTCGACAGCATCAGCCACGAGGGCGAGCAGATCGGCACGCTCGCGACGTGGACCAGCATGCGCGACCGGCTGCGCACCGAGCAGGTGCTCGCCGACGTGGCCGCCGACAACGACACCGTCAGCCGCGTCATCCGCGGGCTCGACCCGGCCCGGACCCCGGTGGAGGCCGCGCTGGCCACCATCGAGGCGGTCCGCACCGGCCAGGGCTGGGACGTGGGCACGTACTGGGAGGCCGACGCCGACGGGCGGGGCCTGCGGCTGGTGGCCGGCTCCGGCGGCGGCTACCCGGAGTTCCTGCACCAGTCCGAGACGCACGTGCACGCCGTGGGCTCCGGCGTGGTCGGCCGCGCGTGGGCAGCGGCGAGCATGGTGGCCGTCGACGACCTCTCCGGCGACACGTGCCCGCGCACCGCGGCTGCGGCGGCCGCCGGCCTCCGCACCGCCGCCGCCATCCCGATCGTGGTCGACGGCGCCGTGGTCGGCGTCTTCGACCTGTGGTGCGCGTCGGACCACGAGCTCGTGCAGGCACGTCGCGAGACCCTCGCCAACATCGGCCAGCTGCTCTCGCACGCCGTCACCCGGCTGCTGTCGGAGCGCGCGGCGATCGAGGCCGGACAGAACACCGCGGCGGTCGCCGAGCTGCTCTCGGCCCTCGTGGGCGCCTCCACGGCCGACGAGGCCGGCGCCGTCGCCCTCTCGACCGTGCGCTCGCTGTTCGGCTGGTCGTACGGAAGCCTGTGGCGCCGCACGTCGTCCGACTCCGGCGACCGTCTGGCCTTCGCGCTCGACTCCGGCAGCGCGGACCCCGAGTTCGTCTCCGTCACGCGCAGCACGCGCTACCGCGAGGGCGAAGGGCTGTGCGGCCGCGCCTGGCAGCAGGCCACCGCCGTGACGGCCGACGACCTCGGCCAGCTCCTCGACTGCCCGCGCACGGAGTCCGCGCGACGCCACGGCATCCGCAACTCCATCGCCATCCCCGTCGTGGTGGAGGGCGAGGTCGTCGCGACGATGGACTTCCTCACCGACGTCACCGGCGCGCTCTCGGCCACGCGCGTCGAGACCATGCGCACCATCGGCCGTCTGCTCTCGCACACCTTCGGGCGCATCGCCGTCGAGGACCGCGAGCGCGAGGCCGCCCGGGCCCTGCAGGACGGCGTCGACGAACTGCTGGCCGCGGTTCGCGCAGCCGCCGGCGGCGACCTCACGCAGACCGTCGCCGTCACGGGCAACGGCTCGCTCGAGGTGATGAGCGACGGCCTCGCCGAGTTCATGACCCGCCTGCGCCAGAGCCTCGCGGAGATCTCCGAGTCGGCCTACGCCCTCGGCAGCGCGGGCGCCGAGCTCGAGACCGTCTCGGGCCGCATGATCGAGGACGCCAGCTCGACGTCCGACCAGGTGGAGCTGCTGACCTTGTCGGCCGGCGACGTGGCCGCCAACGTCGAGGGCGTGGCCGGCGCCGCCGAGCAGCTCAAGTCGTCGATCGCCGAGATCGCCGTCAGCGCGACGACCGCAGCCCGCGTGGCGGGCGAGGCGGTCGCCGTCGCCATGGAGGCCGACGAGTCGGTGCGCGCGCTCGACGCGTCGTCGTCGGAGATCGGCAAGGTCATCAAGACCATCACCGACATCGCCGACCAGACCAACCTGCTGGCCCTCAACGCCACCATCGAGGCGGCCCGCGCCGGCGAAGCGGGCAAGGGCTTCGCGGTGGTGGCCACCGAGGTCAAGGAGCTGGCCAAGGAGACAGCACGCGCCACGGACGAGATCAGCAGGCGCATCACCGCGATCCAGGAGAGCACGCGCTCGGCGATCGACTCGATCACCCAGATCAGCGGGGTCATCCAGCGCATCGACGAGCGGCAGGCCGCCATCTCCACCGCGGTCGAGGAGCAGACGGCCACCACGTCGGCGATCGCCTACAACGTCAACGCGGCCGCCGCCGGCGCCATCGCCATCACCGAGGGCATCCGCACGGTCGGCCAGGCCGCCGACCGCACGCGCAGCGGCGCGCTCGACAGCCAGGTCGCCGCGCAGGGCCTGGCCCGCATGTCCACCGAGATGCTGCGCATGCTGCGGCAGTTCCGCTACTGATCCGGCCGGCCGCCTCTCCTCCCGCTCTCCTGGTGAGCGAGCCGGGAGGCGGATGCGCGCCGCTTCGCCTCAGGAGGACGGCGTCCGCACCGAAGGGGAGGTGGGGCGTCGGGACGGCGCCCCACGACCCGTCCCACCACGGAGCCGGCATGACCAGCACACCGGGCCTCGACCCCGCCCTCCGCCCCGACGCCGAGGGCGCCCACTCCCGTGCCGCCGCGCTGCCCGGGCCCGACGACAGCACCTGGTCCGGCCGCCGCGCGGCGCGCGAGGCGGAGCGCGCGTTCCGCCGCACCTCGCCGTCGTCGGTCGTCGAGGCGTTCCCGCTGCGGGTGATGGCGCAGGACCGCAACCAGGTCATCCGCTACATGAACGCGCCGGCCAAGCAGGAGATGGGCGCGCTCGTCGCCTCCCTCGGCCTGTCCGCCGACGACCTCATCGGCCTGCCGGTCGAGATCCTCTCGCGCACCCCGGGGTACGTCGACGCCGACCCGCGCCGCCACGAGCTGCCCTACACCTTCGAGGTCGACAACGGCCAGGACCTGCTCGAGGTGACGGTCTCGGCCATCGTCGAGGACGGCGAGCGGGTGGGTGCGCTCACCACGTGGCAGAGCATCGAGGACCGCAAGACCACGGCGCGCGTGATCGCCGACGTCGCTGCCGACAACCAGGCCGTCGACCTCCTGCTGCGCTCGCTGGAGGGCGCCAGGACGCCGGTCGACGCCGCCATGTGCGCCATCGAGTCGCTGCGCTCGAGCCTGCGCTTCGACCTCGGGGCCTTCTGGGTCCTGGCCGACGACGGCACGACCATCGTCCAGGCCGACGAGACCGGCGTGCCCGACGAGACGTGGCGCACCGCCACCGCCGACCACCGCTTCCGCATCGGGCACGGCCCCGTGGGCCAGGCCTGGGCCGCCCGCGACCTCGTCGTGGTCGACGACCTCGCGCAGGCCGAGTGCCCGCGCTCGGCCGCCGCCGCCGTCGCCGGCTACCGCTCGGCCGTCTGCCTCCCCGTGATCGTCGCCGCCGACGTCGTCGGCGTCATCGAGGTGGTGTCGCGCGAGGTGCGGGAGATCCGCAACCAGCGCCGGGCGACGCTGCGCAACCTCGCCCAGCTCGTCTCGCACGCCATCTCCCGCATGCTGTCGGAGCAGGCGGCCGCCGAGACCGCCAAGGACACGGCGACCGTCGCCGACCTGCTGTCGTCGCTCGTCGGCGTGTCGACCAGCGAGGAGGCCGCCGCGGTCGCGCTCTCGGTCGTCCGCACGCACCTCGGCTTCGACTACGGGACCTGCTGGACCCTGGTCGCGGGTACCGACCGGATGCGGTTCCTGCTCGACTCCGGCACGGCCCATCCCGAGTTCGTGCGTGCGACGCACGAGCAGCTGTTCGCCGAGGGCGAGGGGCTCGTCGGTGCCGCGTGGCGGCGCCGCGACGTCGTCGCCCTCGACGACGCATCGGTGGACCGGGCCGTCGCCCGCCGGGCCGCGGCGGAGGCCGCCGGGATCAGGTCCGGCGTCGCGTTCCCCGTGACCGTCGACGGCGAGGTGCGCGGGGTCATGGACTTCGCAGCAGCCGGTGCCGTCGCGCTGACCGAGGCGCGCCTGGAGACGCTGCGCACGATCTCGCGCCTTCTGTCGCAGACGTTCTCGCGGCTCGCGCTCGAGGAGCGGGAGCGCAGCGTCAGCCGGCGTCTGCAGAACGACGTCGAGGAGATCCTCGCCGTCGTTCGGGCCGCGGCCGAGGGCGATCTCACGCAGCGCCTCGAGGTGTCCTCCGACGGGAGCATCCGCATCATGGGCGACGGCCTGGCCGAGTTCTTCGGCCGGCTGCGGGCGAGCCTGTCGGAGATCGCCGGGACGGCCCACTCGCTCGGCTCAGCGGGGGTGGAGCTCGAGTCGGTGTCGTCGCTGCTCATCGAGAACGCGACCTCGACGTCCGACCAGGTGGAGCACCTCTCGCTCGCGGCGTCCGACGTCGCCCTCAACGTGGAGAGCGTGGCCGGCGCCGCCGACCAGTTGCGGGCCTCGATCGCCGAGATCGCGACCAGCGCCTCGACCGCCGCGGGCGTGGCGAACCAGGCCGTCGCCGTCGCGGGCCAGGCCAACGACTCGGTGATGATGCTCAACGAGTCGTCGGCGGAGATCGGCAAGGTCATCCGCACGATCACCTCGATCGCCGACCAGACCAACCTGCTGGCCCTCAACGCCACCATCGAGGCGGCCCGCGCGGGTGATGCGGGCAAGGGCTTCGCCGTGGTGGCCAACGAGGTCAAGGAGCTGGCCAAGGAGACGGCCGGCGCCACCCAGGAGATCAGCCGCCGCATCGCGGCGATCCAGGAGAGCACGCTGGTGGCGATGGACGCGATCACGGAGATCGCCGACGTGATCACGCGGATCAACTCCCACCAGGAGGCGATCTCCAGCGCCGTCGAGGAGCAGACCGCGACGACCACCGCGATCGCCTACAACGTGTCGGCCGCCGCGACCGGGGCGCTGTCGATCTCCGAGGGGCTGCGCACCGTCGGGCTCGCCGCCGACAGCACCCGCACGTGCGCGCTCGACAGCGAGCGCGCCGCGGGCGGCCTGGTGTCGATGTCGACCGAGATGCAGCGCATGCTGCGCCAGTTCCGGTTCTGAGGGCTCAGGCGCTGACGGCGGGCTCGCGGTCCGGCGCCTTCCGGTCGGCACCGGCCCAGCGCAGCGCCGCCCCGGACAGCAGCAGCACCGCGATGGCTCCGGCCGCGTTGAGCGGCAGGCCGGCGTAGTCGATGGTCCGTGCCGGGAACCCGGCCAGGCCGGTGGCCGACAGCACCAGCGTGCTGGCCCCGACGCCGAAGGTCGCGATGCCTGCGGTCGCAGCGGCGACCCGCGGACCCGGACTGCGCGCCGACGTCGGCGAGTCCCACCACGGCAGCGCCGCATGCTCCAGCGGCCAGAGCAGGCGGACCACCGCCCACACGCACACGCCGTACGCCGCCAGGAAGGCGACCGTGCCGGGCGCGTAGCCCCAGCCGTCGGGTACCGGCCACCCGCCGTCGTCGAGGCGCACCGGACGGTCGAGGCCGAGGACGTGCAGCAGCGTCGTCAGCGCGATGAGCACCGGCAGGTGCCAGAGATAGAGCGTCATGGCGACGAGGTTGACCCCGGTGACGGGCCTCCAGACGGCGTCGCGCGCGAGGAGCCGGCGCAGCGGCCCGTCCAGGAGCGTGAGCACCACGGCGAGCACGACCGAGTGGATGGCCAGCACGACGGTGGGCGGCGCCATGTTGCTCACCGGCTCGCCGGGCATCCCCACCATCGAGACCGGCCACGGGCCGACGCGGATGAGAAGGGCGTCCAGCGCGATGCCGCCGACGGCGACGGCCACCAGCCAGGCGCGCGGGTAGGAGCCCAGCACGCCGCGGGCGCGCAGCGTGCCGAGGTACGCCGGCACCGCCCACACCAGCACGAAGTTGAGCAGCCCCACGGCGTCCGGCGCTCCGAGGTAGAACCGGAGCGCGTCGACGAGCCCGCACGCGGCCACCAGCCCGAGCGCGACGAGCGCCCCGCAGGCACGGCCCGTCGGCCGCATCCAGGGCATCAGCGCGGTGACGATGAGGTAGGCGCCGAGGAACCACAGCAGCTGCGTGGTGAGCAGCATGAGCGGCTCGGAGGTGCGCGGGGACGCCGCCACGGTCACCACGACCGCGATCGCGCTCATGATGCCGAGATAGATCCACGCCGGGCGCAGCAGCCGCCGCCCCCTCCCCCACAGCCAGGAGGCATACCCGTCGGCCCGGTGCCGGTCCCACGACAGGGCGTTGGCGGCGCCGCCCGCGAAGAAGAACAGCGGCATGATCTGCAGCAGCCAGGTGAGCGCCTGCGTGAGGGGGAACGCGGCCAGCAGGTTGCCCAGGACGGGCACGCCGTCGGGCCACGCGACCACCGCCATGATCCCGTGGCCCGCCACGACGACGAGCAGGGCCGCGGCCCGCGCGGCGTCGACGACGCGGTCGCGGTCGGCCGGCGTCCGCTCAGCCGCGGCCGCCGTGGGCACCGCCGCGAAGACCTTCACGGCGCGGCTCAGGCGGCGTGGCGGTCGGTGAAGGCGAGGATGCGGTCCCACGCGTCGGCGCAGGCCGCCCGGTGGTCGGCGAAGCTGCGGTCGAAGAACGAGTGCGGGGCGCCGTCGTAGACCTGGCGCTCGACGTCGATGCCGCGCGCGGTCACCGAGGCGATGAGGCCGTCGAAGCTCTCCGGCCGGATGCTCTGGTCGTCGCCGGCGAGCAGCATGAGGATCGGCGCCTGCACCTGGTCCGCGACCGGGCCGACGTTGTCGACGCTGCCGTAGAAGCCGATGGCCCCGGCGAGTCCGGGCTGGTCGGCGGCCTGGCGGAAGGAGTTGCGGCCGCCGAAGCAGAAGCCGACGGTGAACACCGACTCGGCGCCGTCGCCGCGCAGCTTGTCGACGCAGGCGGCGACGTCGGCTGCGATGCCCGGCTGCGTGGTCTGCGGGATGTGGGTCTGCCAGTCGAAGCCCTCGGCGCGGTCGTCGGTGTCGGCGGTGCGGCCGAACCAGTCGAAGGCCACGGCGTGGAACCCGGCCTCCGCGAAGCGCTCGGCGAGCTGCTTGTAGTACTCGTGCAGGCCGCGGATGTCCGGGAGGATCACGATCCCGCGCGTCGAGGGCTCCGCGGGATGGGCCTCGTAGGCCAGGAAGCTGGCGCCGTCCGGCGCCGTGAGGCGGAGGTCGCCGGCGGCGCCCACTGCGCCCTGGCGCGGAGGGGCGGGGGGACGTGACTCGTCGCTGTGGCACATGCGACGGAGCCTAGGACCGGCTAGGGCATCACGCCCGGGATCTCGTCGCCGCGGCGGAACGGCGACTGGCGCATGTCCATCGGCGGGGCGACCGCGGCGAGCGCCTCGGGGAGGGTGAACGCGCCGGCGTAGAGCGCCTTGCCGACGATCGCGCCCTCGACGCCGAGGGGCACGAGCTCGGCGATCTCGTGCAGGTCGCGCAGCGACGAGACCCCGCCGGAGGCGACGACCGGGCGGTCGGTGCGCTCGCACACGTCGCGCAGCAGCTGCAGGTTGGGGCCCGTCAGCGTGCCGTCCTTCTTCACGTCGGTCACGACGTAGCGGGCGCAGCCCTCGGAGTCGAGCCGGGCCAGCACCTCCCAGATGTCGCCGCCGTCCTGCGTCCAGCCGCGCGCCGCGAGCGTGGTGCCCCGGACGTCGAGGCCGACGGCGACCCGGTCGCCGAACTCGGCGATCGCGCGGGCGCACCACTCGGGGTTCTCCAGCGCGGCGGTGCCGATGTTGACGCGGGTGCAGCCGGTCGCCAGCGCCGCGCGCAGCGACTCGTCGTCGCGGATCCCGCCGCTCATCTCCACCTGCACGTCGAGGCGGCCCACCACCTCGGCGAGCAGCTCGCGGTTGGAGCCGCGGCCGAACGCGGCGTCGAGGTCCACGAGGTGGATCCACTCGGCGCCCTGCTCCTGCCAGGCCAGGGCGGCCTCGACGGGGTCGCCGTAGGAGGTCTCGCTGCCGGCCTCCCCCTGCACGAGGCGGACGGCCTGGCCGTCGGCGACGTCGACGGCGGGGAGCAGCTCGAGGTAGCGGGGCTCGGTCATGTCCCGACCCTACCGAGGCGGCGCCGCCCGGATCAGCGCCGGTCGAGCAGCAGCACCGATGCGGCGGGCAGCACGATGAAGGTGACGAGCAGGACCCCGAGCCGGCCCCACCACGACGGGATGAAGAACCACGCCACGGCCTGGATGGCCAGGAACAGCGTGAGGACGACGAGGAAGCGGCGGCGCCGGCGTCCGGCCAGCGGGTCGTTCGGCGGGAACCTGCGCCGCCACCAGCGGCCGAGTCGGGTGCGCGCGGCCGACACCGGCTGGGCCACCGTGCCCGTGACCGCCGCGCGCTGCTCGGACCGGCGCCGGCTGCGCTCGCGCTTGTGGCGCTCGGCAGCGGCCGCGGCCTCGCGCTCCGCGCGGCGCCGGGCGCGCTCCTTGCTCATCGCCGCATCAGCCGAGGGTCGCGACCCAGTTGGCCAGGATCCGCGCCCCGGCGTCGCCGGACTTCTCGGGGTGGAACTGGGTCGCCGACAGCGGACCGTTCTCGACCGCAGCCACGAAGGGCTCGCCGTGGGTCGCCCACGTAACCCTGGGGGCCGAGATCCGGTCGTTGGTGACCTCGAGCTCCCAGCGGCGCACGCCGTAGGAGTGCACGAAGTAGAAGCGCTCGTCCTCGACGCCGTCGAAGAGCACCGAGCCCTCGGGCACGTCGACGGTGTTCCACCCCATGTGCGGCAGCACCGGGGCGTGCAGCTCCTCGACGGTGCCGGGCCACTCGCCGATGCCGGCGGTGTCGACGCCGTGCTCCACGCCGTGCTCGAAGAGCACCTGCATGCCGACGCAGATGCCCAGCACCGGGCGCCCGCCGGCCAGGCGGCGGCCGACGATCTCGTCGCCCTTCACCGCGCGGATCCCGGCCATGCAGGCGGCGAACGCGCCGACGCCGGGCACGACGAGGCCGTCGCACTCCAGCGCGGCCCCGCGGTCGGCGGTGACCACGACGTCGCCGCCGGCCCGGACGAGCGCGCGGGCGGCGCTGAGGATGTTGCCCGACCCGTAGTCGAGGACGACGACGTGCGGGGCCATCACGCCGCACCCTTCGGCAGCCACACCCAGGCCGCGGCGAGGCAGAAAGCGGCGGCGAGGCCGAGCAGCACCGCGACAGCGGGGCGGCCCTGCCGCACGAACGAGATCACGCCGCCGACGAACAGCCCGGCGAGCACGAGCATGGCGACCCACATGGGGCTACAGCGTCCCCTTCGTGCTCGGCACGCCGACCACGCGCGGGTCGAGCTCGACCGCAGTGCGCAGGGCGCGGGCGAAGGACTTGAACTGCGCCTCGACGACGTGGTGGGCGTTGCGGCCCTTGAGGACGTCGACGTGCAGCGTGATGCGGGCCTCGGCCACGATCGACTCGAAGATGTGCTTGGTGAGCGTGGTGTCGTAGGAGCCGATGAGCTCGACGATCTCGGGCTCCTCGTGCACGAGGTAGGGGCGGCCGGACAGGTCGACGGCCGTGCGCACGAGCGCCTCGTCGAGCGGCACGAGCGCGTCGCCGTAGCGGCGGATGCCGGCCTTGTCGCCCAGCGCCTCGCGCAGCGCCTGGCCCACCGCGAGGGAGGTGTCCTCGACGGTGTGGTGGGCATCGATCTCGAGGTCTCCGCGGGTGCGCACGACGAGGTCGAACCCGCCGTGCTTGCCGAGCTGGCTGAGCATGTGGTCGAAGAACGGCACGCCGGTCTCGACCTCGGCGGTGCCGGTGCCGTCGATCTCGAGCTCGACGAGGACGTCGCTCTCCTTGGTCGTGCGCTGCACGCGCGCGGACCTGCTCATCGGGTGACCTCCTCCAGGGCGGCTCGGAAGGCCGCGTTCTCCTCGGGCGTGCCGACGCTCACCCGCAGCCACTGCTCGGGCCCGGTCTCCCGGATGAGCACCCCCCGGTCGAGCAACGACTGCCACACGGCGTGGCGGTCGTCGAACTCGCCGAAGAAGACGAAGTTGGCGTCGGAGTCGGCGACGCGGAACCCGTTGCCGCGCAGCCACTCCACGAGCGCGTCGCGCTCGTCGCGGAGGAGCGCGACCTGCGCCTGCAGCTCGTCCGAGTGCACGAGCGCCGCGCGGGCGACGGCCTGCGTCACCGCGGACAGGTGGTAGGGCAGCCGCACGAGTTGCACCGCGGTGACCACCGCCGGGTCGGCGGCGAGGTAGCCGAGGCGCGCGCCCGCGAGGCCGAACGCCTTGCTCATCGTGCGCGTGACCACGAGGCGCGGGTGCCCGGCCAGCAGCTCGAGCGACGAGGGCGTGCCCGCGCGCCGGAACTCGGCGTAGGCCTCGTCGACCACAACCATCCCGGGTGCGGCGTCGAGGACGGCCTTGACGACGTCGAGGTCGAGCGCCGTGCCCGTCGGGTTGTTGGGCGAGGCGAGCAGCACGATGTCGGGCTGGTGCAGCTCGATCGCCTCGAGGGCCGTAGCCGTGCTGAGCCGGAAGCCCTCGTCGCGCGGGACGGCGACGTAGCGGGTGAACGTGTCGCGGCAGTACTCCGGGTACATCGAGTAGGTCGGGGCGAAGCCGATCGCGGTGCGTCCCGGGCCCCCGAAGGCCAGCATCAGCTGGTGCATGACCTCGTTGCTGCCGTTGGCCGCCCAGAGCTGGTCGCCGACCAGCGCCACGCCTGACTCGCGTCCGAGGTAGGCGGCGAGGTCGGCGCGCAGGGCGACGGCGTCGCGGTCGGGGTAGCGGTTGAGCCCGCGGGTGGCGTCGGCGACGGCCGCGGCGACGTCGGCGACGAGGCCCTCCGACGGCGCGAACGGGTTCTCGTTGACGTTGAGCCGCGCCGCGACCTCGAGCTGGGGCGCGCCGTAGGGCACCTGACCCCTCAGGTCGTCGCGGACCGGGAGGTCGTCCATCGAGACCACGTCAGCCGCCGCTCGTGAAGCGCACCTCGACCGCGGCCGCGTGGCCGGGCAGGTCCTCGGCGTTGGCGAGCGCGACGACGTGGTCGGCGATGCCGCGCAGCGCCGCCTGGTCGTAGTCGACGACGTGGATGCCGCGCAGGAACGTCTGCACCGACAGGCCCGACGAGTGGCAGGCGCAACCGCCGGTGGGCAGCACGTGGTTGGAGCCGGCGGCGTAGTCGCCGAGGGACACCGGCGCCCAGCTGCCGACGAAGATCGCGCCGGCGTTGCGCACGCGCATCGCGACGTCGCGGGCGTCGGCGGTGTGGATCTCGAGGTGCTCGGCGGCGTAGGCGTCGACCACGCGGAGGCCGGCGTCGATGTCGTCGACCAGCACGATGCCGCTCTGCGGGCCGGCCAGCGCCTCGGCGATGCGCTCGGTGTGCTTGGTGGCGGGCACCTGCACGGCGAGCTCGGCCTCGACGGCGTCGGCGAGCTCCTCGCTGGTGGTGACGAGGACCGACGCCGCGATGACGTCGTGCTCGGCCTGGCTGATGAGGTCGGCTGCGACGAACGACGCGACAGCGGTGGAGTCGGCGAGGATCGCGATCTCGGTGGGGCCGGCCTCGGAGTCGATGCCGATGCGGCCCTTGAGCAAGCGCTTGGCGGCGGTGACGTAGATGTTGCCGGGGCCCGTCACCATGACCGCGGGGGCGCAGTCCTCGGTCCCGTAGGCGAACATCGCCACGGCCTGCGCGCCGCCGGCGGCGTAGACCTCGTCGACGCCGAGCAGAGCGCACGCGGCGAGGATGGTGGGGTGCGGGAGGCCGCCGAAGTCCTTCTGCGGCGGGCTGGCCACGGCGAACGACGCGACGCCGGCGACCTGGGCGGGGACGACGTTCATCACCACCGAGCTCGGGTAGACCGCACGGCCGCCGGGGACGTAGAGCCCCACCCGCTCGACCGGCAGGAACCGCTCGGTGACGGTGCCGCCCGGGACCACCGTGGTGACGATGTCGGTGCGGGCCTGCTCCTCGTGGACGATCCGCACCCGGCGGATCGCCTCCTCGAGGGCCTCACGGACCCCTGGGTCGAGGCCGGCGAGGGCGGCGTCGAGGGCCTTCTGCGGCACGCGCAGCGACGGGGGCCGGACGCCGTCGAGCCGCTCGCACCACGCGAGCACGGCCTCGGTGCCGCGCTGGTGGACGTCCTCGACGATGGGCCGGACGGTGTGGAGCACGCTCTCGACGTCGACGGCGGCACGCGGCAGCACGTCGCGGGGGTCGACGTCGGAGCCCCTGAGGTCGATGCGGCGGATCACGGGGGAAGTCTACGGAGGACGGCCTCCCCCGCCCCATCGCGTTGCCCCCGGGTCCGCTCCCTGAGACGGTCCGCGCGATCTCGGGATGCGGGCCGGCGAGACCTGCGTCACAGTGACCGGGTGACGGCCCGGCAGGTGGGTGCCCGGACGGTGATCCCCCTCTTCCCTCTCGGCACGGTCCTCGTGCCGGGCCTCGTGCTGCCCCTGCACATCTTCGAGCCGCGCTACCGCCAGCTGCTCCAGGACCTCGAGAAGCTTCCCGAGGACGAGCGCGGCTTCGGCGTGGTGGCGATCCGCGAGGGGCACGAGGTCGGGTCCGACGGCGTCCGGGCGCTGCATGCCGTGGGCACGTTCGCCGCGCTGCGCGACGTCTCGCCCTGGCCGGACGGCCGCGCCGACATCATGACCAACGGCGACGCCCGCTTCCGCGTTCTGCGGCTGGTCGACGAGGGCACCCCCTACCACTGCGCCGAGGTCGAGTGGCTCGACGAGCTCGACGGCGCCGCCGACCTCGGGCCCCGGTCGCGCGAGGTGGCCCGCCGCTTCGACGCCTACCGCGCCGCGGTGGCGGGGGCGGGCGCGGTCGAGGCAGCGCAGATGCTCTCGCTGCCCGACGACGCGCGGACGCTGTCCTACCTCGTGGCGGCGGCGATGGTGCTCGACATCCGTGAGCGCCAGGCGCTCCTCGAGTCCCCGACGACGTGCGACCGCCTGTCGTCGGAGCTGCGCCTGCTGGCCCGCGAGACCGTGCTCATGCAGGAGCTGCCGTCCCTCCCGGCCGTCGACCTCGGCCGCACACCGTCTGGGGTGAACTGATGACCGTTCTCGAGCCTCCTGCGACCGAGCACGGCCGAGCGGCACTCGACGCGGCCGACAGCGCCGAGTCCGTCCTCCCCTACTTCGAGGAGTGCTGCCCCGGCGACGTGCGCCCGCGCGCGGCCATCGAGGCGGCCCGGTCGTGGGCGCGCGGCGACCTCGACGAGGACGCCGCCCGCACCGCTGCGTTCGCCGCCCATGCCGCCGCCCGCACTGCCACCACCCCGGACGCCGTCGCCGCCGCGCGCGCTGCCGGGCACGCGGCCGCCGCCGTCTACATCCCGGCGCAGGCGGGCCAGGCCCGGCGGTACGCCGACCGCGCCCGAACCTCGCGCGTCATGCGCGGCGCCGCCGACCCGGTCTGACGCCCCCCGGGGGCCCTTGCCATCATCGCCGCGTGGCGAAGAAGTCCTCCCCCGGCGGCACCCCCGCCACGGTGGCGCTGACCGCGGCCGGCGTGGCGTTCACCGTGCACGCCTACGACCACGACCCCGCGGCGCCGTCGTACGGGCTGGAGGCCGCCGAGGTGCTGGGGCTCCCTCCCGAGCAGGTCTTCAAGACGCTGCTCGCCGATGTCGACGGCGAGCTCGTCGTCGCGATCGTGCCCGTGGCCGGCAAGCTCGACCTCAAGGCGCTCGCCTCGGCCGTGGGCGGGAAGAAGGCCGCGATGGCCGACCCGCAGGTCGCCGAGCGGACCACCGGCTACGTCGTCGGAGGCATCAGCCCGCTCGGGCAGAGGAAGCGCCTGCGCACGGTCCTCGACGAGACCGCTGTGCTCTTCGACACCGTCTATGTCAGCGGTGGGCGCCGCGGCTTCGACATCGGCCTGTCGCCCGACGACCTGCTCGCCCTCACCGACGGGCTGGCCGCCGACATCGCCCGCGACTAGCCCCGGCTGGTCCGATCGGGCTACCCGGGCCGGACGGCCCGCAGCCGTGGGACACCCGGACGGCGGCATCTCCGACGTTCGTGCGTTTCGCGCCCGTTCCCGCCCGTGACACCCTGTCGTCCATGCCAGGGGATGCTTCGTTCACCCACCGCTTCTCCGCGCAGCTAGTGCGCGACGCGGCCGACGAGGGCGTGCCGGCCCGGGCCGCGTGGTGGGGCTTCTGGGCGCCGTTCGTCGGCCTGGCCGTGTTCGGCGTGCTGTTCGTCGTCGTGCGGTCGGCCTACTACTGGCTGCTCACCGAGGACCACGCCATCGAGTGGCTGCAGTTCTTCCTGCTGCTCGTGACGATCCCGGTCGCGCTGCTCGGCGCTGTCGCCGCAGCCCGGCGCAAGCACTGGCTCACGGCCGCGTTCCTGGTGGTCGTGGCGCTCGGCGTCCTGTTCCTCGTCGGCGAGGAGGTGTCCTGGGGCCAGCGCATCTTCGGCTTCGCCGACTCCGTCGCCGGCAACCGGCAGGGCGAGCTCAACATCCACAACATCGACGACGCCGACGGCATCCCGGTCGAGAAGCTCTTCCGGCTCGCGCAGGCGGCGGTCGGCCTCATCGGCGTCGTGCTGCCGTTCCTGGTGCGCTGGGACCCGCCTCGCCTGCGCGGCGCCTCGTGGCGCGTCATCACCCCGCCGATCTTCCTGACCACGAGCTTCCTCGTGGTCCTCGGCTTCCGCACCCAGCGGCTGCTGCTCCCGCTCGACATCGCAGCGCTGAGCCTCATCCAGGAGTGGGCCGAGGTGTGCCTCTACGGGGCGCTCGCCACCTGGATGACGCTGGTCTGGCTGCGCGAGAGCGGCCGCCGCGACACAGCATCGTCGTCCGGCGACGGCTCGGTCGCGGTGGCGACGCGCAAGGCCGCTCCGGCCGTGCTGGCCGTGATCGGAGTGGTCGGCGTGCTGACGATCATCGCGATCGTGCGGACGATGCAGTCGGGCATCGTCCCCGGCAACGTCTGACCCGCTGCCACCGCTGGCTACTGCGGCTCGCTGCTAGGCCTCGCGGATGCTCGCGAGGTGCTCGAGAGTCGTATCGACGGCGGCCTTGTCGTAGCCGCGCTTCGGCACGGTCGCGAACTGCGCCGACCTGAGGTCGCCGGGGCCGAGCTCGGCCAGGCGCGCCAGCAGCGCGTCAACCTCCTGCGGGTCGTAGCCCTCGCCGCGCGACTTCGGGAACGCCCCGCCCGGCCGCACCCCGGTGGGCAGCGCCGCCGGGTCGGGCACCACGCCGCTGCGCGCCTGCAACGCGGCGAGCTGGTCGACGATGCTCTCCGACTTCGGCCGCGGCCACCACGACGTCAGATCCACACCCCGACGCTACCCGCAGCCATCTGGTAGTCGGAACGCGCTATCTGCGACGCGATCGGACCTCCACCGTGGTGAGGCCTCGTGTTGGGAGTCGATACGCGCTCTCTGCGACGCGATCGGACCTCCAACGTGGCGAGGCCTCGCGTTGGGGGTCGATACGCGCTCTCTGCGACGCGATCCGACCCCCAACGTCGCCACATCAGGGCCGAGGACCCGACGCCGAGCGAGCAGCTCCTCGATGACGTTCACCGAGCCCGCGCTCCTGGGTCGCCCAGCTCGGCCGCCGTCACGATCGACGTGACCCGGCCGAGGCTGCTGCGGGTGGGCGGGTCGAGCTGGTCGACGATGACCGACACCCCGGTGAACCTCGCTCCGCTCCTCACGACGAGATCCCTCACAGCCCGCGCCTGCGAGCCGCGCTCGGCCCAGTCGTCGACCATGAGCACCACGTCGTCGCGAGTCAGCGTGTCCTGCATCGCGAGGGTGTGGGCGAACCCGCGGTAGTCGGGCGCCGCCAGCACCGTCGTCTTGGGACCCGGGAAGAGGGCGCCCTGCTTGCGCACGGCGTGGAAGCCAGCGCCGAGCTGCACCGCGACCGCGCCGCCGAGCAGGAACCCGCGGGCCTCCACCCCTGCTACGCGCGTGATGCC
>JAIUOK010000039.1 GCA_020161245.1 Actinomycetota bacterium | reverse complement strand
CGCGTCCGTCGACGGCATCCAAAGGAACCGTTGCGGGGTTCCCGCGCCGTGATCATCGAGCAGGACGCCTGCGGTGTCGGGCTGTACCCCCGCGATCAGGCAGAAGCGGTATGCGTTTGCCTCGAGGCCGCGGCGCCGCTGCTTCTCAGCGCCGTGCTGGCTGATGGCAGAGCCCGACCACACGGAGCGGAGGATCGGCGACAAGGTCGATCCCTGCCGATTCTGCAGCGCGCCCATCGTCGAGATCTCATCGACGATGGAGATCACCCGATCGCGGACCTGTTTCTGCGCACCCTTCGAGTCGACCTCGACGAACAGCGTGACGATGCCCTCGCCGGAGGAGGGCGAGATTCTCGGGATGGGCTCACGTGCCAGCGAGGTCGCGTCGTACGCGGCGACTGCCGCCGACTTGCCCGTCCCCGACGGCCCGACGAGGGCGGTGTAGAAGTTGAGCGATCCGCGGCCGCCGATGAAGCCCGGCAAGCACAGCGTCGGAGGCGTCTCAACCAGCGCGAATGCGATCGAGACTGCGAGCAGCGCCCAAGGTGACACCATCCGCTCACGAGCGTGGCTCAGAATGTGCCGCAGGGCTACCGTCGCGTCGAAGACGAGCAGCTCGTGCCGCTCCGCGGTCGCAGCGGCGGAGCTCTGATACTTCTCCCACAGCCGACGGGCCGTGCCGGGCTCCAGGCCACGTTTACGGTCCAGCCGCTCGAACTCCGACTCGTGCGGCGGGGGGTCCGCGATCGGGTCGGGTGAGCTGGCCCGGGATCTCCAGGTGTGGGCCGCAGCCGCCGCCCAACTCTCCTTGCGCTTGAAGAGGATACGAGCGTTTATCGAGGCCGCCAGCCGACGGTCGAATTCGGGTGTCGCCGCATCCCAGTAGATGTCGGTCAGCGCATCGAGCTTGCCCTGCTTCCCGAGGTCCTGGATAAAAGCCCCGCGCTCGGATGACTCGCCGTCAGGCAGCGACGTGGCCGGCCCTGGGTCGGGCTCGCCCCTTTCGGCGAGCCCGGCCCAGTCCACTGCTTCAGCGCTCATCGTCGGACGTCCAGCGACGGCCAGACGATACGAGGGTGCACCAGGGGTCGACCACGAAGCGCTCCACGACGGTCCGACCATCCTGGCTGTCCAGCATGAGATGGAAGACCGTGTGGAGCAGGTCCAGTTCTCGCGCGATGTCTTGGACGGTGAAGCCGTAGTACCCGATCCCGAGATCTCCAGCCTCGATGTAGTGGTGCTCGTCCGGAACTCCGATGCTGCCCGAGACCACGTCCGACAGGATCCAGTCCACAACGGATTCCCCATGGGGCCCCGCGTTCTCTGAGATGACGCACAGGACACGCTCGATGCCGCCGTCGGGCCTCACTTCGTGCCTCAGCTGGCACCAGCCGGGGTGACGCTCAGACATGGAGTACACCTCCCGGCTCGCGGGCAGCGGCCATGATTGCTCGGCCGTACCCCGCCGATGCGGTGCTCTCCCTGAACGGGGAAGTGCTACTTGCCTCACAGACATAGTCAGCTACGCTGTTGATCACTTGGTTCGTCCTTTCGACCGTAGGCCGCCTTTCCCGAGGCGGCCTCGGCATTTCTGCAAAGGGTTCAGGCCGTGCGGGTTTCCTCAGGCGGCCACCTCCCCGGGGCAAGCACGATCGACGCCCAAACGAGCGCAACACGGGTGTGAATCGAGAATTCGAACGGCTGGTGCTGCACGTCGACCGACTTCAGCAGAGTTGGATGCCAGGTGCTGGATCTATCAGCAGGCACTCGAAGGCTCGAATGAGCTTCCTGCGCGGGTTCCGGGCTTGCGGTCGGCCCGTGGATAGTTCGGCGACCATCAGAGTCGCCGGGTCGCGTCATGACGCGTGGTCCAGCGCACTTGCCGGGACCTTGACTTCGGTGACCGGGGACGCCTGGCGAGGCCGACCGCGGGCCGTCAGCAAGGCCACCATTTGGGCGATTACCGCGTCGTCGGAGATGACATCGAGCGGATCGGCCGCCGCTGCGGCGACCATTGCGTCCCAGAATTCTGTGCTGGGCGACGAAGACGCCCACCACTCGGTTCGCCGTTCGCTCGCGCCGGGACCACGATTTGGGTCGTATGCCGCCTGAAGTGCCTCGGGCGAAAACAGCTCGCTGACCGGTCGTCCCAGCAAGCGCGACAGACCTTCCCGGAGGCCGGGCGACGGTGGGCTGTATCCCAGCACCGCGGAACGCAGGTGACTTCGCGGGAGGCCAAGCCGCTCAGCGGTAGAGCTGAGCGACAACCCGGCGTCGATGAGTGCGCTGCGGGCAGGCTGACGGCCGAATCGAGAAGGCATGGCGAACTCCTGGAACAGGCGTATAGATCACCTGTCGCCGGAGTCCTGGCTAGCGCCAACCGTCACCGCGCGGAAGTCCGCGTCCAACGATGCAAGCCTCTAGCGGTCCGGACTCGGGGTCTCGACCTCTTGCGTGCTCCGTCATCCCCTTGCGAGTTGTAGTCGTCCTCGGCGATCGAGGCCCTATGGAGTCGCGACTGGGTTCCCGTCTCGCCGACGAGGAGGTGGAGAGCCCCGCCGGCAGTCACAGCGTTGTAGTTCCCGGCGAACGTAGCACCCGAGCGATAGGTGAACAAGACTTGTCGTAACCCTTGACGTCCCAAAATCCTGTGCTAGACAGGCGCTTTCAGAGATTGATCTGACGCCAAGATCGATTACCGTACGGATTCCGTCAGTATTTGTTGCCATTCGATAGATCGAGCGCCTCGGCCTGCCGTACCTCGCCGACGACGAGCCGGTGGGGGCGCATGCGCAGCGCCTCGACCACGAGCCGGCGCAGCGTGATCTCGCCGGTGCCCTCGAGGCCCGACTGCCGGGTCTGCATCGCCACCCAGTCGGGCCGGTCGAGCCGCAGCTCGAAGACCTCCTCGGCCGTCACGACGCGCTCGTTCGCGGGGACGGCGTTGAGCAGGCAGCTGAGCAGCGTGGTCTTGCCGGCCTGGGTGCCGCCGGCGACCACGATGTTGAGGCCCGCGACCACCGACGCCTCGAGGAACCGCGCGACGGCAGGCGTGAGCGTGCCGACGCCGACGAGGTCGTCGAGCCGCGACGCCGGAAGCACGTGCCGGCGGACGTTGACCGCCCAGTGGCGCCGCGTGACGTCGGGGATGACCACGTGCAGCCGTGATCCGTCCGGCAGCAGCGCATCCACGAACGGGGTGCTGACGTCTACGCGCCGTCCCGACGTGCGCAGCATGCGCTCGACCAGGTCGTGCACCTGGCCCTCGGTGAGCACCACGGTGGTCAGCTCGGTACGGCCGCGCCGCGCGCAGAAGACGCGCCCGGGCTCGTTCCACCACAGCTCCTCGACGTCGGGGTCGTCGAAGAGCCGCTGCAGCGGGCCGTAGCCCGCGACGGAGTCGTGCAGGTCGCGCGCCCACGCCTCGACCTGCTCGGCGCCGACGTCGTCGAGGCCCTCGGCCGCGAGTCCGTCGAGGACGTCGAGGATCGCTGCGCGCACCGCGACGGGATCGGCGAGGGGGTCGGTGCCGCGGTCGCGCACCAGCGCGCGGACGCGCTCGAGCGCGGGCTCGGGCAGGGACAGGTCGACCGGGGGCATGCGGCACCGCGGGTCCGTGCGGGAGGCGTCCCTGCCTCGATGGGCCAGCCGACGAGCGGCGGCGAGAAGCGATCACGCCCAGGCTAGGCGCCCCGACCGTACGACGGCCGCGCCCATCAACAGCCGCAGAACCGGCTGAGCCACCCCTGAGGAACAGACGCGCACGTGGGTGACGACGCAACTCGGCCGGGTGTGCCGAAGACCTCACGCTCGGATGGTGCAGGCGAGGCTGCTCGATCTGCTTCTGTCCGACCCCGTGGCTACCTTCGCCAGAAGGGGGGCCTGAACGGGGAAGGCATCATGGACTACAAGCACGGCGACATCGTCAACGGCCACATGTACGACTCGGCCAGCAACTCGTGGATCCCGGTACCGCCGCCGGTGATGCCGCCGCCTGTCGCACCGGCGACGGCGGGACCGGTCAAGCCGGGCATGGGCAAGGGAGCCAAGATCGGCATCGGTGTCGGTGCCGGGCTCCTGGCGCTCGTGGGCATCGGCGCGATCGCGGCCGGCGGAGGCGGCTCGGGCAGCACCGCCGCTGTGACTCCCACCCCCACAGCTGCGACGAGTTCGTCGGAGGCGGCGAGTCCGACCGCACCCTCGACAGAGGCGAGTCCCGACACCCCCTCGCCTGAGGCCACGACCGAGGAGCCGACGCCCGAACCGTCCACGCCCGAGATGACGGCGTCGCAGGAGCAGGCACTCGGCGCTGCGCAGGACTACCTGGCGTTCCAGGCGTTCAGCAAGGCCGGTCTGGTGCAGCAGCTGTCGTCCAAGTACGGCTCTGGGTTCAGCAAGGCCGACGCCGTGTGGGCCGTGAACCACCTCGATGTCGACTGGAACGAGCAGGCCTACCTCGCCGGGAAGTCGTACCTGGAGTTCCAGCACTTCTCGCGCAACGGACTGATCCAGCAGCTGTCGAGCAAGTACGGCTCCCAGTTCACGAAGGCCCAGGCCGTCTACGCGGTGAACAAGCTCGGCCTGTAGCCCCTGAGCGGGCGGCCGCGGGCCTCGGCTCGCCCAGGCGTGCATGCCGCGGCCACACTCCAGGGCCGTTCGGCCGGTGCGACGAAGATCCACTCGCGTGGGATGCTCAGGCCCATGCGGGCAGCGCTGCTCTCCTACGACGATGTGCTGCCGGACGCCGCCGCGCGGTTCCGCGAGGCGGCGCAGGGCCTCGGCGTCGGCCTGGTCGAGGTGCCGCCGCACGAGCTGCAGGTGGTGATCGGCCCGGCGTCGTCGGTGCTGTGGCGGGAGTCGCCGCTCGACGTCGACGCCGTGCTGCACCGCACGGTGAGCCACCACCTCGCGCTGGTGGGGCTCGCGCTGCAGGTGCTCGAGCACGACGGCGTCGCGGTGCTCAACCCGCTCGAGCGCGCGGTCGTCAGCCGCGACAAGGGCCGCACCCTGGCCACGCTCGCCGCGGCCGGCATCCCCGTGGTGCCGACGATCGTGGCCGAGGAGTCGTCGGTCGACGCCCCGGAGCATCTCGGAGAGCAGCCGGCCTGGGTGGTCAAGCCGGCCCGGGGCTCGCAGGGTCTCGACGTCCGGCTGCTCGACGACGACGCTGCGGCGTCCGGCGCGGCCGCGCTGCACCACGAGCTCGGCCCCTGGCTGGTGCAGCCCTTCGTCGAGGCGATGGACCTCCGCACGTTCGTGGTGGGCGGGCGCTGCATGCCCGTGGTGCGACGCGTTCCCGCGGCCGGCGAGTGGCGGGCCAACCTCCGCCTGGGCGGCACGGCCGAGGCTGTCGGGGGCGCGCTCGCCGGCGCCGCGGCCGAGACGGCCGTGGCCGCGGTCGCGGAGCTCGGGCTCGACTACGCCGCCGTCGATCTCTTCGCTTCCGATGGCGCGGAGCGCCCCGCTGTGGTGGTGTCTGAAGTGGATGCCTGGGGCGGCTTCGTCCACCTCGAGCGGACGACGGGCGCGGACGTCGCGTCGGAGATCCTGGGCCTGGCCAGGGAGGTGAGCGGGGCGTGACCGCGATCGTCGGCGTCGGTCTGACGGACATGCCCAACCGCTCGGGCGACGCCCTCCTCGAGGCCGCCCGCGCCCGCCGCATACCCACGCGCGCGCTGCAGCTGAGCCGGCTGCGCACGCGCATCGACGACACCGGGGTGCTCGTGCTCGAGGGCGACGAGCCCGTCGAGGTCACCCATCTCGCGCCGGCGCTCCTCTACTTCGCCGACCACGCCGCGATCGCGTGGCGCGCGCTCATCGCTGCCGGGGCGCGGTCGCTCAACGACGTCGAGGCGATGGAGACCGCCGACGACAAGGCCCGCACCGCCATCGAGCTCGCGGTGCGGGAGGTGCCGCAGGTGCGCTCGTGGGTCGGCTCGCAGGACCCCGTCTTCATCTCCCGCGTCGAGCCGTTCCCGTTCGTGCTCAAGCGCACCCACGGCGCGCAGGGGCGCTGGGTGCGGCCGGTACGCGACCACCACGAGACGGCGTCGGCCTATCAAGAGCTCGCGGCGGAGGGCCGCGGCGCGTTCATCGTGCAGCCGCTCGTGTCGGAGTCGTACGGCCGGAGCCTGCGGCTGATCGTCGTCGCCGGCCGCGTGATCGCGTGCACCGAGCGGAAGGCGGCGCCGGGCGAGCTGCACAGCAACATCAGCCACGGCGGCACCCAGCGCGCCTGGGACCCCGACTCGGAGACGACGCTGGTGGCAGTGCGGGCCGCGCGTGCGCTCCGGCTCGGCTACGCCGGCGTCGACATCCTCATGACCAGCGACGGCCCGCGGGTGCTCGAGGTGAACGCGGCGCCGGACTTCACGAGCATGACGCCGTACACGAGCACCGACATCGCGGGCGAGGTGCTCGACGCCCTGCTCGCGCTGTAGCGGAGTCGATCAGCCGCGACGGCGGCGGCGCAGGCCCATGAGCACCACGAAGCCGACGACGACGCCGGCGGCGATGAGCACGCGGTCGGGCTTGATGCCGCCGTACTCGTCGACGAAGACGCGCTTGACCTTCGAGACCTGGCGGTCGGCGATGTTCTTGGGCGCCACGTAGTCGGTGAGGTCGTCGATGCGCTGGGCGAGTCGGTCGCGGGTCTGGTCGAGCTCTGCGCGGATCTCGTCGACCGAGCGCTCGGGCTTCACGCCCGCCGCGGCCTTGGCGTCGGCCACGGCCTTGTCGGTGGCCGCCTTGGTGTCGGCCTTGACGTCGGCGACAGCCTGCTTCGTGGCCGCCTTGGAGTCGGACACGGCCTGCTTGGTCTCGGCCTTGGCCTGCTCGACCGCCTTCGAGGCGTCGGCCTTCGCGTCCTTGGCCGCATCCTGCGCGGAGTCCGCGGCCTTCGACGCGGCGCCCTTGACGTCGTCGGCGGCCTTGCCCGCGGCGTCCTGGACGTCCTTGGCCGCGTCCTGGGCGGCGTCGGCCGCCTTCTTGGCCGCGTCCTGAGCCTTGTCTGCAGCGTCGCCGAGCACGGCGGAGGGTCCCTCGGTCACGCCCGGCAGCCTACGCGAACCGCGCCCTCCCGGCCGGGCGGACCCGGATCACGGGACGCGGTCCGCACGGGGCCGGGCCGGAGCCGGTCAGGCGCGGACCGCGGGGACCTCGAACGAGGTGACCGAGGCGTCGGTGTGCTCGTCCATGCCCGCGGTCGACCGCAGACCGCGGGCGCCCTTCACGAGCAGCACCACGAGGAAGACCGCGGCGTTGGTGAGCACGATCGTCGTGCCCGACGGGATCTCGAGCTGGTAGGAGAGGTACATCCCCACTGCCCCGCAGGCCAGGCCGATCACCGTGGCCAGCCAGAGCATGCGCGCGAACGAGTCGGTGATCATCCGGGCGATGACGGGCGGGATCACGAGCGTGGCAGCCACCAGGGTCACACCGATGATCGACAGGGTCGCGAGGATCGACATCGACAGCACGACCATGAGGATCGTGTCCATGAGGCCGACGTTGACCCCGGACACCCGGGCGACCTCCGGATCGAAGGTGGAGAAGAGCAGCTGGCGGTAGAGCACCGTGAACACCACGACCGTGCCGACGAACACTCCGGCGAGCAGCCACAGGTCGGCGAGCGCGACTCCGTTGATCGACCCGAACAGCAGGCTGTCGAACGCTGGCCCCTTGTTGCCGAACTTGGTCAGCAGGGCGACACCGAGGGCGAAGGAGGCCGTCGTGACGACGCCGATCGCGGCGTCGGCGCCGATCCGGTGCCGCCGCGTGACCGCGTTGATCGCCAGCGCCGAGGCCAGGCCCCAGAGGCCCGCGCCCAGGATGATCGGCACCCCGAGCAGGGGCGCAGCGGCGTAGCCGCCGAAGATCGCATGCGACAGGCCGTGGCCGATGTAGCTCATGCCGCGCAGGGTGATGAACACGCCGATGAGCCCGCACAGGGCCCCAGCGAGCACGGCTGCGACGAGCCCCTTGACGAAGAACTGGTACTGGAACGGGTCCAGCAGTGTCTGCACGATGCCGTTCACGACGCGCTCATCCGTCGGGCGGGGTCGTCCTCCATCGAGTCGACGACCACCGGCATGCCGAGGTGCTGGAGGATCTCCATGCGCGCGCCGAACACCTGCTCGACGACGCCCGGCACGATGACGTCCTCCGGGGGGCCGCTGGCGATGATGCGCTGGCGGAGCGCGATCAGGTGCGGCAGATGGGCGGCCATCCCGTTGAGGTCGTGGGTGGTGAGCACGATCGCGAGGCCGTCGCGGTTGAGGTCGTCGAGCAGGTGCAGCACCTCGTGGCGGGTCTGCACGTCGACGCCGGATGTCGGCTCGTCGAGGAGCAGCAGCTGCGGCCTGCGGACCAGGGCCCGGGCCAGGAACATCCGCTGCTGCTGCCCGCCCGAGAGCTCGCGGATGTGGCGGTGGGTCAGGTCGGCGATGCCGAGCCGCTCCAGCACCTCGGCCACCTCGGCCCGCTCGGCCCGGGAGGGCCTCGGGTTCCACGACCGGGCCTTACGCGACATGAGCACGCAGTCCTCGACCGTCACCGGGAAGTTCCAGTTCACGGTCTCCAGCTGCGGCACGTAGGAGACGGCGACACCGGAGGCGCGGCGCACAGCCCCGTGCTGCGGCTTCTGCGTGCCGAGCAGCAGCTTGAGCAGCGTCGTCTTGCCCGAGCCGGACGGGCCGACGATGCCGGTGAACTGCCCGGGGACGACAGTGCACGACACGTCGGCGAGGACGGCCGGGCCGCCGTAGCCGAACGAGACGTGCGAGACGTCGACGAGCGGGGGTGTCGCGGACACGGACGTCACTGCGGGTACTCCGCTCGGTCGGGGGCGACATCGCTGACGTCGAGGGCCTCGAGCCCGGTGGCCGTACCGCCGAGCCCCGTGATCATCGTGACGTAGTCGTAGCGCATGAGGCCGAGCCACGAGTGCTCCGGATCGCCGGGGGCGCCAGGCAGGTCGTCGTCGCGCAGGCTGTCCTCGTAGCGCACCCCGGTCTCCTCGGCGATCTGCTCGAGGACCTTCGAGGGGAAGACCTCGGAGCCGAAGATCACCGGCACCTGCTCGGCCTTGATCTGGTCGACGAGGCGGGCGATCTCCTTGGGCTGGGGGTCCTCGAAGTTGGACGGCTGCACCGCGCCGATGACCTTCCAGCCGTAGGTCTTGGCGAAGTAGGCGTAGGCGTCGTGGTAGGTCAGCAGCTCGCGCTGGTCGGCGCGCAGCGACTCCTGGTCGGCCTTGAGCGCGTCGGACAGCGCGGTGGCCTTGGCGACCCACTTGTCGTGGTTGGCGCGGTAGTAGGCCGCGTTGGCCGGGTCCTTCTCCTCCATCGTCGTGGCGATGACGTCGGCGTACTTGATGGCGTACGTGGGATCGGTCCACAGGTGCGGGTTGGGCTTGCCGTCCTCCTTGGGGAAGGAGAAGTCGTAGATGTAGTCGGACTCCGGCAGGACCTGCTCGCCGATCTTCACGATCGTGGCACCCTCCTGCACATTGGCCTCGGCGAGCTCGAACGTCGGCTCCTCGAGCTGGAGGCCGTTGACGAAGACGATGTCGGCCTTCTCCATCGTGGCGGCGGCCTGCGGCGGCGGCTCGAACGTGTGCGAGTTGGTGCCCTCGGGGACGATCCCGATGACCGTGGCCTTGTCGCCGGCGATGTTCGCCGCGATGTTGGTGATGGGTGCGACCGTCGTCACGACGGTCATCGTGCCGTCGTCGCCGCCCCCCTGGGTCCCGGAGCCGGACGACCCGCAGGCCGCGAGCACCAGGGCAGACACGGCGACCGAGGCGAGCAGGGCAGGACGAGCAGGAACACGGATCACCGGGACACCCTAACGAGAGAACTCTGCACTTGCGAACGACTTGCAACAAGGAAGGGTCTGCACCCTCGGCCCGGGAGATACCCTCCCCTGGTTCGCGCCCACCCGCATGTCGGGGCCGGACGCCATCCACGACCCGCGGAGGAGCCCCGTGACCGTCCGACTCGAGCCCGGCGATGCCGCTCCCCCGCTGGGCCTGCCCGACGACACCGGCGCGGTCCACGACTGGAAGCAGTACAAGGGCCGGCGCGTCGTCCTCTACGTCTACCCGGCGGCCATGACGCCGGGGTGCACGAAGCAGGCCTGCGACTTCCGCGACTCGCTCGACGCGCTGAACGCGGCCGGCATCACGGTGCTGGGCCTGTCGCCGGACAAGCCGGAGAAGCTCGCGAAGTTCCGCGAGCGCGACGCGCTGACGTTCCCGCTGCTGTCCGACCCCTCGCGCGAGGTGCTCGAGGCCTACGGCGCGTACGGCGAGAAGCAGCTCTACGGCAAGACCGTCGTCGGCGTCATCCGCTCGACGTTCGTGGTGACGGTCGACGGCCGCGGCAAGGCGACGATCGAGGTGGCGCAGTACAACGTGAAGGCGACGGGCCACGTGGCCAAGCTGCGCAAGGAGTTGGGCGTCTGACGGTCTGGTAGTCGGATCGCGCGCTCTGCCGCGCGCGACGACTACCGGATCGGTCAGCGCTCGACGGGGTGGCCGCCCATGGCCCAGGCAGCGGTGCCGCCGTCGACGTTGACGACGTCGTAGCCCTGGTTGTCCAGCCAGGCGCACACCTGCATCGAGCGGCCGCCGGAGTGGCACACCACGTAGACCGGCGCGCCCTTGGGCAGGTCCTGCACACGCACGGGGACGGTGTGCATGGGCATGAGCTCGGCGCCCGGCACGCGCCCGGCGGCGTACTCGTCGGGGTTGCGGACGTCGATGAGCGTGATCGAGGGGTCGGCGGCCAGGACGGCGGCGAGCTCGGACGGCGAGACGTGGGAGACGGGCATGGCAGCAGGATCCTCAGGGCGTGCGGCATCCACGGCGGGACGCCGGAAGGGTGGGGACGCGGCCGGGGCCGCGGGGGGTCAGGCCAGGGACAGGAAGAGCTTCTCGAGGCGCTCGCGGGCCAGCGGGGGCTGCTCGCCCCGCGACTCGGCCTCGATGCAGGCGGTCAGCCCGCACGACACGACGGTGAACGCCGCGCGGTCGACGGCCTTGGACGCCGCCGAGAGCTGGGTGACGATGTCGGTGCAGTCGCGCCCTGCCTCGACCATGGCGATGACGCCGTCGATCTGGCCGCGAGCGCGCTTGAGACGCGTGACGACGGCCGCGGACGACTCCTGGTCCATCTGCACGAGGTGCTCCTCGGGGGCGATCTGATGCTGCAGAGTCATCGTCTCACCTCCCGGCGCCGACGAGTGCCCGGACGCCTGCACCCGGCTCGAGGACGACGTCCGGCCGCATCGCCCGCAGGGTCTGCATGCCGCCGTCGAGGGTCGCGGAGTCGACGCCCGCCTGAGCCAGCACGCGGTGGGCGAGGTAGGAGCGGAAGCCGCTGGCGCAGTACGTGCGGACGGGACGGCCGGCCGCCTGGGCGAGCACCTCGTCGAGGCGCTCGCGGATCTCGGTGTGCGGCACGTTCAGCGCGCCGACGAGGTGGCCGGACTCGAACTCGCGGGCCGAGCGGACGTCGAGCAGCAGCACGTCGCCGAGCTGCTCGAGGTCGCGTGCGGACCACTGGACCGTGGTGCCGTCGAGCAGGTTCTGGGCGAGGAACGCGGCCATGTTGACCGGGTCCTTGGCCGAGCCGAAGGGCGGCGCGTAGGCCAGCTCGAGCTCGGCGAGGTCGTCGACGGTCATCTCGGCGCGCAGCGCGGTGGCCACGACGTCGATGCGCTTGTCGACGCCGTCGGTGCCGACGGCCTGGGCCCCGAGCACGCGCCCCTCCGGGGTGAACAGGAGCGCCAGGTGGATCGTCTTGGCGCCCGGGTAGTAGCCCGCGTGGTTGCCCGGGTGCAGGTGCACCACATGGTGCTCCACCCCGGCCGCGGTCAGGCGGCGCGACGTCGGGCCGGTGACGGCGGCCGTGAGGTCGAAGACCTTGACGACGGCGGTGCCGAGGACGGGCTTGGCCGAGGCCTCGCGGCCAGCGATCGAGTCGGCGGCGATGCGGCCCTGCCGGTTGGCGGGGCCCGCCAGCGGCACCACGCCGGGGACGCCGGTGACGGCGTCGATCACCTGGATCGCGTCGCCCACGGCCCAGATGGCGGGGTCGCTGGTGCGCTGCGACGGCGACACGACGACCGCGCCGCGGT
Source organism: Actinomycetota bacterium (assembly GCA_020161245.1). Lineage (GTDB taxonomy): Bacteria > Actinomycetota > Actinomycetes > S36-B12 > CAIYMF01 > Longivirga. The sequence goes on along the minus strand of JAIUOK010000039.1, from coordinate 32,475 downwards.
CGCTCAGCTCGAGTCCGGCGTCGGCGGCCAGCGTGGTCTTGGGGCGCACGCCCACGCCGAGCAGGACGACGTCGGCGGGCAGGCGCGTGCCGTCGGCGAGGACGACGTCGACAGCGTGGCCCTCGGTGGTGGAGTCCTCGATGGCGGTGAAGCCGACACCGGTACGGACGTCGACGCCGTGGCGCACCAGCTCGGCCTCGACCAGCTGGGCCATGTCCTCGTCGATGGCCGGCAGCACCTGCGGCGCGAGCTCCACCAGTGCGGTCGCCAGACCACGGTGGACGAACGCCTCGACGGTCTCGAGGCCGATGAAGCCGGCACCGATGACGACGGCGCGGCGGGCGCCGCGCGCGAGCATGTCGCGCAGGACGTCGGCGTCCGGGACGGTGCGCAGCGTGCGGACCTCCGGGCGGTCGATGCCGGGCAGGGGCGGAACGATCGGCTCGGCGCCGGTCGCGAGCACGAGGGCGTCGTAGGGCAGGTCGGACTCGGTGCCGGCGACGAGGTCGCGCACGCGGACCGTGCGGTTCTCGCGGTCGATGCTCACGGCCTCGTGCTTCACGCGGACGTCGAGGTCGAGCGAGGCGCGCAGGGTCTCCGGGGTGTGCAGGAGCAGGGCGTCGCGCTCGGCGATCTCGCCACCCACGTGGTAGGGCAGGCCGCAGTTGGCGAAGGAGACCTCGCCGCCCTTCTCCAGGACGACGATCTCGGCGCTCTCGTCGAGCCGGCGCAGGCGTGCCGCCGCCGACATCCCACCGGCCACTCCACCGATCACGACCACGCGCCTCATGCCTGCTCCTCGTGCTGTGCGGACCGCGTCCCTCGCCGTCGCATCTGACTCAAGGCTATACCCCCGGGGGTATATTCCTGGTCCGGCGTGACGCCCCTCACGTACCCCGGAGTGGCACGCTCACCCCGTACATCGGTCTGGCATACCCGCGCCCTGCCCGTGCGGACCGTGGCATGGCTCACTCGAGGCCGCTGGTGCGGCGGCCAGCGCTCGCTGCCCGGCTGGCCTTGCTCCCCGCCCGCCCCTCGCGCCGGGCCGCCGCCTGCGGTCCCGTCCGCCCGTCTAGGCTCGGCCCCGCGCGGGAGTGGTGGAACTGGCAGACACGCAGGATTTAGGTTCCTGTGCCCACGGGCGTGCGGGTTCAAATCCCGCCTTCCGCACTCGGCGCGGAGCGCCGTCGCGCGAAGCGCGCGTTGGGGAGGAGCGCAGCGACGGACCCGCCTTCCGCACCAGCCCGAAGGGCTGCCCTCGAAGCGCGCGTTTGGGAGGAGCGCAGCGACGGACCCGCCTTCCGCACTCGGCGCGGAGCGCCGTCGCGCGAAGCCCTGACTCAGCAGCTCGTCGAGGATGCGGCTCAGGCGGCGTCGGAGCGGACCGGCTGGCCGCGGTCGATGATGACGCCGTGGCCCTGGGTCATGATCCCGGTGCGCACCACCCGCGCCGGGTTGCCCATGACGAGGGAGCAGGCGGGCACGTCGGAGCTGACGACCGCCCCCGCTCCCACGACCGAGTGATCCCCCACGGTGACGCCGGGCAGGATGATCGATCCCGCGCCGATGAAGCAGTGGGCGCCGATCGTGGTGCGTCCGTCGAAATCGGTCGCGAACCGAGCGGTCGAGAAATCGTGGGTCAGGATGATGGCTGCGAACGCGACGTAGGTCTGGCTGCCGATGGTCAGCGCGCGCGGGTTGGTCTTGTCGAGGCGCGCCTTGAAGGAGACCCGCACATCCGGCGACAGGTCCATCCCGTAGAAGGTGCGGAACGACCAGGTCCGCAGGCGCAGCAGGCGGTTGCGCAGCCGCTGCAGCAGGCGCACGGTGCCGTTGGGCAAGAAGCGGTAGCGCACGATCAGGTCCTCCCCCAGGACGGGCCCCCGAAGCCCCGTCAGAAACTCCACCGGAACCCTAGGCGACGGGCCGGCACGCCCGCGTCCACCGGTCGGGGGTACCCGGGTGGCGGACGCCGTCACGCAGCGCGAAGCCGCGACGACCCTCCGCGATACCGGCGGGGTCGTGAGCGGCTCAGGCCTCGTCGGGCAGCAGGTCGCGCAGCACGGGGACCAGCGCTCTCAACGCGTTGCCGCGGTGGCTGATCGCGTCCTTGTCCGCCGAGGGCATCTCGGCGGAGGTCCGCTCCTCGCCGTCCGGCACGAAGATCGGGTCGTAGCCGAAGCCGTTGGTGCCCCGCGGCTCGCGGACGAGGCGACCGCGCATCTCCCCGTGCACGACGGCCTCGCGCCCGTCCGGCAGCACCAGCGCCACGGCGCAGCGGAACTGCGCCCCGAGCCGGTCGTCCGGGGTGTCGGCGAGCTGGGCCAGCACGAGCTCGAGGTTGGCGGCATCGCCCTGCCCCCCGCTCCACCGCGCCGAGAGGATCCCCGGCATCCCATTGAGGGCATCGACGCACAGGCCCGAGTCGTCGGCCACGGCCGGGACTCCGGTGGCGGCACAGACAGCACGCGCCTTGAGCAGCGCGTTGCCCTCGAACGTCGCCTCGGTCTCGGGCACCTCGGGCACGTCGACGACGCCGTCGAAGGCGTCGATGCCGACCACCTCGACGTGCAGCCCGGCGTCGTCGAGGATGCGGTCCATCTCGACGATCTTCTTGGCGTTGCGCGACGCCAGCACGATCCGCTGCGTCATGACGCGAGCGCGGCCTTCTGCAGCTCGGTGAGCTCGGCGCAGCCCTGCGCGGCCAGCGCGAGCAGCTCGTCGAGCAGCGCGCGGTCGAAGGGCTCGCCCTCCGCGGTGCCCTGCACCTCGACGTAGCGGCCGTCGCCGGTCATCACGACGTTCATGTCGGTGTCGGCGGCGACGTCGTCGTCGTAGTGCAGGTCGAGCCGGGGCTCGCCGCCGACGATGCCGACCGACACTGCGGCGATCGAGTTGACGATGGGCTTGACGCCGGCCTTGACCAGGCCCTGCCCCTGGGCCCACGCGACGGCGTCGGAGAGCGCGACCCAGGCTCCGGTGATGGCCGCGGTTCGGGTGCCGCCGTCGGCCTGGAGCACGTCGCAGTCGATGACGATCGAGTTCTCGCCCAGCGCCGAGAGGTCGATGGCCGCACGGAGGGAGCGGCCGACGAGTCGCGAGATCTCGTGCGTGCGGCCCCCGACCTTGCCGCGCACCGACTCGCGGTCGCTGCGGGTGTTGGTCGCCCGAGGCAGCATCGCGTACTCGCCGGTGACCCAGCCGAGCCCGGAGTCCTTGCGCCAGCGGGGCACCCCGGCGGAGAAGGACGCCGCGCACAGCACGCGCGTGCGGCCGAACGAGACGAGGCAGGAGCCCTCGGCGTGGTCGAGCCAGCCGCGCTGGAACGAGACGGGACGGAGCTGGTCGGCGGCGCGGCCGTCGGAACGGGTCATGCGGGCGACCCTATGCGTCACACCTCGACGACGAGGCCCTGGGTCGCCAGCAGCAGCTCGCCGTCGTAGACCGCCCTGGCCTCGGCCTCGGACTCCTCCCGCGGCGTCCACGGCACGAGGTGCGTGAGCACCAGCCGGCCGACGCCCGCCTGCATGGCGTGCTCGGAGGCCTGCTTGGCGGTGAGGTGCAGGTTCGGCGGCACGTCGGTGTAGCGCTCGAGGAACGACGCCTCGTAGAGGGCGACGTCGGCGCCGCGCGACAGCTCGACCAGCTCGGGGCAGATCCCGGTGTCGCCGCTGAAGACCAGGCTGCGGCCGCCGGCCTCCACACGGATCCCGTACGTCTCGACCGGGTGGTTGACCCGGGCGGTGGTGATCCGGAACGGGCCGATCTCCGTGACGTCGACGTGGTCGCGGAAGTCGAACTCGCCGAGCATGCCCTCCTCCGGCGGCAGGTCGTAGGCGCGGGCCATGCGGTCGGCGGCGCCGGTCGGCCCGAGCACGGGGATCACCGGGGCGTGACCGTCCGGGTGGTACTTGCGGAAGACGTAGAACGAGGTGAGGTCGAGGCAGTGGTCGGCGTGCAGGTGCGACACGACCACGCCGTCGAGCGCATACACGTCGGTGTGCTTCTGCAGCGCGCCGAAGGCGCCGTTGCCCAGGTCGAGCGCGATGGCCGCGCCGTCGTGCTCGACCAGGTAGCACGACGCGGGCGAGTCCGGCCCGGGGTAGGAGCCGGCGCAGCCGACGACGGTGAGACGCATCAGGACACGACCTCCGTGGCGTGCTCGACGGCCGCGACCTCGGGTCCGAGGAAGCGCCGGGCGAGGGTCGAGAAGGGTGCGGGGTCGCCGGTGGCGAGGAACCGGTGCACCGGGGGCGGGAGCGACGGGTCGCGCTCGAGCCCGTGGGCGGTGAGCGTGCGGTAGACGTCCTTGGCGGTCTCGTCGGCGCTGCTCACGAGGGTCACGTCGTCGCCCATGACGTAGGAGATGACGCCCGCGAGCAGCGGGTAGTGGGTGCAGCCGAGGACGAGCGTGTCGACGCCGGCGTCCGCCACCGGGTCGAGGTACTCGTGGGCCACCGCCTGCAGCTCGGGGCCGCCCGTGACGCCGGCCTCGACGAACTCCACGAAGCGCGGGCAGGCCTGCTGCACCAGCTGCAGATCCGGCGCGGCCGCGAAGGCGTCGGCGTAGGCGCCGCTCTCGACCGTGGCGCGGGTGCCGATGACGCCGACCCGGCCCGCGCGGGTCACGCGCACGGCGCGGCGCACGGCGGGCTGGATGACCTCGACGACGGGCACCGAGTACCGCTCGCGGGCGTCGCGCAGCACCGCGGCGCTCGCGGAGTTGCAGGCGATCACCAGGATCTTCACGCCCTGGTCGACGAGGTGGTCCATGACGTCGAGGGCGAACGCGCGCACCTCCGGGATCGGCCGGGGGCCGTAGGGGCCGCGCGCGGTGTCGCCGACGTACAGGACCGGCTCGTGGGGCAGCTGGTCGAGGACGGCGCGGGCCACGGTGAGGCCTCCGACTCCGGAGTCGAAGATCCCGATGGGCGCGTCCGTCACACCCGGGACTGTAAAGGCATCCGGGCCGCCGGGTGGCACGTCGAGCAGGGTCCCCGCACGCCCTGTGTCGCAGACCACGCCCCGCGGGGCGTTTCTGCCATGCTCGGGTCGAGGGGTGCGACCGAGCCCCCTGCGAGCGACCGGAGGGGACATGTCGTCCACGTCACCCGACACCAAGCGCCCGGGCGGCATCACGTTCATCGTCGTGCTCATCTGGATCGCGGCGATCTTCAACGCGATCATCGGCGTCTGGCTCATGCTGGCGCCCTTCGGCCAGAACCCCACGCTGACCGACCCGGCCGGCAACTCCCAGGAGATCCCCGGCTTCTACCTGTTCGTCAACGGCGCGCTGTCGCTGCTTCTGGCCTTCATCTACGTCTGGCTGGCCCGCGCGACGTCGTTCGGCCTCGCCGGCGCCCAGGTGATCATCCAGGCGCTCGCGGTCATCAACATCGTCTTCGCGCTGTTCCGCCTGCCCTACGGCTGGCTGGCCCTGGTGCTCAACATCGCCATCCTCGCCATCGCGAGCGGCTCGAAGGCCAAGGCCTGGTTCACCAAGGTCCCCACCGCCTGACGCGCGTCGCTCTGGATGGGTGAGCGACCGCTCTAGCCGTCGCTCACCCATCCAGAGCGAGCTCCCGGCCCGCTCCTACGCCCAGAGCTGGCCGTCGAGCGCGTCCTCTGCGTCGTCGAGGGTGCCCTCGTAGGCGCCGGTCGACAGGTACTTCCAGCCGCCGTCGCAGACGATGAAGGCGATGTCGGCCGGGCGCCCGTCCTTGACGCACTTGGCCGCGATGCCCAGGGCGGCGTGCAGGATCGCGCCGGTGGAGATGCCGGCGAAGATGCCCTCCTCCTCCAGCAGCTGCCGCGTGCGCCGGACGGCGTCGCGAGGGCCGACGGAGTACCGGGTGGTGAGCACGCTGGCGTCGTAGAGCTCGGGCACGAAGCCCTCGTCGAGGTTGCGCAGCCCGTAGACGAGCTCGCCGTAACGCGGCTCGGCAGCGACGATCTCGATCCCAGGGACCTTCTCGCGCAGGAAGCGCCCCGTGCCCATGAGGGTGCCCGTGGTGCCCAGCCCGGCGACGAAGTGGGTGATCGTCGGCAGGTCCTCGAGGATCTCGGGGCCGGTGCCGGAGTAGTGCGCGTGGGCGTTGGCCGGGTTGCCGTACTGGTACAGCATCACCCAGTCCGGGTGCTCCTCGGCGAGCTGCTTGGCGACGCGCACGGCCTCGTTGCTGCCGCCGGCGGCGGGCGAGGACACGATCTCCGCGCCCCACATCCGCAGGAGCTGCTTGCGCTCGACCGAGGTGTTCTCGGGCATCACGCAGACGAGGCGGTAGCCCTTGAGCCGCGCAGCCATCGCCAGCGAGATGCCGGTGTTGCCGCTCGTCGGCTCGAGGATCGTGCAGCCCGGGCGCAGCTGCCCGTGGCGCTCGGCCTCCTCCACCATCCGCAGCGCCGCACGGTCCTTGATGGAGCCGGTGGGGTTGCGGTCCTCGAGCTTGGCCCACAGCCGGACGTCGGCCGACGGAGAGAGCCGCGGGAGGCCGACGAGCGGGGTGTGCCCGACCGAGGCGAGCAGGGAGTCGTAGCGCATGCGGCGCGTCAGCCGCCGGCGACGGCCGGCAGGACGGTGACGACGTCGCCGTCGGAGAGGGCGGTGTCGATCCCGTCGAGGAACCGCACGTCCTCGTCGTTGAGGTAGACGTTGACGAACCGGCGCAGGCCGGCATCGTCGACGATCCGCTCCTGGATGCCGGGGTGGCGCGCGTCGAGGTCGGCGATGAGCGTGCGCAGGGTGTCGCCGGACGCCTCGACCGCGCGGGCGCCGTCGGTGTACGGGCGCAGGATCGTCGGGATGCGGACCTCGATGGCCATGGCGGTGGGTCTCCAGAGTCGGGCCGGGCGGCAGTGGCCGCGGGAACGTGCCTCCGTGGCAAGGCCGAGCGTAGGCCCCGCTATTCCCCCGCACGAACCGGCGACCGGTCGGCGTCCCACCATCCGGACCGGCGCTGCAAGCCGTTCGCAGCAGCGTCGCCGCTGGTCAGGGGCTCAGCCGGCGATCTCGACCGGCTCCTCGGTGACGACGCCGTCGACGATCCGGTACGACCGCAGCTCGTAGGGGCCGTCGTCGCCGCCGGTCTCCCGGGTCGAGACGAGCACGTAGTGGGCCTCGGGCTCCGAGGCGTAGCTGATGTCGGTGCGCGAGGGGTAGGCCTCGGTGGCCGTGTGCGAGTGGTAGACGACGACCGGCACCTCGTCGTTGTCGTCCATCTCGCGGTAGAGGCGCAGCAGGTCGAGGGAGTCGAACTCGTAGAACGTGGGCGACCGGGCCGCGTTGACCATCGGGATGAACCGCTCCGGGCGGTCGCTGCCGGCGGGGCCGGCGATGACGCCGCACGCCTCGTCGGGGTGGTCGGCCCGGCAGTGGGCCACCATCTGGTCGACGAGCTCCTGGCTGATCCGCAGCATGCGCCCAGCCTAGACGCGCTAGTCGAGGTCGGCGCCGGGCGGCGGCTCGGAGCGCAGGCCGAACGCCGCCTGCACCAGCGTCTCCTGGAGGAAGGTCAGCCAGTCGTAGACGTTGTAGGCCATGAACGCCGGGTCGTCCTCGTCCAGCGAGGCGAAGATGTGGTGGGTCTCCTCGGTGATGCCGAGGCGGGTGCCTAGGGCGAGCCGTGCGTCGTTGAGCGCGCCGAGCCACGCCGGCACGTCCTGGTCGGCGACGACGATCTTGCGCTCGTCGGCCGAGAGCGCGGCGATGACGAGGGTCGCGTGCGCCACCTTCTGCTCGCGCAGCGAGCGCTCGGTGTAGCGGCGGAACTCGGCGCTGGCCTCGTCGTCGTCGGCGTAGGCGTCGGGCAGCAGCCGGGCGAGGGCGGGGTCGTCGGGGCGGGTGGCGTCGGGATCGATCGACACCAGAGCAGCCAAGGGGTCGGCGTCGGCCGGCGTCTCGGGCGCCACCAGCTCGACCAGCTGGTCGAGGACGTGGGCCAGCAGGCCGCGCTCGATCTCGTCGACGCGCAGCACCACCCGGCCGCCGGAGCGGCGGAAGCCGTGGACGGCCACCTCAGTCGTCCTTCTGGAGGGTCGCCCAGAGGCCGTACGAGTGCATGGCCGCGACGTCGACCTCCATCTCCTCGCGGGTGCCGTGGGAGACCACGGCCCGGCCCTCGTGGTGCACGTCCCACATGAGCTTCTCGGCCTTCTCCTTGGTGTACCCGAAGTAGGTCATGAACACGTAGGTCACGTACGACATGAGGTTCACCGGGTCGTTCCACACGATGGTGATCCACGGGCGGTCGGGTGCGACGACGGCGTCGGACTCCGGGCGCTCCAGCTCGACCGGCGCGGTGCTCACGGGCGCCATCGTCCCACGTCGGCGTCGTACCCTCGGCGTGTGTCCGACGCGCCGCTGCCGATCCCCCCGCGGGATCCGTCCCTGCCCGAGCCCCCTCTGCTCGCCGCCATCCGCGACGGCGTGATCGGCGACGACACGGTCATGCACGGGCCGTTCGGCCCGCGCCGGGTCACCTACGCCGACTACACCGCCTCGGGCCGGGCGCTCGGCTTCCTCGAGGACTTCATCCGCTGCGAGGTCCTCCCCCGCTACGCCAACACCCACACCGAGAGCAGCGGCACCGGCCTGCAGACCACCCGGCTGCGCGAGGACGCGCGCGCGATCATCGCCGAGAGCCTCGGGTGCGGCGACGACGCCGTCGTCGTGTTCACCGGCTCAGGCACCACGGGCGCCATCGACAAGCTGGTCGGCATCCTCAACCTGAGGATCCCGGCCGACCTCGACCGGGATCACGGCTTCTCCGCCCAGATCCCGCCGGAGCAGCGGCCGGTCGTGTTCATCGGCCCGTTCGAGCACCACAGCAACGAGCTGCCCTGGCGCGAGTCGATCGCCGACGTCGTGACGATCCCCGAGGACGCAGACGGCCACATCGACGTCGCGCGGCTCGAGGCCGAGCTCGTCGCCTATGCCGACCGCCCGCTCAAGATCGGGTCGTTCAGCGCCGCGTCCAACGTCACCGGCATCACCACCGACGTCGACGGCATCGCGCGGCTGCTGCACCAGCACGGCGCCCTGTCGTTCTGGGACTACGCCGCCGCCGGCCCCTACCTCGACATCCGGATGTGCGGCGACGGCGAGGACCCGCTCACGTGCAAGGACGCCGTGGTGCTCTCGCCCCACAAGTTCGTGGGCGGCCCGGGCACGCCCGGCGTCCTGGCGATCCGACGGGACCTGCTCACCAACTCCGTGCCCGTCGTCGTCGGCGGCGGGACGGTCGCCTACGTCAACCCGGCCGAGCACGTGTACCTCGCCGACCCCGTCCACCGGGAGGAGGCCGGCACCCCCGCCATCGTCGAGTCGATCCGCGCCGGGCTGGTCTTCCACCTCAAGCGCAATGTGGGCACCGAGGTCATCCGCGCGCACGAGCACGACTACCTGCGACGTGCGATCGCGGCGTGGGACCAGCATCCGACCATCGACGTGCTCGGCAACAAGGCGGCCGACCGGCTCTCGATCGTGTCGTTCACGGTGCGGCGTCCGGGTGGGCGCTACCTGCACCACAACTTCGTCGTCGCGCTGCTCAACGACCTGTTCGGCATCCAGAGCCGCGGCGGCTGCTCATGCGCCGGCCCGTACGGCCACCGCCTGCTCGGCATCGACATCGAGCGCAGCCACGAGTTCGAGCGCGAGATCACGCACGGGTGCGAGGGCATCAAGCCCGGCTGGGTGCGGGTGAACTTCAACTACTTCGTGTCCGAGGAGGTCTTCCGCTACATCGTGCAGGCAGTCGCGATGGTGGCCGACCACGGCTGGAAGCTGGTGCCGCAGTACCGCTTCGACATCGCCTCGGGCCGGTGGCGCCACCGCGACGGCGCCGTGGAGCCCCCGCTGCGCCTCTCGCAGCTGGAGTACGTCGACGGCGTCCTCACCTACCCCCGCCACGACGACCGTGCGCCGCTGTCGGACCTGCAGCGCTACCTCGACGAGGCGCACGACCTCATGGAGTCGCTCCCCGAGCCGGGCGAGGACGTCGACGCGGCACGGGTCAGCGCGGACTTCGAGCACCTGCGCTGGTTCGAGCTGCCCGCCGAGTGCCTGTCCTAGCGCCCGCTACCTCACGGTGAGCGCGAGCTTCGCGGTGGTGCCGGCGACCTTGGTGGTGCCGACCACGACGAAGCGGTACGTGTAGGTCTTCTTGGTCCACGGCTTCCACTGGAAGTAGACCTTGCCGAGGCTGTTGGTCGAGCGGATGTCCTGCGTGACCCAGCCCTTGGTCGACGACCACACCTGGCGACGCACCTCCTGGCCGTTCTGCACGGGCGAGGTGATCACGGTCGCCTTCGCGGTCGCGCCCTGTGCGATCGACGTCGTGCCGCGCACCGACGCCGCGCCCTGGACGCGCGTGCTGTCGTCGCCCGAGCCGGCGAGCCGCTCCCAGGCGGGGCTGACCCGGATCCGGAAGTCCGTGGCGCGCGAGAGCGTCTGGTTGAAGGCGACCGCGCCCGTGCTCGACGTCGCGGCGGACGCGACCGCCGTCCACGTCGCACTGCCCATCGGCTTGGAGTAGAGCGTCGCCTTGGCGCCGGCGACGGCCGCGCCTCCCGAGACCACCCGGGCGCGCACGGTCGTCGTGCCGCCGAGCGGTGCGGCGTCGGTGGCGTCGACCGAGACCGTCGTCGGCTTCGGCGCGATCGTCGTGGCGTAGCTGCGCAGCGACGACCACTGCCCCGCCATCTCGCCGCCGACCGTCCACTGCGCCAGGCCGAGCAGCTTGTACTTCTCGACCAGCCGGGCCTTGAAGGCCGTCGACGACGAACCGGCGTACCAGCCGTAGCGCGAGACCACGCAGCTGGTCGCCGTGCCGTCGGCCTTGGTGCCCTTGTAGGTCACGTTGTAGGTGAACTTGGTCTCGCGGATGGAGCGGCCGGTGGCGTCCTGGTCGACCCACGTGCGGACCGCGGCGGTCCGGTCGACGGCGGAGCTGGTGAACTTCGCGTCGGGGATCGAGCTGAAGGCGTTGGCGGCCGTGAACGACAGCGTGCTGCGGTAGTTCGACGGCACGTTGGTGGGGCACGTGCCGGTCACGGCGCTCACCGCGTTGCGGCCGTAGGCCGGGATGCCGAGCTGGATCCGGTTGGCGGGCACCTGCGTGACGGCGAAGGCGGCGACCTTCTCCACCCACCAGAAGGGCGCGATGTTGCCGCCGCTGACCGAGTAGTCGTAGGCCATGATGCGCAGCCGGTCGACGTAGGGCGCGATGCCGGCCCAGTCGTAGACCCAGTAGCCGGACGACGCGTCGTAGTCGGCGTCGTAGAGCGGCGGCGTCGTGACGGCGAGCTTCTTTCCCTGCGCGTGCAGCGCCGACGAGAGCTGCTTGATGAACGCGACCCAAGCAGGACGGGTGGTCGCCCACGTGCTGCGGCCGTCGCTGAACGCGAACTTCTCGAAGTCGAGGTCGATGCCGTCGTAGTCGTTGGCGACGACGACGTTGACGAGCTGGCTGACGAGCTGCCCGCGCTTGGTCGGGCTGGCCATCACCGCGGCCATCTCGCGTGCGGCCATGCCGTCGGTGACCGCGGGCATGATCGGCACGCCGGTAGGGCGCACGTTGTCGAGCAGGTAGGTCTTCGACGCCGAGCTCACCGACTGCGCGATGCGGATGTTGCCGTTCGACAGCAGCTGGGCGGAGTACCAGAACGGCGAGACGTCGGTGAAGAGGTCCTCGTTGGCCACGAGCGAGTCGACGCCGTCGGAGGTGGCCCAGTACGGGATCCACCCGCTCATGATCGGGCGGGGCGCCGGGTCGGCAGCCTCGGCGGTGACGGGGAGGGCCACGCCCACGAGGCCGGCGCCGAGCACCGCGGCCAGGGCGCCCGCGACGACCCGGGCCGGGCGGCGGGCCGATCGGCCGGCGCTCGACGGGCGGCGGGGGTGCCGGAGCATGCGGTTGGTCTCCCGGGGTCGAGGGGCGTGCGGGCGGCGGGCTGGGTGCGTCGGGCGGGTCCTCTCCCGACATCGTCGGCCAGGTCCCGGGACTTGACCTGGTCGACCTCGATCTGTGCCCGAGTTGACACTAGAAGTCCGTTTCGCCCCCTGTCCAGACCGGCCACATACCGCTTCCCGCCGGTCCGGGCGGGCCACCGCACGACCGCGCGCGGCACGGCGTCCGGCCACGGGTGCGCCGCCGACCGGTGCCCGGACGCCGCGCCCGGCGCACTAGCGTGACGGCCATGAGCCCGACCCCTGCCGCCCTCGCGGGCGTCTCGCCCGGGACCGGTGCCGCCCTCGTCGACGGCCTGGTCGACGAGCTCGCCGGTGCCGACGACATCGTGGGCTCGGTGCACGCGCACCGCGCCCGGCGACGGGGCCCCCACGCCGCCGCGGTGGGCCCTCTCGTCGTCCCGGTGAGCTGGCTCGAGGGGGTGCTCGACGCGCTCGACGCCGACCCGCGGTCCGAGCCGCTCGATCTCGTGCTCGTGGCCGACTCCGGGCTGGTCGAGGCGGCCGAGGCGCGGGCCGTGCTCCTCGACGACGACCGTGTGGCACTGCTCGGCCTGCACGTCGCGCTGCCGCTCGACGGGCACCCGGCCGATTCGGCCCGCCTCGTGCTCGACACGCTCGACTTCGCCCTGCCGGCCTGGGTCGCGGTCCCGCTCGTGCCGGGCTGGGAGGGCGCGCTCGACGTCCTGGGCGAGGACGGCGCCGAGCGTGCGCTGCTGCTGACCGGGCACGACCCCGGCGACCGGGCGTTGGCCGAGTTCGTCGTCGGCTGCGCCCGCCGTGGCCTCGCGTTCTCGGTCGCGGGCGGGACGTGGACGGCATCGCGCGTGATCGCACTGCTCGCCGCCGCGGCAGCCGCCCTCGACGCCCGCGACACCGGCCACGTGCTCTCGCTGATCGAGGACGCCGACGACGCCCAGCGCCTCGCCGTCCTCGCCGACGCCGACGCGATCGCGGTCCGGCGCCTGCTCGTGTCGGTCGGCACCGACCACGTCGTGCCTGCGCTCGAGGGGCTCGAGTCGCTCGGGCTGCTCGAGCCGGACGGTGTGTGATGAACGACCACGCCCCGGTGGACGACGCCGCCTACGAGCCGGTCGTCCTCCACGTCGGCCCCTACCGCATGGACACCCCTGCGGACTCCGACCTCGCCGACATCGTCGCCGCCTTCCGCGACCCCGACATCGCCGTCTGGAACCCGCCCGGCGGCACGCCGATCGGCGTCGAGGAGCGGGCACCGCTCTGGATCGCTTCGCGGGCGACCTGGGACGAGCACCACGCGTCGTGGGTCGTGCGCGACCACGACGGCTCGATCATCGGGCAGGTGTCCCTGCATCAGCTGGACTTCGTCAACGAGACGTGCGAGGTGGGCTACTGGCTCGCACCGCGGGGGCGCGGGCGCGGCATCGGCACGGCCATCGTCGATGCGGCCACCCGGTTCGCCTTCGACGAGCTCGGGATGTTCCGCATCGAGCTGTTCCACGCCGTCGAGAACGAGGCGTCGTGCCGGCTGGCGCTGCGCTGCGGGTACGCGCACGAGGGCACGGCGCGCCAGAGCTACACCTACGGGGACGGCCGGCGCCACGACGAGCATCTGCACGCGCGGCTGCGCACCGACCCCTCCCCGCGGATCGCCCCGCCTGTCTGAGATCGCGGCCTACGGCACCGACTTGATCCGCGTGACGAGCGCGGCCGACAGCAGCGTCACGACCGCGGTGATGAGGTACAGCCCCGTATAGCCCAGCAGGCTCGTGACGATCGGGGCGGCGATCACCGGCGCCAGCACCTGCGGCGCCGAGTTCGCGATGTTGATGACCCCGAGGTCGCGCCCGCGGTCGACGGCGCGCGGGAGCACCTGCGTGATGAGCGCCTGGTCGACGGCGAGGTACATGCCGTATCCGAGGCCGAGGATCAGCGCCGCCACCATCGCCACGCTGACCACAGGGAAGAACGCGAGCAGCACGGCCGAGATCGCCATGACGATGGTCGAGAGGATCACGTAGATCTTGCGCCGTCCGTCGCGGTCGCTGATGACGCCGGCGATGACCGCGGTGACGATCGTGCCCAGGGCGTAGAGCCCGATGAGCAGCGTCTGGGCGCCGCCTGCCTCGTCCTTGCTGAGACCGACCTTGTCCGTGAGCCAGAACAGCAGGTACAGCGTGGCCAGCGCGTTGCCCAGCTGCATAAGGAAGCGGGTGATCCAGGCCCAGGCGAAGTCGGGGTACTCCCTCGGGCTCACCCAGAAGCTCCTCAGCCACTCGCCCCAGTGGAACTCGGGTCGGTCGGCAGGGTCGAGCCGCGGGTCCTTGAGCGTGACGACGACCGGGATCACCAGCAGCACCAGCAGGATCGAGGTGAGGTAGATGCCGGGGTCGAGCGCGAGGATCACGAGCGTCACGAGCGCGACGCCGAGCACGATGCCGACCGTCTGCGCCAGGCCGATCCAGCCCGACACCATGCCTCGCTGCTTCACCGGCACCTGGTCGGGCACCGTGGCGGTGAGGCCGGCGTAGGCCGCGTTGATCGTGGCCTGGCAGACGCCCCACACGACCGCGAGGCCGAGCACGGTCGACTGGAACGCCAGCGCGGCGATGGCGAGCGCGCCGATGAGCGCGCCCCAGAGGATCCACGGACGGCGCCGCCCCAGCCGCGAGGTGGTGCGGTCCGACAGTGCACCGGCGACCGGGTTGCCCACCACCGACATGAACGCGCCGACGCCGGTGATCCAGGCAAGCGCGGCCTCCTTGCCGCCGTCCCCGGCGACCTCGGTGGCCAGCCTCGGGAGCAGGTTCTGGATCGGCGTGTAGAACGCGAGCATGATGCCGAGGTTCGCCAGCACCACCGGCAGGACGTAGCGCACGCCGACCCGCGCAGTGGGCTCGGCGAGGGCGATCGGCCCGCTCGCGGTCTGGGGCTGCTCGACGCTCATGCGCCACCTCCGGGGACGGGCCAGTCGGTCACGGCGCAGACTCTGGCACTGCCGGGCCCTGCGGGGCGGCAGGACGCGAGGACAGGCACGGATCCGTCACCGGCCGGGGAAAGGCCCACCTGACGCCGTCGGTCCCGTGTGTCAGCGGTGCGACGGGCCCCGCGACGGCACGACCGTGCTGCGGGCCGCCTTGTCGTGCAGGGTCTGGCGCCAGGGCCGGTCCCAGAACGGCCACAGGTAGTCCGGGATGGTCCAGAAGAAGCTGAGGATCGACTGGCCCACGGTGAACACGCCCCAGCGCATGATGGCCGCGCCCCAGCCCAGGTTGCGGTCGTCGTCGCGCTGACGGACTTCCAGCCCGAGGACGCGCTTGCCGATCGTGCGACCGAAGAGCACGTTCTGCGGCACCTCGTAGAAGAACGTGATGATCGCCGTGATGATCGCGATCTGCGTCGACGTACCGACGTCGGACAGCTGCGCGACGTAGTCCTGCATGGCGGCGTCCATCGAGCCGCCTGCAGACACTGCGTCCATCGCGGCCGTGATCGACGGCCAGAGCACCCACATCACGAACGGCATGGAGATGACGGTGGTGATGATGACGTCGATGACCCGAGCAGCCGCGCGGGTGCCCCACGTGGCCAGCTCGTAGGGCGCACCGGCCGACCACCCGGATGTCGCCTGAGGGGCGCCATAGGCGCCTGGCGCCGGGGCCTGCGGCGCGCCCCACTGCGGCGGGGGCGCCTGCTGCCAGGACGACGGTGCCGACGGGGACGACGGCGGGACGGGCACCTGCGGCTGCACCGGCGCGCCCGCCGCCGCAGCACCGGGAGGAGGAAGCGGCACCGGGATGCCGGGGCCGGCCGGGGCCATCCCCTCCGGCAGCGTCGTGGACGCGCCCCAGCGCTGCCCGTCCCACCAGCGCACGTAGCCGCTGCTGCTGAACGGGTCCTGGTACCACCCGGGCGCCATCGCCATGCCCGAACCCTACGGTGCGCCTCCCGGTCCCCCGACCGGCGCCACGGGATCCGCGGGCCCCGGCGCTGCGTCCGATCGACGCCGTCCGCCGCGAGTCCGACGACAGTCCCGGTCGGACGTCGTACGGTGCACCTCAGAGGGGACGGGGAGAGAGGGAGCATGCTCCGGCGGAGTTACTCGCTGGCCGGCGCCGTGATCGGCGCAGCAGCTGCGGCGCTGGTCGCCGGAGCCCCCTCACTCGCGTGCAGCGCGAGCAACGGGCGGCCCATCGCCAGCTTCGGCGGCGGCGACGGCAGCATCAACGTGCCCTGGTACACCGCCGGGGTCGGCCAAGGCGGCACCTTCCTCGGCCAGCCCCTCGTCCACCTCGACGTGACGCCGGCGGGCCAGCCCGGCGTCGGCTCGTTCCGCACGCTCTCCCTCGCGCTGTCGAACGGCAGCACCGGCGATGACACGGGCGACCTCGTGATCCGCGGCTACCGGTCGGACGGCACGCCCGATCCGGGCTACGCCCAGGGCCGCGCCCTGGTGCTGCGGGCCTGGACGACGACGGGAATCTACGACTCCTGGGCGGGCGCCGGCGCCGACGGCCAGAGGCGGCTCGTCGTCGCCAAGCGGCGGGAGGACCTGATGGAGGTGCCGACCCTGCTGCTGCGTCGGATCACCGCAGCCGGCGCTGTCGATGCCTCCTTCGCGCCGCCGTCCGGCGCGCGGATCACCAGCCCCGGCACGTCGTCGGAGTTCACCGTCGACCTCGGCTTCGCGGTGCGCTCGTCGGGCTGGGTCTGGGGCTGCGGCTGGAGCCAGCAGACGCCGGGCACCGCGCGACTGACGGAGATCGACCCCCAGGGCCGCATCCACGCGCAGCGGGCCGTCGCACTGCCGGTCGGCGTCGGCCAGTCCGTGACGAGCGCGTGCCGAGCGGTCGGTGCGGCCACCGACGGCAGCGCGCTCATCTCGGTCGACCGGAAGGCCGGTGACGTCAGCACTCCGGCGCTGCTCAAGATCACGCGCGCCGGCGCCGTCGACACCGCCTTCGGCACCGACGGCTACGCGTCCTGGGACGGAGCCGGTGCCGAGCGGATCGTGACCGCTCCCGACGGCTCCTACCTCGTCGGGGCCCACGCGCAGACCGGCGCCGGGACGCACCTCAACCAGGTGGTGCACGTCCTCGCCGGGGGCGCGCTCGACCCGGGCTGGGGCACGGGCGGCGTGGCGGACGTCGGGCATACCGACGTCGCCCTGTCGGCGCTGTCGGCAGGATCCGGCGGCACGGCGTACGTCGGGCTCTCGAGCTCGACGCCGTCCGGCAGGCCGGGCGTGCTGCGCCTGGCGCCCGACGGCCGGCTCGACACGGCGTACGCGCGCTGCGGGTGGCTGGAGATCCCCTCGGGCGGCGGCACACCGTCCGGGCCGGCGGGTCTCGTGGAGGTGCGCAGCGGAGTCACCCTCATCGGCATGACCGCGCCCCGCGCCACGGCGTCGGCGGGCACCGTGCCGGGCTCCCGGGTCGACAAGCGCACGTCGTAGCGGCCCGTCGAACGCAGGCAACGAAGCCTTGCCTTGCGTGATGGCCCTCACAGGACCGCACCCGCACGGGGGCGGCTACCCGTCCCGGCCGCGGCTACCGTGGGCATCAGCCCTGGTCAGATCGTCCAGCGCACCGCGGTGCGGGCCGTGGCCCGCCCGTGCTGCCGCGACGAGGGAGTGGTCGAGATGTCCGAGTCCGCCGTCGACCGCGTCGATGCCGCCATCCTCGCGCTGTTCGCCGCCGAGCCCCGCGTGGGCGTCCTCGAGGCCAGCCGCCGCCTGCGCATCGCGCGCGGCACCGTGCAGGCCCGCCTCGACAAGCTCGCGGCCCGCGGCGTCGTCACCGGCTGGGGCCCGGATCTCGACCCGGCCGCGCTCGGCTTCCCCGTGACCGCGTTCGTCACCCTCGAGATCGCGCAGGCGGGGCACGACGCCATCGGGGCCAGGCTGGCCGCGATCCCCGAGGTGATCGAGGTGCACACCATCACCGGCGGCGGCGACCTGCTCTGCCGCGTGGTCGCCCGGTCCAACGCGGACCTGCAGCGGGTGATCGACCAGGTGGTGGCTACCGACGGCATCACCCGCACCTCGACGGCGATCGCGCTGGCCACCCAGGTGGGCCACCGCGTGCTCCCGCTGCTGCAGGCGGCCGCCGGTGCGGACAGCGCGCACGCGGCATCGTCCTGACCTGCACCTGCGAGGCGGCTGAGCCCGACCGGCCAGCGGACACTCCGCCGGGCGGTCGCTGCAGGTTCTTGCCAGGGCGGTCGAAGAACGTACGGTGGTCGTCGTCCCGACGTCCTGTCCGCCGACCTCCCCTGGAGGAATGCTCGTGATCCGCCGGACCAGCCGGGCCCGCACCACTGCGATCAGCACCCTCGTCTCCGCCGCCGTCGCCCTGCCGGTCAGCCTCGTGCTGGCCGCGCCGGCACAGGCGGCCACGCCGCCGGACGGCGTCAACGTCTCGGAGACGCGCATCTGGAAGATGCTCAACTCCCGCGACGGCGACTCGCGGCTGCGCTGGACGTACTCCGGCCGCGTGATGGACGCGACCGACGGCCAGTACATCTACTCCAAGAACGCCACGGCCTCGATGAAGTCGGCGTCGACGATGAAGGCCGTCACCTCCGCGATCGCGCTGCGCCTCTACGGCAAGACGCACACCTTCCCCACCATCGTGCGGCAGGGCTCGCGCGGCCTCGAGGTGGTGCTGGTGGCGGGCGGCGATCCGCTGCTCACCCGCTCGAGCCTGCGCTACCTCGCGGGCCTCACCGCGAAGAAGCTCGCCGCGGCCGTGCCGGAGTCCTACCGCTACCAGACCATCACGTACTCGGTGCGCGCCGACGACTCGCTGTTCGGCGACGCGACCCGCGGGCCGGCCTGGGGCGGCACGACGTACAACCGCACCCGCGCGTTCCTGCTCGACCGCCAGCGCACCGACGACTCCACGCGCGACTCGGGCCGGTCGTTCGCGGTATCGCTCGACTACGCCCTCGACTCGGCGCTGCGGTCGCGCGGCATCCGCGCGAAGGTCGTGTACGACGGCCGCAAGAAGGCGCCGGAGGGCGCCGAGATGCTCGGCTACTACGGCGGGCACTCGCTGGGCGAGTCGATCCGCACCGCGATCATGTGGAGCGACACGAACATCACCGAGATGCTCCACCGCCACATCGCGCTGGCGATGGGCAAGCCGGCGACCCGCGAGGGCGGCATCGCGGCCGAGGTGGCGGTGCTCGAGGACCTCGGCGTCGACCTCACCAACGTCTCGTTCGCCGACGGCAGCGGCCTCTCGCCCTACAACCGCGTCACCGCGAAGATGCTCGTCGAGGTCATGCAGGCGGCGCAGCGCCCGACCGAGAAGCGGATGAACTCGCTGCGCGGGCTGCTCATGATCGCCGGCCGCACCGGCACGCTGTCGACCCGGTTCGGCCGCTTCGACACCGCCGCCTCGCGCTGCGCGATCGGGTACGCGTGGGCCAAGTCGGGCACCATCGGCGGCGTGATCACGCTCACCGGCTACGCGAAGGCCAAGGACGGGCGGCTCAAGGCGTTCGCGTTCCTCGTGAACAACACCGCCGCCGGCTCGTCGACGACCCGTGACGCCCTCGACGGGCTGGTCGCCACCGTGGTGGGCTGCCGGTGAGCCCTCGGCCGGGCCGCCTCGTCGGCCCGCTCGTCGTCGCGGCCGCGGTCGCGCTCGGCACGGCCGCACCGGTCGCTCCCGCCGGTGCAGCGTCGGCTCCGGTCGCCGGCGGCGTCGTGCGCGGTGCCGTCGTCGCACCCTCGCTGGTGCCGTTCGAGTCGGCGCAGGCCCGGCTGCGCTACCTGCTGCCCCGCCGCGCCGCCGCCCTCCCGGCGCTGGACCGCGCACCGGGGATCTATGTCGCCGATGCCACGACCGGCGCCGTGGGCTACCGCCGCAACTGGACGACGCCGATGCGCGGCGCCTCGACGATGAAGCTGCTCACCGCCGCGACCACGCTGCGGCTGATGGGCACCGACCGCACCTTCCCTACCGTCGTGCGCACGGGCCGCACCTCGCGCGAGGTGGTCATCGTCGGCGGCGGGGACCCGCTGCTCAGCAGTGCGCAGCTCGACACGCTGGCGGTGCGCACGGCCACGAAACTCGCGGCGCTCGTGCCGTCAGCGCCGGTCACGCCTCCTGCGGCGCCCACACCGTTGACGTTCTCCGTGCGGCTCGACGACACGCTGTTCGCGTCTCCGACGGCAGCCTCCGGCTGGCGCAGCACGTATGTGCCCACCGAGGTCATGCCGGTGCGCCCGCTCGTGCGCGACCTGCGCAACTCGTGGGATGGTGCGAAGTCGGCGGCCCAGTGGTTCACCGCGCGCGTCGACCTGGCCCTGAAGAAGCAGCTCGCGGGGCGCACCGACCTCGCCCCGGCTGTCGGCTACGGCGGACGGCTTAAGGCTCCGGCCGCGTCCACCGTCGTCTCGCAGGTCACGGGCAACACGTCCGGGGCGATCCTGAGGTACATGCTGCTCTGGAGCGACAACGACGTCGCCGAGATGATGTTCCGCAACAACGCCCTCGCGGCTGACCACTCGGCGACGTGGAACGGCGGTATCGCAACCGCCCGCGAGACGCTGGCGGCCCTGCGCATCCCGGCGTCGGAGTGGACCATCCGTGACGGCAGCGGACTCTCGCGCGAGGACCGCATGACCGCCAACGGCCTCGCCGCCCTGCTGCGCCGAGCCGCCTCGCCGAGCTACCCCGCGCTCGCGCCCCTGCGCACCTACCTGCCGGTGGGCGGCGTCAGCGGCACGCTCTCCACGGCCTACCACCGCTACGACACCGCGCCCACGAGGTGCGCCCGCGGCAAGGTGTGGGGCAAGACGGGATCGTTGTTCGACACGATCGCGCTCGCGGGCTACGCGCGCGGCGCGGACGGGCGGCTCAAGGTGTTCGTGACCCTCGTGCACCGCACGCGGTCCTACGACGGGCTCACCGTCCGCCGCAGCGCCGACCGCATCGCCGCGACGGCGACCGGCTGTTACTAGCCCGCGGATCAGCTACGACCCGCGGTTCAGCGCAGGGCTCGGGCGACCTCGCCGGCGGCGCGCAGCACCTTCGGGCCGACGTCCTCGACGTTGAGGTCGGTCAGCGCCAGCACGCCGACGGAGGCCTCGATGCCCGCGACTCCGAGCAGCGGCGAGGCGACGCCGAACGCGCCCGGCTGCAGCTCGCCCGTCGACACGACCCAGCCGGGCTCGAACGGGCGCCCGCCCGTGGCGCGGCCGGCCAGGACGGCCTTGCCGCCGGCACCGCGGTCGAGGGGGTGCCGCGCGCCCACGCGGTAGGCCACGTGGAAGTCCGAGCGGGTGGGCTCGACCACGGCGACCGCGAGGGCGTCGGAGCCGTCGACCACGGTGAGATGGGCGGTGGCGCCCACGGAGTCGGAGAGCCGGCGCAGGGCCGGGAGCGCAGCCTCGCGCAGCACCGGCTGCACCTGGCGGGCCAGCGCGAGCACCGCCATGCCGAGCCGGCAGCGGCCGTCGGCCCCGCGCCGCAGCAGGGCGTGCTGCTCGAGGGTCACGACCAGCCGGTACACGACCGTGCGCGAGACGCCGAGCCGTGCAGCGATCTCGGTGACGGTCAGCCCGTCCGACGCGTCGGACAGCAGCTCCAGGACGGTCAGCCCACGGTCGAGGGTCTGGCTTGTCTCGGCGACCACAGATTCACACCTCGTCCACGTCGCACGCCGGACGTCGTCCGGCGAGGGCGGCCGCCGGTGGCCGTCCTCCGTCCACTCTGCCCCAGGATCGGCGGCTTATGTTGCGAGCGGGCCCCTGGATCCGGACGGACTCAGCGCGTACGCACGGCAGTCGCGCACGGGTTCCGGACCGGGACGTGACAGGGCTCACGGCCCCAGCGGAGCCGTGAGCCCTGTCGAACGCAGGCAGGTGCCGCGATGACGTCAGACGCCGGCGGCCTTCTTCACCTGGAAGGCGCCCACGATCTCGCTGATGCCGAGCACGACGAGCATGATGCCCGCGATCCACACGAGGACGCCGATGGCGGCCGGCCACACGAAGATGATGATCGCGCCGATGATCCCGAGGATGCCGCCGGTGATCATCCAGCCGCGGCCGTCGACGCCCTTGGCCTGGATGCCGACGATGAGCTCGGTGATGCCCCGGAACAGCCACGCGATGCCGATGAAGATGGCGAGCAGCGTGACGCTGTTGAGGAAGCTCTTGAAGGCGAAGATCGCCAGGATGATCGACAGGATGCCGCTGATCGCGAGCAGGGCGCGGTGGTCCTTCTGGGAGAAGGACTGCACGATCTGGAAGATGCCGCTGATGAGCAGGTAGACGCCGAAGAGCACGGCGAGGGTGACGACGCTCTCCTTGGTGAAGAAGATCATCGCCAGACCGACGAGCAGGGTCAGGATCCCCAGGAAGAGCAGCAGGCCCCAGTGCCTGCCGACGGATGCGAGGACGTCGCGGTCCTCGATCTCCACGGTGGTGGACATGCTTTCTCCTCATGTCGCGCGCACGGCAGGAGGCCGCACGTCGCCCTCAGGGTAGGGGCGCGCCCGCTGGCCGGGCCGCAGCGACACAGGAGCGCGGCCAGGACGGCGATGTCGGGAAACCGCCAGTGCGCGGGCGATCCGCGCCGTCCGACGTCGGCGGGTCAGAGCCTCCCGGCCTCGCGCACGCGCCGCAGGAACTCGCGGGTATCGGGGTCCTGCGGGTCGTCGATGACCTGCTCCGGCGTACCGCGCTCGTGGATCACGCCGCCGGCCAGGAAGCACACCTCGTCGGCCACCTGGGTCGCGAAGCCCATCTCGTGGGTGGCGATCACCATCGTCATGCCCTCGCTGCGCAGCTCGCGCACGGCCGAGAGCACCTCGTTGACCAGCACCGGGTCGAGCGCCGAGGTGACCTCGTCGAACAGCATGAGGCGCGGCTGCACCGCGAGCGCGCGCACGATGGCGACGCGCTGCTGCTGGCCGCCGGACAGCCGGTCGGGGTACTGCTGGGCCTTGTCCGCGAGGGAGAACCTGCCGAGCAGCTCGAGAGCACGAGCCTCGGCCTCGTCCTTGCCGACGCCGTGCACCTTGCGCAGCGCGAGGGTGATGTTGTCGATCACCCGCATGTGCGGGAAGAGGTTGAACGACTGGAAGACGATACCGATGCGCTGGCGGATGTCGTCGACGTCCGCACGGGGGTCGCACACATCCTGGCCGTCGAAGAGGATCAGCCCGTCGTCCACGCGCTCGAGCTGGTTGATGCACCGCAGCAGCGTTGACTTGCCCGAGCCCGAGGCGCCGATGAGCACCGTGACGGAGTGCTCCGGCACCGTGAGCGACACGCCCTGCAGCACGACGTCGTCGCCGAAGCACTTGCGCACGTCCACGAGCTCGAGCACCGGCGTGGCGCCGGCGCGCTCGCCGGCCGTCATGCCGAGCCCTGCGCGTTCTGGCGGGCGATCGTGCGCTCAAGCACCCGGTCGGTGAGGCGGGTGAGCGGGATCGTCACGACGAGGAACAGGATCGAGGCGACGACGTAGGGCGTGAAGTTGAACGACTTCGATGTGAGGATCTGCGCCTGCCGGATGACTTCGACGACGCCGAGGACAGAGATGAGGCCGACGTCCTTGAGCAGGGCGACGAGGTCGTTGAGCAGCGGCGGCACGACACGGCGCAAGGCCTGCGGCAGGACGACGTAGCGCAGCGTCTGCACCTGCGAGAGGCCCAGCGACCGGGCAGCGGCGCGCTGGCTCGGGTGGACCGAGAGGATGCCGGACCGGATCACCTCGGCGACATAGGCGGCATAGGTGATGATCACGGCGGTCGTACCGAGCACGACGACGGGGATGGGGCGGTCGGTGAGCTGCAGCGCGGGGATGCCGAAGCCGATCAGGTAGATCACGAGGAGCAGCGGGGTGCCGCGGAAGACGTCGACGTACACGGTCGCGAGGAAGCGCAGCGGCGCTAGCGCTGCCGACGTCGAGGTGCGGGTCAGCGCGAGCAGCATGCTCAGGACGCCGATCGCGACGGCGGCGATGACCCAGAGGACCAGGTTGAGGCGGAAGGCCTCGAGGAGCAGCGGGAGGATCTCCCAGCCGTACTGGACGTTGAAGAACGTCTCCTGGACGACCGGCCAGCCCTGCGAGGTGCCGACCACGAGCACCAGGCCGCCGATGACCACGAACGACGAGACCGCGGCGACGAGCGCGCGGCGGCGGTCCTGGGCCTTGCGGATCCTGCGACGGCCGAGCTCAGCCTCGCTGGGCACCCAGACGGGCCCGGCCGGAGAACCGGCCGGGCCCGTCGACGGGGTCTGCGTCACGGCTTGAGGACAGGGGCGCCCGCCTGCGCGAGCCACTTGTCCTCGAGGCCCGCGAGGGTGCCATCGGCGGCGAGCGCGTCCACTGCCTGGGAGACGCAGTCGGTGATCGGGCTGTCCTTGGCGAGCAGCAGGCCGAGCTGCTCCTTGTCATCGGCGGAGTCGGGCAGCTGGCCCACGATGGTGCCGTTCTCGATCTCGGCCGCGGCCAGGTAGAACGCCGTCGGCAGGTCGACGACGAGGCCGTCGATCTGCTTGTTCTTCAGGGCGGTGACCGCGGCGGCGTTGTCGTTGAAGACCTGCGCCTGCTGGTTGGGCGCGATCTGCGACTCGATGGCGTCGAGCGAGGTGGTGCCGACCGCGGCGCCGAGCTTGGCGTCCTTGAGGTCGGCGACCGAGGTGGCGCCGTCGATGGGGCTGCCCTTGTAGGTCACGACCGCCTGGGTGAGCGAGTAGTAGCCGGACGAGAAGTCGACGACCTTCTCTCGATCGGGCGTGATCGAGTACTGCTGGATGTTGAAGTCGAAGTCCTTCGGGCCGGGCGCGATCGCCGAGTCGAAGGTGGTGCGGATCCAGGTGACCTGGTCCTTGGTGTAGCCGAGCTGCTCCGCCACGGCGTAGGCCACTGCGGCCTCGAAACCCTCGCCGCTCTCCGGCTTGTCGCCCACGACCCACGGCTCGAAGGCCGGCTCGCCTGTCGCGACGGTGAGGGTGCCCGGCGTGACGGTCTCCAGGCTGTCGGGCGAGCAGGTCGAGGTCGGCGACGGCGAGGCCGACTCGGAGCCGGCCGGGGCCGAGGAGCTGGCGGCGTTGTTGGTGCTCGAGCCGCAGGCCGCGAGCAGCAGAGCGGCAGCGACGGCGGTGACAGCGAGGGATCGGCGCACGGGTTGAACCTCCGGGTGGCTGCGCGGTCCGCCCCGCGCACTGCCGGTGATTCTGCCAAAGGCCCGCGGGTGCGCCGAACGGGTGGTCGCCCCGCACGCGCGGAGGACCCGGAAGCGAGATCGAACCGAGACCCGGCCGTGGGTCAGACGGGCATGCCGAGCAGCCAGCCCTGGCCGATCGGGACGCCCTGCTCGAGCATCGTGAGGGCCTGGTGCTCCTCCTCGATGCCCTCGGCGCACACGTCCGCGCCGAAGTCGGCGGCCATCGACGCGGCGATCGACACCAGGGTCCGCACCCGGGGGTCGTCGAGGCCCCGCACGAACGCCTTGTCGAGCTTGAGGTGGGTGAACGGGATGTGCCCCAGCATCGACAGCGACGACGAGCCGACACCGAAGTCGTCGATGGCGATGGCCAGCCCCATCCGGGCGAGGTCGCGAAGAGCCTCGAGCCCCTGGGCGCTATGGCTGGCTACCGCGGACTCAGTGACCTCGACGACGATCCGCTCGGGCGCCACACCGTGCCGCTCGATCGCGTTCGCGAGCAGCGGCACCAGCCGGCCCGGCGTGTTGAGCGTGCGCCCGCTGATGTTGACGCCGACGGCCGTGCCGCCGGCGCGGTCGAGCACCGCCGCGCACTCGCCCACGGCCCGGTCGACCACCCATTCGTCGAGCACCGGCACGATGCCGAGGATCTCGGCGGCGGGCACGAAGCTGCCGGCAGCGATGGTGCCGCCGCCCGGCCGGTCCCAGCGCACGAGCGCCTCGTGCCCGAGCACCTCGCGATCCTCGAGCCGGACGACGGGCTGGTACACGAGCCTCAGCTCGCCATCGCGGATGGCGCCGGGGAGTGCGAGCCCCAGGTCGTCCCGGTGGCGCAGGGCTGCGAGCCCGGCAGGGTCGAGCACGACATCCGCCGCCGTGCGCCGCGCCTCGCGCAGTGCCACGCGCGACTGCTGCAGGCAGGCCCGTCCGTCGCAGGCGCCTTCGGGCGGGACGGCGGCACCGACGACGACGTTGAGCATGGCCGTGCGGCCGCGCGCGCTCGCCGTCACGCCCACGGCGTCGTGGATGCGTGCGACGACCTCGTGGGGGTCGCTGTTGGCGACGACCACGAACGCGGATCCCGCCACGCGCGCTACGTGGGCGCCGGGCACCGCGGCGGCGACGCGCTCGGGGACGTCGTCGAGGAGGGCATCAGATGCCTCGCGGCCGAGCTCGGCGTTGACGAGATCGAGGTTCTCGATCTTGACGCTGGCCACGACGGCCCGGCCACGCCGGGTCGCGCGCTCGACGGCGTCGATGGTCTCCTCGGCAGGCGTGCGGTAGGTGCTCCAGGCCTGGCGCGCTGCGGCCGCCTCGAGCTCGACGGCGAGCGCATCGGCACGCTCCTCGGCGGTCACGCGATCGCTGATGTCGCGGTAGACCCAGACGTGCCCGAGGAAGACGGCGTCGACGAAGCGCGGACGGTAGTCGCGCTCGACCCAGCGGCCGTCGGCCATCTGCCAGCGCTGGCCGAGCACCGGCTCGCGCCGCTGCACGATGCCCTCGGTGTCCTCGATCCACGCCGACACCTCGACGAAGGCCTCGGCGGAGCGTCGGGCGGCGGCACCGCAGTCGACGCCGAGCATGACCTCGGCGGGCGCACCGCCGAGGAAGAGCCCCGCGAAGGCGTCGTTGGCGAAGGCCACGATCCGCTCGGAGTCCTCGACGAGCACGGCGTCGCGCAACGGGCCGAGGACCTCGTCGCCGAAGTCGACACTGAGGGCTTTCTGCTCGGCGACCACGGCACCTCCTCGGGCCCGACGACGACGGCCCGGGTCCCCCGTCGGCGCAACGGCCGACGACGGTTCCCCCCGTCGTCCGCAGTCTTCGCCGGTGGGGTCGCGCATGCAAGCGCTGGGGCGCGCATCACCCCGTCCGGTGACTGCGCGCGGCGGGCCCGTCACGCACGGGCAGCGGCCTAACGGCGGCCGACCGCCCAGGCGCGCACCTTGTCGATGCGCGCGCGCAGCTCGGCCGCGCTCGCGCGGGGCACCTCCGGGCCGCCGCAGGCCCGGCGCAGGTCGGCGTGCACCGCCGCCTGCGAGGCCCCGGTCTGGCGGGCGTAGGCCCGCACGCAGTCGCCGAGCTCCCTCTTCAGCGCCTTGACGTCGGCGACCGACGGCCCGGCGGCCGGCGCCGCCGTGGACACCGGCTTGGCGGGCGCGCCCCGCTTGGAGCGCAGCAGGTCGTGCACCTGGTCGGCGTCGAGCAGACCGGGGATGCCGAGGAAGTCCTCCTCCTCGGGCGTGCCGGGGGCCACGCCGGTGCCGTGCTCGACGCCGTCGAAGAGGACCCGGTCGAAGGTCGCCTCGCTCTCGAGCGCCTCGAAGCTGAGCTGGTCGTCGACGAGGAGGTCGGGGTTGTTGCGCTCGCGCAGCGCCTCGGCGACGAGCGCGTCCTCCTCGGTCCAGGTGCCGGCGTCGGTGCGCTTGCCGAGGACGTGGTCGCGCTCCTCCTCGAGCTCGCCGGCGAGGCGCAGCAGGTGCGGCACCGACGGGAGGAAGACGCTCGCGGTCTCGCCGCGCCGACGGGCGCGCACGAACCGCCCGACCGCCTGGGCGAAGAACAGCGGGGTCGAGGTGGACGTGGCGTAGACGCCGACCATGAGCCGGGGCACGTCGACGCCCTCGGACACCATCCGGACGGCGACCATCCACCGCGACGTGCTCTGCGAGAACGCCGTGATCTGCTCTCCGGCCCTGGGGTCGTCGGACAGCACGATCGTGGGCTTCTGCCCGGTGATCTGGTGGAGCAGCTTCGCGTACGCGCGCGCCTTGGTCTGGTCGGACGCGATCACCAGGCCGCCGGCGTCCGTGACGTGCTTGCGCACCTCGGTGAGCCTGCGGTCTGCCGCGCGCAGCACCTGCGGGATCCACTCCCCCTGCGGGTCGAGCGCCGTTCGCCAGGCCTGCTGCGTGACGTCCTTGGCCTGCTCCGCGCCGAGCTCGGCGGCGACCTCGTCGCCGGCGCGGGTGCGCCAGCGCATCCGTCCGCTGTAGGCCAGGAACATCACCGGCCGCACGACGTGGTCGCGCAGGGCGTCGCCGTAGCCGTACGTGGTGTCGGCGGCGCTGCGCCTGATGCCGTCCGCGCCGGGGGCGTAGGTCACGAACGGGATCGGGTTCACGTCGCTGCGGAAGGGCGTGCCCGTCAGCGCCAGGCGACGGGCGGCCGGCTCGAACGCTTCGCGCACCGACTCGCCCCACGACAGCGAGTCGCCCGCGTGGTGCACCTCGTCGAGGATCACCAGCGTCTTGCGGTCCTCGGTGCGGCGCCGGTACAGCAGCGTGTTCGCCGCGACGCCGGCGTAGGTGACGGCGATGCCGAGGTAGTCGCTGCTCGTGGTGCCGCGGGCGCCGGAGAAGTCGGGGTCGAGCGGGATGCCGACCTTGGCGGCGGCCTCGGCCCACTGGGTCTTGAGGTGCTCGGTCGGGGCGACGACGATCACGCGCTCGACGGCGCGGGTGTCGAGCAGCTCGGCAGCCAGGCTGAGTGCGTAGGTGGTCTTGCCGGCGCCGGGCGTCGCGACGGTGAGGAAGTCGCGCGGGTGGCGGCGCAGGTACTCGTCGAGCGCCTCCTGCTGCCACGCGCGCAGCTTCCCGGCGGCGCCACGGGGGGCGCGGTCCGGGTAGGCCGGCGACAGCTTGGCGAGGGTCATAGGGCCGCGACTCTAGGACAGCCGGGACGGCGACATGCCGCGCCGGGCGGTGGGGCGTGTCACGTGGCCGGCGTGATATCGACGGCGGCCGCAGGCAGGGTCGGGCGGCCGATCCGGGCCGCGAGCACGGCCCCCGCCAGGGCCACGCCGGCCATGATCAGCCAGATGGTGGCGAAGGTGGCGGGACGCACGTCCGACGCCGTCTCCGCCGCGGCGTACACCGCGCCGGCGATGCCGATCAGCACGACCGATCCCACCGAGTCGCAGACCTGCAGGGCGGCGGAGTTGGCGCCCTGGTCCTGCGGCTCGGAGAGCTCGAGGGTGAGGGTGGCGATGGCGCCGAAGCACAGGCCCATCCCCGTGGCCCCCACGAACCAGGAGAGCGCGCAGACCCAGACCGGGAGGGTCGAGATCAGGCACAGCGGCATGGTCGCCATGCACACCGCCACCAGGGCGGCCCCGGTCTGCACGAGCGCCTGGCGCGGAACCCGGCCGTAGAGGCGGCCCTGCGCCTGAGAGCCCACCGCCCAGGCGAGCGCGCCGACGGTGAGGATGAGCCCGGCCTGCGCCGAGGTCAGCCCGCGCACGGTCTGCAGCGCGAGCGGCACGAACGCCTCGCCTGCGAAGAAGCACCCGGCCAGCAGGCCGCGCATCATGACCACGGTGGGCAGGCCGCGGGCGAACCGCAGCGCACCGGCGGGCAGCAGGCGCTGCAGCGCGGGGATGACGAGCGCGACGGCGACCACGAGCAGCACGAGCCCCACCCAGCCTCGGCGGGTGCCGGCCTCCTGCAGCAGCGCGAGGCCGATCGAGGCCACGAGCGCCAGGCGGATGCGGCCGCGCCGTCGTACGGCGTCGGCGTGCGCCCGGCCCAGGCGGGCCAGCCGCGGGCCCAGCACGAGCATCGGCGGGATCACGAAGAACGGCACCACGAGGAAGACGGCCCGCCACGACAGGTGGTCGGTGAGGGTGCCCGCCACGAACGGGCCGACGATCGCGGGCACCACCCAGGCCGTGGCGATCGCCGCGAACGCCTTCGGCCGCAGCTGCTCGGGGTAGGCCCGCCCAATGACGACGTACACCGCGACGATGGCCGCGCCGCCGCCGAGGCCCTCGACCAGGCGGCCGACGACGAGCACCGGCATCGACCAGGCGAGCCCGGCGATGACTGCGCCGAGGCCGAACACGCCGACTCCGGCCAGCAGCGCGGGCCGGGGGCCGGAGCGGTCGCACCACTCGCCCGCCACGACCATGGCGACGAGGCTGGCGACGACGTAGCCGTTGAACGCCCAGGCGTAGGACCCGAGGCCGTCCAACGCCTCGGCGGCGCGCGGCATCGCCGTCGCCACCCCGATGCCCTCGAAGGCGAACATCGTGATGACGGTGAGGATGCCCGCGGTCATCGCCCGCAGACGGGGACTCCACAGCGTCTCGGCGGGCTGGCCCCGCTCGTCGGCGCCCGCCGCCGCCTCCGCCTCGGCATGGTGGCTCGGCGGCTCGTAGGGCGTGCACGCCTCGGGGACGGCGCCCGCGCCGTCGTCGGCTGGCTGGTTCTGCGGCTGCTCGTCCCCCCGGACGGAGGTCAGGACCCGTCCTTGTCGTCGCCGCCGCCCGCCGGCATGCCCTCGTAGATGCGCTTGCAGTCGGGGCAGACCGGGAACTTCGACGGGTCGCGGCCGGGCACCCAGACCTTGCCGCACAGCGCGATGACCGGCCGGCCGGTGACGGCCGACTCCACGATCTTGTCCTTCTGCACGTAGTGCGCGAAGCGCTCGTGGTCGCCGTCGCCGAAGGAGGTGTCGGGCCGCTCCTCCACCAGCGTGCCGAGCCCGCGATCGGTCTCGGGCATCGGCAGCGGCTCGTCCGGCGTCTGGGTCATGCGCATGGCGGCCATGCTAGGGCCGGGCAGTCAGTTCAAGGACGGATCGGTGCTCGGCGTCGCTGTCCCTCCCCCGCTGCGCGGCGGTCAGTTCAGCGACGGATCGGTGCTCGGCGTCGCTACGAAGGCCAGGTCCCCCTGCTGCCGCCTCAGCACCCGCTGCCACAGGTCCTCCGGCGACGGCGAGAACGCGTCCGCGGGCCCGCCGTCGACGACGTACCAGGCGCCCTCGGCGATCTCGTCGTCGAGCTGCCCGGGGCCCCACCCGGCGTACCCGGCGTAGATGCGCAGGGCGTCGAGGCGGGCGACCGTCGTGTCGGGATCGGTCTCGAGGTCGACGAGGCCGAACGGGCCCGCGACGCGCCGGAAACCGTCGGGCTCGGGGCCGTCGTGCGGGCCGGGCAGCAGCCCGAGTGCGAGGGCGCTGTCCTCCGACACCGGGCCACCGGTGAACAGCACGTCCATGCCGGTGGTCCGGCCGTCCCACACCGGCAGCACCGCACCGACCGGGACATGGCTCGGACGGTTGAGCACCAGGCCCACCGTGCCGTCCTCGTCGTGGTCGAGCAGCAGCACCACCGTGCGCGCGAAATGGGGGTCGGTGAGCACGGGGGCGGCGACCAGCAGCCGGCCGGCCAGCGGCACGGCGGGGGGCACGTCCAGGGGCTCGAGCGTCACGGGTCCCAGCATGGCCGACGCCGTGGCCGAGAGCAGGGTGAGCGAGGTCACGGCCCGGCGACACGGTCACTCGTGAGAGTGCTGGTCGTTGGGCCTACTCGGGCGTAGTCTGACTGTGCGTGACAGAGATTGCACGCTGAGTAAGGATGGCCTAAGCCAGCCGGGTGACTGCTCCGATCCCGGTCCGGCCCCGGGTCCCGAACGAGGGAGGCGGACCCCATGCCCCAGCAGCCGCTCGCCCAGGTCCCGCTCGACGCCACGTGGGAGTGGCAGGAGCGGGGCGCGTGCCGAGACGCCGATACGGCGCTGTTCTTCCATCCCCAGAACGAGCGCGGCCTGTCCCGCGTCCGCCGCGACCGCGCCGCCAAGTCGGTGTGCGCCCGCTGCGAGGTGCGGCTCCTGTGCGCCGACTACGCCATCCGCGCGCGCGAGCCGTACGGCGTCTGGGGCGGCATGACCGAGGAGGAGCGCGAGCGCATCTACGTGCGGGCCGCGCTCACCGACTACGGCCGCGAGAAGGGCGCCGGCCTGCGCGCCGCGCAGGAGCTGCTCCCTCCGGGCTGACCGTCCGCCTGCTGCGTGCCGTCCCGGTCGGCGCGACACGCAGCGCCACCCCCTGCCCGAGGGGCAGGATCGCGCCATGACCTTCCATGTGGACTCCGAGGTCGGGCCGCTGCGGCAGGTCGTGCTGCACCGGCCCGGCCTCGAGCTCTCCCGCCTCACCCCGCAGAACGTCGACGAGCTGCTCTTCGACGACGTCATGTGGGGGCAGCGCGCCCGAGAGGAGCACGACGCCTTCGCGCAGAAGCTGCGCGACAAGGGTGTGACGGTGCACTACTTCGGCGAGCTGCTCGCCGACGTCCTCGCCGACCCCGAGGGCCGCGACTGGGTGCTCGACCGGGTCGCCGGGGAGCACACCGTCGGCCCGCAGCTCGTGGAGCCGCTGCGCGAGCTCATGGAGTCGGTCGACGGCGCGTCCATGTCGGAGTTCCTCGTCGGCGGCATCCTCAAGCGCGACCTGCAGCTCCCCCGAGGGTCGTCGCTGTTCTGGGAGGCCATCGACGACTACGACTTCGTCCTCGCACCGCTGCCCAACCATCTGTTCCAGCGCGACAACTCCGC
>JAIUOK010000089.1 GCA_020161245.1 Actinomycetota bacterium | reverse complement strand
GGTGCTGTCGGTCGCGGACATGAACCAGGCCCAGGCGTTCGGGCGCATCACGATCGCGGTCGGCCCGGTGAACCGGGTCGAGATGACGCGGCCCACGGCGTCGGCGAGCTTCGGCCAGGCCTCGGGGATCGTCGGGCTGGCGTCGGTGTAGGTGATCGAGTTGATGCCCGAGACGCCCAGGAGGCCCAGGTGCTGGCCGGACGTGCCCGAGCCGTTGATGATCTGCGCGTCCAGCTTGGCGTTGTAGTCCGCGGCGAGGTCGGCGAACAGCATCGCCTCGACCAGGGCGCCGCGCTCGATCGCCTGGCGCGACACGTCGGTGTAGCCCGCGATGGTCACGACCGGGACGGACAGGGTCGTCTCGTCGAGGTCGGTGTTGCTGACCGACGCGTTCTCCGATGCCTGCACGGCGGTGGTGCTCGCGGTCGTGACGCGGGGCACCGCGACCGTCATGCCCTCGGCCGGGAGCGGGATCGAGCGGTTGCACAGGTCGGCCACGGGGCGGCCGGCGCGGGCGAACTCGGCCCACAGCTCGGCGAGGTACTGCGGCGGGACGAACGCGCCCACGCCTCCGGTGTTCACGGCACGCTCGTACATGCCGGGCTGCTCGACGCGGACCTCCTCGCCGTGGCGGGCGAGGCGCTCGCTGGCGGTCGGGTCGCCGAGGATCTGCGCCCGGTACAGGTCCGTCAGGAACGAGTAGCCGGTGCCGCGGGAGCGCAGCTCCTCGATCTGCTCGCGGCGGTAGGTGCGCGACTCGGTCACGCGCACGCTGCTGGTCGTCATGGTGCTCTGCTCCTTGCTGCGGGCCTCGCCCGCGGAAGTCGGGAAGGACTGCTGCGCCAGGCGCTCGACCTCGCGGTCGGCTGCCTCCTCGGCGCGCAGGGTGCGGATCTGCTCGACCAGGCCGTCGATGCGGCCGTCGAGGTGTGCCTTCTGCTGCACCAGGGCAGCGGCGCGGGTCAGCTCGGCGTCGGTCAGACGGCCCTCGCGGGCCTTGTAGTCCGACAGCGACGGCTTGAGGGAATCGCGCTCGGCGATCGCCTCGGCCTTCTGCTTCTCCGCGCGGGTGATGAGGTCGCCGAGAGTCGGCATGTCATGCCTCCGGGATGGAGCGCACGCAGCCGCCGTCGCGCGCCACAAGGGCGGGCGTGCGGGCGTGCGGGAACGAATGAGGGGTGCGGGCGCTGCTCGCCGTGATCCGGGGCCGTCCAGCCGACCGGGGCGGTGCGCTTCCTGCGGGCTGCGGGCCGGCATCCACCGGGGCCGCGCAACTGCTACGAACAGCGTAGGGAACCGCAGCGACGAGCGCGAACAGCTCCGTCATGCGTCGAGCCGGATGCCGTTGGCGAACGCCCAATCCCAGTCGTCGCCCTGCTTGAGTGCCAGCAGCCCGCGGCCCCACTCGCGCACCAGCGCTCGGATCCCGGCCGTCGCCATGTTGAGGCCCGCCTCCTGCTCGCGGACCGTCGACCACGTCGCACGGATCGACCAGCGGTGCGCCGCAGCCTCGTCGCCCTCGAGCAGGGCACGGACCACGGCAGCGACCTCGGCCACGACTGCCTCGCGCATCAGAGTGCTCCGTTCTTTGGGTATCTAGACCCCGCCTGACTCCCGCCGTGGGAAATCTCCACGGGCCGGGGACGGGGGACGCGGGGTCATGACCTGCGGCGAGGCCTAGACCCTTTGGAGGGAAAGCTCGGGGGGAGCGCGCTTCCCAAGGCGGCCGTGAGGCGCCTGCGCGCGCTGAGAAACCCGGCGCCCTCCGGATTGATGCGCAAACCTATTGATGCACGTGTGTCTGCGATCCGGAGCCGCTGTGGACGCGGGCTCGGCTCAAAGGAATCACCAGCGGCTGACGGGCGGGCCGCTGTCGGGCCGCCGCTTGCGCGCACGTCGGGCATTGCCGTAGCTCGCGCCCTTCGAGGTGTTGCACCGCAGGTGACTGAGGCGCCAGTACCTCGTGTCGAGTGCAAGTTCAGGGTGCTCGGCCACGTTGATGGTGTGCTCGATGGTCGGGCCCCAGATGCTCCGTCCCGACAGCGTCTTGTCGACGCCTCGTCCGCAGATGCAGCACGTGTCGCCGGCCCACTGTGCGAGCCACTGCTTGCGCAGCCGCTGGTACTGGTAGCCGTGCCTCGGGTCGGTACTCATGCGTCCGTCTCCACGCTGGTGGACTTCTTGACCAGGCCGCTGGTGTCGCGCTCGTACGTCGTGGTCGTCGTGCGCGCGGGCAGCTCGACGACGTTGACGACCTCGACGGCGGCCGGGTTGAGCAGGCCCTCGGGGATCTGGATGGTGACGGCCGGCGCCTGCGGGGCGGCGCGCGTCAGGGCCTCGGCGGCGGCGGACTCGCGCGCGGCGCGCTCCTGTGCGAGCGCCTGGTTGAGCTGCGCGTTGAGCTGCGCGACGACGTTGACCAGCTCGCGGCGCTCTGCGGCGATGGACTTGTTGAACGCGTCGGTGAGCGCGGCGATGGTCGCGGCGAACTCGTCGCGGGTGACGTAGTCAGACATGGGTTCCTGCTTCCGGTTCGTGGATGGTTGAAGGACATTCGGGGCGGTGCCAGTGCGACCACGGGAGGCCGAGGCAGTGGCACCAGGGGCACGGCGGGGGGCGGGTCATCGGCGGCCCATGACGTAGCCGAGGCACCAGCAGCTCAGGGCGAACGCGGCGAGGACGAGGAAGGTGCTCACGGCGTCTGCCCCTTGGGCCACAAGCGGGCTCCGTACACGGTCGGCCAGGCGTGAGGGGCGAGCCGGGCGCCCTCGGCGCTGCAAGGGCCGACCACCTGGCATTGGTGGCAGAACCTGCGGATGACGTACTCCGCCTGCTCGGCGCCGATGTCGATGAAGCCGGCCGCGGTGCCGTCGGGCATCCGGGCGTCGGCGCACGCGGCGTCCTCGCGCCAGGGCTGGAGCATCGCCTCGCGGACACCGTCGAGGCCGCCGTCGACGCGGGCCGTCATGCCGCGGCCGAGCTGTCGCTCCGCACCACGACGAACCAGCGCGACAGCTCGGCCGCGGCCTCGACGTCGGGCAGTCGACGGGCTGCGAGGACGACGCCGGCGCGGGTGCGCCTGTAGTCGACGACGGCGGCCCTCTCGACGAGGGTCACGACGTCGTCGATGCAGGCATCCCTGGCTGGCCGCAGGGATGCGACCGTGCCGTTGATCCTCGCGACGATGACGGGCCGCCTCACGACGCCATCGCCAGCCGGTAGCCGGTGCAGACGGGCGGACGTCCGGCCAGCAGTCGGCTGATGCTCGGGCTGTGCCGACGAGCATCAACGCGATGGTCATCGCTGTGCAGCCGTTCTTCGTCAGCCGAAGAACTGCTCGCGTCCGACGACGTCGCGCCAACAGATAGGCACGACGGTTTGAGCGTGAATGACGGCAGCGTTCGTGCTCGCTGGGTCTCCTGGTCGTCGTCGGCCTCTGAGCACGAACGGTGCCACGATTCGCCACAGGTATCGCTGCCGTCATTCGTGCGTGAATCGGGGCAGCGAAACTCGTACAGGGCGACGCGGCCGTCGCGGCCCTTCTTCGGCCTCGCGGGCTTGACGACCATCTCGAGCAGGTAGCCGTGCACCAGTACCGAGACGTACTTGCGGGCACGGCGCTCGCCGTACACCTCGCGGGCGAGCTTGAGGGAGACGCGGGAGTTGCGAGGGTTGCTGTGCGACAACGTCATCGCGAAGGCGAGAAGGATCGACTGCTTGCGGCCGTCGAACGGCGGCAGCCGCTTGTCGTGCAGGTGCAGGAGGAGGGCGCGCCACTCCTGCGGCGTCGGCGGCATCACGCGGCACCGCCGAGGTCGCGCAGGATGCCCTCGACGTAGCCGTCGCTGTCGAGCAGGCCGAGGAACTGCAAGTGCTGCCACGCGGCACGGGAGCCGCGCAGGGAGGCCGCAGAAGGATCAGGACGGGTGAACGTCCACGGGTCTCGCCGGCCGCCGCCGAGGGGCTCGCAGCGCAGCGCGGCATCACGACGGCGTCGTACACTCTCTGCAGGCCCGCCAGCCGACTCGATGCCCGCCGCTCCCCCTGTGGGGCGGCGGGTTTCGGCATTCACGACGCCTTCTTGCGGCGTCGCGCCTCAGCGGACTTGAGCGCGAGGCGGGCGAAGTGGGCCTTGCGGGCGTACATGGCGCGGCGCTCGCGCTCGACGGGATCCGCGATGCTCGGATCCTCGAAGCGGGCGAGGCTGGCGGCCCGCGCGGGTGCAGTGCGCGCAGAGGGGTCGGGCGTGTTGGCCCAGCTGGTGTAGGCGGCGAGGCGCGCGCGGAGGGCGCGCTGCTCAGGCGTGAGGGCAGGCAAAGGACACCTCGGAAAGCGGTGTCCACTTGCGGCCCAGTGCTAGTGGTCGTTCGCCCTAGAGCAGGACGGGCACGTACTGAGCACTGTACTAGTGTTCGACTCCCCCGCGCTCGCGACGCGCCGGGGGGCGCCAGTGGTGGGGGTCGAGCGGCAGCACGGTGCGCTGCTCCGCCTGCGCGCGCAGCCAGAGGTCGGGCATGGGGACGAAGTAGTCCACGCCGCAGGCGCAGG
>JAIUOK010000088.1 GCA_020161245.1 Actinomycetota bacterium | reverse complement strand
GGGGTCTCGACACCAAAGAACCTCTCCGCCTGACCGCCTGAAGACGAGCTGACGCAATGTCCGTGACCATGGCCGCCCGCGCCCATTCCGGCGCCTCCCTGTCCGCTCCGGTGCGCCGCGCCCAGCCGGCGCGCCGCAAGACATCCTGGCTCGGCCGGGTCGCCCGCATTGCCGGGCAGCGGCCGGGCAGGGCGCTGGTCCTGCTGGCTTTCGGCATCGTCTCGGTCGCCATCGTCGCCAATGCTCTGATGTTCCAGAAGGCGCGCCATCCGGCTCCGATGCTCTCCGCTCCCGCGCCGGTCTCGCAGTCGCGGGCCGCCGCCGAGCGCCGCGCCGAGCCTGCGCCTGCTCCGGTCGTCGAGGCACCGGCGGCACAGCCGATCCGGCCGCCGGCGCGCCCGACCGATCTCTCGCAGACGCAGGCCGCCCGTGAGGCCCAGCCCCGTCCGCCGGCTGCCGTCCCGGCTGCGCCGCGCGCCGCCGCCCCGGCTCCTGCGCCCCGCGCTGCCGCCGCTCCCGCGCGTGATCCGATCGCGGATCTGATCAATGGTGACCTGCGCCCGCCGGCGGATGTCAGGTCCGCCAACCGTTCCGCCGCAACACCGCGTACCTGATCGGCGGCGCCGGAGATGGCGCGCCTGACCAGCGATTTCTGGGTTTCGGCTTATCTGCGGCAGGCAGCTTTCGACGGCCTCGTTGCCGTGTTGCGCCGCCGCGGCGCGCGCGAGGCGGGCGCCATCTTCGTCAAGCTCGACCGGCTCGACGGCACTGCCGCGCTCTACGGCCCGGCACCGCAGGCGCTGGCCGAGGACGATGGCGAGCGTCGCTTCCAACTCCTGCTCGATGCCGATCCGTTGGCGATCGAGGACCGTGTCGAGCGTGAATTGCGCTTCGATGGCGATCTCTGGCTGGTCGAGATCGAGAACCGCGCCGGCGATCCGAGGCTCGCGCTCGTCGAGGCCTGATACGGCCTGCCTGAGCGCGCCTGCTCAGCCGCGCTCGCGCTTCGCCCCGATCTTTCCGAGGACGTCCGACATCGCCGGTTGCGCCTCCGGCCGGGCGTTGCCGGCGCGCGACGGCGTGCCGCTCGGATCCATCGCCGGCAGGTGCTGGCCCCGCCGCTGCGGCGCAGCTGTCGCCGTGCCGGCGATATGCATCGCCAGGCGGAAGGCGATGGCGGGTCTCACCGAGCGCATCAGCGTGACCAGTGCGAAGATGCGCTCGACCGAATGGGCAGCATCGTCGCCGAGCCGGATCAGGAAGCGCGTCGCTTCCTCGACCGTGGTGCCGCTCGCGGTCAGCGCGAGTGCCGCAATATCCCGCGACGCGTCGCCGGCCATCGCAGCCGCAAGAGCTTTGCCGCCGCCGAGATGGTCGGCGATGGCGGAGAAGGCGGCGTCACGATCCTCGGCGGCAAGGTCGAGCCAGCCGGCGAAGGCCGGACCGGACAGGGCCGGGCGCCTGTCGCTGGGGTGCAGTGCTTCGCGCGCCATCAGCGATTCGAGGATCGCAAGGCGTCGCTCCGCACCGGCATGCAGGAAAAGCGGCGCGAGTTCCATGTTGGACAGGTCGGGACGAGCGAGCAGGCCGGGCCGATAGGCGGGCTCGATTCGCGCCCGCGCGATCAGCAGGTCGACGGCGGCGCGCGGCATCGGGGCGTTGTGATTGGCGATCAGGGCGAGGTCGAGCTCGCGACGTTCGTTCGCGACGAGCATGGTGACGGCGCGGGACGAGCACGGCCGCGAACTGGCAGGGCTCGAAGATTGTGCAGCGGGTGGATGCGTCGCTCCTCGAGCAGTTGCAGGAGGCGGTCGGCTCGAATTTGGGTGGCGGGTCGGGGTCGGGGCGTCCTGGTCGTGAGCGCACCCCGTTGGATCTCGGTGCGTTCTCGCTCATGGAGCAGATCGACGACCGGGTGCGGGCGTGGCTCGACGAGCTGGGCGCACGACCGGGCAAGGCGGTATCGACGGGTCAGGCGCTGCGGTCGTGGTTCACCCTGTGGTGCGCGACCCCCCGGGAGGTCGGTGACCATGATCGCCGCCGCCACGTGCTCGAGGGGTGGGTGACGTCGATTCGCGACAAGCTCGACCCGCCTGACCGGATCGAGATCACAGCACCCTGCCCGGTGTGTGGGCACGAGTTCGTGACGACTGGGTTGTTGCCGGGCGAGAACCCGGCCGACGCGGAGCGGGTGCGGGCGTTGAACGGCTTCGGGCGGGAGAAGGCGGGGGAGTCGTTCGCACTGTGTGCGGCGTGCGATGCGGTGTGGTCGGGGGGTCAGCGGATGCGCGACCTCGCTGTGCAGATCGACATCGTCGCGCGTCGGCAGTGCGATTCGAGGCTCGCGGGGGTGCGGTGCGAGTTGTCCAGGCATAAGCGTGACCGACATGAGGCGGTGATGCCGTGGACGGGGGTGCGGGAGATATGGCGGGCGGCGGACGCCGACCAGCCCGAACAGGAAGCGGAGGCGCGATGAGCGAGACGATCAGAGCGTTCGACATGAGCAAGTACCAGCGCATCATCGCGACCGAGGGCCGCATCCGTGGCAGCTTCCATGTGCGCGGCTCGGATCCCGGCACGATCTGGATCACCGCGCACGACGTCGTGATCTACGACGAAGCCCGATTCTCCGGGCGGGTGTACGGAAGCAAGGATCTGCGCGGCTCGGTCGAGAACGGGGTCGCAACGATCAGCAAGCGGAGTATCCCTGACAGCCTCCTGCCCGACGTTGAGGAGGTTTGGGATCTGATGCTGCGCACCCTCGTGCTCGTCGCTCAGGCGTTCACAGAGGGTATCGGCTCACTCGTCGTCGAGGAGGCGGGCTCGTGAGGCTGTGGCCGCGCCCAACGGCGACGGGTGCACCGCGCACCATGTTCGGCTACTACCTCGGGCAGCTCTCGTGCCGTGTCGGGCTGCACAAGCCGACCAGCATCACGTACTGGCAGTCGGGTCGCGGTGATTTCGTGTCCGAGTCGTGCCGCCGTGACCGGTGCGACTGGGGTGTCGAGTGGTGGACGTTCAAGGGGCGCCCGCGTCGACGTGGTCACCGGGTGACGGATCCGGCGTGCGTGTGGCATCGGGAGCCTCGGGGCCGGTTCGCCCGGTGGCGGTTCGACCGCGGGCGTGGCTGGTCGTGTCAGCCGTGTCTTGAGGGGCGACGACGTGGCTGAGGCGACGACGTGGCTGCGGCCCCCGCGGTCCTGTCCGACTGCAGATCGGCAGGCCGCGGATATGGTGTCCCGCTACGGGGTGGCTGCGTGGGCTCTCGACGGGCGCGTGTATCTCACCGATCGGGAGTGGGCGCGACTGACGGTCGCGGTGCTCACCGACAGACGGCTGACGGGGTCCGTTCGGGGCTGGTATCTGTACGGCAACGGGAACGTGGTCGTGCTCCCGACATGCGATCGCTGCGGTGTCGAGCTGTACCTGCACGGGCAGACGATGGCAGGGCAGGTGTGCGACCTCAACGCTGCGTTCGATGAGTTCTGGCGGTCGCTGCTCGGCCGCTTCTGGTGGAAGGACTATCACCGTGCCGACCGGCACTGAGCGCTGGTGCGCGTGGTGCTCGGACCCGATCCCGTCAACGATGCGGTCGGATGCCGAGTGCTGTTCGACCAGGTGCAGGCAGGCAAGGCACCGGTTCACCCGTGATGTCGGTCGAGGCGTCGTGTCTCACCACGGTGGCGGGCCGTTGCGTCTCGCGTACGCTGACCCGCCCTATCCGGGCCGGTCGCGCAAATACTACGGCTCGCATCCGGACTATGCCGGCGAGGTCGACCATGAGGCGCTGATCGAGTCGCTGACAGGCTTCGACGGGTGGGCGCTGTCGACGTCGGCGGATGCGCTTCCGGGGGTGCGGGTGGCGGCGTGGGTGCGTGGTGAGCGACCGACGCGAGCGTACGGGCCGCTGAACGCGTGGGAGCCGGTGATCTACTTCGGCGGGCGACGTGATCTGTCGCGCAGGGCCCCGGGCGACGCGTCGCGTTACGCGGCCGCACAGGGCTACGCGTCGGATCTACCTGCAGAAACGACGGGTGCCTTCGCACCTCCGGGGCCGGGTGGGCAGAGCCTTGTCGCGCAGACCCAAGAGGGAGCGTGGGCCTGCGAGCGACACCGCTACGCGGTGGGCGGCGGCTGGATTCGCGACACGCCGCGCTGATAGTTGCATCGCCTGCGAGCTGGTGACTCCGGTTCGTGTTAATCTGTCACCGCGCTGGTGGAGTATGTCCAGAACCACATGAGGCCCTCGGAAACGGGGGCCTTCGTCATGTTCGGGGGTGGTAGCTGGTGGCTGCGTTCCTGCTCCTGGTCGGGCTGCTGTTCGCCTTCAACGCTGTGCTGGTGTGGGGCACGGGCCGGAACCGCACGGTCGGCCCGGATGGGAGCATCCGCCCGCTGCGCACGTCCGACTGGTTCGACGTGCCGCATCACGTGTCCCGCTCGGGACGGCGTGCACGGTGATCAACCCGCGCTCGGGTCGCCGATACATGCGGGCCCTCGCTGAGTTGAAGGCTCGCGGTGCGGTGCAGGAGGGTTGGAAGCGCAGTCACCCCGACTGCC
>JAIUOK010000038.1 GCA_020161245.1 Actinomycetota bacterium | reverse complement strand
CCGGCGACGTCGAGGACGTCCCAGCGTCAACTCGAACTCCGAGGACCCCATGCGCCGAGCATGCCCGTCGCGATCACCCACGCCGAGCCGGTTTCGCCCAGTGCAGATCGCCACCGCGGCGCGGATGCCGCGCGGAGCGTCGTCTGGTGGGACCCCGCTGGGCGGCGGATTCCGGTCACGTGCGGAGCGCGACGTCGCAGTGCGACGCCGTGGCGTCGTGGGTGTGCCAGGCGGACTCCCAGGCGCGCCAACGGGGCATGTGGGCCGCGACGTCGAGGCCGTCGCGGGCATCGACGCGCTCGGCGCGGAGGGCGGGATCGGCGTCGATCCAGATCGTGAGCGCCGCATGCGGCCGCAGCGACGGCCCGGCGAGGCCGACTCCCTCGAGCAGGACGACGGGGGTGGCGGGCACGGCGCGGTTGCCGGCCCAGCGCGACGACACCCAGGCCCAGACGTCGACTGAGCCGGCGTCGCCGCGCAGCCACGGGTCGACGAGCGACACGACGAGCCGCTCGCCGAGCGCGGTGAACGCCTCGACCGGGCCAGCTGTGCCGGCCACGACGTCCCAGCCTTCGTAGACGTCGTCGCCGTGCACCATGGGCGGGCCCGAAGCGTCGCCGTGGAGCGCAACCCAAGACGGCGATGCTGCGAGCGCACCGACGAGATCCCGTGCCAGCGTGGACTTCCCGGCACCGGACGGGCCGTCGATGCAGACGAGGCGCACGGGCCCGGCCGACGGCGGCGCGGCCAGGATCCGCGCGGCGAGGTCGGCGACGAGCACGGGCGTGGGGCGGGTCACGACAGGACGTAGACCGTGCCGGAGATCTGGAAGCGGTAGACGGGCACGAACGACGTGCTGCTCGGGGCGAGGTTGAACAGCGACCAGCGCACCCGGTTGCCGGCGACGGACGCCGCCGGTGTGGCGAGCAGCGGCTTCTGGCACACGATCGTGCCGGCAGCCACGACGAGGTCGCCCTCAGCCGGCTCGTCGAGCAGCTTGGCGAACCAGCCCGCATAGGTCGACGACGACGCCATGTAGCCGTGGACCAGGACGTTGCTGCCGGGCGGCGAGCGGCGCACGCAGGTGCGCACCGAGACGCCGGTGGCGGGCTTCACCGAGGCCGGGATCGCCGTGCTGAGGGCGACGACGTCGTAGGAGCCGGACGCCGTCGCGGCGTTGAAGCCGCCGCGCACGATCAGCTCGCCGTGGGTGACGCCGTCGTAGGTGCGGTTGACCAGCTCGGGCGTTCCGCCGTTGAGGCCGGTGCGCGACGTCGAGCCCGGCCACACCGCGATGCTGAACGGCTTCGCGACGAGCTTCTTGCGCGAGACCCCGACCCGCACGACCGTCGTGCGCGAGGTGCCGGTGGCGCCCTTGGCGGTGACGCGCAGGTAGTACCAGCCGCCGCTCAGCCGGGCACCCGAGCCGGACTTGCCGTCGAAGACCGCCGTCGCCTTCGCCGATCTCGCGAACGACCACGAGCGGTAGGTGAACGAGCCGGTGCTGTTGGTCAGGCGCCAGGTCTGCGTCGCGAGCGCGTTGGTAGGCGAGGAGATCGTGATCGTGTCCTGGTAGCCGTCGGG
Source organism: Actinomycetota bacterium (assembly GCA_020161245.1). Taxonomy (GTDB): domain Bacteria; phylum Actinomycetota; class Actinomycetes; order S36-B12; family CAIYMF01; genus Longivirga. The sequence continues at coordinate 45,228 of JAIUOK010000038.1, read as the reverse complement.
GTACCAGTAGGCGATGGGGCCCGACAACGAGACGGCGGGCGCCGACACCTGCTCGTCGCGCACCTTCACGGTGTAGGTCGCGATGCGCGCCAGGCCGTCACGGCCCTCGATCCACGCATCGGCGCGGTAGTCGCCGTAGGGCACCACCGCGTTGGAGGCGTTGCGACCGTTCCACACGAGCGTGTGCGACGTCGCTGCGGCTGAGCTCAGCGTCCGCAGGAGCGGCCCGCCGACCTTGCTGATGCGTAGCTCGGCAGCGGCGGGCAGGTTCGACGAGAGACGCACCGACGCGGTGTCCTGGTAGCCGTCGGCGCGGGGCCGCAGCACCGGGCCCGAGAGCGACGCCGACTGGCGCAGCGCCGCGACGTCGACGCGGGCGGGACGGCTCCACACGCCGTCGATGGCGCCGGCCACGGCACGCACCCGCACCTGGTAGGTGCCGGCGGCCAGGGACGACGGCCAGGGAGCGACGTCGAGCGCGGTCGCGTCGACCGGCGCGCACGAGGCCGTGGCGCACACCCAGTCGGCCGTGCCCGAGCGGCGGTACTGCACGACGTAGCCCGTGGGGGCGGCGCCCGACAGGGGCGCGCCCCACGTGACTCGGAACCGCTCGACGGTGCTGCCGTCGAGAGCGCCGGCGGCGACGTCGCCTGGTGCGCCCGGAGCCGGCGACGCCGACGGCGTCACGGCGTCGCTGGCGGACGAGGCCGGGCCGGCGGCGCCGTCGATCACGGCACGCACCGCGTAGGCGTAGGAGGTGCCGTCGGCAGCGCCGGCGTCGGTGAACGAGGTGCTGCCGGCGGCGGCGGAGCCGACCGTGGCGAACGCCCCGCCCTCCGTGGAGCGCAGGATGTCGTACGACGTCGCGAGACCCTCGTCGACCGGCACCCACGACACCCTCGCGGCGCCCGTCCCCGGCTCGGCGACGACCTGCTGCGGGGGAGCGCGGCGCAGGTCGAGGATGCCGGCGCCGCAGCGCGCGGTGCCCGAGCAGGAGCTCGAGCCGGGGAACGGCCCCACGAGCGAGGAGACAGCGGACGCGACGGCGTCCGACAGCGCGGTGCCGGACAGGGAGTCGAGGGCGGGGTCGACGCCCTGGGATCGCAGCAGCGCGGCGGCGGCGCTCACGTGCGCTGCGGCCATCGATGTGCCGACGTAGGACGCGTAGGCCGATGCGACCGGCCGTCGGGCGCCCGAGTTCACGGTCGACCAGATGCCCGCCGACGACGACGTCGCATCGCCGCCGGGCGCCGAGAGCGTGATCGCGCCCTCGGTCAGCCCGTAGTTGGAGTAGGGCTCGTCCGGCGCCGAGTAGGTGCCGAGGTCGCCCGTGCGCCCGGTGGCGGCGACGCTGACCACGCCCGAGCAGTCCGCGGGGTAGGTGCCCGGGCTGCCGTTCCCAGGGTCGACCGAGCGGTTGTCGTTGCCGGCCGCCGCCACGACGACGGAGCCGCGGCTGCGCGCCGACGTGATCGCGCTCTGCAGCAGCGGCAGGCAGGCGCCGTCGCCGCCGAGCGAGAGGTTGATGACGTCGGCCGGGGTGGCGTTGGCGGGGACGCCCGCGACGGTGCCGCCCGAGGCCCACACGATGGCGTCGGCGATGTCGCTCTCGGAGCCCGCGCAGCGGCCGATCGCGCGGACCGGCTGGATGCGCACGCCCGGCGCGATGCCCGTCATGCCGGTGCCGCCCTGATCGGCGGCGATGATCCCGGCGACGTGCGTGCCGTGCCACGTGCTGTCCTGCGCCGGGCAGGTCTTGAAGAAGCCGGGCTGCGTCGACTCGGCCTCGGTGATCCACGTGCCCGGGTCGCTCGGGTCCGAGTCGCGGCCGCCGCCGTCGTTGGCGGTGAGCGGCTGGCGGTTGAGGCCCTGGAACGGGAAGAGCTCGTCGAGGGAGACGAAGTCGTAGCCCGTGACCGTGCGCCCGGTCAGCTCGGGGTGCGAGGTGATGCCGGTGTCGATCACGGCGACGACGACGTCGGCGGAGCCCTGCGTCGCCTGCCAGACGCCCTCGGGCCGCACCCCGTAGCCGGAGTCGTCGGAGATGCTCCACTGCGGGTAGGCGGTGGGGTCGGGCTCGGTGTAGGTGGCCGCCGGGTAGACCCAGCGGTCCGGCTGGGCCCACGCGACGTCGGCCCGCGCGGCGATCCGGGCTGCGGCCGCCTCGGCGTCGGCCAGCGCCACGGGCTCGGACAGGGCGACGACGACGGCGCCGCCGGCGGTGCGGCGCACGGAGGCTGCGGCGTCCACCCCGAGGGTGCGAGCCGCCGCGGCTGCCACGGACGGCGTCAGGCGGCCGCCGTCGGCCATCCGGACGACGAGCCGCGACACCGGGCGGTCGGGCCGGGCGGGGGCTGTCGCCGCGGTGCGCCCGGCGGCCGCGGGCGCAGGACCGGTGCGGCCGGCGAGCCCGGCGGACGGCGACGACGAGGGCGAGGCGGCCGACGACGGCGGGACGGCGAGCAGGCCGGCCACGAGCGCGGTGCAGGCGGCGGCCGCCGCGGTCAGGGGCACGTGGCGGCGCAGGGGCACCGCACCAGGGTAAGCGGCGTCCGGCTGCGCTCCTACGGACGTGTGAGCCGCGCCGCAACCCCGGCATCGCGCGTCGAACGCGGCTAGGTTCGGGAGCAGGCGGAGGCCCGGGGCGGGCCCCCGGTCAGCGCACGTCAGGGGAGGCCCTCATGAGCCCGTCACCGGTCGACCAGCAGCGCGACGACCTCGGCCGGGTGGTGGTCCGCACGGCAGAGGCGCTCGAGGCCATGCCGTGGGAGGAGCTGCGCGGGATCGACGGCGCGACGCACAAGGTGCTGTGGCAGCACCACGACAACGTCATCGGGCTCATCCGGGTCGAGGCCGGCGGCTCCAAGCCGGAGCACACCCACCACGGCGCGCACCACCACATGCTCATCACCAAGGGCAGCTGCGTGATGCTCGGACGCCGCGTCGACGCGGGCTCCTACGTGTACGTCCCGCCGGGCGTCCCCCATGCGGTGGACGAGGTGGGCCCCGACGGCGTGGAGTTCTTCTACACGTACCGGCCGTTGGAGATCGGGACGCCGGACGACGAGCCGGTCGCCGTACATCCCGTGTGATCGGGCGCTAGGTTCGCGCCGTGACCAAGAAGCACCACGACGACCGGGCTGACGCCGAGGGGACGATCCACCTCTCGAAGAAGGAGTACGAGCGCGAGCTCGAGCACCTGCAGAGCGAGCTCGTCGCCATGCAGGAGTGGATCCGGGCTGCCGGCAAGCGGCTCGTCGTGATCCTCGAGGGCCGCGACACTGCGGGCAAGGGCGGCGTCATCCGGCGGATGACCTACCTGATGAACCCGCGCTACTGCCGCGTGGTGGCGCTGCCGGCGCCCACCGAGCGCGAGCGCACCCAGTGGTACTTCCAGCGCTACGTCGCCGAGCTGCCCGCCGCCGGCGAGATCGTCATCTTCGACCGCAGCTGGTACAACCGCGCCGGCGTCGAGCGCGTGATGGGGTTCTGCACCGACGAGGAGTACGAGTACTTCATGCGGACCTGCCCCATCCTCGAGCGCTCGCTGCTCCGCGACGGGATCATCCTGGTGAAGTACTGGCTGTCGATCTCCGACGAGGAGCAGCGCAAGAGGTTCCAGTCGCGCATCGACGACCCGGCGCGCCGCTGGAAGCTCTCGCCGATGGATCTCGAGGCGCAGGCCCGCTGGGTCGACTACGCCGAGGCCAAGGACCAGATGTTCGCCTACACCGATACCAAGGAGAGCCCCTGGTACGTGGTGGACGCCGAGGACAAGAAGACCGCGCGCCTCAACATCATGAGCCACCTGCTCTCGATGGTGCCCTACCAGCCCATCCAGCACGACGACATCGTGCTGCCGCCGCTGCAGCACCGCGCCTACGTCCGGCCGCCGCTCGACAGCCAGACGTTCGTGCCGCGCCGGTACCAGGTGGGCTGAGCGCGGCATGGGGGCGGCCGGTCTGACCGGTCGCGGGGGTGACTGAGGGGGCGTCACGGTGCCGGTATCCGTACGGTGGCGCCCGTGAGCACGCCTGCCGACGCTGCGGCGACGCGCCCTGCTGCGCGCGTGGTCGTCGTGCGGTCGCGGCGCCTGCTCGTGGTCGCGGCCGTCGCAGCGGCGCTCGCGTGCGCCGCCGACGCCTACGACCGGATCACGCAGCATGCCGACGGCGGCCACGCGCATCTGCTGCCGCGAGTGCTGGCTGCCGTGTTCGCGCTGTGCGCCGGGGCGGCGGCCTACCTGGCCTTCGTCGACCGGTCGCGTCGCGACCGCCCGCGCGAGAAGGACATGCGGCTGCTGGCCGTGGGTCTCGCCGTGCTGTGGGGCGGCCAGTCCGTCGGCTACATCGCCACCGCGCCCAGCGCCGCGATGTGGCAGGGCTGGGTCGAGCAGGTACCGCTGCTCGTCGCGGTGCCGATGATCGGCACGGCGCTGGTGCGCATCTGCTGGCCGAGCCGGATGAGCGCCGCTGATGCGCGGACTGCCCTGCTCGACTCCGTCGTGGCCGTCCTGGGGTTCGCGGTGCTGTGGTGGGGCTGGGTCGTCACGCAGCTGTGGCAGTACCCGCCGGGCGGCCGGGCCTTCGAGAACCTCGACCAGGCGGTCATGTTCGGCCTCGGGGCGGTGGTGCTGGTCATCGCCACCATCAGCCGCCGCATCGGCTCGCTCCCCTTCCCGCAGCTGCTGCTGCTGGCCGGCGGAGTCATGGTCCAGGTGCTGTCGGACGCTCTGGGGCAGACCATCCCCGGGGCGGACAACTCCAGCGCCATCACCTGGTCGATCCTCGGCTACGTCGTCGCCGTGTCGATGCTCGTCGCCATGGCCCTGCGCCCGGCGGTCGAGGTCGAGACGCCATGGCAGCGGGCGGCCCGTGAGCGGCTGTCGATCGCGACTCCGATCGTCATGGTGGTGCCGGCCGGCGTCATCGTGATCTCGGCTGCGGCGTCGGACGACTACGGCCTCGAGGGCGCCGTCGGGATCGTGTCGATGGTGCTGCTGCTCGCACTGCTCGCGGCGGTGCTCCTCGCCCGGCTCGCGGCGGCAGCAGAGCTGCGGCGGGTGCAGGAGTCGGCCGTCGCCGAGGTGCTCGCGGTCCGCACGCGCGAGGGCTGGTTCAAGGCTCTCGTGGGCGACTCCGCCGACGGCATGCTGGTGGTCGACGCCGGCGGACGGGTGCTCTACAGCAGCCCCCGCTTCGAGCGCGACGCCGCCGTGGCCCTGCGCGAGGACGGCACCTGGCCGCTGTCGGAGGTGCTCGTCGACCTCGACCGCGCCGGCGTGGCCCTGCTGCTCGCGCAGGTGGCCGCCGACCCGTCGCAGAGCGGGCCCTACGACCTCCTGGTCCGCGGGCGCGACGGCGGCGAGCTGGAGATGGAGGCGGTGATCCGCCCGGTCGCCGACGTCGAGCTCGACGGCTTCGTCGTGACCGCCCGCGACGTGTCCGATGCGCGGCGCCTGGCGCGGCAGCTGGCCAACAGCCGACGGCGCGACGAGCTCACCGGCCTGCTCAGCCGCGAGGCGTTCCTCGCCGAGACGGCCGAGCACCTCGACGAGCAGGACGAGCGGCGCCGGGCGGGCGTCGTCGCCCTCGACCTCGAGCGCTTCGCCGCCCTCAACGACGGTCTCGGCCACGCCGTGGGCGACCAGATCCTGCTCGGTGTCGCCGGCGTCATCGACCGGCTGCCCGACGAGGTGCACGGGGCCGCCCGCATGGCGAGCGACACGTTCGCCCTCCTGGTCATGGCAGAGGACTGCGAGCGGGTCGTCGTCGAGGTGGTCGAGCAGCTGCGCCAGGAGCTCAAGGGGCTGCTGCTGCCGGACGGCCGCGAGATCGAGGTGGAGTTCCACGCCGGCTACGTCGTGTCCGACCCGATGCGCGGCGATTCGGCGCAGTGGCATGCCGAGGCCGCCGACCTCGCGCTGGCGCGGTCGCGGTCCTCGCGCAACGCGCGCCTCGTCGGCTACCGCGAGGACATGCGCGACGAGACCGAGCGCCGCCTCCGAGCCGAGGCCCAGCTGCGCCGCGCCATCGCCGAGGACCGCCTCGAGGTGCACTACCAGCCGGTCGTGCGCATCGCCGATCTCGTGGTGACCGGGGCCGAGGCCCTGGTGCGGCTGCGCGACGAGCATGGCGCGCTGGTGCCGCCGGGCGACTTCATCCCCCTGGCCGAGGAGCTCGGCCTGATCGGGCAGATCGGCGAGGCGGTGCTGCGCCGCGCCTGCGCCGACACTGCCCGGCTCTCGGAGTCGGTGGGCAGCCCGTTGCACGTCGCGGTGAACGTCGCCGTCGACCAGGTGCAGCAGTCGCTGCCGTTCACGGTGCGCAGCGTCCTCGAGGACACCGGGCTGCCGGCGTCGCGCCTGGCGCTGGAGATCACCGAGTCGACGCTGGCCGACACCTCCCGACCCACGCAGGAGATCCTGGGCGCTCTGCGCTCGATGGGGGTGTCGGTGTCCATCGACGACTTCGGCACCGGGTTCTCGTCGCTGTCGTACCTCGCGCGCCTGCCGGTGGACGGGCTGAAGATCGACCGGGCGTTCGTGTCGCGGATGGGCAGCAACGAGGAGTCGTTCACCCTCGCCCGTGTCGTCGTGCAGCTCGCGCGCGAGCTCGGCCTCCACACCGTCGGCGAGGGCGTCGAGACCCGCGAGCAGCTCGACATGCTGCGCGGGATGGGCTGCGACTACTCGCAGGGCTTCCTGCACAGCCGGCCGCTGCCGCTGGCCGAGTACGAGGCCTTCCTGCGGGAAGGCCTGCTCGCGGCACTCCCCGCCGACCAGGGCTGAGCCACCGAGTCACCAGCCCTCGGCGAGCACCCGCTCGAGCTGGTCGACGTAGAAGTCGGCGGCCTCCTCGGTGAGGCACATCGGCGGCTTCATCTTGAGGACGTTCGCGCGCTCGCCCGTGGGCTGCACGATGATCCCGAGCTCGCGCAGCCGGTCGCAGATCGCGTAGCACTCCGCCGTTGCCGGCTCCAGGGTGGCGCGGTCCTTCACGAGCTCGACGCCCAGGTAGAGCCCCATGCCGTGCACCTCGCCCACGATCGGGAACCGCTCCGCGAGCTCCTCGCAGCGGGCGACGAGCCGGTCGCCGATGCGGGCGGCGTTCTGCTGCAGGCCCTCGTCCTCGATGATGTCGAGCACCGTCAGGCCGACGACGCACGACACCGGGCTGCCGCCGGCCGAGCTGAAGAACGAGCCCTGCTGCGCGAACGCCTCGGCCACCTCGCGGCGGCAGATCACGGCGCCGAGGGGCTGCCCGTTGCCCATGGCCTTCGCGATCGTGATCATGTCCGGCGTCACGCCGTGCATCTCGAACGCCCACCAGTGGTGTCCGGTGCGGCCGTAGCCCACCTGCACCTCGTCGGCGATGCAGAGCCCGCCCACCGACCGCACAGCGTCGTAGGCCTCGGCGAGGTAGCCCTCGGGCAGCATGACGCCGCCGGCGTTGCCGAGCACGGGCTCGCAGATGTAGGCCGCGGGCGGGCGCCCCTCCGACGCGATGCGCTCCACGAGCTCGCGCAGCTCGGTGCCGTAGTCGTGGCCCGACCCCTCGCCGCGGAAGCGGCCGCGGAACGGGTTGGGCGCCGACGCGAGGTGGATCCAGTCGGGCCGGGTCTCCAGCGCGCGCGGGTTGTCGTAGAGCGACGTGGTGACGGCGTCCGACAGGTACGTCCAGCCGTGGTAGGCCTCGCGGACGGCGACGACGTCCTGCCGGCCGGTCACCACCTGCGCCATGTGCAGCGCGAGGTCGACCGCCTCGCTGCCGCTGTTCACCAGGAACACCGTGTCGAGGCCCTCGGGGGCCAGGGCGGCGAGGCGCTCGGACAGCTCGGTGACGGCGGCGTAGTGGAACCGGGAGTTGGTGTTGAGCAGCTGCATCTGGCGGTCGACGGCGTCGGCGAGGCGCGGGTGCCCGTGGCCGGCGGCGGCAACGTTGTTGACCATGTCGACGTAGCAGCGGCCGTCGGTGTCGACGAGGAGGTGCTGCCACCCGCGCTCGATCCGCATCGGCTCCTCGTAGTAGTGCTCCTGCACCGTGGCGAAGACTGCGCCGCGGCGCTCGAGCAGGCCGCGCACGTCGATGTCGGCGGCCCGGACGTCGGTGCCGAGCAGCGGCGAGGGGTCGGCCGTGAGCAGCGCCCACGCGCCCCGCTGCGACGCCGGCACGAAGCGCGGTGCGTCGAGCGAGGGGTCGAGCACCAGCTGCACGTGCAGGGGCCCCGATGCTGTGCCGAGGGGCGATCCCGCCGGCACGCGGGCGCCGGCGGCGGGCGCCCCCTCGAGTCCGTCGAGCACGAGGCGGCCGGCGGGCGAGACGGCGACCAGCCGGCCGTCGGAGTCGAGCACCTCGAGGTCCCACGGGGCGACGGCGGCCGTGCCGGCGGGCACCAGCAGGTCGACGCCGGTCGCGACAGTGGCGGGCTCCGACGCCGACAGCGCGACGGTCCGGGTCAGCCGGGGCTCCGCCCAGCGCGTCGCCGCAGCGCCGGGACCGGCTGCGGCAGCGAGGATCCCGGCCTCGGCCCCGTCCTCGAGGAAGCGACCGGAGTGCAGGTGGTCGCTCGTGGTCGAGAGGTCGACGACGCTCACAGCGCCGAGCGACGGCAGCAGGGGGCGGGCGGAGGCGACGGCGTCGAGGGCGGCACGGTGGCGCGGGGCGTGGCCGAGCCCGAGCTCGTGGCGCACGGCCGCCTCGACCGCCTCGGGGTCGATCGACAGCGCCACCTCGAGGATCGACCACTCCGACTCGAGGGCGTCGGCGGCGGAGGTGTTGTCCGGGTCGAGGGCGACCTGGTGCTGGCCGGCGGCGACGAGCTGCGCCCCGCGCAGGACGACGAGGGGCCACAGGGCCTCGATGTCGGCGTCGTCGAGCGGCACCTCCTCGTGGAAGGCGCGCACGGCGGGCAGCACCGACAGGGGGCGGTCGGGGTTGTGGCGCAGGACCGACGAGCAGGCGACAGCCAGCTCGGCGACCAGCCAGCTGCGGCCGAGGTCGCCGAAGTCGATGACGGCCGAAGGGCGCACGCGCCCGGCCTCGTCGGGCTCGCCCACGACGTTGTCGTCGGTGACGTCGCCGTGGATGGCCTGCACCCGAAGCTGCGGGGCGACGGCGTCGATGCGCGCGGAGGCGTCGATCTCCGCGGCCGCCACGACTGCGCGGCGGCGCTCGTCGGCGACGGAGCCGAGCAGCGAGCGCACCACACCGGACGCCAGCCTCAGGTCCCACTGGCCGACCCGGTCGAGGCCCGGGTGCTCGAAGCCGGCCAGCGCGGCGGCGCTGCGCCCGGCGAGGCGGCCGAGGTCGGCGACGACGACGGGGGCGAGATAGCCGGCGTCCGACAGCGGGCGGCCCTCGACATAGGTGAGCATCCGGACGGGCAGCGTCTCGCCGCCGACCTCGGCCTCGACGAGCAGATCGCCGCTGCGGGCGGGCAGGGGGACGGGGGCGCCGAAGCCGGCATTCCGCACGTGCAGGAGTGCGGCGTTCTGCGCCTCGAGCGCCGGCCGCCCCCAGGCACGGTTGGCGACCTTGAGCACCACCCGGCCGTCGGCCGCGGCGAACCGCACATTGCGGTCCTGCTGGCTACCGAGCTCGACCGCCTCGCCCTCGACGCCGAACAGGTCGGCAGCCAGGCGGGCCGCTGTGGCGAGGTCGAGCACCGGGCGCGGGGCCACCTGCGGGGCGGCCGGGGCGGGGGAGGTCAGCGCGTCGCGGGGCGTGGTCACAAGCGGAACGATACAATGCCTAGCGATCGAGTAGCGATCCGCTACTTTGGAAGGATCCCCGATGACGGAACAGCACGACCCCGCTGACGGCCGGGCACGGCTGCGGGTCGACGACCTCGATGCCACCGACCGCCGACTCGTGGCGCTGCTGCAGGACGATGGCCGCGCCTCCTACGCCGATCTCGGCGCCGCGGTCGGGCTCTCGCCCGCCGGCACCCGGCTGCGCGTGCTGCGGCTGCAGGAGCGCGGGGTCCTGCAGATCGTCGCGGTGACCGACCCGCTCGCCGTCGGGTACGGGCAGATGGCCCAGATCGGCGTCGTGGTCGCGGGAGGCTCGGACGTCCGCGCGGTCGCCGACGCGGTCTCGGCGGAGGCCGCCGTCATCTACCTCGTGCTGACGGCCGGGTCGTTCGACCTCATGGTCGAGGTGGTCGCCACCGACGCCGACGACCTCTTCGACGTCGTCGGCCGGGTCCGGGCGGTGCCGGGCGTGGCGCGGGCGGAGACCTTCCCCTACTACGGGATCCACACCCACCGGTTCACCTGGGGCGTGCGCCCCTGACCCGGCGTCGCGACAGGGCTCGGCCTGGCGTCAGGGCTCGATGCGGCGCAGCCGGAGCACCCGGGCGGGCTCGGCCAGCAGCGGGCCGCGGATCTCGCGGAAGCGCCCGACGTGCGCCGTGCGGTCGTGGGCCGCATGCGCGTCGGGGTCGCGCCACACCTCGTAGAACGCGAGCACGTCGGCGTCGTCGCGGCTCTCGTGCAGGTCGTAGAGCAGGCACCCGTCCTCGAGCCGGGTCGGCTCCACGAGTGCCAGCAGCGCGTCGCGCAGCTCATCGCGCCGGCCGGGCGCGGCCCGGAACTCCACCACCATCGCGAGGGCCGCCTCGAGCCCGGCGTCTGCAGCATCAGCCATGGGCCCATCCTGGCCGACGGGCGGGGGCGGCGGGGGCGTCAGGCGAGGTGGAGGGCGCGGGCCTCCTCCCAGAGCTCGTCGCGCACGTCGGGGTGGGCGGCGTCGCGGATGAGGTGGCGGGCCTGCGACTTCTGGTCGTAGCCCCAGATCCACGCCGCGCCGTTCTCGGTGACGATGGCCGACGCCTGGAACGAGGTGACCGGCTCCTCGATCATCGGCACGATCGTGGAGACGTTGGCCCGCGGGTGCCACGAGCGCAGCGCGAGGATCGCCTGCCCGCCCTTCGAGTGCAGCGCGCCGACGATGAAGTCGGTCTGGCCGCCGAACCCGGAGTAGATGCGGCCCTTCACGCGCGACGCGTTGGCCTGCGCGTAGAGGTCGACCTGCAGCGCGGTGTTCACCGAGGTCATGAGCGGCTGGCGGGCGATGAGCGACGGCTCGTTCGTGGTCTCGGTGCGCAGCATCGCCACGCGCGGGTTGCGGTCGACCCAGCGGTAGAGCTCGGGGGAGCCGAACAGGAACGACGACGTCAGCACGGCGTCGGGGTCGAGGGCGCCCGCGCGGTCCAGCTCGAGCACTCCGTCGCTGAACATCTCCGACCAGATCCGCAGGCCGCGGCGGCCGGTCAGGCCCGAGAGCACCGCGTCGGGCACGGCGCCGATCCCGAGCTGCATGGTCGAGCCGTCGGCCACGCGGACGGCCACCCGCTCGCCAATCGCCGCGGAGACGTCGTCGATCTCCATGAGGCCGGGCGAGGGCAGCACGGCGTCGACCTCGATGCCGAGATCGATGTCGTGGAGCGGGATCTCGGCGTCGCCGAAGGTGTAGGGCATCTGCGGGTTCATCTGAGCTACGACGATGCCGCCGCGCGCCCGGGCGGCCTCGATGGCCGCCGGGAGGATGTTGACCTCGATGCCGAGGGAGACCTTGCCGTCCGAGGGCACGGACGTATGCACCACGACGAGGTCGGGCGGGCAGGTCGCGCCGAACAGTGCGGGCACCAGCGACAGGCGCGACGGGATGTAGCGCAGCGTCGAGGACTTGCGCATGCCCGGTCCGACGAACGCGGTCTCGTGCGTGACGCCCTCCCGGTCCGGCAGGCCGGGCTGCGCGTTGAGCGCGTGCAGCCGGTACGCCGGCACTGCGGCGTCGACGGCGGCGAGCACCACGTGGGGGGTGGCGAAGTTGCCGCTCACCACGACGCGGGGGTCGGCGGGGAGGGAGGAGAGGGCCCCGGCGAGGTCCTCCAGCGCGATGGTCCGCATGACGTCCGTCCTGCTGTCTGGGATGTGCGCCTCGACGCTACCGAGCGGGGGCGGCCGAGGTCGGGTCGTCCGGCGATGTGGCCCTGTGACGTCGGACGCGGGGCCCGGCGCGCGTCCCCGGAACGCGGCCCCGGCGCGCCTACGATCGCCGCGTGAGCGAGCAGCCGGCCCCCTCGACCCCGGCCGCCTCGGCCCCGGCGCCCTCGAACGCGGCGCCCTCGAACGCGGCGACCGACCGCGTGCGCTTCGACCTGCGCAACGTCGGCAAGGCCACGGCGGTCGTGCTGCTCATCTTCTCTGCGGCCGCGTTCGTCCAGTTCGTCCTCCAGGACGCCGGGTCGGTGATCTTCACGATCCTCATGGCCCTGGCTCTGGCGATCACGATGGAGCCGGCGGTGGTGTGGCTGCACCGGCGCGGCCTCAAGCGCGGCCTGGCCACCGGGCTGGTGATGATCGCCGTCATCGTCGGGGTCGCGCTGTTCTTCGCCGCCTTCGGCAACCTGCTCTTCACCCAGCTCGCCGAGCTGCTGCGCGGCGTGCCCGAGCTCGCGCGCAACGGTGTCGAGTGGCTCAACCAGCGGTTCGGCACGCAGATCGACATCGCCAACATCATCGGCAGCATCGGTCTCAACCCGAGCGACGTCGCGGGCTGGGCGGCCCAGGTGGCCGGGGGCATCATCGCGATCGTCTTCGGCATCGTGGGATCGGTGTTCAGCGTCTTCACGCTGGGCCTGTTCACCTTCTACCTGTCGGCCGACATGCCCCGGCTCAAGCGCTGGATCGCGCGGATGCTGCCCAGCCGCGGGCAGCGGCTCAACGAGGAGCTGTGGACCGTCGCGGTCGAGAAGGCCGGCGGCTACGTCGGGGCCCGCCTCGTGCTCGCGCTCATCAACGGCAGCACCACGGCGCTGTTCCTCTACATCATCGGCATGCCCTACTGGCTGCCCCTGGGCATCTGGACCGGCATCGTCGCCCAGTTCGTGCCGACGATCGGCACCTACATCGCCATCGCCCTCCCGGTGATCATCGGGCTGCTGTCCGACGACCCCATGGACGGCATCCTCGCCCTCGGCTGGGCGGTGGCGTACCAGCAGGTGGAGAACCTGACCATCGAGCCGAGGATCTCGGCCAAGGCGGTCTCCCTGCACCCGGCCGTGTCGTTCGCGTCCGTCATGTTCGGCGCGGCCCTGTTCGGCGCCGCGGGCGCCCTGCTGGCGGTCCCGGTCACCGCCATCGTCATGGCGTTCGTCGAGGTCTACGCCCCCCGGCACGAGCTCGTGGGCCCGCCGGACGCCGACGCCCCGGAGCCGGACGTCGCCCCAGGCCAGGGCACCTCGGAGCCGGCAGCGTCCGCGTCGTGAGCGCTCGTTGAGCAACCCGTCAGGAACCTGTGATTCAGTCCGACTACCAGTTGATCCGATAGGGACAAGAGGTGGAACTCGGACGGACTAACTCAGCAAGCGCGCAATTCCCTGCGCTGTCACTCTGGGTGAGGCCGTTCCCCGGACCGCCGTAATGCCGCCCGGCCCTCGAGGCTCCGCCGCGAGGGCGCATCGAAAGGACCGACCGTGGCCACTCAGCGAGGCCAGGCCCTCATCATCGAGGACTCCCCCGAGATCACCCTCCTCGTGCGCGGGCTGCTCGAGAAGGAGGGCTACGACGTCGTCGCGACGCCGCTGGGCAAGAAGGGCCTGGAGTTCGCCCGGGCCGGCCGGCCCGAGCTGGTGATCCTCGACCTGTCGCTGCCGGACGCCGACGGCGTCGAGGTCTGCCGCCAGCTGCGCGTGTTCTCCGACGCCTACGTCGTCATGGTCACGTCCCGCGACGACGAGGTCGACAAGATCGTGGGCCTCACGGTCGGAGCAGACGACTACGTCACCAAGCCGTTCTCGCCGCGCGAGCTCGCCGCCCGCGTGCGCGCCATGCGCCGTCGCCCGCGCCAGCGCGCGCAGCAGGAGGTCCGCGACTTCGGCCACCTCGTGGTCGACCCGCTCGCCCGTGAGGTCAAGGTCGACGGCGAGGAGGTCGAGCTCACCAAGATCGAGTTCGACATCCTCGACCTGCTGTCGGGCAACCCGCGCCGCATCTTCACCCGCGAGCAGCTGCTCGAGCAGATCTGGGGCGAGTGGTTCGGCGACGACCACGTCATCGAGGTCCATGTCGGCAAGCTCCGAAAGAAGCTCGGCGAGTCCGCGGCCGCGCCGCGCCACATCCGCACCCTGCGCGGGGTCGGCTACCGCTTCGAGCCGGTCTGACGGGTCCTCGACCCGAGCGTCGGGGGACGAGGTCTGGGGCGCGTGCCGTGTACGGACTGATCAACGAGGCCATGCGCCGGCACGTGGTGGAGACCGCGGGCCCGGCCGCGTGGAGCGCCGTCGCGTCCCGAGCCGGATCGAGCCAGTCGTTCGCCGCCCTGCACTACTACGACGACGACGTCACCTACGCCCTCGTGGGGGCGGCCAGCGAGGTCCTCGACCGCCCGGCCGACGAGCTGCTGCGGGGCTTCGGCCGCTACTGGTCGACCACGGTCGGGCCCGAGAGCTACGGCGACATCCTCGGCGCGACCGGCACCGATGTGGTGTCGGTGCTGCACAACCTCGACGAGATGCACGCGAGGCTTCAGTCGCTCTACCCCGACCTGCGCCCGCCGTCCTTCGACGTGGTCGCCGGCGACGACGGCACGCTCGACGTCCACTACCGCTCCGAGCGCGAGGGCCTCGCGCCGTTCGTCGTCGGGCTGCTCGAGGGCCTCGGCGAGCTCTACGGAACTCCGGTGACGGTGAGCCGCGACGAGGCAGCCTCGGGCCCGCACTACGAGCACTTCCGGCTCGTCCCCGCCGTGGTGGAGCCGGCATGACGATCCGGCTCCGCGACGACGACCTCGACCGCGCGGCACCGTTCGGCGTGCTGTGCGACGAGGACCTCGTCGTGCTGCGCCAGGGCCCGTCGTGGCGCCGGCTCGGCGTCGAGATGGTCGGGCGCCACCTGCTCGAGGTGCTCGAGGTGGTGCGCCCGCTCGGCGTCGCGGGGCTGCAGGACATCCGCAAGCACCGCGACTCGATGCTCCTGATGCGGCTGCTGCCCGACGGCCCCCGGATGCGGTTCCAGGCCGTCGACGTCGACGAGCCCGCCGGTGTGCTGCTGCTCGGCAACCCGATCATCGCGTCGTCGCAGGAGCTCGAGGCGCTCAACCTCTCAGCCGCGGACTTCTCGCCCGTCGACCAGACGCCCGACCTGCTCTTCCTGCGCCGCGGCCAGGAGCGCAGCCTCGACGATCTGCGCACCCTCAACGCCGAGCTGCAGCGCTCGGCCACCGAGCTGCGCGACGCCAACCGCATGCTCACCCGCGCCGAGGCCCAGTACCGGCGCATCGTCGAGCTGCAGCCGCTCGTCATGTACATCGACACCCTGGGCGAGGACTCGGTGGCGGAGTTCATCAGCCCGCGCGTGGCCGAGTGGCTCGGCCACCCGGTGCGCCGGTGGCTCACCGAGCCCTCGTTCTTCTTCGCCACCGTCGTGCACCCGGAGGACCGCGAGCGGGCGCTGGCCGCCAACCGCGAGGCGGAGGCGGCGCTCAGCCCGTTCGACCAGGAGCTGCGGCTCGTCACCGCCGACGGCCACGTGGTGTGGAGCCGCGTCGTCGACAGCGTCGTCGAGGACGACGACGGCACCCGGACGCGGCTCGGCTTCATGCTCGACATCACCACCGCCAAGACCGCCGAGCTCGAGCTGCGCGACACCATGTCGCGGCTGACCACCCTGCTCGACCACATGCAGTCCGGCGTCCTCGTGGAGGACCGGCAGCGCCGGGTGGTGCTGGCCAACGCGACGCTGTGCGAGATGTTCCGGTCGGCCGCCGACCCCGAGGCCCTCGTGGGCCTGCCCATCAGCGCCGCGGTGGCCAAGGTGGTGCGCCACGAGGACGACCCCGCGGCGTTCCTGCGCCGCACCGAGGACCTCAGCGCCCGGCGCTGGGCCACCACCAACCAGTCCCTCACCCTGTCGGGCTCGCGCGTCCTCGAGTTCGACTACCAGCCGATCGTGTCCGAGGGGCAGGAGCTCGGCGCCCTCTGGATGTTCCGCGACGCCACCGACCGCGTGCTCTACCAGGAGGCGCTGGCCCGCGCCCGCGACGAGGCGATCGCGGCGTCCGACGCCAAGTCGCAGTTCCTGGCCTCGATGAGCCACGAGATCCGCACGCCGATGCACGGCGTGCTCGCCACGGCCGACCTGCTGCGGATGACCGACCTCGACGACGAGCAGTCCGAACTGGTCAAGGTCATCGACTCCTCCGCCACCAGCCTGGTCTCGATCATCAACGACATCCTCGACCTGCAGAAGGTCGAGGCCGGCCGCATCGACCTGGTGAGCGAGCCCTTCGCGCCAGGAGATGTGGCCACCGCCGTCACCGACCTGCTGCGCCCGCAGGCCGCGGCCAAGGGCGTCGACCTCCTGCTGCGCGTCGACCCGTCCGTGCCCGCCGAGGCGCTCGGCGACCGCGTGCGGTTCCGGCAGGTGCTCATCAACCTCGTCGGCAACGCCGTGAAGTTCACCGAGAAGGGGTCCGTGCAGGTCTCGCTGCACGTCGTCTCGCGCCGCGGCAACGAGTCGCTGGTGGAGGTGTCGGTCCGCGACACCGGCCCCGGCATCCCGCCGGAGAAGGTCGCGACGATCTTCGACCCGTTCGTTCAGGCGCGGAACCGGCAGGAGGGCTCGGGACTCGGCCTGGCGATCGCCGAGCGGCTGGTCGGCCTCATGGGCGGCCAGATCTCCGTCGACTCCGCCGTGGGCGAGGGCTCCACCTTCTGGTTCCGGCTGCAGCTGCTCGACGCCGTCGCGCCCGACGACTCCGGCGCTCCCGCCGGCGCCGACGTCGAGGACCCGTCCGCCGCCGTCGTCCTCGTCGTCGAGGCCAGCGAGCCGCGCCGCGCCCACGCCGTCCGGCTGCTCGCGCGTGTCGGCGTCGAGGGGGTGGGTGCCGCCAGCGCCGAGGAGTGCCTGGCGCTCATGGACTCCGACCCGCGGGTGCGGCTCGTCCTGGTCGCGGCGCGCATGGAGGACGCCGGCACCGACGGCCCGACCACCACCGCGATGATCCGCCGCTCGCACGACCCCCGCGTCGCGCGGACCCCGGTCTACGGCATGGTCGGCGGCGCCGACGACGACCTGCTCGAGCGCTGCCGGCAGAGCGGCATGGACGGGCACATCGGCAAGCCGGTCGACATCGGCGAGCTGCGGCGCCTGCTCGAGGTCGTGCTCGGACCGGAGGCCCTCCAGTGAGCTACGACCCCCGTGATCTGCCGGACGGCGTCGGGCCCGACGTCGTCGCCCGGCTCGAGCACCGCGCGGCCCAGGAGCGCGCCGCGCGCATCGAGGCCGAGCGCACGGCCGAGACCCAGCTGCGACGCGCGTTCGAGCGCGCCCGCGAGGTCGAGCTCCTCGCGTCGATCGCCGTGATCGTCAACGAGACCGACGACGCGCTGTCGGCCATGAGCGCGGCCGCGAAGATCATCCGGCGGCACTGCGGCTTCGCCGTCTCGCACGTGCTGCTGCGCGAGGCCGACGGAGCCTTCGTCACCTCCGACATCTGGGACGCCGACCCCGCCCACCTCGACCTGCTCGACGCCGTCATGGCCGCCACGGTCGACCATCGCTTCGTGCCGCCGGCGGGCCTGCCCGGCGAGGTCGCGGCGTCCCACCTCGCGGCGTGGATCCCCGACGTCGCCGTCAACCCGGCCTACGCGCGAGGCGAGGCGGCCGCGCAGGGAGCCGCCTGGGCGTTCCCCATCGTCGTCGGCATCGAGGTGTCGGCCGTCGTGGAGTTCGTGCACCCGGCGCCCATGCCCGCCGACGAGCGGCTCCTCCAGCTCGCGCCCTCGCTGGCCGCGCAGCTCGGCCGCGCTTTCGAGTGGGAGAAGGTGCAGGAGCGCCAGCTCGAGGACCGCCGCCGGCTCGAGGAGATGCTGGCCGCCCGGACGCAGGACGTCGTGGCCCTCTCCCGCGGCACCCGCGGCGAGGACGCCCGCACGGCGTACTCGGCGTGGGTGGTGCACGAGGTGAGCCGGCTCGTCGACGAGATCCGGCCGTGGATCGGCGACCGCGGCCGCGAGCCGCTGGAGCGGCTCGACCGGCTCATCGACTCCCTCATCGGCATCGTCGACGGCACCGAGCGCCGCGTCGCCGGGCCGCGCGTCCCGGTGGTGCTGCGGCAGCTGCTCTCCGACATCGCCGCCGCCGGGTCGTCCGACCGCTGCATCGTGCTCGTGGGGGAGACCCCGGTCAGCGACCACCCGGTCGAGCTGTCGGTGGTGCTGCTGCGGCTGGCCATCGACGGGCTGGTCAGCAACGCCGTCCAGCACTCCGGCTCGCGGGTCGTCGAGCTCAACGCCTTCCTCGAGGACCAGGCCGTGGTCCTCGAGGTCCGTGACACCGGCATCGGCTACACATGGGACCAGGGCGGCAGGCCCTCCGGTGCCGGCGGGCTCGCTCAGGTGGCCCGGCTCGCTGCGGCGCTCGGCGGCACGGTCGACGTCGCTCGCGTGCCCGGCGGCGGCACGTCGGCCCGGTTGCGCGTGCAGGCCCCGGTCCACGTCCAGTCGATGAGCCACGACCGCAGCACCCGGGTGCTCCTGGTCGACGACAACGACGTGAACCGTCGGCTGGCCGCGGCGATGCTCGGCAAGCTCGGCGTCGCCACCGACGTCGTCGACAGCGGCGAGGCCGCCCTCGACGCGATGCGGGAGACGGCGTACGGCCTGGTGCTCATGGACGTGCAGATGCCGGGGATGGACGGCCGCGAGGCCACCCGCGCCTGGCGCACGCAGGGGGAGGGCGCCACCACGGCCGACGTACCGATCGTGGCTCTCACCGCGCACGTCGGGCAGGCCGAGCGCGACGCGTGCCGAGACGCGGGGATGGTCGACTACCTGAGCAAGCCCTTCGGCCTCGACGACCTGTCGCACATGGTGCAGCGGTGGCTCGAGGCGCCCGCCGGCCCGACGGCCGAGGACGCTGTCCCGGCACCGGCGGATCAGACCGCGGACTCGGCCTCGAGGTAGCTGCGCAGCTCGCTCACGGTGCGGGCGGCCACGGCGTCGAGCTCGGTCATGAGCGGCACCAGCACGGCGTCGCCCTCGGTGTTCTGCGCCTCCATCGTGCGGCACACGCGCGTCACCTCGGTGGCGCCGAGCATCGCGGCGGGGGAGCCGAGGGCGTGGGCGTCGCGGCGGATGACGTCCGGATCGCCGCCGCCGATGGCGGTGCGGATGGCCTGCAGGCGCTCGACGAGCTCGTCGAGGAAGCTCTGCACGGCCTGGCGGACGATGTCGCGGTCGCCGATCTCGTCGACGAGCGAGTCGAGGCGTGCCCGGTTGACCGTGGCGGCCAGGCTGTCGTCCATCAGGTCGTCCCTCGTTCGTGGCTGTGTCGGGCGCAGGCTCGCGCGCGCCTCAAGGCGCGCCCGCCCATTGTCGTGCCCCGCGGGCGGCGGAGTCGAACGTCGTGAGCCGATCGAGAGGTCCGGGGGCGCCGCGCGGGAGGCCGCCTACGATGGCGGGCATGTCCACCGCCCGCGCGGCCGAGCCGCGGCGCCCCCTGCGCGCCGCGCGCGGTGCCGTCGTCGGCGCGGTGGCCGGCGGCCTGGCGCTCGCGGGCCACGCGGCGGGCGGCGGTGCCGCGGGTCCGGAGTCGTACGCGGTCGTCGTCCTTGTCGTCGCCGCAGCCGTGGGCGCCTCGCGCAGCCGCTGGACCCCGGCGCGCCTCGTCGTGATGCTGCTCGGGGCGCAAGCGGCGGTGCACGCCGCTGCCTGGCTCGTCTCGCCGTCGGGATCCCTTCCCGGGCTCCCGGCAGCGCCGGTGGCGCCGGGGCACGTCCACGACCACGCGGCGCCCGACGTCCGCATGCTGCTCGCCCACCTCGCTGCCGCTGGCCTGGCCGCGCTGCTGCTCGCCGCGATCGAGGGAGCCGTGCTCGGCCTGTGGGCCGCCGCCCGCACCCGAGGTGCGGCGCAGCAGGCGGGCCCGCCCGCCGCCCGGCGCCCCCTGCCCGCGGCCGGGGCGCGCGTCCTGGTGCCGAGCGACGCCGCCCGGGCATGGTCGCGGCGCGGCCCGCCGCGCCGGCTCGCGCTCGCCTGACCTCCGGTGCGTGAGGGACGGGCCGACGCGCTGCCGCCGACCGTCCCGCCCATCCCCTGAGAGGCCCTCTATGCGTCCCCTGCTCGTGCGCGCCGCTGCGGCGTGCCTGCTCGTCGTCCCGCTCGGCCTGGCCGGTCTCGCGCCGGCGTCCGCCCACGACGAGATCCTGTCGACCTCGCCGAAGGACGGCGCCTCGCTCGAGGCGCCGCCCGCCGAGATCGTGCTCACCTTCGGCGAGGAGGTCGAGGACATCGGCGCCGCCGTCGTCGTCACCGACTCCGCCGGGCAGAAGCTCGCCACCGGGAAGCCGGTGGTCAAGGGAGTCACGGTGACCCAGGCCGTCGCGCCCGCCACCGCGGCTGGCAAGGTCAAGGTCGCCTGGCGCGTGGTGTCCTCCGACGGCCACCCCGTCTCGGGCACCTTCTCGTTCACCGTGACGACCGCGGCGTCGGCATCGCCCACGCCCAGCCCGTCCGCATCGTCGTCGTCACCGGCCGCGTCGCCGTCGGCGTCCTCGTCGTCCCCGGCCGCCGCGTCGTCGACCGCCCCGGCACCGGAGCCCTCGACCACGCTGGCGGGGGACACGGACACGTCCACGTCGTCGAGCCCGCTGCCGTGGATCCTCGGCGGCCTGCTCGTGATCGCCGTGGGCGTTGCGGTGGCGCTCGGCCTGCGCGGCAGGGGAGGCTCGTCCGCGTGACGACCACCGAGGCACCGGCCCGGACGACGGCGGAGGGCTCGCCCCTCCGCCCGTCCGGCGTCCTCGTGCCGGCCACGGCGATCGCCGTGGTGGTCGCCCTCGGGCTGCTCTGGACCGGCGACGGCAGGCCCGCGGCCTCCCCGGAGGGCCTGCCCGACCCGGGCATGGGCACGCTGTGGGCGATCCCGGTCGTGCGGGTGCTCATCGACCTGTCGGCCGCGCTCACCGTCGGCCTGCTGCTCGTGGGCGCGGTGCTCGTCCCCGCGCGGGAGGGCCTCCTGCGGGGCGCCCGGCTGGCCTGGACCCGTGCCGCCCGCTGGTCGGCGCTGGTGTGGCTGGTGTGCATCGCGGCGTCGGTGCTGCTGACGCTGTCCGACATCCTCGCGCTGCCGATCAGCGGCGTCGTCGACCCCGCGCTGCTGCGCAGCTTCCTGCTCGACATCGACGTCGGCCGCGGGATGCTCGTCCAGATCGTGCTGCTCGCCTGGGTCGCCTTCTCCGCCGGCCGCATCCGCACCACCACGGGCGCGGGGCTGGTGGGCCTGCTCGCGGTGGCAGCGATGCTGCCGCCGACGCTGACCTCGCACGCCGGCACGTCCGACCAGCACACGCTCGCGGTGTCGGCCCTCATGGTGCACGTGGTCACCGCCGCGCTGTGGGTGGGCGGCCTCGTCGGCCTGGTGCTCCTGGGCACCAGCGACCGCCGCCCGCTGCCCGTGGCGGTGCCCCGGTTCAGCCGGCTTGCGCTGTGGTCGGCGGTGGCGCTGGCGCTGTCGGGCCTCGCCAACGCCGTCGTGCGCGTGGCCGACCTCTCCGAGCTGGCCACCACCTCGTACGGCCGGCTGGTGCTGCTCAAGGTCGTGCTCATCTGCGCGCTCGCCGCGTTCGGCGTCCAGCAGCGGCGCCGGATCCTGCCGCAGCTGGGCGGCGACTCGGCCCGCAAGGCCTTCGTGCGTCTCGCGGCGACCGAGGTGCTCGTCATGGCCGGCACGATCGGCGTCGCGGTCGCGCTGTCGCGCACGCCGCCGCCGGTGTCCGGCGACCTCCCGCTCGACTCCCTGTCGCCGGCGCGCATCCTGCTCGGCTTCGACCTGCCGCCGGAGCCCACCCTGTCGCGCCTGCTGTTCGGCGAGATGCGCCTCGACGGGTTCTGGCTCACCATCGGGCTGCTCATGATCGCCCTCTACGCGACCGGCACCCACGTGATGCGGCGCGACGGGGACCGCTGGCCGATCAGCCGGAGCATCCTCTGGTACATCGGCGCCGGGCTGCTCATCGCTTCGACCAACCTGGGCATGGGCACCTACGCGCACGTGATGTTCAGCGTGCACATGGTGCAGCACATGATGCTGAGCATGGTGGTGCCGATCTTCCTGGTGCTGGGGGCGCCGGTCACCCTCGCCCTGCGCACGCTGCCGCGCGGGCGCGACCAGGTGGGTCCCCGCGAGTGGCTCACCCAGTTCATCCACTCGCGCTACGTGCGGATCGTGTCCAACGCCGTGGTCGCGTCGGTCATCTTCGTGGGCAGCTTCTACGTCCTGTACTTCACCGAGCTGTTCCCGATCTTCATGAGCAGCCACTGGGGCCACATCTTCATGGGGGTGCACTTCCTGCTCGCAGGCTCGCTGTTCTTCTGGAGCCTCATCGGCGTCGACCCGGGCCCCAACCGCCCGCCCTACATCGTGCGCGTGGTCATCCTGCTCGTGGTGATCCCGCTGCACTCGTTCTTCAACATCGCGGTGCTGGCCAGCAACGCCGTGATCGCCGAGGACTGGTACCTCGGGCTGCAACGGCCCTACGCGCAGGACCTGCTGGCCGACCAGCAGCTCGGTGCGAGCCTGGCGTGGGCGCTGGGGGAGATCCCGGTCGTCATCGTGATGATCGCGATCTTCGTGCAGTGGGTGCGCAGCGACGAGCGCGAGGCCCGGCGCACCGACCGCGCCCAGGATCGGGCGGCGGCGACCGGCAAGGGGCGCGACGAGCTCGCGGAGTACAACGCCTACCTCGCCCGGCTGGCCGACAGCGAGAAGCGCCGCACCGGCGGGGCTACGGCGACCGCGGAGAAGCAGGCGCCCGAGGCGCGCGACGGCGCGTGATCGGGCCCGACGGGCGCAGCGGGGGCGCCGCCGTTACTGGTCGCGGTTGTCGGTGACCCAGATCATCCAGAGCGTGTGAGCCGCGAGGATGATCGCGGCCACGATGACGCCGCTGGTCCACGAGCCGCCGTTGAGCAGCGCGAAGGCCCACCCGAAGAACAGGGCGATGAGCAGGCCGACGATCGACGCGGCGACGGGGCTCTGCTTGTGGGCGGTGTGCTCGTCGTGAGCGTGCTCGGCCATGGGCGGAAGACTAGCCGAGCGGGTCGACCATCCGTCGAGCCAGGTCGGCCAGCTCGGCGGCGGGGTCGTCGGTGAGCCCGGTGTGAACCGGCGAAGGCTGCACGACGGTGCTGCGCGGCGCGATCAGCCAGCGGAACCGCTCCCCGGGCGTCCGGCGGCCGTTGGCGCCGGCCGACTCGTCGCCCTCGCACACGGCCCGGATCCCGTCGAGATGGGCCCGCAGGCCCTCGAGGTCGAGCCCGGGGTCGAGCGCCGCCGCCCGGCCGAGGTCGTCGGCCAGCACGCAGCCGAGGAAGCCCAGCGACTGGCAGTAGACGACGACGCCGACGTTGACGAACTCGCAGCGCTCGACCCTCGGGACCGCCCGCAGGACGGCCCACTCATACGCGTGCGGCACGGGAGGCCTCCAGCGGGTCGAGCCACGGGGACGGGTCGGCGGCACGCGCCGCGAGGGCGGCCACGTACGCCTCGCGGGCGGCGGCGGGGGTCGGCGGCCCCGTGGTGCTGTCGTCGACCAGCCACTCGTCGGGCACCAGCCCGAGCACCTCGGTGAGGAGCTCGGGCGTCACCCGTGGCGCGAGCCCGGCGGACGCGTCGGCCAGCGGGCCGGCGACGGGCAGGAGCACGTGCTCCTTGCCGCCGGGCAGCGCGCGGGTGGCGGCCGTGCCGGCCGACGCCCAGTCGTGGTGGAAGTACAGGGAGGCGCCGTGGTCGATCAGCCAGGGGGCGCCGTGCCACCGCAGCAGGTTGGGGTTGCGCCAGGTGCGGTCGACGTTGAGAACGAGCCCGTCGAACCACACGACCTGCGCGGCCAGCCCGGGATCGACGCCGTCGGGCCGCTCGATGCCCAGCGCTCCGGGCAGGAAGTCCATGCCGAGGTTGAGCCCGGGCGAGGCCTTGAGGAGGTCTTGCACCTCCTCGTCGGGTTCGGCGCTGGCCAGCGCGGGGTCGAGGTCGATGAGCACGAGGTCGGGCACCGGCAGGCCGAGCCGCCGGCCGAGCTCGCCGGCGACGACCTCGGCGACGAGCGCCAGCCGCCCCTGGCCGGCGCCGCGGAACTTCACGACGTAGGTGCCGAGGTCGTCGGCCTCGACGACGCCGGGCAGCGAGCCGCCCTCGCGCAGAGCGAGGACGTAGCGCGTGGCGCGGACGCGCTCGAGGGCCCGGGTGCTGGTCACGCGCCCACGCTATCGGCGCGCACGAACGAAGAAGACGGCTGTCGGAGGTGCCCGGCAGGCTGGGGCGCCTGTCGGCGCCGTACCGGGCGCCGCGGGGGGTACGGATCCCGCGTCGCCGCCGGGCGCGGGAATACCCCGGTCCGCCCACGAGGTTGGCCCGGAGTCCGTCGGGGGTCGTGGCGAGGCCCAGCACGTGCGTCCGCTGCTCGACGGCGGCGCAGCATCCAAGAAGAGGGGCCCTCATGTCCGACCGCACCACCGCTGCCGACGCCGTCGGCGCCGCCGCGCCCGACGAGGCGCAGCACCACGACTACGGCCCGCCCGACCCCAATCGCTGGCGCGCCCTGCTGGTCATCGCCATCAGCGCGCTCATGGTCGTGCTCGACGCCTCGATCGTGAACCTCGCGCTCCCGACCGCCAAGGAGGCGCTCGGGATCAGCGACGCCGACCAGCAGTGGGTCATCACCGCGTACACGCTGGCCTTCGGCGGCTTCCTGCTCCTCGGCGGCCGCATCGCCGACTACGTCGGGCGCAAGCGGATCTTCATCGTGGGCCTGCTCGGGTTCGCGCTGGCCTCGGCGCTCGGCGGCCTGGCGATGAACCCCGCGATGCTCTTCGGGGCGCGTGCCCTGCAGGGCCTGTTCGCGGCGCTGCTCGCCCCCGCCGCGCTCTCGCTCATCACGGTCACCTTCCACGAGCCCAAGGAGCGGGCCAAGGCCTTCGGCGTCTACGGCGCGATCTCCGGCGGCGGCGCCGCCGTCGGCCTGCTGCTCGGCGGCGTGCTCACCGAGTACCTGTCGTGGCGCTGGTGCCTGTTCGTCAACGTGCCGATCGCGATCCTGGCGGCCGTCCTCGCGGTGCCCTACGTCCGCGAGAGCAAAGCACCCAACCACGGGTCCTACGACGTGGCCGGGGCCGTCACCGCCACCCTCGGCCTGCTCGCGCTGGTCTACGGCTTCACCAAGGCCGCCCCCCACGGCTTCCAGGACACCTCGCACTGGACCGATCCGGAGACCCTGCTGCTGTTCGACGCGGCCACGGTCCTGCTCGTCGCCTTCTTCGTCATCGAGAGCCGGGTCTCCAACCCGCTGCTGCCGCTGCGCATCCTGCGCGATCGCAACCGCGGCACCAGCTACGCCGTCAACCTCGTGGTGGGCATCGGCATGTTCGCGATGTTCCTGTTCCTCGGCCTGTACCTGCAGGTGGTCAAGGGCATGAGCCCCGTCGTGGCCGGCTTCGCGTTCCTGCCGTTCAGCGTCGGCATCATCATCGGCGCGGGGATCGCGTCGAACCTGCTGCCCCGCGTCGGCCCCAAGCCGCTCATGATCCCCGGCCTCATCGGGGCCGCGGCCGGCCTGCTCTGGCTGTCGACGCTCGAGCCCGACTCCAACTACTGGCTGCACGTGCTGGTGCCGATGGTGGTCATGAGCATCTCGATGGCGCACGTGTTCATCCCGATCTCCACCACGGCGCTGCACGGCATCGGCCCTGCCGATGCCGGCGTCGGCTCGGCGGTGCTCAACACCACCCAGCAGGTCGGCGGCTCGGTCGGCACGGCGCTGCTCAACACGATCGCCGTCGCCGCCACGACTGCGTGGTTCGTCGCCAACCCGGGCCAGCCGACCCCGGCCGACCAGGCGGCTGCGCTGACCGAGGGCTACACCGCCGCGTTCCGCGTCGGCGCCGGCTTCCTCGTCGCCGCCACGATCATCACCGCCATGTTCCTGCGCATCGGCAAGAACGCGGCCGCGGAGGACGACGAGGACGAGGCCGCACCCGTGGTCCACCTGGGCTAGCAGCCCGTCCGGCGAGGTTCGCGCCCCGTCGGCGTCCTACGCGACGCCGGCGGGGCGCAGCTGCACGCTGACCCGGGGCCCGACGGCACGGGCCGTCTTGGGCACGGCGTGCTCCCAGGTGCGCTGGCACGACCCGCCCATGACCACGAGGTCGCCGTGGCCGAGCGCGAGCTCGAGCGCGGTGGGCCCGCCGCCCCGGGGGCGCAGCGCCAGGGTGCGCGGCGAGCCGAAGGACAGGATCGCCACCATCGTGTCGTGGGTCGAGCCGCGGCCGACCGTATCGCCGTGCCACGCCACCGAGTCGCGGCCGTCGCGGTAGAGGCAGCAGCCGGCGGTCTCGAAGTCCTCGCCGAGCTCGGGCCGGTAGTGCCCCGACAGCGCGGCGCGGGCCTCGACGAGCACCGGGTGGGGGAGCCGTCGCGCGTCGGAGCACCAGGCCACCAGGCGCGGGACGTCGACGACGCGGTCGTACATCCGCCGCCGCTCGTGCCGCCAGGGCACGTCGGCGAGGAGGGTGTCCAGGACGGCGTCGGAACCCTCCACCCAGCCGGGGAGATGGTCGACCCAGGCCCCGTGTGCGAGCTCGGTCCGCCGGACCCGGCCGGCCAGCGGGCCCAGCCGGGTAGGCAGCGCGACGTCGAGCAGCGAGGGCTGCAGGCCGACTAGGCTCATGCGACGACGCTAGCACGCGATCGAACACCTGTACGAGTATCGTCCGGTCCGCGGGTCGGCCCGCGACCGGCCCGCCCGACCCGGCAGACTCCGCGCATGACGACGACGCTGGCCGTCGACTGCGGCGGCACCGGCATCAAGGCCTCGGTGCTCGACGAGGTCGGCACGATGCGGGCCAAGCAGGTGCGCGTCCCGACGCCGTACCCGCTGTCGACCGAGCGCTTCCTCGCCACCATCGCCGACCTCGCCGCCCAGCTGCCGCACGCCGACCGGGCCACCGTGGGCGTGCCCGGGATGATCCGGCACGGCGTGGTCGTCGTGACCCCGCACTACGTCACCGAGTCCGGCCCGCGCAGCCGGCCGCTGCCCGAGCTCGTCGAGCAGTGGCACGGCTTCGACGCGCAGACGGCGCTGTCCGAGCGGCTGGGCGTGCCGGCGCTGGTGCTCAACGACGCCGAGGTGCACGGCGCCGGCGTCGTCACCGGCGTCGGGCTCGAGCTGGTGCTCACCCTGGGCACGGGGCTCGGTTGCGCGCTCTTCGACGGGCTGCGCCTCGCACCGCATCTCGAGCTGTCGCAGGCGCCGGTGCGCTGGGGGCTGTCGTACGACACGTACATCGGCGACAAGGAGCGCAAGCGGCTCGGCCCCGCGTTCTGGTCGCGGCGGGTCCGCCGGGTCGTCGAGGCGCTGCGACCGGTGTTCGTGTGGGACCGGCTCTACCTCGGCGGCGGCAACGCCCGGGTGATCACGCCCGAGGTGCTGGCGTCGCTGGGCGACGACGTCGTCGTCGTCCCGAACTCGGCCGGGATCGTGGGAGGGGTGCGGGCGTGGGAACTGCAGCGCTGAGCGAGGGCAGCAAGGAGCGCGCGCCCGTCGAGGACCGCGCCGAGCAGGGCCGGGCGGTGCGCAAGCGCGTGCCCCGCTCGTCGCACGGCGACTGGGCGCCGTCGCCGTCGCGCCGCGATCCCGTCGCGATCCTCGAGGAGCAGTCGGCCTCGCGCATCCCCGAGCTGGTGCCCATCCGCTACGGGCGCATGGCCAGCTCGCCGTTCGCGTTCTACCGGGGCGCCGCCGCCGTCATGGCCGAGGATCTCGCAGCGCACGAGCACACGGGCATCACCGCGCAGATCTGCGGCGATGCGCACCTGCTCAACTTCGGCATCTACAAGTCGCCCGAGCGCCGGCTGGTCTTCGACCTCAACGACTTCGACGAGACCCTGCCCGGCCCGTGGGAGTGGGACCTCAAGCGCCTCGTCGCCTCGCTGGTCATCGCGGGGCAGGAGAACGGCTACTCCCACGACGAGATCGTCGCGATCACGCGCGACACCGTCGGGGCCTACCGCACGTCGATGACGACCTTCGCGACCATGGGCAACCTCGCGCTCTGGTACGCCCACCTCGAGGTCGAGCAGCTCATGGAGGCGTGGCGCTCCCGGGTGGCGCCGGAGTTCGCCCGCCGCGCCGACAAGCGCACCGCGAAGTTCGCGTCGCGCGACAACCTGCAGGCCTTCCAGCGGCTCACGGAGCAGACCGACGACGGTCCCAGGTTCCGCTCGCAGCCGCCGCTGGTGGTGCGCGCCGACGAGCTGCCCGAGCTCGTCGGGGCCGATGTCGCTGCCGAGGCCCGGCGCGTGCTGGCGGAGTACCTGCTCTCGCTGTCGGAGGACCGGCGCCACCTCGCCTCGACCTACCGGTACGTCGATCTCGCCCGCAAGGTGGTCGGTGTCGGCAGCGTGGGCACGCGCGCCTGGATCGTGCTGCTGCTCGGCCACGACGAGAACGACCCGCTGGTGCTGCAGGTCAAGCAGGCGCAGGAGTCGGTGCTCGAGCGCCACCTCGGCGCGTCCGGGTTCGACGGCCACGGGCACCGGGTGGTGACGGGCCAACGCCTCATGCAGGCGTCGAGCGACATCTTCCTCGGCTGGTACCACGGCTACGGCATCGACAGGGAGCCGCGCGACTTCTACGTGCGGCAGCTGCGCGACGGCAAGGGAGGCATCGACACTGCGGCCATCACCGCCAACCAGATGCGGGTCTACGGCGAGGTGTGCGCGTGGACCCTGGCGCGCGCCCACGCCCGGTCGGGCGACCGCGTCGCGATCGCGGCGTACTGCGGCACGAGCCGCCGGCTCGACGAGGCGCTGACGGCGTTCGGGTTCGCCTACGCCGAGCAGAACGCCCGCGACCACGCCGCCCTCGTGGCCGCCGTGGCCGACGGCCGCATCGAGGCAGTAGCCGGCGTCTGACCCGGACGGCACACTGACGGGGACCGCGCGTCGAGCAGCAGGGAGGACGCCATGGCGACGTCGAACGCCGCGACCCCGGACGAGTACATCGCCTCGCTCGAGCCGGAGCGGGCGGCGGTCCTGCAGGCGGTGCGCGAGCACGTCAACGGCCACCTGCCCGACGGCTACGTCGAGACGATGCAGTACGGGATGATCTCGTGGGTCGTGCCGCTGGAGGTGTACGGCGGCACGTACAACAAGCAGCCGCTCGCCTATGCGTCGCTCGCAGCCCAGAAGAACTACTCGTCGCTGTACCTCATGAGCGTCTACTCGGCCGCCGGGCGGATGGGCGAGGAGGAGATGCGGGCCCGCTGGGCCGGCGGCAAGAAGCTCGACATGGGCAAGTCGTGCGTGCGTTTCAAGGCCGTCGACGACCTCGACCTCCCGCTCATCGGCGAGATCATCGGCGGCACCCCGCTCGACCGGTTCGTCGAGGCGGTGCGCGAGGCGACGTCGACCGGGTGAGCCTGCGCCGGGCCGGGGCCTAGGGTGTCGGCACCCGACCCAGGAGAGACCGTGCCCGAGCCCGTCCTGCCCGCTCCCCGCTGGCCGCTCGTGGCCTTCCTCGCGTTCTCGGCGGCCAACATCGTGTCCGACGCCGTCGGCAGCTACTGGGCCACGACGGCGACCAAGCCGTTCATCGTCGCGACGCTCATCCTCTGGGTGCTGCTCTCGTACGCCGTCCGCCCGCCGCGGCTGCTGCTCGGCGGGCTGGTGCTCGCGCTGCTCGGCGACGTGCTGCTGAGCATCCCGGGCACGGCCGCGTTCCTCGCCGGCATGGCGGCGTTCCTCGGCATGCAGCTGTGCTACATCGCCGGCTTCGTCCGCCTCGGTGCGGCCCGGGCCCTGCGCGAGCGGCCCGCGGCCGTGGCCGGGTGGGCGGTGCTCTGGCTCGCCCTCAACCTGCTGCTCGGCCCGATGCTGGGCGCGCTGCGCCTGCCCATCGCCGTGTACTCCGTGGCGCTGTTCTCGATGGCCGCCGTCGCGGTCGCCACGGGCAGCCGCCGCATCGGTGCGGGCGGCGTGCTCTTCCTCGTCTCCGACCTGCTCATCGGCGTCGGTGCCGCCGGCCTCGACCTGCCGCTGCGCGGACCGATCGTGATGATCACCTACTGCGCCGCCCAGCTGCTCATCGTCACGGGGTGGCGCCTGCACGAGGGGGAGCCGGAGGCCTCGCCCGCCGCTCGGTCCGCCGTCTGACCTGCGCCCGTCCTAGGGTCGTGCCATGGCCGACGTCCGCCCGTTCCGCGCCCTTCGCCCCGCACCCGGCCTCGAGGAGCGGGTGGTCTCGCCGCCCTACGACGTCGTGGACACCGCCGAGGCGCGGGCATGGGCGGGCGGCGACCCCGTGTCGTTCCTGCGGGTGTCGCGGCCCGAGATCGACCTGCCCGACGGAACGGACCCCCACTCCGACGAGGTGTACGCGCTCGGCCGCGCGACGCTGGAGTCGTTCGTCGCCGACGGCGTCCTCGTGCGCGACGACGCGCCGACGTACTCGGTCTACCGGCAGGTGATGGGCGGCGTCGTCCAGACCGGCGTCGTCGCCGCTGTGGCTGTGACGGACTACGACGAGCGGCGCGTGCGCACCCACGAGCACACGCGGCCCGACAAGGAGCTCGACCGCGTGCGCCACATCGACGCCCTCGACGCCCAGGACGAGCCGGTGTTCCTGCTGTCCCGGCGCTCGTCCGCGGTGGACGCCGTGGTCGAGGCCGTCGTGGCCCGCGAGCCGCGCACCGACCTCGTCTCGCGCGACGGCGTGCGGCACACGCTCTGGGTGGTCGACGACGCCGACGAGGTCGCGGCGCTGCGCGCGGCGTACGCGCAGGCCGGCGACCTGTACGTCGCCGACGGCCACCACCGCAGCGCGGCCGCCAGCCGTGTGCACGCGTTGCGCGGCGGCGGACCCGGCGGTCACGACGCGTTCCTCGCGGTCGCCTTCCCCCTCGACGACGTCCATGTGATGGCCTACAACCGCGTCGTGGCCGACCTGCACGGGCTCACGGAGCAGGAGCTGCTCGAGGCCCTGCGGGAGCGGTTCGACGTCGCGCCGGCCGACGGCCCTGTCACCCCGGCGCAGCGGCACAGCTTCGGCCTGAGGCTGGCGTCCGGCTGGTACGCCCTGGCCCTGCGCGACGGCGGGGTGGACGAGGCCGACCCGCTGGCCCGGCTCGATGTCTCGGTGCTGCAGAAGCAGGTGCTCGGCCCCCTGCTCGGCATCGGCGACCCGCGCACCGACGCGCGCATCGCGTTCGTCGGCGGCATCCGGGGCTCCGGCGAGATCGACCGACTGGTGGCCGAGGGCCGCGCCGCCGTGGGGTTCACGCTGTTCCCGACGTCCACCGAGGAGCTGCTGGCTGTGGCGGACCGCGGCGAGGTCATGCCGCCGAAGTCGACCTGGTTCGAGCCCAAGCTCGCGAGCGGGCTGTTCCTGCACCCGCTCGACGGCGCCTGAGCGCCGCTGGGCGCCCTCAGCCGAGCAGTGCGACGGCGGCCACGGCGTGGAACTCCGCGGACAGCGCGATGTCGTCGACGTGCACCCGCTCGTCCCGGTTGTGGTAGCCGGACTCGAGCACGGCCTGCGGGGTCGTGGCGTAGGGGCTGAAGCCGTAGGCCACCGTGCCGAACTCGCGGCGCAGGTAGACCGAGTCGGTGAAGCCGGTGCACATCGTCGGCAGGGCGGCCCCGCCGACGCGCTCGGCGACGAAGCCCGACACGAGGTCCCACAGCGGGCCGCCGGGCTCGCTGGCGTTGCCGTGGACCGGCGGCTCGACCAGCGAGAGCGCATACGGGAGGTCGTCGCCGAGGGCGCGCCGGACGGCGGCGAGCACCTCCTCCTCGCTGGTTCCCGGCAGCGTGCGGCAGTCGAGCTCGACGCCGGCGCGGGCCGGCATGACGTTGCGGGCGGTCGAGCCGTGCAGCATGGTCGGCGCCATCGTCGTCGAGGCCAGGGCGGGGATGCCGACGGACAGGTACTCGTCGATGAGACCGGCCTGGGCGACGGCGGCCTCGAGGCCGAGGCGGTCCACCGCGCCGGCGCCGAGCAGCGTGTCGAGCATGGCCACGACCACGGGGTGCCCTCGCAGCTCGCCGTCCCCCCGGCCGAGCCGTGCCAGCAGCGCGCCGAGCACGGGGACGGCATTGCGGCCCAGCCCCGGCACCGAGGCGTGGCCGGCCTCGCCGAGGGCCTCGACCAGCACGGGGCAGGTGCCCTTCTCGCCCACCGCCACCTCGACCATGAGCCGGCCGTCCTGCAGGTGCAGCGGCGCGCCCCCGCCCTCGTTGAGGGCGTAGTCGGCGGCGATGTCGGGGCGCTCGTGCACCAGCCAGTTCATGCCGACCTCGGCGCTGCCGTCCTCCTCGTCGGCCACCATGACGAGCAGCAGGTCGCCGGCGCCGTGCCAGCCGCTGCGGCCCAGCGCCGCGAACGCGGCGGTGCGCGCGGCCACCTCGTTCTTCATGTCGACCGCGCCGCGCCCCCACAGGTAGCCGTCGTCGTCGACGACGCCGGCGAACGGCGGATGGGTCCAGTCGCGGGCATCGGCCGGCACGACGTCGGTGTGGCCGACCAGCGCCAGCGACGGGCCGCCCCCGGAGCCGCGCAGCCGGGCCACCAGGTTGGCCCGGAGGGGGTCGCGGGCGACCAGCTCCACCTCCGCGCCGCAGCCCTCGAGATGCTCGGCGAGCACCTCCGCGACGGCGGTCTCGTTGCCGTTGGTGGAGTCGATCCGCAGGATGCGCGCCGCGAGGTCGACGGCGTCGCGGCCCAGCGCTGCGACGTCGACGGGCAGGGCCGGGGAGGCCGGCAGGGAGGTCACCGCTGAACCGTACGGCGGGACGGCACCCCGTGCGGGCGGAAAGCCGCTGACCGCGCCGGATGGCCCGTCGGGCGCGGGCCCGTCCCGGTGAGCGGCACGCCGTCGATCCGTGAGAGCCATGTCACGTCGTCAGCGGTTGGCAGGCCCTCGGGGTCAGGAGCAACCTTCTCCTCGGTGGACCGGGCGTGCCCCGGGCCGCGGGTTCCGGGACCCGGTCTCCACCCCTGTGCGGCCTCGAGCCGGACCCCCCGCGGGGCCCGGCCTGTGGCTTGGGTCACCGCCCCCATCCGGTTGCCGGGGCAGGCGGTCCCGAGGGGTGCGGCACTGGCACACTCGGCCCCAGAACATCGACCCACTCTTCGGATCGGGCAGGGAGCCGCATGGCTACGACCGGTGTCCACTCTCCTGGACGCGCTCAGATCGACGCGAGGACGCTGCGCAAGGACCGCTGGTGGCTCCAGCCGCTCCTGACGTTCCTGGCCCTCACCTTCTTCGTCGTGTACTCGGCCTGGCGGGTGTTCAGCGGCAGCAACTACTACTCGGCGCCGTACATCTCGCTGTTCTACTCGCCCTGCCTGGCGACGGAGTGCGTCGAGGGCGCCCACCCCGGCGGCCCCATCTCCTGGTGGATGCTCTCGCCGGCGCTGCTCATCGCCTGGATCCCGCTGACGTTCCGCTTCAGCTGCTACTACTACCGGAAGGCCTACTACCGGTCCTTCTGGCTGTCGCCGCCCGCGTGCGCCGTGGCCGAGCCGCACGGCGGCTACTCCGGCGAGCGCCGCCTGCCGCTGATCCTCAACAACGTCCACCGCTACGCCTTCTACCTGGCGCTCATCCTCAACGTGGTGCTGACGATCGACGCGATCCTCGCGCTGCAGACGCCGCAGGGGCAGTGGGGCTACGTCGGCCTCGGCACGCTGATCCTGTTCGCCAACGCCGCGGCCCTGTGGCTCTACACGCTGTCGTGCCACTCCTGCCGCAACGCCGTCGGCGGCCGCATCACGCACTTCTCGAAGCACCCGGTGCGCTACAAGATGTGGACGTTCATCTCCAAGCTCAACGAGCACCACATGCTCTGGGCCTGGGTCTCGCTGTGCACCGTCGTGCTCGCGGACTTCTACGTCTACCTGCTCGCCTCGGGCCGCATCAGCGACCTGGTCTTCTTCTCCGTCTGACCCCGGCGGAACGGCAAAGGAATCCCATGACCGAGCTCGAGCGCCACTCCTTCGACGTCCTCGTCATCGGTGCCGGCGGTGCCGGCCTCCGTGC
This sequence comes from Actinomycetota bacterium, assembly GCA_020161245.1. Classification (GTDB taxonomy): domain Bacteria; phylum Actinomycetota; class Actinomycetes; order S36-B12; family CAIYMF01; genus Longivirga. The sequence continues at coordinate 11,124 of JAIUOK010000038.1, read as the reverse complement.
CGCGGTCGAGGCCCGCCTGCAGGGCAAGCGCGTCGCCATCATCTGCAAGTCGCTGTTCGGCAAGGCCCACACCGTCATGGCGGAGGGCGGCATCGCGGCCGCCATGGGCAACGTCAACAGCAACGACAACTGGCAGGTCCACTTCCGCGACACCATGCGCGGGGGGAAGTTCCTCAACTCCTGGCGGATGGCCGAGCTGCACGCCAAGGAGGCCCCCACCCGGGTGTGGGAGCTCGAGACCTACGGCGCGCTGTTCGACCGCACGCCCGAGGGCAAGATCAGCCAGCGCAACTTCGGCGGCCACGAGTACCCGCGCCTCGCCCACGTCGGCGACCGCTCCGGCCTCGAGCTGATCCGCACGCTGCAGCAGAAGATCGTCTCGCTGCAGCAGGAGGACTACCGGGCCACGGGCGACTACGAGGCGAACATCAAGATCTTCGCCGAGGTCACCATCACCCGCCTGCTCGTCGACGACGGCCGCGCGGCCGGCGCCTACGGCTACTACCGCGAGACCGGCGACTTCGTGGCCTTCGAGGCCCCCGCCGTCGTGCTCGCCACCGGCGGCATCGGCAAGACCTTCAAGGTGACCTCGGGCTCGTGGGAGTACACCGGCGACGGCCACGCGCTGGCGATGCGCGCGGGCGCCACGACGGTGAACATGGAGTTCATCCAGTTCCACCCGACCGGCATGGTCTGGCCGCCCTCGGTCAAGGGCATCCTCGTGACCGAGTCGGTCCGCGGCGACGGCGGTGTCCTCACCAACTCCGAGGGCAAGCGCTTCATGTTCGACTACATCCCGGACGTCTTCAAGGACAAGTACGCGACGACGCCCGAGGAGGGCGACCGCTGGTACACGGACCCGGACAACAACCGGCGTCCTCCGGAGCTGCTGCCCCGCGACGAGGTGGCCCGCGCGATCAACTCCGAGGTCAAGGCCGGCCGCGGCACGCCGCACGGCGGCGTCTACCTCGACGTGTCGAGCCGCCTGCCCGCCGACGTCATCCGCAAGAAGCTCCCGTCGATGTGGCACCAGTTCAAGGAGCTCGCCGACGTCGACATCACCAAGGAGCCGATGGAGGTCGGGCCGACCTGCCACTACGTCATGGGCGGCGTCGAGGTCGACCCCGACACCCAGGAGACCAGGGTCCCCGGCCTGTTCGCCGCGGGCGAGGTCTCCGGCGGGCTGCACGGCTCCAACCGTCTCGGCGGCAACTCGCTGTCGGACCTGCTCGTCTTCGGGCGCCGCGCCGGCCTGTTCGCCGCGGAGTACGTCGACCGTCTCGGCGACGCGCGGCCGAAGGTCACCGAGTCGATGATCGTCGACGCGGAGAACGAGGCGCTCGCCCCGTTCCACGTCGAGGGCGGCGAGAACCCGTACTCGGTGCACTCCGACCTGCAGCAGACGATGAACGACCTCGTCGGCATCATCCGCACCGGCGACGAGATGCGCGAGGCGCTCGACAAGATCCAGACCTACAAGGAGCGCGTCGCCAACGCGGGCGTCCAGGGCGGCCGGGCGTTCAACCCGGGCTGGCACCTCGCGATCGACCTCAAGAACATGCTGCTCGTGGCCGAGGCGGTCGCCAAGGCCGCGCTCGAGCGCGAGGAGAGCCGTGGCGGGCACACCCGCGACGACTTCCCCGGCATGAGCGCGGAGTGGCGCCAGCTCAACATCGTGTGCCGGGCGCACGACGGCGGCGTGGAGATCGAGCGCCAGCCGCTCGTGCCGATGCGCGAGGACCTGCTCGAGCTGTTCGACGTCAGCGAGCTGAAGAAGTACATGACCGAGGCCGAGCTGCCGAAGGGTGAGCACTGAGATGGGCTACACCGCCAAGTTCAAGGTCTGGCGCGGCGACGACGAGGGCGGCGCTCTCCAGGACTTCCAGGTGGAGGTCAACGAGGGCGAGGTCGTGCTCGACATCGTCCACCGCCTCCAGGCGACGCAGGCCCCCGACCTCGCCGTGCGCTGGAACTGCAAGGCCGGCAAGTGCGGCTCGTGCAGCGCCGAGGTCAACGGGCGTCCGCGCCTCATGTGCATGACGCGCATGAGCACGTTCACCCAGGACGAGACCATCACGATCACGCCGCTGCGCACCTTCCCGGTGATCCGCGACCTGGTCACCGACGTCTCGTACAACTACGAGAAGGCCCGCATGGTCCCGGCGTTCGCGCCGCCGGCCGACCTCGAGCCGGGCGACTACCGGATGCAGCAGGTCGACGTCGAGCGGAGCCAGGAGTTCCGCAAGTGCATCGAGTGCTTCCTGTGCAACAACGTCTGCCATGCGGTCCGCGACCACGAGGAGAACAAGACGACGTTCTCCGGCCCGCGCTTCCTCATGCGCATCGCCGAGCTCGACATGCACCCGCTCGACACCGCCGACCGCCGCGACGTCGCCGTCAACGACCACGGCCTCGGCTACTGCAACATCACCAAGTGCTGCACCGAGGTGTGCCCCGAGCACATCCACATCACCGACAATGCGCTCATCCCGCTCAAGGAGCGCGTGGCCGACAAGAAGTACGACCCGATCTTCTCGGTCGCGTCGCTGTTCCGCCGCAAGGACAAGCGCGAGGCCCCGGGCGCGACGCCCGGCGGCAGCACCCCGCGCTAGCCCCCAGCGGGCGTCCCCGCACCTCCCGACGGCCCCCGGCACCCCGTGCCGGGGGCCGTCGGACGTCTGGGCGGGCCGTCGTCCGCAGCCCGGACCGGACGTCACACTGCGTGGCCGACCGAGACCTCTGCGTCGACGAGCTGCGCACGAGGGCCAACAACGGGTGGCGCAACGGTGACGGATCGTCGACACGCCGGAACACCCGATCGGGTGATGACGTGCGGAACGCCGTGGGTGGGGCACCCTGGCACCAGGGCATCCGCCGATGGGGACGGATGCACGGGGAGGTGCCGTGGCGCAGGACGTGCTCGTCGTCGCCCGGGACGCGCTGGACACCGGCCGTCCCTGGGTCGCGCGCGACCGCCTCACCGGCGCTCTGGCCCACCGCGCCACCGACCAAGAGGTGCTGCTCCTGCTCGGCCAGGCGTGGTGGGAGCTCGGCGAGCCCGCCCAGGCGGGCCGCTACTGGTACCTGACCGGCCGCACCGACGTCGACGCCGAGCGGGCCATCGCCGCCTTCGAGCGCAGCGTCCGCACGTCCGAGGCGGCGCTCGGGCGCCTGCCGCTCGCCGGTCCGCTCGAGGACTACCCCGAGGTCGCCCGCGCACGCGTCAACGCCCTGCGCCGCCAGGTGCGCGCCGACACCGTCGTCCGCCAGCGCGCGCTGGCCCGCTGGCGGCGGTCGCCCGAGCGCGCGCAGTCGCGCTGGGGACGCGTGCTCTGGAACGCCGGCATCGCCGTGCTGGTCGGGCTCACCCTGGCCACCTGGATCGTCGGCCTCGTCACCGTCGTGCGCTGGGCCCTGACCTGACACCTGCTCGTCGAGCGGACGGATGACGACCCCCCTCTTGACAATTTTTTCTGTCAAGGGGGAGGGTGGCCGCATGAGGGACGTCGAGGTGATCGAGAGCCCCGAGGCGGCTGCCGCGGCGCTCGACGGAGTGCGCGCCCGCCTCCTGGCCGAGCTGGCCGTGCCGGCGTCCGCCGCCGGGCTTGCTGCGCGCATGGGCATGCCGCGGCAGAAGGTCCACTACCACCTCAAGTCGCTGGAGACCCACGGGCTGGTGGAGCTCGCCGAGGAGCGCGTGCATGGGGGCATCGTCGAGCGTGTCCTGCAGGCCTCGGCGTCGGCCTATGTCGTATCGCCGGCGGCGCTGAGCGCGACGGCCGCTGATCCGGACGCCAACGCCGACCACCTGTCGGCGGGCTACCTCGTGGCTCTGGCCGGACGCGTCGTCCGAGAGGTGGGCGCCCTGGCCCGCCGCGCCACCGCCTCCGGGTCGCGGCTGCCCACTCTGACCCTCGACACCCGCATCGGCTTCCGCTCGGCGGCCGACCGGGCCGCGTTCGCGGACGACCTCACCGCGGCGGTGCTCGAGCTGGTCGCCCGCTACCACCACGACGACGGGCGGCCGCACCGGCTCGTCGTGGCCGCCCACCCCCTGCCCGAGGAGAGCGCATGAGCACCGGTCCCGACGTCCCCTACCGCCTCGAGTTCAGCGTCGAGGTCCCCGGCACGCCCGAGCAGGTGTGGCAGGCCATCGCCACCGCGCGCGGGATGACCTCCTGGTTCCTGCCCACCGAGCTCGAGGAGCGCCTCGGCGGCGCCCTGCATTTCTCGATGGGCCCGGACATGGGCTCCGACGGGAGGGTGACCGGCTGGGAGCCTCCGTTCCGGCTCGAGTACCAGGAGGACTGGGCCGCGCTCATGGGGCGCGATCCCGACGACCTCAGCCCGCTCACCTCCGAGTTCATCGTCGAGGCGCGCTCGGGGGGCACGTGCGTGGTGCGCGTGACCAGCAGCGGGTTCGGCCGGGGCGCGCAGTGGGAGGCGGAGTTCTGGGACGAGATGGGCGCCGGCTGGATGCCGTTCTTCGACAACCTCCGCGTCTACCTGGCGCACTTCCCCGGTCAGGAGGCCGCGCAGCTCGAGGCGTCGACGTCGCATCCGGGCCAGGCCGACGCGGTCTGGTCGCAGGTCCGTGACTCCCTGCGGCTCGGTGGCGAGGGCGTCGACGTCGAGGTGCACACCGCGACCGGGACCGTGGAGCGGGCAGCTCAGCGCCAAGCGCTGGTGCGGCTGCAGAGCCCGCTGCCCGGGATGCTCACCGTCTTCGCCTTCGGGGAGGCGGAGGGGCGGACCACGGTCGGGGTGCGCGCCTACCTGTTCTCGCCCGAGGCGCAGGCCTATGTCGAGCGCGAGCAGGCTGGGTGGCAGGCCTGGCTCGAGGCGCTCCCGGTGGGCAGCTGAGCGGCGTGGCCCTCGAGCCCTGAAGACCTGGCGAGGGGTTCGGCGGCGTGGGACCGTGGAGGTGGGTCCTACGGGAGGAGCGCCGCCATGGCGGAGTGGATCGGGCTCGGGTTCATCGTCGTCGTCATCGCTGCGCTGGCGTGGTGGAACGGCTGGGCCAGCGTCAAGCATCCGACGTTCGAGGACGAGCAGGCGCGCAAGTACCGCAAGCGCGGACCCACCCTGTAGCCGCGTCCGGTGGCGTCGTCCTCAGACGACTGTGACGAGCTGCGGGCCGACCGCGGATGCGATCGCGGCGCCGTAGCCGGAGCGCTGCTCGTCGGTCGGCGCCGGGATCGAGCGGGCGGCGGCCCGGACGCCGTGCGGGCGGAAGCCGATGACCTTCACCGGCACGCCCGGTGCGTGCAGGGCGAGGTACTCGCCGGTGCGGCGCAACAGGTCGTCGGAGTCGTTGCGGCCGGGGACGACGAGCAGCCGCACCTCGGCGAGCTTGGACTCCTCGACGAGGCGTTCGAGGCTCTGCAGCACCTGCAGGTTGTCCGAGCCGGTCAGCTCCTTGTGGATCCCCGGGTCGAGCGCCTTGAGGTCGAGCATGACGCCCTCGGTGCGGGGGAGCAGCAGGTCCCAGACCGCGTCGTCGGCGCAGCCGTTGCTGTCGACGAACCGCGTCAGCCGTGCGGTGGCGGGGTCGGCGCGCAGGGCGTCGAACCACGCGGCGACGAAGCCGGCCTGCAGCGTGGCCTCGCCGCCGGACACGGTGACGCCGGACAGGTACGGGGCCAGCGGCCGCACCTGGTCGAGCAGCTCGTCCACGGTGACGCTGCGGGCGCGCGGCGTCCGGCGCGGCATGGTGTGCGGGTTGTGGCAGGCCAGGCAGTCGAGGTTGCAGCCCTGCAGGAACACGGCGAACCGGTTCCCGGGCCCGTCGACCCAGGAGAACGGGACGACGTCAGCGAGCAGCGCCGAGGGACTCACTGCTGATCACCCGCTTCGGGGCGCGCGAGTCGACGTGGGAGTTGGCCACCGAGCCGGCGCCGAGCACGTCGCTGCCGTGCCGTGCGACGCCGTCCGCCTCGAGCTTGGCCAGATCGCTCTTGCGGACGAGGTAGCCGGTGATGCGGATGAAGTCGTTGCTCTCGAGGTTGAACGTGACGTCGCGCATGCCTCCGGCGAGAGCGCCGCGCACGACGTCCACGCAGGCCTGCGGGTTGCGCCGCGCCGTCTCGTCGAAGGACAGGATGTCGCTGACGCCGCTGGCGAACCAGCGGTGGTTGGGCGTGACGGCGGCGAGGTGCTCGTGCAGCGGCGGCTCGTCGCCGATGGGGATGCGCGTGCCGGCGGTGACGCCGAGGTCGGAGTCGATGCCCGACTGGGAGTGCAGGAACGCGCGGCCCCCGTTGCCCTCGCAGTAGGGGAGCGGCGTCGCGGCGACGAGCTCGGCAGCCCGCTCGACGACGCGCCAGCCGATCGCGGTGGCGTCGGCGTCGTGGCCGTAGCGGCCGGTGCCGCCCTCCTGCGCGACGAGCGCGTCGACGCACTCGGCGAGGCCGTAGATGCCGAACATCGCCGAGAACCGGTCGAGGTGCGTGAGCCCCTCGTCGACCAGCCACGAGTGGCCGAAGAACTGCGACTGCTCCACCAGCGAGGTGATGCGTGCCGCCATGAGCTCGGCGGTCAGGGCGACGTGCTCGGGGAGCGTGGTCGACAGGTAGGCGTCGACGCCGCCCGAGCTGCGCCGCGCGGACTCGGCCAGGTTGAGGCGGTTGAGGGTGTGCGAGCCGCCGCCGATGCGCAGCGAGTTGTAGCAGGACACGACGCCGTACTCGGTCCCGAGGTCGGCGGTCATCATGGCGTGGTTGACGAAGTGCGGCTTGCCGCAGGCGAACACGGTGCGCACCGCCTCGAGCACGAGCGAGTCCGGCGTCCGCTCGGCGTCGACCTTGAGGGTGAGGTTCGGGACGGTCTGCAGCAGCTCCTGCTCGAGGCGCAGCACCGTGCGTCCGACGCGCGAGTCGTCGGGCCCGAGGTTCGCGTGGGTGAACGCGTCGGGCAGCGACCGGTCGATCGTGACCCACATGAGCTTGAGCAGCCGGTAGAGCGTCTCGTCGTCGACGTCGGCGGCGTAGGGCTCGAGCAGCGAGTCGACGTCGCCGAGGTAGACCGGGTAGCCGGTGATGGACGGCACCTGCGAGTACATCGACAGCAGGAATGCGACGGCCTCGTACAGATCGGTGGGAGCGGCGAGGCCGAGGTACTCCGAGCCCTGGCGCAGCGCGCGGGCGTAGTCGGGCAGCAGGTAGCGCGGCCGGTAGGGCGCGTGCCCCTCGGCGAGGTCGCAGACGAGGCCGGTGGTCAGTGCGTCGGCCACGGCGGCGCTCACCGCCGGCGGGTCGAGCGACTCCTCGGCGAGCCCGGCGAGCTCCTGGACGCGCTGGCGGTAGGTCAGCGCGGGGGTGTCGACGAGCTCGCGCGCACGTGCCTGGAAGACGTCCATCTCCATACTGCCCAGGGTAGGGCCCGCCTCCCTCTCCGAGGCGGTGCGTTCCGCGATGCGCGCACGTGAGATCGCTTGCAGGGCAACGGATCAGGGCAGCCTTGCCTCACCAGCGGTTGCGGGCCTCCTCGGCCCAGCCGACGGCACCGTCGACCGTGACGCGCTCGCCGTCGTCGGTGCTCATCCAGCCGGTCCAGGTGCCGAAGCACTGGTGGGTCTCGTTGGCGACGACGCCGAGGTTCATCGCGGCGGCCCGCTCGTGCTCGGGGTGGAACACCAGGTCGACGCGCGAGCCGGTGATGCGCCAGGGCGCGAGCCAGTCTCCGGGCGTGTACTCCCACCGCAGGTCGTCGGACTCCTTGTGCAGCACGCCGTCGAGGATGAGGGCGTTCTCGGTGCTGCCGGTGCGGTCGGTCCACGCCCCGCCGACCTGCACGGCGACGTCGCGCCCGTCGACGGTGCCGTGGCCGCAGCCCCAGTTCCACCGCATCGAGTACGGCCATCGGCCGCGGCCGTGGTCGAGCACCGCGAACGAGCCCGGCGCGCCGAGGTCGTGCTCTGCGCCGTCGACCACCAGGGTGCCGGCGAGCGGCCGGCCGACGTCCTTCACGGTGTACTGGAACCGGGTGGCGCTCCACGGCACGACGACGCCGAGGCTGTCGCGGTCGGCGCGCGCCGCGACGGCGTCGAGCTCGACGCCCGGCGCGCTCGCGCGGATGCGGGTGGCGCCCGGCTCCTCGTCGATCTCGATGGCGAGGGTGCCCGCCCGGGCCCGTGCGCGGCCGGTGCCCGACTGCTCCGGCAGCTCCACCCCGCGCGCGAGCGGCACGACGCCCTCGTGCACCGTCTCGCGGTGCGTCGCACGGTCGAGCACGTAGAGCGCCTCGACGCCGGCGTAGTCCAGCGACGACACCGTCACGCCGACCATGTGGGTCGGCGTCATCAACCCCCAGTACTCCCACCGCTTGGTGCGGCCCCAGCCCGGCACGGCCGTGCGGTGCAGCGGGCGGCGCGTGTAGCCGATGGCAGCCGGGTTCAGCCGGCGGCCCCGGCACAGGTCGACGGGCCCGGTGATCTCGCGCTCGGGCACGGCTACCTGCGGATCTTCTCGTTGGCGGGGTCGTAGAGCGGCGCGAGCGACACCCGGGCCGGCCACTGCCGGTCGGCGATCTCGACCGTCCACGAGCCGGCGGCGATCCACTCGTCGTCGACCGGCACGTCGGCCTCGACCATGGCGAGGCCGACGGCGCCGCCCAGCGTGAACCCGTACGACGCCGCGCGGATGTAGCCGAGCGGGACGCCGTCGCGGCGCAGCACCTCGGCGTGGAACATCAGCGGCTCGGGGTCCTCGACGAGCACCTGCACGAGGCGCTTGCGCAGCGGGCCGGCCTCCTTCTGGGCCAGGACGGCGTCGCGGCCGACGAAGCCGCCGGGCTTGTCGAGGGCGACCGCGAACCCCAGGCCCGCCTCGAGCACGGTGTCGGTGTTGTCGATGTCGTGGCCGTAGTCGCGGTAGCCCTTCTCCATCCGCAGGCTCGCCAGCGACTTGGTGCCGGCGTGGCGCAGGCCGACCGACGCGCCCGCGGCCACCAGCCGGTCGTAGACGTGCACCGCCTGCTCGGCCGGGACGTAGAGCTCGTAGCCCAGCTCGCCGACATAGGTGATGCGGATGCAGAGCACGCGCGCGAACCCGAGGTCGATCTCGCGCGCGGTGCGGAACGGGAACGCCTCGTGGGAGACATCGGCGGTGGTCACCTGCTGCAGCAGCTCGCGCGAGCGGGGGCCCTGGATGTTGATCTGCGCGTAGGCGCCGGTGACGTCGGTAGCGAACGCGTGGTAGCCGTCGAACGCCCGCTTCAGGTGGGTCTCGACGTGGCGGTGCGCGGTGTCGGACGCCACCACCCAGTAGCGCTCGTCGTCGAGCTTCGCGACCGTGAGGTCGGCCTGCAGCCTCCCGCCCTCGTCGAGCCACTGGGTGTACGTGATGCGGCCGGGCGCGCGGTCGACGGCGGCGGCGGAGATCCAGTCGAGCCGGCGGCCGGCGTCCTTGCCCTGCACGAGGAACTTCGACATGAAGCTCATGTCCATGAGGATCACGTCGTTGCGGGCCGCGTGGTGCTCGGCCTCCCAGTACTGCCACCACGACGGCCGCCCCCACGTCGGGTCGCCCGCCACGGGCTCGACGCCCTCGGGGGCGTACCAGCCGGGGTTCTCCCACCCGCTCACGTCGCGGAACCACGCCCGCTGCGCCGCGAGCCGCTCGTGCAGCGGCGACAGCTTGGCGCCGCGCGCGGTCTTCAGCTGCTTGTCGGGGTAGTGGGTGGCGTAGACCAGGCCCAGGCTCTCGACGGTGCGGGTGGCGCGGTACTCCGGGTTGCGCTGGTAGGTGTGGAGCCGGTCGATGTTGAAGCCGGTGACGTCGACGGTCGGGCTGCCCGTGACGACCCACTCGGCGACCGCGCGGCCCATGCCGCCGCCGGTGAGGATGCCGATCGAGTTCAGGCCCGCCGCCACGAAGTACCCGCGCACCTCCGGGGCCTCGCCGACCACCGGCTGCAGGTCGGGGGTGAACGACTCGGGGCCGCAGAAGAACTTCCGGATGCCGACCTCGCCCGAGATCGGGACGCGGCTCATCGCGGCCTCGAGGTAGGGGCCCATCCGGTCCCAGTCCGGCGGGAGCTCGAGGAACGACGCGTCGGACGGGATGCCCTCGACCTTCCACGGCGCGCACACGGCCTCGAACAGGCCGACCATGAGCCCGCCGCCCTCCTCCCGGAAGTAGCCGTAGTTGGCGGGGTCCTCGAGGACGGGGAAGGACTTGTCGATCCCCTCGAACTCCTCGGTGATGAGGTAGTAGTGCTCGGCCGCCTGCAGCGGGACGTTGACGCCGTTCTGCTCGGCGAGCTGGCGGGCCCACATGCCGGCGCAGTTGACGACGACCTCGCACTCGATGCTGCCGTAAGGGGTCTCGACGCCGGTGACGGCGCCGTCCTTCGTCGTCACCGCGGTGACCGGTACCCCTTCGAGGACCGTCGCGCCCTTCATCCGGGCTCCCTTGGCCAGCGCCATCGTGACGTCGACGGGGTTGGCGCGGCCGTCCTCGGCGACGTAGAAGCCGGCGAGGAGGTCGTCGGTGCGCGCGATGGGGAACATCCGCCCGACCTCGGCGGGCGAGATCTCGTGGACGTCGACGCCGCAGTAGCGGTTGAACGCCGACACGCGGCGGTACTCCTCGAGCCGGCCCTCGTCGGCGGCCACCTCGATGAAGCCGACCGGCAGGAAGCCGGTGGACTGCCCGGTCTCGGCCTCGAGCCGCGAGTACAGGTCGCGGGTGTACTTGCGGAACTCCGTCGAGGTCTCGCTGGTCGAGCCGAAGGTCACCATGAGCCCGGCGGCGTGCCAGGTGGTGCCGGACGTGACCCGGTCGCGCTCGAGCAGGACGACGTCGGTCCAGCCCAGCTCGGCGAGGTGGTAGGCGACGGAGGTCCCGATGACGCCGCCGCCGATGACGACGGCGCGGGCACGGGACGGCAGGGTGGGCGTGGCAGCCATGGCCGGGAGCGTAGCCGGGCGCCGGCGCTCCTGACTCACGAGTCAGCAGCGAGCCGCCGTCGAGGCGCCCGCGCAGCGGGCCAGGAACACCGCAGCCCCGCCCGGGTCTCGGGCGGGGCTGTCAGGTGCGGGACGAGCGGGGGGGGGGTACTCGTCCGCAGGGGGCGTGAGTGGTGGCCCGCCTTCGTGGGGGGGGGGACTTGAAGCAAGGATCC
>JAIUOK010000037.1 GCA_020161245.1 Actinomycetota bacterium | reverse complement strand
ACGATGCGCTGGGCGCAGTCGTCGGTATCGCCGATCGCCGTGACGTGGAAGGAGTTGGCCACGACGATCTGCTGGGACGACGGCCACTGATCCGCGACGATCGCCCCCTCGGCGGGGGTCGTGATCGAGTCGAGCTCTCCGGACAGGACGAGCACCGGGACGCTGCTGGGATAGCGCCCAGCGGGCGGCTCGATCGGCCCCTGGCGGTAGGCGTCGGGCGCACCCGGCCAGGTGAGGCAGAGGGCCTGCTCGGACCAGTCGCTGTCGAGGTACTCGCGGATGGTGAAGGGCGCGTAGATCCCCGGGTCTGCGCGCTCCTGCCGCGCGATGGCCCGCTCGAGCTGCCGCTGGCGCTCGGGGAACGAGGCGCGCATGTCGTAGAGGGTCGGGTAGTCCTGGCAGCTCACGGCGACGTACTGCCCGTCGCTGTACTCCTCGACCGTGCTCGCGCCCCCGCCGGGGTAGTACGCCTCGGCGAGCAGCCGCAGCAGGGGGCGCCGGTCGTCGCGCGACAGGTACGCGCGGGCAGCGGCGTCGAGCTCCCGGTAGGTCACCGAGGTGTAGGTCGCGTTGAAGGCGAGGTAGTTGAGGGCCGAGGCGTCGAGCGTGACGCGGTGCCGAGCGAGGTCGGCGCCGTACACCGTGCCTGAGATGGGCTCGCGGCGGATCCGGTCGAGCAGCTTCTCGAGACGCCGCACGGTCGAGCCGCCCAGCCGTGCGCACTGAGGTGTTCGTGCGCAGACGGCGTTGAAGGATCGCCGCATCGCCGGCCCCTGCGTCGGGTACCAGGCGGTCTCGCCGTAGGTCGGGTACGCGGCGTCGACCACGAGGCTGCGGGTGAGGCCGGGGTGGCGGCTGGCGAACACCTGCGCGTAGAAGGTTCCGTAGCTGTCGCCGTAGACATCGACCTTGCCGAGCCCCAGGGCCCGGATGATGGCGGCCTCGTCGTCGGCCGCGAGCTGCGTGCCGTAGAGATGCGCGCTGGCTCCGAGCTGCTGGCCGCAGCGCAGCACTGCCATGGCGAAGTCGACGTCGTCGAGGAACGACGGGCAGGCGATCGCGCCCGAGCGCCCCGTTCCCCGCTGGTCGATCAGCAGCAGGTTGCGCGTCTCGAGCAGCGGCCCGTACATCTCCGCGTAGCCGGAGGCGGATGCCGTGGTGGCGTAGCCCGGGCCGCCCTCGTGAGCGCTCATCGTGCGCGGCGCGAGGCCCCGCGCCGACGGCAGGAGCGCGAACCCGATGGTGACGCGACCTGCGACGGCGCCCGTGGGATCGAGCGGACGTTCCAGCGAGCCGCAGTACGCGCCGTCGAGGACGTCGCAGGCCTCGAGCACGAGCCGGCCGACGGCGAGGGTGGCTGGCGAGGCCGACGGAACAGGCGAGGCCGCTGGCCCCCTCGGCGCGGTCGGGCTCGCGGGGGCTGCTGCAGCGGGGAGCGAGACCGACAGCGCAGCCGCCGTGGCCGTTGCCGCCGCTGCCAGGATCAGGGCGGGCTTCACCCCAGGGACGGTAAGGGCACGGGGCGGCGAGCACCGGGGGATCCGGGACATCGCCACCCGTCCGTGACGAGGGCCCGTCCGCGTCTGCGGCGTCTCGGGCAGGATCGGCGCGTGCGGGTTCTGCTGCTGGGGCTCATGGGCTCGGGCAAGACGACGGTGGGGCGGCTGGTCGCCGCATCCTTCGGCGTGCCCTACCTCGACAACGACGCCCTCATCGCTGAGCGCGAGGGACGCACGAGCGTCGAGCTGGCACAGGCCGGGGGTGGGCTGCTGCACGACGCCGAGTCGCGGCTGCTGCGGGCGCTGCTCGGCCGTGACGGCTCGTTCGTCGCCGGCGTGCCCGGCAGCGTCGCCGATCGCCCGGAGGACGTCGAGCTGCTGCGCGACGCCGACGCGCTCGCGGTCTACCTCCATGTGCCGCCCGAGGTGCTCGGCGCGCGCGTGGCCGGCGATGGGCCGCGGCCCTGGCTCGGCGGCGACCCGTCGGCGTTCGTCGCCTCGACGTACGCGCGGCGCGACCCCGTGCTGCGCGCGGCGGCCGACGTCGTGGTGGACGGCTCGCAGCCCCCCGACGCCGTCGCGGCCAGGATCGTCGCTGCCGGCGATCCGCCGCCGTAGGGGTCGCTTCCTGCAGCCACTGGTCGTGAGGTAGCGACCGGAAGGCGGCGAATGGCAGCCGCGGCGGGGCTAGGGAATGCGGCGCTTCCAGGCGTCAGGGGCGTCGAGCAGCTGGGCGAGATCGGGGCGCAGGGCTCCGGCGCCGACGTCGGCGAGCGTGATGCCCTCGAGCACGTTGCGCAGCGAGGCGCGCACCGCGATCCACACGTCCTGCAGGTGCTCCGACGCCCCGTGGTACTCGAGGTCCTCGGGCCGGAAGCCGCGGACGCCGACGAGCGGGCCGTCGAGGGCGCGCGAGACGTCGGCGATGGTGATCTCGGCCGGCGGGCGGTCGAGCCGGTAGCCGCCGTCGGCGCCGCGCTGGCTGGCGACGATCCCCGACTGCCTCAGCTCGCGCAGGATCCCCTCGAGGAACTTCAGCGGGATGTCCTGCGCTGTGGCGATCGCCTCGCCCTTGACCAGGCGCCGCGCGTCGGCGTCGTACGTCGACGCGAGCTCGAGGAGCGCGCGCATGCCGTAGTCGGTCTTGGCGGAGACGTGCATGGGCGCATTGTGGACCGTCGCGCCCTCGGTTGCGCACCGCCCCCTGGTCACGGGCGCCGGCCGATCAGTCGACCGCCAGACCGCGGCGCCGGCGCAGGCGCCGCGAGAAGCTCGAGAACAGGCCGTCGACGAGCATTCCGAGGATGAGGATGACGAGCATCGTCGCGAGCAGCTCGGGCGCCTTGGAGAACTGCCGGGCGAACTCGAGGTTGGCGCCCAGCGACGGCTTCTCGGCGATGATCACGAGCAGCTCGCCGGCCATGAGAGAGCGCCACGCGAACGCCCATCCCTGCGTGAGGCCGGCCAGGTAGCCGGGCATCGCCGCGGGGAGCGCGATGTCGCGGTAGAGCGCGATCGTGCCGGCGCCGAGCACCTTGCCGAGGCGCAGGTACGACGGCGGGATGTGGTCGATGCCGTTGATGACGCCGTTGGCGATGCTGGGCGCAGCGCCGAGGATCACCACGAACAGGATCGCCTGCTCGGTGAGGCCGAACAGCAGGATCGCGAACGGGAACCACGCGATCGACGGCATGGTCTGCAGGCCGGTGATGAGGCTGCCGACAGCAAGGCGGAGCGGACGCACCCGAGCGACGAGGACGCCGATGATCGTGCCGATCAGCAGTGCCAGCAGGAAGCCGATGATGGCGCGCGTCAGCGTCGTCTGCATGGCCGACCAGAACCGCTCGGTGCCGAGCATGTCCCACAGCTTCGACAGCGTGGTGGCGGGCGAGGGCAGCACGTACGCCGGGCGCCAGCCCGACACGTAGACGACCTGCCAGAACGCGAGCACCAGGCCGATCGCCAGCAGCTTCGGCCAGCCCCAGGCCCACGCCTTGCGGCCAAAGCCGGAGCCGCGGGGCGCCTCGGCGGCGACCTCGACGTTCGGGGTGAGGACGTCAGCCGACATGGGTGTGCCCCTGAGCCTTGAGACGGGCGGTGAGCGACGCCGCGCGGGTCGCCACCTCGGTCGAGTCCATCTGGCGCGGGTGCGGCAGCGGGATGTCCTCGTCGTAGAGGATGCGGCCGGGGTGCGAGCCCATGAGCACCACGCGGTCGCCGAGGCGGATGGCCTCGCGCATGTTGTGGGTGACGAAGACGACGGTGAGGCCCTGCGCACGGACCACGCTCTCGATCTCGTCGTGGAGCAGGTCGCGCGTCATCGCGTCGAGCGCGCCGAGCGGCTCGTCCATGAGCACGATGCCGGCGTCCTGGGCGAGGCAGCGGGCGAGGGCGACGCGCTGGCGCATGCCGCCGGACAGCTCGTGGGGGCGGGAGTCGCCGCGGCCGTCGAGCCGCACGGTGGCGAGCAGGTCCTCGGCCCGGGCGCGGCGGTCGCGCTTGGCGACGCCGCTCAGCTTGAGGGCCAGCTCGATGTTCTGGCGCGCGGTGAGCCACGGCAGCAGCGTCGCGTCCTGGAACATGAACGCGACCTTGGCGCCCACCTCGAGCGTGCCCGACGTCGGCTTGTCGAGCCCGGCGATGAGGTTGAGCAGCGTGCTCTTGCCGCAGCCGGACGCGCCGACGACGCTGAGGAACTCGCCGCGGGCGACGTCGAGGTCGACGTCGTGCAGCGCGACGGTGGCAGCGGGGCCGGAGCCGAAGACCTTGCCGACGCCGCGGATGCGCAGGATCGGCGCCGCGTCGGACGGCGATGCCACGACGGCGACGGGGTCGGACGAGACGGCCGTCTCGCTCATGGGGTCTCCCGGGGTTTCGGGGGAGCGGGGGAGGGGGCGCAGGCCACTTTGCCTAGCGACTAAGTAGGAAAAGTACCACGGCCAGGGTCGGAGCGCCCGCACCCGCGCCGGCGGGCAGGCCGGCGCGGGCGCGGGCGCGATCAGGCGGCCGGGTCAGGGCGCGGATACCGCGGCCTTGTTCTGGGCCTTGAGCACCTCGCCCAGCAGGTCCAGCGAGTAGAGCTTCCCCGGCAGGCCGCCGGCCGCCTCGAGGGCGTCCTTCTCGAGCAGCCCGACCTGGATCGCGTGGTCCGCCGAGGTCGCGAGCGTGGCCGGCAGCGGGTCGTTGGTGAACTCGACGTCGGCGAAGGCGGCGTCGAGGACGTCCTGCTCGAGCGAGGAGCCGGTGAGGCTCTGCAGCGACTGGTTCACCGCGGTCTTCGCGGCCGCGGGGTCCTTCGCGATGAAGTCCAGTGCGGCCTCGTTGCCCTCGAGGAAGGCCGTGACGATGTCCGGGTGCTGCTCGAGGAACTCGGTGCGCACGATGATGTTCGTCGTCACGAACTTGCCGTCGGGCCAGAGCGTCTTCTCGTCGACCAGCACCTTGGCGCCGGCCTTCACGTACTCCGCGACCCACGGCTGGGGCACCCAGGCGCCGTCGATGCTGCCCGACGCGTAGGCAGCGAGGCCCTCGGCGTTGGCCTGCGGCTTGATCGACAGGTCGCCGCCGCCCTCCGTGGTGACGCCCAGGCCCTGCTCCTTGAGCCAGAAGCGGAACGCGACGTCCTGGGTGTTGCCCAGCTGCGGGGTGGCGATGGTCCTGCCCCTGAGGCCCTGGGCATCGGTGATCTCGGGCTTGACCACGAGGGCCGCCCCGCCGGACGCTGCGCCGGAGATGACGCGGACGGCCGCGCCCTCGGACTGCGCGTAGGCGTTGATCGTCGGGTTCGGGCCGATGTAGGTGATGTCGAGCGAGCCGCCGAACAGGGCGGTGATGGCGTCGGGGCCGGCGTTGAACGCGGTCGGGGTCACCGTGACGCCGGCGTCCTTGAGGGCCTTCTTGAACAGACCCTCCTGCAGGCCGACCAGCGCGGGCGCGTGCGTGACGTTGGGGAAGAAGCCGAGACGCAAGGTGGTGACCTTCTCCGCGCCGTCCGGGGCGGCGGAGCCGCTGCCTGACGGGGCCTCCGAGGAGCCGCCGCAGGCCGCGAGCGCCAGGGCGGCAGCAGCGAGGCCGGCGAGGGCGGCGAGACGTCGGGGCAGGCGCATGGGACGTTCCTTCCGTGCTTTGTCGAGTGACTTGATGGGAAAGGTAGCAAAGGCTTCCCTTGTTCCCCTGCACCGGTCCGGTGAGCAAGACGCGTCCTGCGAACCCCTGGCAGGTGCTGCGCCGGCTCCTCGGCGGCCCGGCGATCCGCACGGCGTGGCAGCCCTCCGCCTGCGTAGGCTCACGCCCGTGCCTGTTCCGCCCGACCTCCTCGCGCTCGTGCGCGCGCAGGTCGAGGCCGACGAGCCGCTGCTCGTGGAGATGCGCCGCGATCTGCACGCGCACCCGGAACTGTCGGGCCAGGAGACCGGTACCACCCGCTGGCTCGTGCAGCACTTGCGCGATCTCGGGCTCGAGCCGCGCGAGCTGGCCGTCGGCACCGGCGTGGTCTGCGACGTCCCGCTCGGCCACGGCACCGGCCCGGTGGTCGCGGTCCGCGCCGACATCGACGCCCTCGCGATGACCGACGACAAGGACGTCGGCTACCGCTCGCAGAACGCCGGTGCGGCCCATGCGTGCGGCCACGACGTGCACACGACCGTCGTGCTCGGCGTCGGGCGCACGCTCGTGCGGCTGCGCGAGCAGCTCGGCGTCCAGGGCGTCGTGCGGCTGGTGTTCGAGCCCGCGGAGGAGTCCGTGCCCGGGGGTGCGGTCGAGGTGATCTCCGAGGGCTGGTTCGACGGTGTCGCCTCGGTGTTCGGCGTCCACTGCGACCCCAAGGTCGACGTCGGACGCATCGGCCTGCGCGCGGGTCCGATGAGCTCGGCGTCGGACATGGTCTCGGTCACGGTCACCGGGCCGGGCGGGCACACGTCCCGCCCCGAGCTCACCGTCGACCTCGTGTCCGTCCTGGGACGTGTGGCGTCAGGGCTGCAGGGGGAGATCGACCGGATCTCCGGGCAGCCCGGCGCCGTGCGCGCCGTGTTCGGCGCCATCCACTCCGGCGACGCCGCCAACGTCATCCCCGCGCACGGTGTGCTGCGGGGCACCGTGCGCACGCCCGACCGCGACGTCTGGCGGCACCTGCCGGCCTACGTCGAGAAGGCGCTCGCGGCCCTGCTCGACGGCACGGGCGCGACGTGGGAGGTGGCGCACCGGCGCGGAGTGCCTCCGGTGGTCAACGACGCGGCCGCCATCGATCTGGTGGCCGACGTCGTCCGGACTGCGATCGGGCCCGACGCCGTCGTCGAGACGCCGCAGTCGTGGGGCGGCGACTCCTTCGCGTGGTACCTCGAGCAGGTGCCGGGCGCCTACGCGCGCCTGGGCACGCACGACCCGTCGTCGGGCGCCGAGCGCCTCGACCTGCACGCGAGCACCTTCGACGTCGACGAGCGCTGCCTCGCCCTCGGCACCACCCTGCTCGCCCTCACCGCTCTCGAGGCTCTCGCCCGTTCGTGAGCAACTACAGGCCGGGCCAGGTGTGGACAGGCTCGTTGGTGTGCATGCGGTCGACGTACTCGAGGGTCATGCGGCGCAGCGACTCCCAGCGGCGCAGGCCGGACTCCTCGAGGGTGCGCACGGCGGACACCTGCCATGACGAGCCGTTGATGCCGGTGGTGCAGCGTCCCTCGATGATGCCGAGCAGGCGCGAGCTGACGTCGGGGTCGACGTCCCAGGCGTCGAGGCCCTCCTGCGCCAGCGGCAGCAGATGCTCGAGGACGAGCTCGCGGACGGGCACGTCGCTGAAACCGGGCCAGTAGATCTCGGCGTCGATGCCGCGCCGGGCGGCGGTCATGAAGTTCTCCTCCGCGGCACCGAACACCATCCGCGACCACAGCGGCCGCTCGAGGTCGGCGAGGGCCCGCAGCGCCCCGAAGTAGAAGGCGCCGTTGGCCAGGATGTCGACGACGGTCGGACCCGCCGGCAGCACGCGGTTCTCCACCCGCAGGTGCGGCACTCCGTCGACGACGTCGTACACCGGGCGGTTCCAGCGCCAGATCGTCCCGTTGTGCAGGCGCAGCTCCGCGAGCGACGGCGTACGGCCCGACGCCAGCATCGCCTCCGGCTCCTCGGCGTCGAGCACCGGCAGCAGCGGCGGGAAGTAGGTCAGGTTCTCCTCGAACAGGTCGAACACGCTGGTGATCCAGCGCTCGCCGAACCACACCCGCGGACGGACGCCCTGCGCCTTGAGCTCGGCCGGGCGGGTATCGGTCGCCTCGGCGAACAGGCTGATGCGCGTCTCGCGCCAGAGCTCGCGGCCGAGGAAGTACGGCGAGTTGGCGCCGAGCGCGACCTGCACGGCTGCAAGGCACTGCGCCGCGTTCCAGTTGGCAGCGAAGTCGTCCGGGCTCACCTGCAGATGGAACTGGACGCTCGTGCACGCAGCCTCGGGCGCGATCGAGTCGGCGCGGGTGTCGAGCGACTCCGGCCCGCCCTTGATGCTGATGTCGAGGTCCTCGCCGCGCGCGAGGAACATCTGCTCGTCGAGCAGCGCGTAGCGGGGGTTGGTGCTGATCGACTCCGACGTCAGCCGCGACTCGTCGAGCGTGGGCAGGATGCCGATCATCACCATGCCGGCGCCGACCGACTTGGCCTTCTCGTTGGCAGCGTTGAGCTGCTCGCGCAGGTGGGTCTCGTACCGGACGGCGCCGTGGCCGCCGAGCTGGGCCGGCGGCACATTGATCTCGAGGTTGAACCGCCCCAGCTCCTGCACGAACGCCGGATCGTCGATCGAGGCCAGCACCTCGTCGTTGCGCATGGCCGGCCGGCCGTCGGCCTCGATGATGTTGAGCTCGACCTCCATGCCCGTCAGCGGCGACTCGAAGTCGAACCGCGACTCCTCGAGCATGCGTGCGAGCACGTCGAGGCAGCGGTGCACCTTGTCGCGGTAGCGCTGCCTGTCCTCACGCGTGAAGGAGCGGCTGCCGAGCTTCTCGCCCATGGCGCCAGCCTGACGAACGCGGTACCGGGTGCGCAGCAACTACGCGAAACCGGGGACGCGAGGGCAGCCTGTCCTACGGGACCTCGGCGAGCTCCTTGAGGGAGTGACCGAGCACGCCGGGGCCGGCGATCTCCACGGCCTTGACACCGTTCTGCGCGCACTCGGCGAGCATCACCTTGCGGGACGTCTCCTCGACGCCGCCGCCGATGAGCAGCGCCTGGATGTGGTGGCTGCGGACCCAGGCCAGGGCCTCGTGGTCGATCAGGGTGCCGCGGGCGTCGTGGCCCGCGCCCTCGGCCAGGTCGAGCGCATCGCGCAGCAGATCGCCGTTGCGGCCCAGGATCCCGATCTTCATGCGGGGACCGTAGCGAACAGATCCCCCCGATGGGGGTGCAGGGCGGTCGCCGTCGCACGCATCACAGCGCGGCGACGGGCCGCATCACGCGTCGGCGCGGGTCCGGCCTGGCCGTGGTGCGGGCTCGTCGACGTCAAGGGCGACGGTTGCGATCGACGCGATGCTCTCGGCAGCCGCACGCGGATCGGACGACGGCGCCATCACGTGGCTGATGACGGTGCGCACGAGCATGTCGACGACGGCGTCGCGCGCCTGCGACGCGGGCACGCCACGGGCGTCGAGATGCTGCGCGACGCGGCTGCTCGCCGCGGCGATGACGACGCCGGCATCGGTGGTCAGCGGCGGCAGCAGGTCGTCCGCGGCGCCCGGTGCGACGACGGCGCGCAGGACGGGGCTGGTCCCGGCGAGCTCGAGGACGCCGGACACCGCTGAGCGCAGAGCTCGACGGAGGTCGCGTCGCGGCGCTGCGAACCCGGCGTCGACGACGTCGAGGAAGCGTCCGAGCTCGTCGAGCACGACCGCCTCGGCCAGCGCGTGCTTGGAGCCGACCTCGTTGTAGACCGTCTGCCGGCTCACACCGACGTGGGACGCGAGCCGTCCCATCGTGAGCGCCGCCCAGCCGTCGGCGGCGGTCAGCTCGACGGCGCCGCGGACGATGCGCTCGCGCGTCGTCGACCCGTCGTCGCTCACGCGCCGAGGCTATCGAGGGCGACGAAGTCGACCTTCTCCCGCACTCCGCAGTCGGGGCAGCACCAGTCGTCGGGCACGGACGTCCAGGGGGTGCCGGGCGGGAAGCCCTCCCGCCGGTCGCCGGTCGCGACGTCGTAGGTGTATGCGCATCCAGGGCAGCGGTAGGCGGCTGCGGAACCGGCGGGATGCCCGACGGCTCCCGCGTCGGTGCCCGACGTCGGGGCGGGCGCGACGGGATAGCGGGCGAGGACGCGATCGCGCCGCCGCGGGTCGAGGTTGGCCCGCGACATGTCGCCGTCCAGGTGCGCCGCGACGCGCGGGTCCATGACCCGTCGCCACGCGGGCGGCACGAGCGCGAGCAGGATCATGCCGGCGTAGCCGGTGGGCAGCGCGGGAGCCTCGGGCAGGTCGCGCAGGGTCTGGTAGCGGCGCGTGGGGTTGGCGTGGTGGTCGCTGTGCCGCTGCAGGTGGTAGAGCAGCACGTTGGTGGCGACGTTGTTGCTGTTCCAGCTGTGGCTCGGGTCGACCCGCTCCCAGCGTTCGTGCCCAGGAGCACCGACACGGCGCCGCAGCATGCCGTAGTGCTCGAGGTAGTTGACCGCCTCGAGCAGGGTGATCGCCACGACCGCCTGCAGCACCAGGTACGGCAGCACCTGCGGCCCCAGCCACACCGCCATGGCGGCCCACAGCACGGCCGACATCAGCCAGGAGTTGATCACGTCGTTGCCCAGGCGCCACGGGCTGCCGCCCCCGCGCAGGAGCCGCCGCTCCTCCAGCCGCCAGGCGCTGCGCAGCGAGCCGGCGACGGTGCGCGGCCAGAAGCGGTAGAAGCTCTCGCCGACACGGCTGCTCGCGGGATCGTCCGGGGTCGCCACACGGACGTGGTGGCCGCGGTTGTGCTCGATGTAGAAGTGCCCGTAGAAGCTCTGCGCCAGCGCGGTCTTGGCCAGCCAGCGCTCGTGCGACTCCTTCTTGTGGCCGAGCTCGTGCGCGGTGTTGATGCCGATCCCGCCGATGAAGCCCACAGTCACCGCCAGGCCGCAGCGCTGCGCCACCGTGAGGTCGGCGCGGGCGAGGTACGCGAACGCCACGGCGAACCCGGCGTACTGCAGCGGCAGGAACAGGAAGGTGAGCCAGCGGTAGTACCGGTCGCGCTCGAGCGCCTCGAGCACGCGGTCGGGCGGGTTGCTGGGGTCGATGCCGACCACCAGGTCGACCAGCGGGACGAGGCCGAGGATCACGATCGGGCCCAGCCACAGCCAGACTCCCTGACCGGTGGCGGCGTGGAGCGCGACGGCGGCGAAGGGCAGCAGCGGCATGACAAGGCCGAACAGCCACAGATAGCGCTTGCCGTCGCGCCACTGCTCGGCCGTGCTCGCCGTCATCGGCCCTCCCCGTCGTGTGGTTTACAGAAGATAGGCAGTTGTAAACCAGGCTGGCAAGACCCCGACCGCTTCCGGCAGGAGTCGCGGCCGTGGTCGGCGTGGGTTCGAGACATGGCCAAGAAGACGTGGCAGGAGCTGTCCGGGCCGCAGAAGGCGGCCGTGCTCACCGCGGTGTCCGTCGAGCTCGCCCTGACGGCGACGGCGCTCGTCGACCTCGCCCGGCGTCCTTCCGACCAGGTGCGCGGCCGCAAGGGCCTGTGGGCCCTCGGCATCTTCGTGCAGCCCGTCGGGCCGGTGCTGTACCTGGCGTGGGGGCGGCACGCCCCGGCCCGGGCGGTCGAGGGCTAGGGCCTCGTCGCGAGCTCGTCGTCGAGGGCTTCGAGCACCGACGACACCGCCCACGCGCGGGTGCGCCCGGGCGCGCCGAGGAGCACCTCGAGCGCGTAGCCGTCCATGAGCCGGCATGCGCGGTACGCCGTGGTCCGCGGATCCCGGCAGGTGAACGTGCCGTCGTCGACGCCGGCCCGGATGGCATCGGCGAGGGCCGTCGTCCAGCCGTCGAGGACGCCGTCGTACGCGGCCAGCGTCTCGGCGTCCTGCGGCGGCCGTGCGACGAGCTGCGCCCACAGCTTCCAGCGCAGGTCCGAGGAACCGCTGGGCAGGTAGAGGCGCACGAGGCGCTCGACGGCGTCGAGGGGGCTCGGAGCGGCGGCGACGCGACGGTCGCGCTGCGTGCCAGCATCGGCCTCGGACTCCAGCAGGGTGTCGACGAGGATCCGGTCGCGCTTGCCGAAGTAGTAGAGGACATGGCCGGCGCTCATGCCCGCACGTGCGGCGATGTCCTGCACGCGCGTCTTCTCCGGCCCCTTCTCCGCCATGACCTCCATGGCTGCTTTGAGCACGGCTGCGCGCTGCGACGGGCGCGGTGCGTCGTCGGTGCGGCGGGGCATGAGACGACCGTAGCAGAGCGATTAGAATTTCGTTCTAGAATTTCGTTCTAACCTCCGCTACGGTGCTCCCACCCGTCCAGGAGGAGCCAGCCATGCACGCAGGAGCGGAGAGCGCAGCCGTCGCGGCCGAGCCGGGCCAGGTCGTCGTGCAGCACGGCGTCGAGCAGCACGGCGTCGACACCATCCCGGAGGCCGAGCGCGCGTCCCGTCCGCGGGACGTCGTCGGGATCCTGTGGGGCGGCAACCTCGCCCTCTCGGTGGCGGTGTTCGGCTGGCTCGTCGTCCTCTACGGGCTCGGGTGGTGGGCGTCGGTGTCGGCGGTCCTCGTCGGCACGGCCGTGGGCGCCCTCGCCGTCACGCCGCTGGCGCTCCTCGGCTACCGGTCGGGCACCAACAACTCGGTGACGAGCGGCGCGTACTTCGGCGTGCGCGGCCGGCTCGTCGCGTCGGTGATCGGCCTGCTGCTGTGCCTGGGCTACGTCGCGCTCACCGTCTGGACCGGCGGCGAGGCGATCGTCGCCGGCCTCGACCGCGCGACCGGCGCCGAGGAGAGCCCCGTGGCCCTCGCTGTCGGCTACCTGGTCATCGCCGTCGCTGTGTCGGCTGTCGCCGTCTACGGCTTCCGCTGGCTCGTCCTGGTCAACAAGCTCCTGGTGCCGCTCGTGGGCGGCGTCATGCTGCTCGTGGTGGTGGCGCTCTGGGGCAGCTTCGACGCGTCGTACGCCGGCACGCCGGACGAGTACCTGCTCGGCGGCTTCTGGCCGACGTGGCTGCTGGCCGCGCTCACCGCCGGCGTGGCCGGCCCGGTGTCGTACGTGACCCAGACAGGCGACTGGACCCGCTACATCAGCCCGCGCCGCCACCGGCCCGGCCGGCTGCTCGGCGCGATGTTCCTCGGGCTGTTCGTCGGGCTCATCATCCCGACGCTGTTCGGGGCGTTCGTCTCCGTGATCTCGCTCGACCCCGACAGCTTCGTGGCCGGCGTGATCGACGCCGTGCCGTCGTGGCTGCTGCTGCCGTTCGTGCTCGCCGCGGTCGTGGGGAGCCTCGGCCAGGGCGGGATGAACCTGTACTCGATGGGTCTCGACCTCGACGCGATCCTGCCGCGCCTCACCCGCACGCAGTCGACCATCGCCGTGGCCGTCGTCGCCACAGCGCTGGTGCTGCTCGGAGAGTTCGTGTTCAGCGCCGAGGCGGCGGTGACCACGTTCGTCGTCGTGCTCACGTCGCTGGCCACTCCCTGGGCGGCGGTCACGATGATCGGCTACCTGCGCACCGGCGGGCGCTTCGACGAGCCGAGCCTGCAGGTCTTCAACCGGCGCGAGACCGGCGGCGCCTACTGGTTCCGCGCCGGCTGGAACATCGACGCCGTCGTCGCCTGGTTCGCCGGCAGCGCGGTCGGCGTCCTGTCGAACTCCACCGACTCGTGGACCGGGCCCATCGCCGAGGCTGCCGGCGGGATCGACGTGTCGTTCGTGACGAGCGCGGTCGTGGCGTCGGTGGTCTACCTTGCGCTCGTGGCGCTGCGGCCCGGCGCCCATGCGCCGTCGAAGGGAGCGTCCGCGTGAGCAGGTACGGCGGCCAGTACGGCCCCGACATCACGTTCCTCGGCGTCGACCGGTGCACCTACGACGAGCCGTCGACGTACGAGGGCGCCGACGTCGTGATCATGGGGGCGCCGTTCGACGGCGGGACGTCGTACCGGGCGGGCGCGCGCCTGGGCCCGCAGGCGATCCGGCAGACCGACTACCTGCCCCACGACGGGTCGCGGCCCTCGCTCGCGCTGCGCGTGGACGGGCTCAAGGACCTCGCGGTCTACGACGCCGGCGACGTGGAGATGTTCAGCGGCGACGCCGAGCGCTCGTGCCGCGACCTCGAGGCCGCGGTCGAGACCGTCGCCCAGACCGGCGCCATCCCGCTGATCCTCGGCGGCGACCACACCATCACCTGGCCCAACTGCACCGCGGTCGCGCGGGCGCGGGGCTGGGGCCGCATCGGCGTCCTGCACTTCGACGCCCACGCCGACACCGGTGACATCACCTTCGGCTCGCTCATCGGCCACGGCCACCCGATGCGCCAGCTCATCGAGTCCGGCGCCGTGCGAGGCGACCGGTTCCTGCAGATCGGGCTGCGCGGCTACTGGCCCGAGCCGGAGACCCTGGAGTGGATGGCCCGCCAGGGCATGCGCTCCTACGAGATGACCGAGATCGTCCACCGCGGCCTGGGCGCCTGCCTCGACGAGGCGTTCGAGATCGCCCTCGACGACTGCGACGGCGTGTTCCTGTCGGTCGACATCGACGTCGCCGACCCCGGCCACGCACCCGGCACCGGAACCCCGGAGGCCGGCGGCCTGTCGGCCCGCGAGCTGCTCGACGCCGTCCGCCGCATCGCCCTCGAGCTCCCCGTCGTCGGGATGGACGTCGTCGAGGTGGCCCCGCCCTACGACCACGCCGACATCACCGCGGCCCTCGCCAACCGCGTCGTCCTCGAGGCGCTCTCCGGGATCGCCCGCCGCCGCCACGACGCCGCCCACGGCACCGCCTACGACCCCGCGCTGCCCCTCCTCGCCGACCGCATCCCCCCGGACTGACCCGCTTTGGATGGGTGAGCGACGGCCATAGGCGTCGCTCACCCCTCCAAAGCGAGCCCGGGCGCACGAGAAGGCCGGGCTCTCCGCAGATAACCCGGCCCCCTCACCGGCCATGCTCCCGGCCGCCGGGCCCCGGGTCGCTCCAGGTCACCCGATCGGGTGGCGGGCACCGCCGCGATCCGTGCCGATCTTGATCGGGTGGCCGCCGTGGTGAGCGGCCGGGAACGGGGGACCACCGATGACGCTGCTCGACCAGCCCGCCGCCGCGCCCGCGCCCGAGGACTCGCAGGGCCCGAGCGTCCGCCGCCAGATCGGCCGCGGCCTCGTCGCGGGGCTGGCGCTCGTCCTTGTGCTCGTGCTCGCGGGCGCCGGCGTCGCCTACGGGGCGCACCCGGCGTCCGAGCTGTGGGCTCAGGCCTTCGGCGACCCCGGTATCGGCCTTGCCGACGGCGTGACGCTCGGCGACGACCGGCCGGTCGCCGACGTGCCGATGGTCGCCGAGAAGCGCTGGGACCTCGACGACCCTGCGTCGATCGCGGTGCTCGCGGCGCCGCTCGGCGGCGTCGTGCGACGGATCTCGGCTGCAGCCGAGGCGCAGGCGTGGCGCGACGAGAACGCCGGCGGAAGTCTCACCGAGGGGACGATCGAAGGCCCCGTCGATACCCCCACGTTCCTCACCCCCGCGGGGCTGGTGCAGGTGTGGCAGTTCGAGGGAGCGCCTGACTCGGTCGACCTGACCGGTGCGGACGGCGAGGGTGCGATCCGTGCGACGTCACGGGCCGAGCGCGAATCCGTCGCGCTCGCACTGGTCCGCGCCTGGTCAGGCCCATCCAGCATGCCGCTCGCGGTGTCGGAGACGACCGGCGAATCGTCCGCCTCGGTGAAGGTGGTGCGGACGGGGGAGCAGGGCCTGGGCTTCGGCCAGGACTACGTGGCCTACCTGGTGTTCCGCGACGGCGCCCTGCGGTTCGCGACAGTGTCCACCGTCAGCGCGGCCGGAAGCGAGCGCAGGATCCTGCTCAGCCCGGCCGAGGCCTTCGACGGGGTTCGCCACCATCGAGCGGGCCTGCTCGCCCGGCCCGAGTACGTCCCGGTGGTGCGCGCCGAGCTGACCTACGACCTGAGCAGCACCGACTCCGGCGGTGCCGCGTTCTGGACCTTCTACGGCGCCGACGGCGACGCCGCCTGGATCGCCCCGGCCGACCCCGCCGCTTCGCCCGGCGACGTCCCCAGCTGGTGGGGCTGACCGATCTGGAGGGGTGACGCGGCGGTATGGCGACGCGACACCCATCCAGAGCGGGTCCTTCAGCGGCTCGGGGGTGCGGCGAGGCTGGCGTCGAGGGTGCGCAGGGCGGCGGCGTTGAGGCCGAGGCGCTCGGCCTGCCCGCGCTCGACGAGCGCCTCGTCGTCGCGGCCGAGCCGGTGCAGCAGCTCGGCCTGGGCCCCGTGCCACCACGCGTGGTGGTCGAGCCCGTCGATCGCCTGCACCTCGGCGAGCCCGGCCGCAGCGCCGTCGCGCTCGGCGATCGCAGCAGCGCGCCCGAGCCGGGCTGCCGGTGAGGCGTCGATGGTGAGCAGGACGTCGTACCACGACACGATCGCGTCCCAGTCGGTCTCCTCGTACGACGGAGCCAGCGCATGGCAGCCGGCGATCGCCGCCTGCACGACGTACGGGTCGGGCGTGACCGGCGTCCGGCGGACGCCCTCGGCCACGAGCGCCACGCCCTCGGCAGCCATGCGCGCGTCCCACGCGTGACGCCGCTGGTCGGCCAGCCGCAGCGCCGACCCGTCCGCCGCCGTCCGGGCCGCGCGGCGGCAGTCCAGCAGCAGCATCAGGGCGAGCAGGCCGAGCACCCCTGGCTCGTCGGGCATGAGGTCGCGCAGCAGGCGGCCGAGCCGGATCGCCTCGTCGACGAGGTCCTGGCGCACGACGGTGTCGCCGCTCGACGGCGCGTACCCCTCGTTGAACACCAGGTAGACCGTGGCGAGCACACCGCGCAGCCGCGACGGAAGCTCGGCATCGGACGGCACGCGGTAGGGGATGTGGGCGTCCGCGATCTTCTGCTTCGCCCGCGTGAGCCGCTTGGACGCCGTCGCCTCGGGGATGAGCAGCGCCCGCGCGACCTCCGCGGTCGTGAGGCCGCACAGCGTGCGCAAGGACAGCGCGACCTGCGCCTCGGTGGAGAGCGCGGGGTGGCAGCAGGTGAAGACCAGCCGCAGCACGTCGTCGCGAACGACGGACTCGGGCGGCGGCGCGGGGTCGGGGTCCTGGAGCCACACGGCCTGCGTCTCCTTCCCGTGTCGCAGCGATTCGCGGCGCGCGCGGTCGATCGCGCAGCGCCGTGCAGCAGTGGTGAGCCAGGCCCGCGGCTCGTCGGGGACGCCGTCGCGCGGCCACGTCTGCAGCGCACGCTCGACGGCGTCCTGGACGGCGTCCTCGGCCAGCCCGACGTCGCCGGTGACGCGGACGAGCGTCGCGAGGATCCGCGGGAACTCCTCGCGGACCGCGCGCTCGACGGCGTCCACCGGCGACGTCATCGGGATGGTGCCCCGTCAGCCGAAGTCGACGACGGGACGGACCTCGACGCAGCCGCCGTCGTATGCGGCAGGGATCTTCGCGGCCCACACCACGGCCTCGTCGAGGTCGGCTGCCTCGATGAGGTAGAAGCCGGTGAGGGCCTCCTTGGTGTCGGCGTACGGCCCGTCGGTGGTGACGACGTCCCCGCCCTTGCCGCCCTGCACGCGGACCGTGGTGGCGGTCGCGTTGTTGTAGAGCGCGGCACCGCCCCGGATGACCGCCTCCGCCTCGTGGCCGAACGCGTTGTAGCCCGGCATCATCGCGGCGAACCGCGGGTCCGAGGGCTCGAGATCGGTGCTGTAGATGAGCGCGGCGTACTGCGGCATGGCTGCCTCCCGGTCCGTCCGACGGCCCCTCTGGCCGTCCTTCACCCTCAGGACGAACAGCCTGACGCCGGACGGACACCTCGCGCCGACGAATCCGCAGGAGTCCCCCTACGCCCCTCGGGCCGGGGACGTCCGGACACCCTCCGGACAGGTGCCGGTCGTCACCTCGTCACCGTTTCCACCCCGCGCGACCCGCGATCGCGACTAGCGTCGACCTTGCGTGAAAGCGCTTCCGGCGCCGCGGTGCCGGCCCTCGCGGGCCCGCCCGGCCGGTGCTGCGCGCGGCCCCGCCCGCGGGGGACACCGGCGTCCCCCCGGTCCTGATGGACCGACCTGGAGGACCCGATCGTGACCGAGACCGTCCTGTCCGCCGAGCTCGTCGAATCGCTCGCGAACCCGACCGACGCCGAGATCGCGGCCGTCGACGCGTGGTGGCGCGCCAACAACTA
The DNA here is from genome assembly GCA_020161245.1 of Actinomycetota bacterium. Taxonomy (GTDB): domain Bacteria; phylum Actinomycetota; class Actinomycetes; order S36-B12; family CAIYMF01; genus Longivirga. The sequence continues at coordinate 29,467 of JAIUOK010000037.1, read as the reverse complement.
CCTGACCGTCGCGCAGATCTACCTGAAGTCCAACCCGCTGCTGCGCGAGCCGCTGACCTCCGACGACATCAAGCCGAGGCTGCTCGGCCACTGGGGCACCAGCCCGGGCCTGTCGTTCGTCTACGCGCACGCGTCGCGGCTGATCAGCCGCACGGGGCAGGAGATGATCTACCTCGCCGGACCCGGCCACGGCGGCCCCGCGCTCGTGGCGGCCGGCTACCTCGAGGGCACCTACTCGGAGATCTACCCCGACGTGTCGCTCGACGAGGCCGGCCTCGTCCGGCTCTGCCGGCAGTTCTCCGCGCCGGGCGGCATCCCGAGCCACGTGTCCGTGCCGACCCCCGGCTCCATCCACGAGGGCGGCGAGCTCGGCTACGTGCTCGTTCACGCGTTCGGCTCGGTGATGGACAACCCCGACCTGATCTCGCTGGCGATCGTCGGCGACGGCGAGGCGGAGACCGGCCCGCTCGAGGGCTCGTGGAAGGGCATCTCCTTCCTCAACCCGGCCCGCGACGGCGCCGTGCTGCCGATCCTGCACCTCAACGGAGCCAAGATCGCCGGTCCCACGGTGCTCGCCCGCAAGGACCCGGAGGAGGTCCGCGAGCTGCTCGAGGGCCACGGCTACGAGGTCATCGAGGTCGAGGGCGACGACCTGCCCGGCATGCACTCGCGCTTCGCCGCAGCGTTCACCCGCGCCTACGTCCGCATCAAGGAGATCCAGGCCTCGGCGCGCGGCGGCGACTGGGACGGCTCGCGCCCGCACTGGCCCGTGATCGTGCTGCGCACCCCCAAGGGCTGGACCGGTCCCAAGGAGGTCGACGGCCAGCGCACCGAGGGCACGTGGCGCTCGCACCAGGTACCCCTGTCCGGTGTGAAGGGCCACCCCGAGCACCTCGCGCTGCTCGAGACCTGGCTGCGGTCGTACCGGCCCGAGGAGCTCTTCGACGCCGACGGCTCGCCGACCGAGCTGGTGCGCAGCGCCAACGCCAGCGGCGACCTGCGGATGTCGGCGAGCCCGCACGCCAACGGCGGCCTGCTCACGCGGGACCTCGACCTGCCCAGCCACCACGACTACGCCGTCGACGTCCCCTCGCCGGCCACCGTGAAGCTGGAATCCACCCGCAAGCTCGGCGAGCTCATGCGCGACATCTACACGCGCAACCCCGACCGGTTCCGGCTGTTCTGCCCGGACGAGACCAACAGCAACCGGCTCGGCGCGGTGTTCGAGGTGTCGGACCGCATGTTCGCCGAGCACGTCACCCCCGACGACGTGTCGCTCAGCCGCGACGGCCGGGTGATGGAGGTGCTCTCCGAGCACAACTGCCACGGCTGGCTCGAGGGCTACACCCTCACCGGTCGGCACGGCATGTTCGCGACCTACGAGGCGTTCGCGATGGTCAGCGCGTCGCAGACCATCCAGCACGCCAAGTGGCTGCAGGAGGCCGCGCACCTGCCCTGGCGCGCCCCCGTGCCGAGCCTCAACATCCTGCTCACCTCGACCGCGTGGCGTAACGACCACAACGGCTTCTCGCACCAGGGTCCCGGCCTGCTGCAGAACATCATCACGATGCGCGGGACCATCGGCCGCGTCTACCTGCCGCCGGACGCGAACTCGCTGCTCTCGGTCGCCGACCACTGCTTCACGTCGCGCTCGTACGTCAACTGCATCGTCATCGACAAGCAGCCGCAGCTGCAGTACCTGACGATGGAGGAGGCCGACGCGCACTGCGCCAAGGGCGCCGGCGTCTGGGAGTGGGCCGGCAACGACGACGGCTCGTCCGACCCCGACATCGTCCTCGCGTGCGCGGGCGACGTCGTGACGATGGAGACCATCGCAGCGGCGGAGATCCTCAAGGAGAAGCTGCCGCACTTCCGGGTGCGCGTGGTGAACGTCGTCGACCTGATGACGCTCGTGCGCCGGCGCGACCACCCGCACGGTATGGACGACACGTACTTCCGCGAGCTGTTCACCGACCACGTCGACGTCGTGTTCGCCTTCCACGGCTACCCGGGCGCCATCCACCAGCTGGTGCACGGCCGTCCCGACGCCGACCGGTTCCGCGTCCGCGGCTTCATCGAGGAGGGCACGACCACCACGCCGTTCGACATGGTCGTGCGCAACCGGGTGTCGCGCTACCACCTCGTCATGGACGCGATCAACAACGCGCGCCGCACGCCGCAGGGCGCGAGCGAGGTCAAGGAGTGGTGCGAGGCGCAGCTGGCGCGGCACGCCGAGTACGTCGTCGAGAACCTCGAGGACATGCCGGAGGTCCGCGACTGGGCATGGGGCCTCGGTGACACTGCCGGCTGACACGCCCTGGGTGCTCGTGGTCAACGCGGGCAGCTCGTCGGTGAAGCTCGCCGTCGTCGACCCCGTGTCGGGACGGCGGGCGGTCACCGGCCTCGCCGAGCGGCTCGGCTCCGACGACGCCGTCGCGCACCTCTCGCGCGGCGAGCAGCGGCGGACCGACCCGCTGCCCGGCGGCAGTCACACGGAGGCGGTCGCGCACCTGCTCGGCCTCATGTCCGAGGAGGAGCGCGCCGCTCTCGGCGCCGTCGGGCACCGCGTCGTGCACGGCGGCTCCGAGTACGTCGGGTCGGTGATCCTCGACGACTCCGTCGTCGCCCGGCTCGAGGAGCTCGTGCCACTGGCTCCCATGCACCTGCCCGGCGGTCTCGCCGGGATCGCCGCGGCGCGGGAGCTTCTGCCTGACCTGCCGCAGGCCGCGGTCTTCGACACCGCGTTCCACTCCACGATGCCGCCCCGCGCCTACCGCTACGCCGTGCCGCGCGAGTGGTACTCCGAGCTGGGCGTGCGCCGCTACGGCTTCCACGGCACCAGCCACCGCTACGTCTCGGCCAAGGCGGCGGAGATGCTCGGCCGCCCGGCCGAGGGGCTGCGCCTGGTGACGCTGCACCTCGGCAACGGGTGCTCGGCCGCCGCGGTGCGCGACGGGCGCTCGGTCGACACCACCATGGGGTTCACGCCGCTCGAGGGACTGGTCATGGGCACCCGCAGCGGCGACGTCGACCCCGGGCTGCTGGCGTTCCTCGCCGCCCGGCTCGGCACCGACGCGGCCGGGGTCGTCGACGCGCTCAACACACGTTCGGGGCTGCTCGGCATGTCCGGCTCGAGCAACGACATGCGCACCCTGCTCGAGGCTGCCGCGGCCGGTGACGACGACGCAGCGCTCGCGGTCGAGGTCTTCTGCTACCGCGCCGCGAAATCCGTTGCGGCACTTGCAGTCCCGCTCGGCCGCCTCGACGCCGTCGTCTTCACCGGGGGTATCGGCGAGCACGCGGCGCCCGTGCGGGCTGCGATCGTCGCCTACCTCGAGGTGCTCGGACTGCGCATCGACGTCGACGCGAACGAGGAGCACGGCCGGACGACAGGCGGCCGCATCACCGCCGACGGGCCGGTGATCGCCATGGTCGTGCCTACCGACGAGGAGCTGCTCATCGCGAGGGACGCGGCGGATCTCGCCTGACAGCGCGACGCACGACGGCCCCCTCGCCCGAGCAGGGCGAGGGGGCCGTCGATCGTCGTCGGTGCCGGCGTCAGCTGGCGACGAGCTGGCGGCGGCGCAGCTGCGCCCGCTGGGCCTCGTCGGTGCCGCCCCAGATGCCGATGAGGGAGCGGTCCTCGAGAGCGACCTGCAGGCAGGCGTCGCGCACGGCGCAGCGGCCGCAGAACGTCAGCGCCACGCGGCGCGAGATCTGGTCCTGGGCGCTGACCGGGAAGAACACGTCCGGCTCGGCGTCCTGGCAGGCGGCGGTCTCCCACCACGACTCCTGCAGGGCGGTGCCGGTGGTCGCGAAGAGGTACTGCTGCTCCTCGGCGACGACGACCTCGACGGGCGGCGGCGGTGGGACGCGGGGCATGGCGGGTGCCTTTCTGGACACTGGGGTGCACCGGGTGCATCGGACACTACACCGGGTGTAGACGGAGGGGAAGGGGGGCGCGTAGGTTTCCTCCCGTGTCCTCCGCAGCCCCGCTCGCCGCCGGATCCGACGCCCGGTCCCGGATCGAGGCGGCCGCCCTCGACCTGTTCGAGCAGCAGGGCTACGCGCAGACCACGGTCGAGGCGATCTCGCAGCGGGCCGGCGTCGCCCGGCGCACGTTCTTCCTGCACTTCCCGAGCAAGGACGCCGTGGTGTTCCTGCACCACGAGGAGCTCTCGGAGCGGGTGCGGATCTTCCTGGAGGATCGCGGCGACGCGCCGGCCATCGCGTCGATGCGCGAGGCCGTGCGGATGGTGTTCGCCGACTACGTCGAGGTCGACCCCGAGATCGCGCTGCGCCGCTACCGCCTGGTCAAGCAGGTGCCCGAGCTCCGTGCGCGAGAGATCGCCTGGGTGCAGCGCTACCGCGTGCTGTTCGGCCGCTACTTGCACTCACGCCTCGACGCGCGCCCGAACGGAGCGCTCGAGGCCGAGGCGATGGCCGGATCCTTCGCCTCGATCCACAACCACATGCTGCGCCGATGGCTCAAGGGCGACCTGTCCGCCGAGCCGATGCGGGATCTCGACGAGGCGCTCGACTGGCTCGCCTCGGCCTACGACATGGTGACGCGCGGCGGTACTCCGCGGCGTCTGGTGGTCGCGGTCTTCGACGAGGGCACGGATCCGCAGGCGCTCTCGGACGGCGTCGGGCGAGCGCTGGCGGAGGCTGCGGCGCAGGGGCCGGACGGTCCCACGTCCGAGCCGCCGGCCGCGTCCCGGCGCCGCCGGTCGGCAACCGACTGAAACGCGGTACCGGCAGCAGCCGTTACGCGTGCGGCCGCAGGACTGAGCCAATCTTGAGGTTGGCCGGGGGCTTCCCGAGAAGCCTCTCCGTACCGTCATAAGGGTGAGATCCCGACTGCTCGTCCTCAGCCTCGCCGCGGCCGCTCTGGTGGTGTCCGGCTGCGCGTCGCCCGCGCCGTCCGCGACCACGTCACCGACGCCGTCGGCCACGTCGACCAACCCGTACGGCGAGGCGGCGATCGACCCGCTCGGCGTCGACGAGCCGGTGCTCACGGTCGTGGGCGGGGCCGCCGGCGACGTCGGCATGACGATGGCCCAGCTCGAGGCGATGGGCACGACGACCGTGACCGTGTTCGAGCCGTTCGTGAAGAAGCAGCAGTCGTTCACCGGCGTGCGCCTGTCCGAGGTCCTCGACAAGGCCGGCATCGCGAGCACCGAGACCATCGACACCATCGCGCTCAACGACTACGAGTACGCGGCATCCGTCTCCTCGCTCGAGGCCAGTGACGCCCTGCTCGCGACCCAGCGCGACGGCGAGCCCATCCCCTACGACCAGGGCGGCCCCGTCCGCCTGATCTTCCCCGACGGCAGCGCGCTCGCCGGCAACCTCGACGCCTGGAACTGGAGCCTGACCCGCATCGAGGTGACGACAGGCTCATGACCGACGGCACGGCCCGCCCGGACGCGGGTGCCTCCGTCGCCGACGAGCGGTACCGGCCGCGCGTCGGCCAGTACGTGCTGGCCGCGATCGTGGTCGGGCTGCTGGCCGTGCTCGCCGTCACCGGCGCAGCCCAGGCGGCCGACGTCCGCGCCAAGGCCGACGGGCTGTCGAGCAGCGAGGCAACGCGCACCAACGTCGTCCTGGCGATGCGCGAGAGCCTGGCGCTGTCGGTCGTCATGGAGAAGTACCTCGACAGCCGCGCGACCCGCCGCGACGTGCAGGTGGCGCGCGCGCTGCTCAACCAGCGGCTCAGCGTCGTCTCCGCCGACGGCACGACCGGCTACGACGCCATGCCTCGCGTCTACCGCGAGGCGCTCGACGACGTCGACGGGCTCCTTGCGCGCGTGCCGGCCGGCACCCTCAAGCCGCTCGAGCACAGCCTCTGGACGATGCAGGCCGAGCCGGTGCTGCGCGAGTTCACCCGGCAGAGCCGACGGCTCGGCGATCTCGAGACGGTCACCTGGCGCTCCCAGAACGTCGCCGACGCCGAGAGCAGCTTCGTCAAGACCGTGCGCGAGTCGGCCCTGCTCGTCGCGGCGCTCATCGCCGCCATCGCCCTGGGCATCTGGATCGCCGTCGACGTCCGCCGCTACTTCCGCAGGGTCGACGCCGCCATCGAGCGCGAGCGCGAGGTGCTCGACGACGCCCGCGCCGCGCTGGCCAGGGCGACGCTGCTCGAGCGCGGCCAGGCCCGCGTGCTCGAGCGGATGGCCACCGGCGCGCCGCTGCACGAGCAGCTCGCGTCCGTGGTGGAGCTGGCCTCCCGGGCGACGGGGGGCCTGCCCTTCCGGCTGCTCGTGGCCGACCGCGTGGTGCTCTCCGAGGCCGCGCAGCTGCGTCCCGCCGGCGACGACCTCGTACGGCGCTGGGCCATCGGCGATGGCACGGTCGCGTCGGAGTCCGGCGAGCTCGAGCTGTTCGGGGCAGCGGGTGCCGGCGTGCCCGACGACGTCGACACCGTCGCGCAGCAGTGCACCGACCTCGCGACGCTCGTCCTCGAGCACGACCGCTCGGCGGCGCTGCTGGAGTACCAGGCCAACCACGACGCCCTCACCGGCCTGCCCAACCGCGCGCTGCTGCTCGACCGCATCGGCGAGGCGATGCGCCGCCGCGAGCGCTCGGGCGAGGTGGTCGCGGTGCTGTTCTGCGACCTCGACCGGTTCAAGGAGGTCAACGACACCTTCGGGCACGAGGCCGGCGACGACGTCCTCATCGAGGTGGCCGGCCGCTTCCGGCAGGCCGTGCGGCTGCACGACACCGTGGCGCGCCTCGGCGGCGACGAGTTCGTCGTGCTCGCCACCTGGATGAACGACGAGGGCGAGGTCGATGCGCTGGCGGAGCGCGTCCGCGACTCGATCGTGCCGCCCTTCCGGGTGCGCGGACGCGACGTCGAGATCGGCGTGTCCATCGGCGTCGCGATCGTCGACGACTTCATGACCGACCCGCGCTCGGTGCTCCACGCGGCCGACGTCGCGATGTACCGCGGCAAGCCGCGCGCGTCGTTCTAGCGCTCAGCGCAGCGTGTCGAGCGCCGCGATCACGTCGTCGGCGTGGGTCATCGGGTTGACGAACGCCAGTCGCAGGACCGTCCGCCCCTGCCACCGCGTGGGCAGCACGAGGATGACGCCGTCCTTGGCCAGCCGCGTCGACCATGCCGTGTACTGATCGTCGGTCCAGCCCGGGCGCTCGAACAGCACCACCGACAGCTGCGGCTCGAAGCACAGCTCGAGATGGTCGGAGTCGGTGATGGCCTCGGCGACCACGCGCGCCGTCGCGATGCTGCGCTCCACCGCTGCCGCGTACCTGTCGGTGCCGTGCGTGGCGAGGCTGAACCAGAACGGCAGCCCCCGCGCGCGCCGCGAGAGGTGCACCGCGAGGTCGGAGGGGTTCCACTCCGCGCGGTCGACCTGGTCGAGGTAGCTGGCCCGCTGCGCGTGAGCGTCGATGCCCTTCTCGGGCTCGCGGTAGACGAGGGCGCACGCGTCGTAGGGCGCGAACAGCCACTTGTGCGGGTCGACGATGAACGAGTCGGCCCGCTCGATGCCGTCGAAGAGGTGGCGCACCGACGGCGCGCAGAGCCCCGCGCCGCCGTAGGCGCCGTCGACGTGCATCCACACGCCGTGCTTCTCGCACGCGTCTGCCACGCCGACGAGGTCGTCGACCACGCCGGAGTTGGTGGTGCCGGCGGAGCAGACGACGCCGAAGACGTCGGGCGTCTGCGACAGGACGGCGTCGAGCGCGGGCCCGGTGAGTCGCCCGAGCTCGTCGCCCGGCACCTCCACGACCTCGACGTCCATGACGCGCGCGGCGGCGCGGATCGACGAGTGCGCGTCGGCGGTGCAGGCCAGCTTCCAGCGACCGGCCGGGTGGCCGTGCTTCTGCTCGGCGCCGTGGCGTGCCGCGACGAGCGCGGAGAGGTTGCCGGTGGTGCCCCCGGACACGAAGACGCCGCCGGCCGTCCTCGGCCAGCCGAGCAGCGAGCAGATCCAGGCGAGCGCCTGGTTCTCCGCGTGGATCGCGCCCGCGCCCGACTCCCAGTAGCCGGCGAAGACGTTGGCCGCGCTCGTGGCGAGGTCGAAGCTCACGGCCGCCCGTGTCGGAGCGGCGGGGATGTAGGCGAGGTTGAGCGGGTCGTCCTGCGCGCGGGTGGCCGGGGCGAGCACCTCGCGGAAGATGCGCAGCGCCTCCTGCGCGCCGATGCCCTCGGGCGTCACCGTCAAGCCGGTCTCCGCGGCCAGCTCGGAGGCGGGCCGCGCCGTCCACTTGGGGTCGGAGGCCGTGACGACGCGCTGCGCCGCCCACGCCAGCACGGACGCGACGACGGGGGTCTCGTCGCCCCAGATGCTCGCGGGGTGGTTCTCCACCGGGTCTCCCTCGTCGTGCTGCCTGATCACTCTGGAGCCGCACACTGTGGAGAGGCTGGCCTTCTCGCGCAAGCCGCTGCTCAGAGGCTGGCTCGATGCTTGCCGATCTGGATTCTCGCTAGGCAGATTGTCCAGCGTCCGGCTCGGTTGCGGGGCGGCGCATTCGCATGAGCCCCTCCTGAACGGTGGTCGCCACGAGCCGGCCGTCGTGGCTGAAGATCCGGCCACGCCCGATCCCGCGGCCGCCCGACGCCGATGGCGTGTCCTGGTCGTAGAGCACCCACTCGTCGACGCGCAGCGGCCGGTGGAACCACATCGCGTGGTCGATCGACGCGCTGATGAGGCCGGGGTGCTCGAAGCCGATGCCGTGCGGGCGCAGCGCGGTGCCGAGGATGGTGAGGTCGCTGGCGTAGGCGAGCACACAGGCGTGCAGGATCGGGTCGTCGGGCAGTCGGTCGATGGTGCGCATCCAGACCGCGAGGCGGTCGTCGGACTCCTCGGCGTAGCGGACGTCGAGCACGCCCCACTCGTCGGGCGACACCGGCCGGTTCGATGCGGCGATCCGCTCCGCCAGCGACGGCAGGCCCTCGGGCTCGGGCGCGTTGGGCATCGGGTCCTGGTGCTCGAGGCCGTCCTCGACGGTCTGGAACGACGCCGTCATGTGGAAGATCGGCCGGCCGTGCTGGCGCGCGATCACGCGGCGCGTGGTGAACGAGCCGCCGTCGCGGGTGCGCTCGACGACGTAGACGATCGGCGTCGTCGGGTCGCCGGGGCGCAGGAAGTAGCCGTGCAGCGAGTGCGGCGGCCGGTCGGCGTCGACCGTGCGCGCGCCAGCCATGAGCGCCTGCGCGAGCACCTGGCCGCCGAACACCCGCTGCAGCGTCGTCGCCGGCGCGGGGCCGCGCAGGATGTCGTCGTCGACATGCTCGAGCGACAGCAGCTCCACGAGCTCGACGACAGACGCGACCATGGGCCTTATCTAAGCGCCTCACTCCGGCTAGGCCGGACTGAGCCGCCCCACCGGTGCCTGCCGGCAGGCGCCGGGCGCACCGCGCCCACCGCTGCCCGGTCGGGCATCGAGGACTCGGACCGAACTTCTTCAAGACAGAAGTCGCTGTCCTGCCGATGCGCCGCTCTTGGAGCCTGTCACTGCCGTGCGGAGCTGACCGGCGCAGAGAGAGGACGCGTGATGGTGGTCGAGACGTTCCCCATCCGGATGGTGGAGTCGCCGGAGCAGCCGACGCCGTCGGATGCCCTCGCCGACCTGTACGAGGGTTTCGAGGGCGAGTTCCTCATCCCGCTGTGGACCGAGATCGGCGATCTCATGCCCGCCCACCCGCGGACCAAGGCCCGCCCTCACCTGTGGCGGTGGCGGAACCTGATCCGCCTCGCCGATCGCGCGGGGGAGCTCGTGCCGGTCGGCCGGGGCGGCGAGCGCCGCGCCATCGCGCTGGCCAACCCGGCGCTGGGGGGCAAGCCGTACGCGACGCCGACGCTGTGGGCCGCCATCCAGTACCTCATGCCCGGCGAGGACGCCCCTGAGCACCGGCACACGCAGCATGCCTTCCGGTTCGTGGTCGAGGGCGAGGGTGTCTGGACCATCGTCGGGCGCGACCCGGTCCCCATGCGCCGCGGCGACTTCCTGCCGCAGGCGGGCTGGAACTGGCACGCCCACCACAACGCCAGCAGCGCCCCCATGGCGTGGATCGACGGGCTGGATATCCCGTTCCAGTACGTCACGGAGTCGCAGTTCTTCGAGTTCGGCCGCGACGAGGTGACCGAGGAGGAGCACGCGACGCCGGACCGCTCGCGCTCGGAGCGGCTGTGGGGCCATCCCGGTCTGACCCCCGTCGGCGTGCAGGCCGGCACCGGCTCGCCGCTGCTGGCCTACCGGTGGGTGCACACGGACGCGGCGCTGCGCGACCAGCTCGCGCTGGAGTCCGAGGGCTTCCGCGGCGTGGTGGAGCCGGGCCACGCGCTGGTGCGGTTCACCAACCCGGCCACCGGAGGCGACGTGCTGCCGACCATCCGCACGGAGATGCACCGCATCGCGGCCGGCCGGGAGTCGTCGCCGCTGCGCGAGGTCGGCTCGTCGGTGTTCCAGGTCTTCGACGGCGCGGGGCGGGTCACGGTGGGCGGCGAGACCTGGGCCGTCGAGCGCGGCGACATGTTCGTCGTCCCGTCGTGGACGGACTGGTCGGTCTCGGCCGATGCCGGCCAGGACGGATCGGACTCCGCCGCGCTCGATCTCTTCCGCTTCTCCGACGCCCCGATCTTCGACGCCCTGCACCTCTACCGCTCCGAGAAGGCCTGACGCCCATGAAGCTCGCGACCATCCGTACCGGCTCCGGCTCCGGCACCGCCGCAGTCCGCGTCGACGGCGACCGTCTGATCGAGACGGGGCACGCCGACGTCGGCGCGCTGCTCGCGTCCCCTGGCTGGCAGGGGGCGGCCGCGGCGGCCGCCGGCGTCGAGCACCCGCTCGAGGGCGCCGACTTCGCACCGCTGATCCCCCGCCCGGGCAAGGTCGTGTGCGTCGGCCTGAACTACCGCAACCACATCCTCGAGATGGGCCGCGAGCTGCCCACCTACCCCACCCTGTTCGCGAAGTACCCGGAGGCGCTCATCGGGGCCACGGACGACATCGCGCTGGCCCCGGAGTCCGACGCCGTCGACTGGGAGGCCGAGCTCGCCGTGGTGGTCGGCTCGACCGCGCGCCGTGCGTCGGGTGCTGCGGCGGAGGCCGCCATCGCCGGTTTCGCGGTGCTCAACGACGTCACCATGCGCGACTGGCAGTACCGCACCCCGATGTGGGACCAGGGAAAGACCTGGGAGGCGACGACCCCGTTCGGCCCCTTCCTCGTGACGCCCGACGAGCTCCCCGGCGGGGTGCGCCCGGAGCTGGAGCTGCAGGGGCTGGTCAACGGCGAGGTGGTGCAGAAGGCGAGCACCGGCGACCTGGTCTTCGACCCGGTCGCGCTGGTCGAGTACATCTCGACCATCCTCACGCTGCGCCCGGGCGACGTGATCGCCTCCGGCACCCCCGGCGGCGTGGGGCACGCCCGCAAGCCCGCCCGTTATCTCGCGGACGGCGACGTCCTCGTCACCGAGATCTCCGGGCTGGGACGCACCGAGAACCGCGCCGTCGCCGAGATCGTCTGATGGTGCGGACACTCGGCGACGCGCTGCGCTGGACCGCGATCGGCACGCAGTTGTGCGAGCGGGCGATCGCCGACGAGCCCGGCGGCGCGCTCGCGGAACCGAGCGGTCTGCCGGGCTGGACACGGGCCCACGTCGTGGCTCATCTCGACGGCAACGCCCGGGCGCTGGTCAACCTCGTGACCTGGGCGCGCACCGGTGTAGAGACGCCCATGTACTCCTCGATGGACCAGCGCAACGCGGACATCGAGACGGGAGCGGCGCTGCCCGGGGCCGAGCTGCGCGAGCGCTTCGCCCAGTCGGGGACCGCTCTCGCCAACGGTATGGCGCAGCTGTCCGAGCAGGCGTGGGCCGCGGACGTCGTGACGGCGCAGGGCCGGACCGTGCCGGCGTCGGAGATCCCGTGGATGCGCGCGCGCGAGGTGATGGTCCACGCCGTCGACCTGAAGGGCGGGGTCGCGTTCGCCGACCTGCCCGAGGACTTCCTCACCGCACTCGTCAGCGACGTCGTCGCACGCCGGGCAGCGCTCGCCGACCAACCCGCCCTCGTCCTCCACGCTGGCGGGCATCGGTGGGACATCCCCGGCGCCGACGTCCCCGCTGCCATCGAGGGCAGCCTCGCCGACATCGCCGCCTACGCATGCGGCCGCGCGCGGCTCGGCCCCGACCAGCCTGCCTGGCTCTGACGCCGAAGCAGCCCAGAACCACACCGACCTCGAACCAGGAGACTGCCATGACCGACCCTGACGTCCTCATCGTCGGCGGAGGCATCGGCGGGCTGTCCGCCGCGACCGCCCTCGCCCGCAAGGGCATCCGCGTCCGCCTCTACGAGCGGTCGTCGGAGTTCGGCGAGGTGGGCGCCGGCCTGCAGATCGCGCCGAACTGCACGCGCATCCTCGATGCGTACGGCCTGCTCCACGAGGCGAAATCGCTCGGCGTGCTGCCCGAGGCGATGGTGATGAAGGATGCGACCGACGGCTCCGAGCTCACCCGCCTCGACCTCGTCGACCTCGAGCGCAAGTACGGCTTCCCGTACATGGTCATCCACCGCAGCGACCTGCACGGGATCTTCCTGCGCGCTGCCCAGCGCGAGGGCGTCGAGCTCATCACCGACACCCAGTGCGTCGCCTACGAGCAGGACGGCGCCACCGCCACGGCCGTGTTCGCCGACGGCACCAGGGACACCGCCGAGATCGTCATCGCCGCCGACGGGATCCACTCTGTAGCCCGCAACACCCTCGTCGCCGATGCGCCGGTCAGCTCCAACTACGTCGCCTACCGCGCGGCTATCCCCTTCGACGAGGTGCGCGACAACGGCGTCCGCGAGAAGGACGTCGTGGTCTACATCGGCCCGCGCTGCCACTTCGTGCAGTACCCCCTGCGCGGCGGCCAGATGTTCAACCAGGTCGCGGTCTTCCAGTCGCCCAAGGCGGTGGCGGGCGAGCCGGACTGGGGGACCCCCGACGAGCTCGACGGCGCGTTCGACGGCACGTGCGAGCAGGTCCAGAAGGGCCTTCCGCTGATGTGGCGCGACCGCTGGTGGCGGATGTTCGACCGTGATCCCGTGATGCAGTGGGTCTACGGCCGGATCGCCCTGCTCGGCGACGCCGCGCATCCGCCCCTGCAGTACATGGCCCAAGGCGCGATCATGGCGATCGAGGACGGCTGGGTCCTCGCCGAGCACGTCGGCGCCCAGGGCGCGCAGCGCACGTCCGACGGCAGCGGCGTCGACTGGGCCGCGGCCCTCGCCGCCTACGACGCGGTGCGCCCGGAGCACTGCCGCCGCGTCCTCACCACCGGGCGCGCGTGGGGCGAGCTCTGGCACCTCGACGGCATCAAGCGTGAGCAGCGCAACCTCCTCCTTCGGGCGCGCGACACCTACGACTACTCCTTCACGGAGTGGATCTACGGGCCCACCGCCCTGACACCGGACCAGGAGCCCCCGCTCTACACCGCGATCCCGCTGGACTCGGTCACCGGCACGCCTGCTCAGGTCTAGGTGAGGCGGTGGTTCCGTCACCCGACGCGACAGGTCGCGCGAGGCGATCGCCACAGCCTGAGCCGAACCCCGCGGCTAGCGTGTGGTCGGTGAGCCGCAGACCGTCATACGCGATCGACTCGGTCGACAACGCGCTCCGACTGCTGCAGATGCTTCAACGCGACGGCGTTCTGCGCGTGATGGCGGCAGCCCGCGAGCTCGGCGTCGCGCCGAGCACAGCCCATCGGCTCATTGCCATGCTGGTGTACCGGGGATTCGCCCTGCAGGCGGCGGACCGCTCGTACCGGGCCGGCCCGGCGCTGGGAGGTGCCGTCGAGGCGCCGGACGTGCAGAGGCTGGTGGACGCGGCCAGACCCCATCTCGTGAGGCTGTGCCAGGCGACGCAGGAATCTGTGAACCTCGTCGTGCGCAGGGGAGCCGACGTCGTGTTCGTCGACTCGGTGGAGAGCACGCAGGCACTTCGCGTGGGGTCCAGGGCGGGCACGACCATGCCTGCTCGGGTGACATCGGGCGGCCTCGCCCTCCTCGCCACGCTGAGCCGCGCCGAGATCGAGGAGCTCCATCCCGATCTGGTGGGGACCCCGGCCGGGATGGCGAGCCTGCTGTCTCAGCTCTCGACGACGCGCCGGCTCGGGTACGGCTTCAACTACGAGGCGAGCGAGGTCGGCGTTACCGCGATCGGAGTGGCTGTCCGCGACGTCGCCGGCCTGCCGGCGTGCGCGCTGACGGTCTCGGCTCCGACGGCTCGCTTCCGCAAGGGCCAGATCACGCAGCTGCTCCCGGCACTCCTGGAGTGCCGGGAGCAGCTCGAGCTCGACCTGTCCGGGGCGGGGGACTAGGCGGCTGGCGCGAAGACAGGAGTCACGTCGGCGTACACGCGGTAGGTGTGGATCAGCCCGTCCGACAGCTCGAAGACTCCCAGGCCGGGGAGGGTCACGGCGTCCCCGTCGAGACGCGTGTACGTCGTGACGAACTCCGCCACGGACACCTCAGGCGACGGCTGGTGGCTGTGCGGGACGGTGTGCGAGATGCCGGCGATCCCCGAGTAGAACGCCCCGATACCCGCGCGGATACCCTCGTGGCCCTGCATGGGCGGGTTGTTGCCGAAGGTGAACGAGGCATCCGGCGTGAAGTACGGGATGAGCTGTTCGACGTCACGAGTGTCGATCGCCGCCGTGAAGGCAGCCAGCCACTCGGGCGACCCGGCGGTCACGACGCGTCCGCAGTGAAGAGCGGCAGCAGGTCGATGTAGCTGCGCATCGCTGCGATCTTGTCGCCATCGCGCTCGATCACGGAGGCGCCCGGGACAGTCACCACGGTGCCGGTCGGAAGCGTGTAGGTGACGTCGGCCTCCATCACCTCGGTGCTGCCCGCGGTCAGCTCGTGGGTGAACGTGTGGCGCATGCCAGAGATGGTGGTGAAGAAGCCCCCGAGCCCTGCCTTGATCTGCTCCGGGCCGACCATGGGCGGGTTGTTGCCCAGGGTGAACGAGGCGTCGTCCTTGAAATGGGAGGCGAAGGCCGAGGCATCCATCGCGTCGGCATCGTCGTAGACGGCGCGCAGCCAGGTGGTCATGCGAGCTCCTCTGGGGTTGGTGGAGGCGGCCCGGGTCGGGCCGGTGCCGGTGTGGACGTACTCAAGGCCGGGTCACGGCTGCTGCCAAGGCAGATTCTGCTGTCAAGAATGTTGTGGCCCAGATTCAGAGCTCCAGAACGCCGCATGCGCTGTCAAACAAGGCGAAGTTCGTACAGGGTGCGATAAACGCACATTCTGTGCGTCATTGACACGCCCCATGCGTCTCTCAAGCATGACCCTCGACTGACGCGGTTCGAGCGCCATCACGACAGAAGGAGGACCCTGTGCCCGCTGAGTTCGAGCCCCTTGACCTGGACGCTCCCTGGGAGACGCTGCCGTCGCGGGCCGCCCTGCTGGCCGAGCGAGGGGCTCGTGAGCTGGACGCGCCGCCCTCACCGTCCGTGCAGCCGCCGTGGGACATCCCCGACCTCGTCGCCATCACGACAGCGGTGTCCGGCCGCGTCGCCCGCGAGGCTGAGACAGGTGCTCCCGCGTCCTTCCCGCTCGACTTCGACGGGTTCCAGAAGGCTGCCATCGAGGTCCTCGAGGCAGGCGCGTGCGGGGTGCACATCGACTTCGGGGGCATCCCGGCGATCCAGGAATCCGGCCTTTCGGTCCCGGAGTCCTACGACAAGCTCATCCCCGCCATTCGAGCCGCTACCGACCTCGACTGCGTGTACGACTGCAACGTCCTGCGCGGTGAGAACTTCAAGGAGAACGTCCACCCGATCACCGCCGGCCTCGCGGAGACGGTGCCCATGGCTCCGAACTTCCCGCGGCCGTGGATGGATGCCGTGGCCAAGGTCGTTCGCCAGGAGGGTGCGCGGCTCTTCTTCTCGATCCACTCCACCGCCGAGGTCGACCTCGCCAACCGATACATCCTCCAAGCCGGGCTGGCGCCCGTGCCCGCCTGTTGGCTGATCCTGATCGGCTACCAGTACGACGACGCCACCGACCGGTTGGCCACCTACCTGGCCCACCCCAAGGCGATGCTCTCCGAGCTGCAGCAGGTCGTCGACCGCATCAAGGAGATCGACCCCGACGGCTTCATCACGGTCTGCGCGGCCGGCCGGGCGGGCCACTACCTCGCAACGGCCGCGCTTCTCCTCGGCCTGCACGTGAGGGTCGGGACCGAGGACACGGTTTACCGGTTCCCGCACCGCGACGAGCTTGTCGAGAGCAACGGCGAGATGGTCGAGCGAGTCGTCGCGACCGCCAAGGCCCTCGGCCGCACCCCTGCGACTCCCGACCAGTACCGCCAGATGATCGGCCTCCCCGTCCGCAACGCCTGACACCCCAGCTCTGTCGAAGGAGAACCCGCATGGCCGACAAGCACGCCGGACCGCCTCCTGGCCTGCACCTCTACACGCGCGATGGCTTCCTCGGCAAGATGGCCGTGGCGATCCGTCCGTACGAGGTCTACGAGTACACCTCCGTCACGGGGCCGCACGCCCCGCATCAGGTGGCGCTGGACAGGGTCGCCTGCGCGGACGCCTCCGATGCCGCTGCGCTGCCCACCGTCGTCGCGACCTCGCGCAACGGCGTGACGCTGAGCGTCTCCCGCCGGACGCAGCCGACACCGTTCCTCTTCCGCAACACGGAGGCGGACGAGGTGCACTTCGTGCAGGAGGGGACCTTCCGCTACGTCACGGACTTCGGCACGCTCGAGGCAGGTCCCGGGGACTTCGTGTGGCTCGGCCGCACCATCACCTACGACGTCCATCCGACGGGAGACGCGGGTCTCCGCATCATCGTGGAGACGCCGGAGATGCTCGACCTCAACCCGCCTGCCCCGTTCGGCATGGTGAACTTCGGTCGCGACGTCAAGCGCCCCGCCGTCACTCCTCCTGCTGAGGATGGACCGCGCGAGCTCTGGCTGAAGTCCTTCGACGGCATCACGCGCTTCACCACCGTTCACGACCCGGTCGCCACGAAGGTGATCGTCGACGGGACCCCGCCGGCGTGGTCGTTGAACCTCGCCGCCATCGCGACCCTGTCCTACGCGCACGGCGGCCCGCCGGCGCAGTTCCTCCAGACGCCGAGCACCGATCTCATGTTCTACACGCTCAGCAGCCGTCCGCCGGAGGGCCGTCCGCCGCAGCATCACAACGCCGACTACGACGAGCTGATCTTCTACGTCGAGGGCCCCGGGGCGTACGGAGCGATCCACGAGCCGGCCCGGCTTGCCTGGGTCCCCAAGGGCGTGACGCACTGGGGACCTGAGGAGCACGTCCCCGAGGGCTACCTGGCCTGGCTGCTGGAGTCACGCGGGACGATGCGGCTGACCGAGGCGGGAGCGGCGGCGGCGGTCCTTATGGAGACCGGCTCCTTCGGGCCGCAGGCCTCGTGACCGGGGTCGCCGCCCGGCACGCTGGTGACGCGCAGATCGCGCAGACCCTGGACCGGGGCCTGCAGATCCTCGAGCTGCTCGCCTCGTCGGCCGAGGAGCTCTCCACCACGGAGATCGCCGCCGCGGTCGACGTCCACCGCACTGTGGCGCACCGGCTGCTGGTGACCTTGGAGCGCCGCGACCTGGTCGACCGCTCCCGCACGGGCCGGTACCGGCTGTCGGCCGGTGTGCTGCGACTCGGCGCCGGCGTTCGGGACAACCTGCGCGAGGTCAGCCTGCCGTTCCTGGCCGAGCTCAATGAGGCGACGGACGAGACCGTGCACCTCGCCGTCCTCCGGGGCGCCGACGTGCAGTTCCTCGAGTCGATCGAGAGCTCGAGACAGCTGCGTGTGGTGTCGCGCGTCGGCCGGTCGATGCCGGCGCACGCCACGTCCGTCGGAAAGGCCATCCTCGCTGCCCTCTCCGCGGACGACCTCCACAGCGTTCTCGCCGCGACGGCGCTCGAGCCGGTGGGCCCGGCGACGGTGACCGATCTGGGTGCCCTTCAACGTGAGCTCACGGCCATCCGGCGACGCGGCTACGCCGTCAGCAAGCAGGAGAGCGAAGCAGGCGTCGGATCCGTCGGCGTATCGGTGGTGGACCGGCGTGGGCACGTGCGCGCCGCCATCTCGGTCGCTGCTCCCCTCAGCCGGCTAAGCGACTACGAGATCAAGCGCATGGCCAAGTGGGCCCAGCTCACGGCCAAGCAGATCGGCGCGAACGTCTAGACCACCGGAAGAACCCCGACAGCCGCACACCGCCCCACCCCGACACGAGAGGTGGCGATCCATCATGCCCACGGACGTCTCGAACCCGGACGACCTGCGTCGCCAGGTCGGCTACGCCTGCCGTGTTCTCGCAGCGCACGGCGCAGGGGACCTCATCTGGGGTCACGTCTCTGCCCGTCATCCCAGCGGTGAAGGGATCTGGCTCAAGCAGGCCGGCTGGGGTCTGGAGGAGATCACGCCGGAGCGGGTCCACCATGTGTCCCACGACGGCGAGGTCCTCGCAGGTGGAGGGCAGCGGCACGTGGAGTACCCCATCCACACCGAGATCCTGGCCGCCCGGCCGGACGTGGGTGCCGTGGTCCACATCCACCCGCGGCACAGTGTCGCCTTGGCGGCGTCCGGCCAGACGCTGCGTCCGGTCAGCCACGAGGCCAACCTCTTCGGGCCGGACCCTGTGCCGAGGTTCACCGACACCAGCGACCTCATCGTCACCGCTGAACTCGGCAAGCGGCTGGCAGAGGTGCTCGGCAGCGCCAGCGCCGCCTTCCTCGTCAACCACGGCGTGGTGTGCGTCGGGCCGGACGTCGCCACGGCGACCGTGACCGCCGTCCTCTTGGAGCGCGCGTGCGAGGTACAGCTCCTCACGCTCGCTGCCGGCGGATGGCCTACGTGGAGCGACGACGCCGAGTCCGAGGCCAAGCGGCTGCGGATCTACAGCCCCGCCGCGCTTCAGCAGGCGTGGGACTACCTCGTCCGGACCCTGCCGCCCGTCCCGCCAAGCGCGGCTCCCTGAACGCTGCAACGTCCTGCCCCAGCACCCAGGAGGAACCCATGAAGGTCCTGCACATCATGGCCGCGCCGCGTGGCGCCGGCTCGAACACGCTCGCGGTCTCGCGCGCCTTCTTCGATGCGCTCGCGGAGGCGCATCCGGGCCTGGAGGTCGAGACCCTCGACCTGCACGGCGACGGATTGCCGTCGATGAACCCTCATGTCATCGGCCACGAGGCGCACGCGTTCGACATGGGAATGAAGTTCGCGGTCATGTACGGGCACTCCACCCCGCGCACCGAGGACCCGGCGTGGAAGGAGATCGCCGCGCTGGTCGAGCAGTTCAAGTCTGCGGACCGCTACGTCGTCTCCGCCCCGATGTGGAACTGGAACGTGCCGTTCTCGCTCAAGTACTACCTCGACTGCATCATCCAGCCGGGCCTCACCCTGACCGTGGACGAGAACGGCGCCTACGTCGGGCTCGTCAACGACAAGAAGCTGGTGTTCATCACCGCGCGGGGCGGCGACTACAGCCCTGGCAGCCCGCTGGAGGCGATGAACTTCCAGGAGGGGCACATGAACCTCTGCTTCGGCGCGATGGGCGTGCACGACATCGAGTGGGTCGTGGCGCAACCCTGCGACCTCGGTCCGGCTGACGTGGCTGTGAAGGCAGCCTCGGAGAAGGCTGTGTCCATCGCGTCGTCGGACTGGGCGGCCTGAGCCCGGCACGCTGCACCCGCTGGGTCGAGCAGCCAGGAGGCAATCCAGCTGCGGTCCGCGATCCTGATGCAGTTCCCGGCGAGAGGGCTCGTAGCCCGTGGTCGGCGAGGGCTGAGGCTGCGCGATCCGGCGGGTCTGGGTGCTGCAACTACGTCGGGCTGATGGCGAGTGGCACCGGCCCTCGTCCGAGTAACCGGTCTACAGCTCGAGCTGGGTGATCTCGACGGTGACGCCCAGCGACTCGCTGGCGCCGCCCGCGTAGATGCCCTTGAGCGGCGGCACGTCGGCGTAGTCGCGGCCGCGGGCGACGACGACGTGGGCCGACCCCACGCGGCGGTCGTTGGTGGGGTCGTGCGCCTCCCAGCCGCCGTTCCACACCTCGACCCACGCGTGGCTCTCGCCGACGACCGTGCGGCCGGGCGCCTCCTGCTCGTCGTGGAGGTAGCCGCTGACGTAGCGGGCCGGGATGCCCATGGCGCGCAGCAGGGAGAGCAGCGTGTGCGAGTAGTCCTGGCAGACGCCCGCGCCTACCTCCCATGCCTGGCCGGCGGTCGTGGTGACGCCGGTCGCGTGCTCGTCGTAGCGGATCTGGTCGCGCGTGGCCTCGATCGCGCCGCGGATCGCGAGCGCCGGGGTGGGGAGGGCCTTGAGCATGTCGACGACCTTGGCGCGAGCAGGGTCCTCGGCGGCGTCGTCGACCAGCGGCGTCGGCACGAGGAACTCGCCCCAGCGGTCGATCACCGACGGGGCGTGCACCTCGCGCCAGTCGACCCCCTCGGCCGCCGGGTGGCCGTAGGGCACGTCGACGAGCGACGTCGCCACGATCTCGAGGACGTCGTGCTCCTCGTGGACGTCGAACGACTGCACGAGCGCGCCCCAGTAGTCGTAGTAGGCCTGCACCGACGCGCGCGGCGACACCTGCAGCTGGTGGCTCAGCAGCATCTGCCCGTCGGCGTCGCGCGGGGTCATCCGCACCTCGTTGAACGAGGCGATCACCGGTGCGGTGTAGCGGTAGCCCGTGCGGTGGGTGATCCGCAGTCGGCGTCCGGTCGACATCAGTGGCTCCACACGATCGTGCCGGCCTGGCGGAAGTACGCGTCGGCGGTGGCGAGGGCGGCGTCGACGGCCGACATCTGGGTCTCGGCGGCGAGCGCGTCGACCTCGGAAGGGTCCTGCACCAGGCCAGCGAACTCCAGGCGCGAGCGCATCAGGCCCACCTCGCGGAGAAGCGTGGCGTCGGCCGCATTCCCTTGCGACTGAAGGCCTCGCGCAGCCTCCTCGGCGCCCCGCGCGCTGTGCAGGAGCGAGCGGGGGAAGGTCGGCTCGAGGACGAGGAACCGGCGGACGGCGTCGCCCGTCGGCGGTTCGCCGGTGCGCAGGAACGGGGTGAGGCCGGCTGCCGAGCGGAGCGTGGCGATGGGGCCCGTGTCCGGCCAGAGCACCTCGTGGTGCACGTCGAGCAGCCGCGACGTCATGTCGATCCGCTCGAGCGAGCGACCCAGCAGCAGGAACCAGTGGCCCTCGTCGCGGGTCATCGTCCACTCGATCGCGCCGTTGACCACCATGAGGCGCTCGATCACGCGATGCATCGACGGGCCGGGCGACGCCGCCGCCATGAGGCCGCGCGTCAGCGTGAGGTAGGCGCCGTTGAGCGACTCGAAGACGTCGCCGGAGATGGCATCGCGGACCGACCGCGCGTTCTCGCGCGCGGCGCCCACAGCTCCGATGACGGTCGAGGGGTTGCCGACGTCGCCGAGCAGCGCGCGGACGAGCTCCGACGGCGAGGTGATGGTGCCGTGGGGCAGCGAGAGCGCGTCGAGGACGACGGCGGCGGCGACGTCGTCCGGCACGGAGCGGTCCTCCACCGTGAGGTGGTAGTGCTCGGCGAGGAGGCGGGCGGTGGCCTCGGCGCGCTCGAGGTAGCGGCCGATCCAGTAGAACGACTCGGCGAGACGGCTTAGCACGGCAGGGCCCCCGTCGCGCCGGTGCCGGCCGACTGCTGCTGCTGGCCCTCCTGCTGGCGCAGGCGCTCGTCGGCGGTGACCGGCGCGTGGTGGCGGGCGACGGCGCTGCGGCGCACGCGCGTGACGCGGGGCGGCGCGCTCTCGCCGGCGGGACCGCGCTCGCCCTCGTCGAGCACCCAGGTGTCCTTCGAGCCTCCGCCCTGCGAGGAGTTCACCACGAGGCTGCCCTTGGGCAGCGCGACGCGGGTGAGCCCGCCGGGCAGGACGAAGATGTCGTCGCCGTCGTTGACCGCGAACGGGCGCAGGTCGACGTGCCGCGGCTCGACCGCGCCCTCGCCGACGACGGTGGGCGACGTCGACAGCGTGACGATCGGCTGCGCGATCCAGGCGCGCGGGTCGTCCTGGATCTTCTGCGCCGTCGCCTCCAGCTGCGACTCGCTGGCCTGGTTGCCGATGACGAGGCCGTAGCCGCCGGAGCCGTCGACCGGCTTCACGACCATGCGGTCGAGGCGCTCGAGCACATGCCGGCGCTGGTCGGGGTCGGACAGGTTGTACGTGGTGACGTTGGGCAGGATCGCCGTCTCGCCGAGGTAGTAGGCGATCATGTCCGGCACGTAGGGGTAGACGGCCTTGTCGTCGGCGACGCCGTTGCCCACCGCGTTCGCGATCGCGACGTTGCCGGCACGGGCGGCGTTGAGCAGGCCCGGGACGCCGAGCAGCGAGTCCGGCAGGAAGTGCACCGGGTCGAGGTACTCGTCGTCGATGCGTCGGTAGATCACGTGCACCGGCCGAGCGCCGCGCACCGTGCGCATCCACAGCCGGTCGTCGCGGCAGAACAGGTCGCGGCCCTCGACGAGCTCGGCGCCCATCCGGCGGGCGAGGAACGCGTGCTCGAAGTGCGCCGAGTTGTGCACGCCCGGCGTCAGCACCGCCACCGTGGGATCGGCGACGTCGGACGGCGCAGCGGCGCGGAGCGCGTCGAGCAGGTGCTCCGGGTACTCGAACACCGACCGGACCTGCTGGCCGTTGAACACCTCGGGCAGCACGTGAGCGAGGGTGCGCCGGTTCTCCAGCACGTAGGAGACGCCCGACGGGCAGCGCAGGTTGTCCTCGAGCACACGGAAGGTGCCGGCCTCGTCGCGGATGAGGTCGATGCCGGCGACGTGGATGCGCACCCCGTTCGGCGGCACGAGCCCGTACGCCGCTCGGTGGTAGTGGTGCGAGCTGGTGACGAGGCGCCGGGGGACGATGCCGTCCTCGAGCACCTCGCCCGGCCCGTAGACGTCGTGGAGGAACATCTCCAGCGCCTTGATCCGCTGCTTGATGCCGGCCTCGACGCGGGTCCACTCCTCGGCCCCGATCACCCGCGGCACGAGGTCCATGGGCAGCGGGCGCTCGCGGCCCGACAGCGAGAAGGTGATGCCCTGCCGGTCGAGGTAGGCGTCGCGCAGCCGGGCCCGCTCGGTGAGCCCCTCGGCCCCGAGGGTGTCGAGCACGGAGGCCACCCCGTGCATGCCCGGGCGCGGCTTGCCGTCGGCGTCGACCATCTCGTCGTAGGCCACGGCGGCGCCCGTCCGGCTCTGCATGGCGCGAAGTGTGCCCTGCCGGTGTTTCCCGCGTCCGCCCGATCGGTGTCAGACGTGTTTCCAGCTGCCGGGCCGAGTTCGGGCGGGGGTCTCCCATCACGGGGACCCAGGGGCCACAATGACGTCCGTGAAACCGGTTGCAGACGGCGCTGCCGGCGCCGACGTCGAGTCCCGGGTCCTGCGCGCGCTGCGGGCCCAGGGCGCTGCGGCCGCCCCGGGGGCGGCCGACCTGCTGGCGCGCGCGCGCCGCTGGGGCGGCGACCTCGAGGCGGGCGTGCGGCGCATCTACGGCCGCACCGAGGAGGGTGACGCCCTGCTCGACCGGCTTGCCGCCGTCGTCGTGTCGGGATGGACCTCGAGGCCCGACCCGCTGCGCGAGCGCGACCGCGACCGGCTGCTCTCGCCCGACTGGTTCCAGCGACCCGACGCCATCGGCTACGTCTGCTACGCCGACCGGTTCGGCGGCACCCTGGCCGGCGTCGCCGAGCACGTCGACTACCTCCGCGAGCTCGGCACCACGTACCTGCACCTCATGCCGCTGCTGCAGCCGCGGGAGGGCGCCAACGACGGCGGGTACGCCGTGGCCGACTACCGCGCCGTGCGCTCGGACCTCGGCACGATGGACGACCTCGAGAAGCTCGCGACGGTGCTCCACGACAACGGCATCGCGCTCACGATCGACCTCGTCCTCAACCACGTCGCGCGCGAGCACCCGTGGGCCGCGGCCGCACGCGCCGGCGATCCGAAGTACCGCCAGTACTTCCTCGTCTTCGACGACCGCACCGAGCCAGACAAGTTCGAGCGCACCCTCCCCGAGGTGTTCCCCGACTTCGCCCCCGGCAACTTCACGTGGGACGACGAGATCCAGGGCTGGGTCTGGACGACGTTCAACAGCTACCAGTGGGATCTCAACTGGGCCAACCCCGACGTCGTGTGCGAGTTCGCCGACCTCATGCTCTTCCTGGCGAACAAGGGTGTCGACTGCCTGCGCCTCGACGCGATCGCGTTCCTGTGGAAGCGGATGGGCACCGACTGCCAGAACCAGCCGGAGGTCCACGCGCTCACCCGCGCGCTGCGCGCGGTGGCCCGCATCGCCGCGCCGTCGCTGGTCTTCAAGGCCGAGGCGATCGTGGCTCCGGACGACCTCGTGAAGTACCTCGGCGTCGGCGAGTACGCCGGTGCGGTGAGCGACCTGGCGTACCACAACAGCCTCATGGTGCAGATCTGGTCGGCGCTCGCCACCAGCGATGCCCGGCTCCTCGTGCGCGCGCTCGACCGGTTCCCGCCGAAGGCCACGACGACGGCGTGGGCGACGTACCTGCGCTGCCACGACGACATCGGCTGGGCCATCGACGACCGCGACGCCGCAGCCGTGGGCTGGAACGGCTACGACCACCGGCGGTTCCTGTCGGAGTGGTACTCGGGCCGCTTCCCCGGGAGCTACGCCCGCGGCGAGGAGTTCCAGGTCAACGAGGCCACGGGCGACAGCCGGATGAGCGGCTCCGCGGCGTCGCTCGCTGGCGTCGAGTCGGCGCTCGCGGCCAACGACGTCGCCGGCTACCAGACCGCTCTGCGCCGGGTGCGCCTCGGCTACGCCGTCGTGTACGGCTTCGGCGGGATCCCGCTGCTGTACATGGGCGACGAGCTCGCGCTTCTCAACGACCGCACCTACCTCGACGAGCCCGCGCACGCGGAGGACAACCGCTGGATGCACCGTCCCGCGATGCCCTGGGACAGGGCCGGCCGGCGTGGCGACCCGCACTCGATCGAGGGCACGATGCATGCGATGGTGCGGCATCTCGCTGACGTCCGCCGCTCGCTGCCGGCGCTGCACGCGGCTGTGGAGTCGCGTCCGGTCGAGACGTCGAACCGCTCCGTGCTCGGCGTCGTCCGGCGCCACGCCGCGGGCGACGTCGTGCAGCTCTACAACTGCTCGAACGACTGGCAGTACGTCGACGACTGGGCCCTCGGGACCCTGCAGCACAGCGAGCTGGTCGACCGGCTGAGCGGCGAGGCTCCGCGCCGCGAGCACGGCCAGGTGGTCCTCGAGCCCTACGCCGCCGTCTGGCTCACCGCCGTCTGAGAACGCCTGCGGCTCAGCCGGTCTCGGCGTCGTCGCCCCTGTAGGGGTTGCACACCCAGTCCATCTGCGACTGCGGCCAGGGCAGCAGGGCGTAGCGGTCGAGCCCGTCCGGCGGGCTGTCGCCGGCGAACAGCGGCGTCGCCGGCTCCGGCTGCAGCGAGACGGTGTGGCTGCGCGCGAACCCGTCGACGTCGAACAGCAGCGGCACCGCGGCGTCGGTGCGGGCGGCGCAGTCGACCGTGAGCACGATGCGGATCTCCTCGCCGGTGCTCGGGGCGACGACGAGGGGCAGCAGTGGCTGCGTTGCCCCGATGGCTCCGGCTCCCTGCGACCACTCCTGCGGCCGCGTCACCTCCGTCACGGCGAGCCAGGGCGCACCCGCCGAGATGCCCGTCAGCGTGATGTCGCGGCTGCCGCGGTTGAGCAGGAAGAAGCGGTAGTCGAACGTCGCGCTGCCGGCCTTGGATGCCGAGCCCGTCGTCTGTATCTCCAGCTGGGGCACGACCAGCCCCGTCGTCCAGGCGGCGGCGCCGACGAAGAGGAGCGCAGCGGCAGCGACAGTTGCGGCGACTACCCGTCGCACTGGTAGCCGGCGCACTGGTGCAGCAGCCCACACCTCGTCGCTCACGCGTCGCTGGGTCTGACTCACCACGCCGTCCCCCTTGACTTAATGATGCAAGGCATTGATACATTCATGACGTCCGGGCGTCAAGAGAGGAAGCCCTATGGTCTCCACCTTCGGCGCACCGTTGATGGCGCTGCTGGCCCTCGTGACGATCCTCACGCTCTTCGCCGTCCTCCTGCTGGCGCAGCGGTTGCGGCCCGTGGAGCGGGCAGAGGTGGAGGAGGTAGCGGAGCTATCCGATCTCGATGTCACGATCGACAACGTCGGGCTCGTGGTCGACGCGATCGCCCGCACGCGGCTGTGGCGGACGGTCGGGGTGCTCGTCGCGGTGGCCGGCTGCGTCGGCTGGGTGGTTGTCGTCGCCATGCGCGAGCAGCGACTGACGTTTGAGCTGGCGTTCCTGCTGTGGGGGCTGATCGGGTACTGGGCGGGCTCGGTCGTGGCCGAGCTGCGCACTGCCCAGACCGATCCGGGCGACGGCCCGCGCACGGCGTCGCTCGAGCGACGGGAGCTCACCGACTACGTCGGCTCGTGGGCCGCCGTGTGGCCGCGGCGCCTCGGCCTGGCCGGGGCGATCGCAGGCGCCCTGGCGCTGGCGACCGGATCGCGCGACCCGTGGGTCATCGGCTTCGGCCTCGGTGCGGCCGCGATCTCGGTGGCGGGTCTCGTCGTCGCGCAGTACGTCCTCGAGCGGTCCCGTCCCGATCTCGCCCCCGACGTCGCCGCTGCCGACGACGCGGTGCGGTCCCGTTCGCTGCACGCGATCGGCGGCGCCACCGTCGGCATTGGCATCTGGGCCGCGTCCATCGCCGTCGCCGGAGCGATCCTCACCCTCGCCGCGCGCGCCGTCGGCGACGATCCGTCTGTCGTGCTCGCCGGGGAGGCCCAGCTGCTCGGCGGCCTGTACGCGCTCGTGCTCGTCGTGTTCTGCGTCGTCCTGCCGATCACCGGGTTCGTCGTCGGGCGCCGGCTCGGCCGTCGTCCGTTCCCCGTGCGCCGTCGCGACTCCGTGGTGGAGGCTCCGGCGTGATCCTCACGGTCGATCCGTCGAGCGCGGTGCCGCCCTACGAGCAGATCCGCGCGCAGCTCGAGGCGATGGTCGCGAGCGGCACCCTCGAGGCCGGCGACCGGCTGCCCTCGATCCGCCAGCTCGCTCACGACCTCGGCCTCGCCACCGGCACCGTCGCGCGCGCGTACGCCGAGCTGGAGTCCGCTGGGCTCGTCGTCTCGCGCCGCCGCACCGGCACGGTGGTGGCCGACGGCGTCGCGGCGTCGCCGTCCGAGCGTCGGCGCCGTCTCAGCGAGGCGGCCGAGCAGTACGCGCGGGCCGTGGCGCTGCTCGGCGTCGCGCCGGACGACGCGCAGGCCGCAGTGCTGCGCGCGCTCGCGCGCTGACGCCACTAACCCAGAGGCTGCCTTTCGCACCCGCAAGTACAGGCGTCCCTGTGAATCACCCAGCCGCCGGGCCGTCGTGCTGTGGACAGCTTGGGGCGCATTCCTTGCTCCTATCGCACGCAGGTGATGGGCCCCCGCTGGTCGGGGCGGAGGAACGACGCCGCGGCCAGTAGGGGACTTCACCCGGAAAGGGTGTCCCTCGGATCCGTGGGGTCAGGCGCCGGTGGTGAGGAGGGTGGTGATGGTGTCGGGGTGGCCGGGGCGGGCCTTGAGGTAGCCCTGGTAGGCGTGGCAGCCGAGGCGTTCCACCGCCGTGCGCTGCGCCTCGGTCTCGACGCCCTCGGCGACGGTGATGATGCCGAGCGCGTCGGCCATGCCCACGATGCCGCGCACCAGCGCCGACGACGTGCGGTCGTCGGGCAGCAGCGCGACGAACCGGCGGTCGATCTTGATGGCGCCGACCGGGAAGCGCTGCAGGTAGGCCAGCGACGAGTAGCCGGTGCCGAACTGGTCGACGGCGACCTGGACGCCGAAGCCGAGGATCTCGTGCAGCGTGCGGCGGGCCCGCTCGGGGTCGTCGACCAGTGCGCGCTCGTTGACCTCGAGGGCGATGCGGAACGGGTCGACGCCGTAGCGCTGCAGCGACTGGCGGACCAGGCCCGGAAGGCCGGGGTCGGAGAGCTGGCGGGCGGAGAGGTTGATCCCCACGACGAAGTCCGACGGCGCCACGCGCTGCCACTCGCGGGCCTGCCGGCACGCCTCGTCGAGCACCCAGGCGCCGATCTCGACGATGAGGCCGGTGTCCTCGGCGACGTCGAGGAAGCCCGACGGCGGCACCAGCCCGTGCCCGGGACGGTCCCAGCGCACGAGGGCCTCGACCCCCAGCACGTGGTCGTCGGCGCAGGCGAACACCGGCTGGTAGGCCAGCTGGAGCCGGCGGTCGCGCAGGGCCTGGCGCAGGCCGCTGGACACGGCGAGCCGCTGCTCCTCGTGCGCGCGCATCGAGGGCTCGAACAGCACGTAGCGGTTCCGGCCCCGCTCCTTGGCGCGGTAGAGGGCGATGTCGGCGTCAGCCACGAGACCCTCGGCGCCAGCCGGCGTCGCCGGGGTCTGGCTGCCGGCGATGGCGACGCCGATCGAGACCGAGAACCACAGCTCGGACCCGCCGATCACGATCGGGGCGGCCATCGACTCGAGGATGCGCCGCGCCACGCCGTGGACGCTGTCGATCGCGTCGACGTCCTCGACCAGCACCACGAACTCGTCGGCGCCGAGACGGGCGACCGTGTCGCCTGCGCGGCAGGCGCGCGTGAGCCGGCGCGCCACCGACATCAGCACCTGGTCGCCGGCATCGCGGCCGAGGGTGTCGTTGACCGAGGTGAAGGCGTCGATGTCGATGCTGAGGGCGGCGACGACGTGCGACGTGCGCATCGAGCGGGCCAGCGCACCCCGGACGCGGTCGAGCAGCAGCCCGCGGTTGGGCAGGCCCGTGAGCCCGTCGGTGGTCGCGGAAGCGACCAGCTGCTCCTCGACGCGTGCGCTCGCCGTGACGTCGCGGTGCTCGACGAGGATGCCGGGCACACCGCCGGGCAGCGCGCGCACGTCGAGGTGGAAGCGGCGGCGGTCGCCGTCGACCTCGGCCACGTAGTCGAGCCCGAAGCTGCGCAGCGATCCCTCGAGCACGGCTGCGACGCCGGCGCGGGCGGCCTCCGCGTCGGGCTCGGGGCTGATGGCCAGGCGCACCAGGTAGTCGTCGTCGATGCCGCAGGCGACCCACGCGCCCGACCGGTCGGCCCCGTGGACGATCCGCTCCTCCCAGGCGATGTTGGTGAGCAGCACCCGGCCGGAGGCGTCGAGCACCGCCACCTCGTCGGGCAGCGCGTCCACGACCGCCTGCGTCAGCGGGCTGGGGCGGTCGTCGTCGGGGCGCAGCGGCTGCGGCATAGCGCGTCCAGGGTCGTCGGGTCGGCGCTCGGCGCCGACCATCGGCCGGCCCTCACGACGGTACGCGCGCAGCACGGGCGTTGCGCGCCCCGTGCTGCGGTTCTGCGCCGCCCGTGATGCGGGGTCGGCAGGTCGGACCGGTCAGGAACGAGGCGAGCCCCCGCCCGGTGGCCGGGTCGGGGGCTCGCGAACTCGCGGGGGG
>JAIUOK010000036.1 GCA_020161245.1 Actinomycetota bacterium | reverse complement strand
CCAGTGCCGCCTCGCGCAGGCCGATGCCGCGCTCGTGGGCGTCGTGCGCGATGGTAGAGGCGCGGTCGTAGCCGATCACCGGCGAGAGCGCGGTCACGAGCATGAGCGACGACGACACCGCGAGATCGATGCGTCCGCGGTCGAGCTCGACGCCCTCGATGCAGTGGCGCCGCAGCGAGTCGCACGCGCCCGCGAGCAGGTCGAGCTGGCGCAGCACGTCGTAGGCGACCACGGGGCGCATCACGTGCAGCTGCAGGTTGGCGCGGGCGCTCGCGTGCGCGACGGCTGCGTCGAGCCCGTGGACCTGGGCGGCGACCATGAGCACCGCCTCGGCCTGGCTCGGGTTGACCTTGCCCGGCATGATCGAGCTGCCCGGCTCGTTCTCCGGCAGCGCCAGCTCGTGCAGGCCCGCCCGCGGACCGGATCCGAGCCACCGCAGGTCGTCGGCGATCTTCTCCAGCGTCGTCGCGAGCCCCCTCGACGCCGCGCTCAGGGCGAGCAGGGGCGCCGACGACGACAGCGCGGAGAACGCGTCGTCGGCCGCGGCGAACGGCTCGCCGGTGAGCCGGGCGAGCTCGGCCGCGACATCGGCGCCGAACCCGGCGGGCGAGCCGGTGCCCGTCCCCACGGCGGTCCCGCCGATCGCGAGCGGGTGCAGCCCGCGCACGGCGTCGTCGAAGCGCCGGAGGTCCGCGCGCAGCAGCGAGGCCCAGGCGTGCCACTCCTGCCCGACGGTGAGCGGGGTGGCGTCCTGCAGATGCGTGCGCCCGATCTTCACGACGTCGGCCCAGCGGTGCGCGCGCCCGTCGATCGCGTCGGCGAGCGCCTCGACCTGCGGGCGCAGCGAGCCGCGCACCTCGAGGACGACGGCGACGTGCACAGCGGTGGGGAACGTGTCGTTGCTGGACTGCCCCTTATTGACGTGGTCGTTCGGGTGCACGGGCCGCTTGGTCCCGGGCGTGCCGCCCAGCAGCGCGCTGGCCCTGTTGGCCACCACCTCGTTGGCGTTCATGTTCGTCTGGGTGCCCGACCCCGTCTGCCAGACCGAGAGCACGAGGTGGTCGTCGAGCGCGCCACGCGCCACCTCGTCGGCCGCCTGCTCCACGGCGGACGCGACCTCGGCGTCGAGCCGGCCGCGCGCGGCGTTCACCGTGGCGGCCGCGCGCTTGACCAGCCCGTAGGCGCGGTGGACCTCGCGCGGCATGCGCTCGCTGCCGATCGCGAAGTTCGACAGGGATCGCTGGGTCTGCGCACCCCACAGCCGGTCCTCCGGCACGAGCACCCCGCCGAGCGCGTCGGTCTCGACCCGCCACCGGCCGCCGTCGGCCTCGACGATGTCGCCGGCGGCCGAGCCGGGAGGGGCGGTGCGCAGCTGGGCGTCCATGCCCCGACCCTGCCACCGCCGGCGGGTGCGGCGCGGCCTGGACCCGGACACAGCCGGGGGCCGGATCGCGCTCTCTGCGGCGCGATCCGACCCCCAGCTGCGGCTGCGTCAGTAGATGCGGACGTTGAAGGCCCGCGAGTAGCCGGTCTTGACGGTGCTGCTGCCGCCGACGACGACGCGCAGCGGGAACGTGGCCCGCGACGCGGGCTTCCACGTCAGCCGCGCCTTGCCGGACACGACGGTCGCGCTGGTGATGGTGATCCAGCGGGTGCCGTACTTGCGCTGCAGCGTGGCCTTGGCGCCGGCCGGTGCGGCGACGGCGACGACCGGCACGAGCACGGTCGAGCCGAGCTTGAACGTCGTCCGGGAGGCACCGGAGGTCGTCGTGGAACGGGCCGTCACCGACACCGACGGCGCGACGGTGAGCGGCGCGCTGGCGGCCGGCTTGGCGTCCAGCGACGTCGAGCCGAAGAACCGCGCCTGCACCGCCGTCGTGGACGAGAACACCCGGCCGAACGACCAGGCGCCGGTGCTGCCCGCCGTCGCCGTCCCGGCCAGCGTCCACGACGCCGCGCCTGCGGGCTTGACGAAGACCGACACCTTCTGGCCGGTCTCGACCTTGCCGGAGACCGTCAGCACGCCGGAGACGTAGACCTTGGTCGTCGTGGTCGGCGACGACGTCGACACCTTGGCCGTGAGCGACGACGCGACGGCAGAGCCGGTCGGCGCGACCGCGTCCGCGGCGTCGGTCCAGCCGGAGGTGCCCATCGCGTTCTTGGCCGCCACCGACACCAGGTACGGCGCCCCGGCGATGAGGCCGGTGATCGTCGTCGAGGTGCCCGTGGCCGTCGTCGAGGAGAGCACCGTGCGCGTCGCCGGGTCGAGGGCGCGCACGAGGTAGGACGACACGGCGAGTCCGCCGTCACTGCTCGGTGCATTCCACGAGACCGACAGCGAGTCGACCGCCGGCGCGACCGCCGGGGTGTCGACGGCGCTCGGCGCGGAGGGCTGCACCCAGGTGACGGGCGAGGACTCTGTCGACGGGCCCCACGTCGTGAGGGCCGCCACGGTGATGTCCTGCGGCCCGGGGTCCAGCGAGGTCAGTGTGACCGACGTGGCTCCGGCAGCGACGCGGGCCACCTCGTAGCCGTCGGCGTAGACGGCGAACGCGGTCGGCTTGATCGACGTGCTGGGCAGCGCGGCCCACGACACGGTGGGCGCGGTGGTACCGCTGATCGACACCGACGGCGCCGGAGGCATCACGCCCTTGACCACCGTGACGACGACGCTGCTGCCCCAGCCGTAGTAGTTGACCGGCACGACGCGGACGGTGTGCGGGCCGGTGGGCCAGCCGCTCAGGGAGAAGAGGCGGTCGGCTGCAGCGACGTTCTTCCACTGGCCGCTGCCGTCGACCTCGACGTAGTAGTTGGTGATGGGCGAGCCGCCGTCGATGAGCGGTGCGTCCCACGTCACCTGGGCCGAGTCTCCGTCGGTGACCGAGACGTTCTCGGGCTGCTGCGGGTTGTCCTTGTCGAAGCGCACCGTCTTGGTGAGCGTGCGCGCCGACCCCGTCTCGTCGGTGAAGCTCACGGTCACGACATGCGTGACGATGCCGTCGTCGTCGCCAGCGGTGACGCCGTCGACCTGCCACGACGTCGTGTAGTCGGGCTCGGCCGGGAGCTCGAGGGTCGGGCCGCCTGCGATCGACACGGTGGCGTCGAGGACGCCGATGGGGCACGTGCTGGGGCAGGCCAGGCCGAGGTCGATCCACTGGCCGACCCAGACCCGGTCGGGGACGTCGACGGTGTAGGTCACCGGCGACAGCGCCGAGGCAGGCGCGGCGGTGACGAGGCCGCCCGACACGAGGGCGACCGAGACGGCGAGCGCGGCAGCAGCGCGGCGCAGGAGGCGGGAGCTCATGGCGGCCACCTCACGCCTTCGCCTTGGTGAGACCGACCAGCGGTCCGCCGGAGTAGCCGGGCAGCACGGTCGCGAGCTGGCCGACGCTGGCACCGACCCGGTTCTTGAGGATGTCGGCGAGCACGGCGCGGTAGTCGGTCGTGGCCTCGAGGTCGCCGTCGGTGTAGTCGAGCTTGGCCTTGGTGAGCCCCGGCCAGGTGCCGTACACCTTGCCGCCGTTGACGCCGCCGCCGAGCACGAAGCAGGCGTTGCCCCAGCCGTGGTCGACGCCGTTCGACTCGTTCTCGTAGGCGCGCCGGCCGAACTCCGACATCGTCAGGACGGTCGTGGTGTCGAGCTTGGGCCCGAGGTCCTTGGCGAAGGCGGCGAGCGCCGCGCCCACCTCGCTGAGCTGGTCCCACATCCAGCCGGAGCGCGGGTTGTTCGTGGGGGCCAGGCCGGCGTGCATGTCCCAGTTGCCGACGTCGAGCGTCACGGCCTGCAGGCCGACGCCCGCCTTGATGAGCCGGGCGACGTCCTTGAGCGTGTCGCCGAGGTCGCCGGCCGGGTAGACGGCGCCGTTGGCGGGCTTGTACGTCGTGGCGGTGATGCTCGCGACAGTCGCGAGAGCGCCGACGGTCGTGTCGGTCGCCGACTTCACCGCCGCCGGGGCGGTCGAGTGCAGGGCCGAGAGGGCGGCCGACCAGCGGGCGCGGTCGCTGGCGTTGCCGACGCCGTCGATGGAGAAGTCGCGCAGGCGGTACATCGACAGCACCGACGGGGAGCCGCGCAGCGCGTCGGGCACATCGGTGCCGCCGATCTGCACGGTGGCGAACGGGCCGCCGGGGTCGGACAGCCCCATGGTGCGGCCGATCCACCCGGTGCGGATGGCGGTGCCGAGCGCGGCCTCCTCCATCTCGACCATCGCGTCGAAGTGCGAGCGGTTCGGGCTGGGCATGCCGGTCGCGTGCACGATCGCGAGCGACTTGCTGTCGTACAGCGGCTTGAGCGCCGCGAGGCCCGGGTGCAGTCCGAACATCGCGTCGAGCGGCGTCGCCGCCGCAGCCCTGATGCCGATGTTCGGGCGCAGCTTCAGGTAGTCCGGGTCGCCGAGCGGGGCCACGGCGGAGAGTCCGTCGAAGCCGCCGCGGAACGAGATCACCACGATGGTGTCGCCGGTCCAGCCCGCTGCGTAGGCGGCCTGGGCGGACACGGTCTCGAGCGCGGGCAGCGCGACGATCGCGGCGCCTGCCGCCGCTGCGCCGCGCAGGAACGTGCGGCGGGTGAAGCCGTCGCGGTCGGACCGGGCGCACTCGTCGCAGCCGGCCCGCCCGTCCGTGGTCGTCGTGGTCGTCATGGCGGGCCTCACCGGTAGAGGTGGTACGGGGTGTCGAGCAGCAGCGACACCCAGGAGCGGAGGCGCCAGGTCAGCGCCGACGAGTCGGTGCTGAGCGGCGAGAGCGGGCGGGCGCGCAGGAAGGTGCAGACGGCCGTGCGGTGCTCGCTCGGCAGCACGCGGTAGAAGAGCTTCTTCGAGGCGATGTCGACCATGTCGCCGTACGTCGCGGGCGTCGCGGTGGCGGAGCCGAACAGCCACGCGCGCAGGTCGGCGCGCCCCAGGTCGCCCGTGCCCCAGCCCTCGACGAGCCGGCGGCTGGCCGACCAGCGCTCGAGCGTGGTCGCCGTCGACAGCCAGTTCTCGGCGCGCTCGGGGAAGCCGTCCGGCGTCGACCAGGCGAACGGCTGCTGGCCCATCGCCCCCGCGGTCCAGAGCAGGGTGTTGATAGAGCCGCCGTCGCCGGTGTCCGGGCCGACCTGCAGTGCGCGCAGGGTGGCGGCCACGTGCTCGACGGGCCTGCGCACCTTGAGGCCGCGCGACGCCGCGAACTCCGCGGAGGCGAACAGCTGCCGCAGCACGGGCGCGATCGCGGTGCGGTTGGCCGTGTAGGTGCGCGCCAGCGACGCCACCAGCGGCTCAGGCGGGTCGTCGGAGACGAAGCGCTGCGCGATCCGGTAGGCCACCCGGTGCGCCGTCTTCGGGTGCCGGGCCAGGTAGAGCACCAGGGCCTTGGACACCGCCTCGCCGCCGCCCTCGGTGTCGTTGCCGGCGCTGAAGCCGAACACCGTCACCGGGCCCACCCAGTGCATGCCGGGCTTGTACTGGAACTCGCCGGTGTCGTTGTTGACCGACATGCCCGTGAGGATCCGGGCCGCGTTCTTGATGTCGTCCTCGGTGTAGCCGGCGTCGACGCCGACCGAGTGCAGCTCGAGGAGCTCGCGGCCCTGGTTCTCGTTGGGCGCGAAGCGGTCCGAGTCGCGGTTGTTGAGGTACGTCAGCATCGCTGGGTGGCGGGTGATCGACCACAGCAGGTCGTCGAAGCGGCCGAGGGCCTTCGACCTGATCGTGTACTGGTAGTGGGCGCGCGACTCGTTCGTGCCGTCGTGGGGGACCGCGACGTTGAACAGGTCCGACCAGAGCTCCTCCATGACGGTGAGCAGCTGGCGGCGCGACCACGTGGCTCGGATGAGGTGCGCCTTCGGGATCGACATGAACTGGTCCCAGCCGCTGATCGTGCCGGCGTCCAGCTTCGCCTTCACCGTGGAGATCGCTGTGCCGTCGTTGGGCACAGGGAGCTTGGCCAGCATCGCCGAGACCGCGGTGTCGCTGATGAGCGACGGCTGCAGCTGCCACTCGACCCAGCCCGAGAGCCCGAGGCGCGTGACGTCGGCGAGCGCCGACGGGCTGGGGCCGTACGTGGCGCGGCGGAGCAGGTGCAGACGCGCGCTCGCCGGGAGGAAGGACGACCCCGTCGTCGCGGCCTGCGCGGGCGCGGCCGCCGCCATCGGCAGCGCGGCGGCAGCGGCCACCACCGCCGCTCCCTGCAGGACGCGGCGGCGGGTGGGTCCCGCCTGATCCGGCGCGGACTCCTCCGCTGCGGACAGAACTGTCACGGCTTGCCCCCCTCGGCATCCGTCCCCGTGCACGTCGCGCCCCCCGCGGACGCTCCCCGCCCGGCGCTGGGGTGCCTTCGACGCGTCCGGCGCGCGGGTGGAGGGGCTTCCGCCCGTTCGGGCCAGCGGGGCGCCCGAGGACCACCCGTACGGCCGGACGAGTTCACGCAGAGTGCGGCCGACCTGGAACGGGTGAGCCTCCACGCGCCCGCAGCCGCGGCGCCCCCGGTCGACGGCACGCACCGGCACGTCCACGAGGTCGCCGTGTGGGGCTCGACCGTCGTCCTCGACGTCCGGACGCCGGCGGCCGATGCCGCGGCCCTGCCCTTCGCCGTCGCGCAGGTCACCGACCTGCTGAACCGGGTCGACGCCGTCTTCTCGACGTGGCGCTACGAGACGCCGGCCTCGCTGCTGCGCCACGGGGTGCTTGCCGAGGACGCCGCACCGCCCGAGCTGCGCTCGGTGCTCGACCGCTGCCGCGGCATCCGCGAGCTCACCGCAGGCGCGTTCGACCCCTGGGCCGTCCCCGGCGGTGTCGATGTGTCCGGCTACGTGAAGGGCTGGGCGGCCGGGCTGGCCGCCGAGGTGCTCGAGCAGCGCGGCTTCCACGACCTGTCGGTCGACGCCGCCGGCGAGGTCGTCTGCCGCGGAGAGCAGTCGCCCGGGACGCCGTGGTCGGTCGAGGTCGCCGGCCCGCGCGGGTCGACCCGGCCCGCGGCGCGGGCCCGGGTGCGCGATGCGTGCGCCGCCACGTCCGTGCTCGACGGCCGGGGCATGCACGTGATCGACCCACGGACCGGGGGAGTCGCGCGCGGCTGCGACTCCGCGACCGTGGTCGGCCCGGACGCCGGACTGGCCGACGCCCTGGCGACCGCGCTGCTCGTCGATGGGCTCGACGGCGTGCTGTGGTTCCGACGGCTGCCCGGGTGGTCGGCGCACCTGGTGCGCGGCGACGAGACCGTGTCGTTCGGCCCCGCGTTCGCCTGAGCGGCGGCCGCTCCCGCGTCCCGACGTGCCGACGTCCGGCACGCGGCGCGCACCCTCCCCGCGCGGGTTTTGTTACCCACGGGTAACGTGTGGTACGAACAACCCGGCACCACCTCACGGCCCGCCCGGGGCCGCCGCCCGCGCCGGTACAGCCGCAGGGCATCCTGGGTATAAGGCAGCCCTCAGCAGGGCGCGTGTCGAGCAGGGAGGTCGGACCCCGGCCATGAAGATCGTCGTTCTGGTCAAGCACGTGCCGGACGCCGCGGGCGACCGCGGGTTCGCCGCTGACCGCACCACCGACCGCGCGGCCGTCGACGGCCGCCTGTCCGAGCTCGACGAGTACGCCGTCGAGCAGTCGCTGCAGGTGATCGAGAAGGCCGGCGACGGCGAGATCGTCTACCTGACGATGGGCCCCGAGGCCGCCGGCGAGGCGCTGCGCAAGGCGCTGTCGATGGGCGGCGATGCCGCCTATCACGTCGTCGACGACGCGCTGCACGGCTCGGACGCGCTGGCCACGTCGCTGGTGCTGGCCAAGGCGCTGGACAAGATCGCCGCGGACGGCGCCTACGACCTCGTCGTGACGGGCATGGCCTCGACCGACGGCACGATGAGCGTCGTGCCCGCGATGCTGTCGGAGCGCCTGGGCCTGCCGGGGCTGACCTTCGCCGCGCAGCTGAGCGTGGAGGGCGGTGCCGTGACGATCCGCCGCGACGGCGACGACGCCTCGACCACGGTGACCGCGCCGCTGCCCGCGCTGGTGAGCGTCACCGACCAGACGGGCGAGGCCCGCTACCCCTCGTTCAAGGGCATCATGGCGGCCAAGAAGAAGCCGGTGACCACCTGGACGCTGGCCGACCTCGGCATCGACCCCGCCTCGGTGGGCCTGTCGGCCGCGTGGTCGGTGGTGGAGGACGCCAGCAAGCGCCCGCCGCGCCAGGCCGGCACCGTCGTGACCGACGAGGGCGACGGCGGCGTGAAGCTCGCCGAGTTCCTCGCCGCGGGCAAGTTCATCTGACCGGGATCGCAGGAGAAGGAGACAGACATGGCTGAGGTCCTGGTCCTGGTCGACCACGCCGAGGGCGCGGTCAAGAAGCCGACCACCGAGCTGCTCACCATCGCCCGCCGTCTCGGCGAGCCGTCCGCGGTGTTCCTGGGCAAGGGGATCGACAACGCGGTCGCGACGCTGGGCCGCTTCGGCGCGGCGAAGGTGTACGTCGTCGACGCGCCTGAGGTCGACGAGTTCCTCGTCGCCGCGAAGGCCGAGGCGCTGGCCGCGGTCGTGGCGCAGGCGTCGCCGTCGGCGGTGCTGGTGACGTCGTCCGCGGAGGGCAAGGAGATCGCGGCGCGCCTGGCGGTCAAGACCGGCAGCGGCATCATCACCGACGCCGTCGACGTCGCTGCTGACGGCACTGCCACGCAGTCGGTGTTCGCCGGGTCGTGGTCGGTGCAGGCGAAGGTCACCACCGGCACGCCGATCATCACCGTGAAGCCGAACGCCGCAGCCCCCGAGCCGGCCGAGGCCACGCCGGCGGTCGAGAACGTGGCCGTGGGGTTCAGCGACGCCGCGAAGGCCGCGAGGATCACCGAGGTCGCGCCGCGCGCGAAGTCGGGCCGTCCCGAGCTGACCGAGGCCGCGATCGTCGTCTCGGGCGGCCGCGGCGTGGGCGGGCCCGAGGGCTTCGCCACCGTCGAGGCCCTCGCCGACGCCCTCGGCGCTGCCGTGGGCGCCAGCCGTGCCGCCACCGACGCCGGCTGGTACCCGCACGCCTTCCAGGTCGGCCAGACCGGCAAGACCGTCTCGCCGCAGCTCTACATCGCCAACGGCATCTCCGGCGCCATCCAGCACCGGGCCGGCATGCAGACGAGCAAGACGATCGTCGCGGTCAACAAGGACTCCGAGGCGCCGATCTTCGAGCTCGCCGACTTCGGCGTCGTCGGCGACCTGTTCAAGGTCGTCCCGCAGCTCACCGACGAGATCGCCCGCCGCAAGGGCTGAGCCCAGCGCGAGCACGTTCCGCTCAGGAGGGGTCCGGCCGTCACGGCCGGGCCCCTCCGTGCGTTGTCTAGACTCTCGGACCGTGCCTGACCTGACGGGAGACGCCGTCGCCTACCTCGACCACGCGGCGACCACCCCGGTGCGCCCGGAGGCTCTCGCGGCGCTGACCGAGGAGCTCGCGCAGGTCGGCAACCCCAGCTCCCAGCACACCTCCGGCCGCCGTGCCCGGCGCGTGGTCGAGGAGTCCCGCGAGGCCATCGCCGCCGCCCTCGGCGTGCGGGCCGGCGACGTCGTGCTCACCTCCGGCGGCACCGAGGCCGACAACCTCGCCGTGCTGGGCCTCTACCGGGCCCGCCGTGCCGAGGACGCGTCCCGCACGCGGGTGCTCGCGTCCGCGGTCGAGCACCACGCCGTGCTCGACCCCGTCGACCACCTCGGCGAGCGCGAGGGCGCGGACGTGGGCTGGCTCCCTGTCGACGACCTCGGCCGGGTCGACCTGGGGTGGCTGAAGTCCGAGCTCGCCGACAACGCCGAGCGCATCGCGCTCGTCACGGTGATGTGGGCCAACAACGAGGTCGGCACGATCCAGCCCGTGGCCGAGGCCGCGGCGCTGTGCGCCGAGCACGGCATCCCGTTCCACAGCGACGCCGTGCAGGCAGTCGGCTCGCTGCCGGTCGACGCGTCGGCCGTCGACTCCCTCGCGCTCTCCGGTCACAAGACCGGCGGGCCCGTCGGCGTCGGCGCGCTCGTGCTGCGCCGCGGCCTCTCGCCCGTGCCGCTGGCGTTCGGCGGCGGCCAGGAGCGCGAGATCCGCTCGGGCACGGTCGACGCCGCCGGGTTCGCGGCGCTCGCTGCGGCCGTGACGGCGTCGATGGCCGACATGGATCTGCGGACCGCCCGCGTGCGCGGGCTGCGCGACGCCCTCGTCGACGGCGTTCTCGGATCGGTCGACGACGTCGTGCGCAACGGCGACCCCGAGCACAGCCTGCCCGGCATCGCCCACCTGACCTTCGCCGGGTGCGAAGGCGACTCGCTGCTGCTCCTGCTCGACGCCGTGGGGGTCGAGTGCTCGCGCGGCTCTGCGTGCTCGGCCGGCGTGCCGCAGCCCAGCCACGTGCTGCTGGCCATGGGGATGGACGCCGCGACTGCCCGCGGCTCGCTGCGCTTCTCGCTGGGCTGGTCCTCGACCGAGCGGGACGTCGACCGGCTGCTCGATGCCCTCCCGGCCGCGGTGGCCCGCGCCCGGCGAGCGAGGTCGCGGCGATGAGGGTCGTCGCGGCGCTGTCGGGCGGGGTCGACTCCGCCGTCGCCGCCGCGCGCGCGGTCGACGCGGGCCACGACGTCGTCGGCATCCACCTGGCCCTCGCGCGCTCGCCCCAGAGCCACCGCACAGGTGCGCGGGGATGCTGCACCCTCGAGGACGCGCGCGATGCGCGCCGCGTGGCCGATGTCCTCGGGATCCCGTTCTACGTGTGGGACCTCAGCGAGGAGTTCGCCGAGGACGTCGTCGACGACTTCGTCGCGGAGTACGCCGCCGGCCGCACGCCCAACCCGTGCCTGCGCTGCAACGAGCGCATCAAGTTCTCCGCCGTCCTCGACCGCGCGCTCGGCCTGGGCTTCGACGCCGTCGCCACCGGCCACTACGCGCGCATCCTCGAGACCCCCCACGGCCGCGAGCTGCACCGCGCCGTCGACCCCGCCAAGGACCAGAGCTACGTGCTGGCGGTGCTCGACGCCGAGCAGCTCGCCGGCGCGCTGTTCCCCCTCGGCGGCTCCACCAAGGACGACGTGCGGGCCGAGGCGGCGCGTCGGGGCCTGCTCGTCGCCGACAAGCCCGACAGCCACGACATCTGCTTCGTGCCTGACGGCGACACCGCGGGCTGGCTGCGCGACCGGCTCGGCGAGGCTCCCGGCTTGGTCGTCGACGCCGAGTCGGGGGAGACCCTCGGCAGCCACGACGGCGCCTACGCCTTCACCGTCGGCCAGCGCCGCGGGCTGCACCTCGGC
Organism: Actinomycetota bacterium; assembly: GCA_020161245.1. Classification (GTDB taxonomy): domain Bacteria; phylum Actinomycetota; class Actinomycetes; order S36-B12; family CAIYMF01; genus Longivirga. The sequence continues at coordinate 39,925 of JAIUOK010000036.1, read as the reverse complement.
CGCCCGGCCGCCGACGGCGCCCGCCGCTACGTCGTCGGCGTCGACGTCGCGACGTCCACGGTCATGGTCGGGCCGCCGGTGCTGCTCGAGGTCGACCGCGTCGAGGGGGCCCGCCCCCGGTGGTGCGGCCCCGCGCCGGCCGGGCCGGTGGAGGGCCAGGTCCAGCTGCGCGCGCACGGGGAGCCGGTCGACGCCGTCGTGGAGGTGCTGCCCGGCGCGGCCGCCGACGGGGGCGATCTCGTCGTCGCCTCGCTGCGCGGCCGCACCCGCGGCATCGCGCCCGGCCAGGCGCTCGTGGTCTACGACGGCACCCGCGTGGTCGGGTCCGCCACCATCACCCGGGCCACGCGGGCCTGAGGCCGGCGGCCTACGAGGCCAGCACCTCGTCGAGACGCAGGAAGCTGTCGCGGATGCCGTGCTCCATCCCGCTGGCGATCATCGCGTCGCGGTCGGCGTACGACGACGCGATCGAGATGCTCTCCATCCGCGTGCGGCCGTCGCCGAGGTCGGTGAAGGTCTCGTCTCGAGCGCGACGGAGTCCGGGGCTCCCTCCCACGTGAAGGTCTGGACGATGCGCTCGCCCTCGCGCGCCTCGTGGAAGCTGCCGTGGAACCAGAACTCGTCGTCGCCCCGGCGGTGGACGTACCGGTAGGCGCCGCCGGTGCGGCAGTCCCAGCGCTCGACCTCCATCTCGAGGTCGCGCGGGCCCAGCCAGCGGACCACGAGCCCGGGGTCGGCCCACGCCCGGAAGACCAGGGCGGGCGGCGCGTCGAAGTCGCGCTGCAGCCGCACGGCCGGCATGTCGGGCTCGACGGTGATCGTGGTCGTGTCGGTCCTGCTCGTGCTCATCGCGGTCCTCCTGCTCGTCGGGTGCGCGTGCGCGCGGGTGCGTCCTGCTGCTTCAGCTCGTCGAGCACGGCGTCGAGGCGGGCGAACCGCTCCTCGGCCCGGCGCCGGTAGCGCTCGATCCAGCCGGTCATGAGGTCGAGCACCTCGACCTCGAGATGGACGGGCCGGCGCTGCGCCTCGCGGGTGCGCGAGACGAGGCCGGCGTCCTCCAGGACCCGCAGGTGCTTGGACACCGCCTGCAGGCTCATCTCGTAGTGCGCGGCGAGCTCGGTGACACCGGCATCGCCGTCGGCTAGCCGGGCCACCATGTCGCGCCGGGTCGGGTCGGCCATCGCCGCGAACGCCGCGGACAGCGCGTCGGCCACCGCCGCCTCCCTTCCTCAACTTTCCGGTTGAGCAGAAGACTGCACCGCGAACCGCACCTTGTCAACCATCTGGTTGATAACCGGTGAGCCGTCTCCTGCCCCCGTCCGCCGGGGCCGGGCCGCGGCATAGGGTCGGCGGGTGCCCGAGCCGCTGCTGCAGGACGCCCCGCCCGCGGGCGCGACCGCCGTCGGCTCGATGCCGGGCACGTCCGTGGTCGAGGCGGTCGCGGTCGTGGTCGGCGAGCTCGGCCAGGGCGACGGCGTGCCGCACCTGCCCGAGCTGCCCGCGCGGGGCCCCGGCGCCGACATGGTCGGCCGCACCGCCGGGCTGCTCGCCGAGGTCTCGCCCGACCTCGCCGTCGAGACGACGCCGGACGGCTGGCGCTTCGCCGACGCCCCGGGGCGCGAGATGCGCCGTGCGCAGTCGTTCCTCGGCGAGGACCTCGACGCCTGGGAGGAGGCCCTCGACGGGTTCCGCGGCTGGGCCGCCGCGTCCGTCGTCGGCCCGTGGACGATGGCCGCCGCCATCGAGCTGAGCAGCGGCGAGCGCGCCGTGCGCGACGCCGGCGCCTGCCGCGACCTCGCCGCGGCGCTGGCCCACGCCGCCGTCGAGCACGTGGTGCAGCTGCAGCGCCGGGTGCCCGGCTCGCGGGTGCTGCTGCAGATCGACGAGCCGTCGCTGCCCGCGGTGCTGCTCGGGTCGATCGCGACGCAGAGCGGGCGCGGGCGCTATGCCGCCATCGAGGAGCCGGTCGTCGAGCAGGCGCTGGCCGCGGTGGTCGACGCCGTCCATGCCGCCGGCGCCGCGGTCGCGGTCCACTGCTGCGCGCAGCGCCCGCCGCTGGCCCTCCTGCGCCGCGCCGGCGCCGATGCGCTCTCGGTCGACCTGCTGCTGCACAGCGAGCGCGACGACGACGAGGTGGGCGAGCTGCTCGACCGGGGCGGCCGGCTGATCGCCGGGATCGTGCCCGGGGCAGGGCCCGCTGCAGCGCTGCCGTCGTCGGTGGTGGCCAGTACCGTCGAGCCGGTGGTCCGGCTCGGGCACCGGCTCGGGGTCGAGGGCGATGCGCTCGCGGCCGGGCTGATGGTCTCGCCGACGTGCGGCATGGCGGGGGCGTCGCCGGCGCAGGCGCGACGGGCGCTCGCCCTGCTCCGCGCCGTCGGCCGGGGGCTGCGCGACGAGGACCCGGGCCGCGACGGCAGCGACGACGAGGAGTGACGGTGGCGAGGAAGCCGGCCCAGGAGCCCGCGCAGCGCTGGCGCGAGCTGGTCGAGGCGGTCGAGGATGCCCGCCGGCGCTACTACCAGCACGACGCGGCCACGATGTCCGACGCCGAGTACGACGTGCTGTTCCGCGAGCTCGTCGACCTCGAGACGGCGCACCCGGAGCTGGCCTCGGCCGACTCGCCCACGCAGTCGGTGGGCGGCGAGCGCTCGGAGATGTTCGAGCCCGTGGAGCACCTGCAGCGGATGCTCTCGCTCGACAACGCCTTCAGCGAGGACGAGCTGGCCGCGTGGGCGGCCCGCATCGAGCGCGACCTCGGCGCCACGCCCGAGCTGCTGTGCGAACTCAAGATCGACGGCCTGGCCGTGGACATCGTCTACGACCGCGGGCGGCTGCGGTCGCTGGCCACCCGCGGCGACGGCCGCGTCGGCGAGGACGTCACCTACAACGTCCGCTACATCCCGGCGATCCCGCGCCAGCTGACCGGCTCCGCCGGCCACCCGGTGCCCGACCTCGTCGAGGTCCGGGGCGAGGTCTACTTCCCGACCGCGGCGTTCGAGGCGCTCAACGACGAGATGCTGGCGGCCGGGCGCAGCCCGTTCGCCAACGCGCGCAACGCCGGCGCGGGCACCCTGCGCCAGCGCGTCGACCGCCGCGAGGCCGAGCTCTCTGTGATGCGCGACAAGGGATCCACCACCGTGCCGCGGCTCGAGGCCGAGCTCGAGCTGGCCAAGCGCCGCCTCGGCGGGCTGCAGCTGATCGTGCACGGCGTCGGCGTGTGGCAGGGGCACGAGCCGTCCCGGCAGTCCGAGGCCTACCACGCCCTCCGGTCGTGGGGGTTGCCCACCTCCGACCGCGCCAAGGTCGTGGGGTCGCTGGCCGAGGTGCAGGAGTTCGTCGGGTACTACGGCGAGCACCGCCACGACGTCGAGCACGAGATCGACGGCGTCGTCATCAAGGTCGACGACCTCGCCACCCAGGGCCGGCTCGGCTCCACCTCGCGGGCCCCGCGCTGGGCGATCGCCTACAAGTACCCGCCCGAGGTCGTGCGCACCCGGCTGCTCGACATCGAGGTCAACGTCGGCCGCACCGGCCGCGTGACGCCGTTCGCGGTGATGGAGCCGGTCAAGGTCGCCGGCTCCACCGTGTCCATGGCCACGCTGCACAACCAGGAGGAGGTCGTGCGCAAGGGCGTGCTCATCGGCGACCTCGTGTTCCTGCGCAAGGCCGGCGACGTCATCCCCGAGGTGCTCGGCCCGGTGGTCGAGGAGCGCACCGGCGACGAGCGGGCGTTCGTCATGCCGACCCACTGCCCGTCGTGCGGCACGCCCCTGGCCCCGGCCAAGGAGGGCGACGTCGACATCCGCTGCCCCAACGCGCGCTCGTGCCCGAGCCAGTTGCGGGAGCGCGTCTTCCACGTCGCCTCGCGCGGCGCGCTCGACATCGAGGGCCTCGGGTTCAAGGCGGCGATGGCGCTGCTCGACGAGGGCATCGTGGCCGACGAGGGCGACGTGCTCGGCCTCGGCCGCGACGACCTGCTGCGCTCGCAGTTCTTCACCCGCGCCGAGGCAGGCGGCGGGCGCGTGCTCACGGCCAACGCCGAGAAGCTGCTGACCGAGCTCGACACCGCCAGGTCGCGACCGCTGTGGCGGGTCATCGTCGCGCTGTCGATCCGGCACGTCGGCCCGACCGCCGCTCAGGCGCTGGCCCGCGAGATCGGCGACCTCGACCGGATCGCCGCCATGTCGGCCGAGGAGCTCGCGGCGGTCGAGGGCGTCGGCCCCATCATCGGGCGGGCCGTCGTCGACTGGTTCGAGGTCGACTGGCACCGCGACGTCGTCGAGAAGTGGCGCGCGGCCGGCGTCCTTCTCGCGGAGGAGCGCGTCGAGGCCGGCCCCCGGCCGCTCGACGGCGTCACCGTGGTCATCACCGGAACGGTCGAGGGATTCTCCCGCGACGGCGCCACGCTCGCCGTCCAGGAGGCGGGCGGCAAGGTCAGCGGCTCGGTGTCGAAGAAGACCGACTTCGTCGTCGTGGGCGAGAACCCGGGGTCGAAGTACGACAAGGCCGTGTCGCTGGGCCGCCCGATCCTCGACGCCGCCGGGTTCGCCGTCCTGCTCGAGCAGGGCCCCGAGGCCGCCGCGGCCGTGGCCACCACCGGCGCGCCGTAGCCCGGCCCAGACGTCCGGAACCCGGGACCCCGCCACGTGGGACGTCCGGACGGGTCAAGGAGCCCCCCGCCTGCGCCGATGGCATCCCGTAGGGGCGCGACGGGTCTGCTGTCCGGCGGCGCGCGCCCCGCAGGAGGGGCGCATGGGGTCGCGCGGTCGGCCGTCGCTGCGGCGATGGTCCATGTTCGCCGTGACCTGGCACTTCTCCGTCTGGGTGGGCTGGGGCCTCGTGCTGTGGGCCGTCCTCATGCTCGACCTCGACGGAGTCGCCGACAACCAGGCCGCCCTGCTCATGCTCTTCGCGCTCGTCCTGCTCGGCGAGCTGCGGCCGGTGATCGCCTCCGACCACGCCGACTACGAGGGCGTACCGATCTCCTCGGCGTTCGTCTTCGCCACGCTCTACCTGTTCGGGTTCGCGCCCGCCGTCATCCTGCAGGCCGTCGCGATCCTGCTGAGCGAGATGGTGCAGCGCAAGGACATCTGGAAGCTGCTGTTCAACGTCGGTCAGTACGTCATCAGCCTGGCCGCGGCCTGGGGCGTGCTCGCCCTCGCCGGGGCCAACGCGACGCTCGCGGACCCGCGGACCGTCTTCGGCGCGGGCGACCTGATCTGGGTGCTGGCGTCGTGGGCCGCCTACCACGTCGTCAACGTGGCACTGGTCGCCGGACTCGCCCACGAGTACGGCCAGACCTGGTGGGAGTCGTTCACCGAGGACTGGTGGTACTACACCGGCACGACGTTCACGTCGCTGGCGATCTCGCCGTTCGTGGCGCTCATGGCCGCCCACGCCTGGGTGATGCTCCCGCTGCTGCTGGTGCCGCTGCTCGCGGTCTACAAGACGGCGTCGCTGGCGCGCGACCACCAGCACCGGGCGCTGCACGACAGCCTCACCGAGCTGCCCAACCGCGTGATGCTCCAGCGCACGGTCGAGGAGGCGCTCGGCGAGGCCGGGCGCAAGGGTGACGGCGCCGCGCTGTTCGTCCTCGACCTCGACCGCTTCAAGGAGGTCAACGACACCCTGGGGCACCAGACCGGCGACGCCCTCCTCGAGGTGGTGGCGCGCCGGCTCCTGGGCGCGGTGCGCCCCTCGGACACCGTCGCGCGCCTCGGCGGCGACGAGTTCGCTGTGCTGCTGCCCGACATCGACGAGCCGGCCGACGCCATCGAGGTCGCCGGGCGCATCCGGACGGCGCTCGCCGAGCCCGTCGTGCTCGACGAGGTCCTCATGGACGTCGACGTCAGCATCGGCATCGCCCTGTTCCCCGTCCACGGCCGCGACTTCGAGATGCTCATGCGGCGCGCCGACGTCGCCATGTACGCCGCCAAGGGCGACGGCACCGGCATCGAGCTCTACGACGCCGGCCGCGACCCCAACTCGCCGGCGAAGCTCGGCACGGTGACGGCACTGCGCGAGGGCATCGACCGCGGCGAGCTCGAGCTGCACTACCAGCCGAAGGTGTCGCTGCGTGACGGCCAGGTGGTCGGCGTCGAGGCGCTCGTGCGCTGGCGCAGCCCGGAGCGGGGCCTCGTGCCCCCCGACGAGTTCATCCCGCTCGCCGAGCGCACGGGCCTCGTGCACCGGATCACCGAGCACGTCCTGCGCGAGGGCCTCGACCAGGCGCGGTCGTGGTGGGACCAGGGCCTGCACGTCCCCGTCGCCGTCAACGTCAGCATGCGCGACCTGCACGAGACCGACCTCGCCGGGCTCGTCGTGGCCCAGCTCGACGCCCACGGGCTCCCAGCCGAGGCGGTGGTGCTCGAGGTGACCGAGAGCGTCCTCATCCTCGACGCCGCCCGGGCTGTGTCGGCGCTGCGCGAGCTGCGCGAGCTCGGCGTCGCGGCGTCGCTCGACGACTTCGGCACCGGGTACTCCTCGCTGCTGCTGCTCGAGCAGCTGCCCGTCAGCGAGGTGAAGATCGACCGGTCGTTCGTGCGCCGTCTCGACGAGGCCGGGGGAGACCCGGCGATGGTGCGCTCGATCGTCGGCTTCGCCCACGGGCTCGGGCTGTCGGTGGTCGCCGAGGGCGTCGAGACGCTCGGTGCCTGGAACGCGCTGCGGCAGATGCGCTGCGACGTCGCCCAGGGCTACCGCGTGTCGCGGCCGATGCCGGGCCCGGAGGCCACCCGCTGGCTCGTCGAGCGCATCGAGCGCGGCCCAGCCGAGCGCGCCGGGCTGCGCGCCGTCGGCTCGGCCCGCATCGTCGCCGACCTGTAGCCGCGCCGGCCCGACGGCGGCGGCGGCCCGCCCGGGCGCGCTCCGTAGGATGACGGCATGCCCGACACCCCCTCGATCACGCGCGAGGACGTCGCCCACCTGGCGCGCCTCGCCCGCATCGACCTGCCGCCCGAGTCCCTCGACCACTACGCCGAGCAGCTCGGCGTGATCCTGGGCTCGGTGGCCCAGGTGGCGGAGGTGGCGGCCGAGGACGTGCCGGCCACCAGCCACCCGATGCCGCTGGTCAACGTGTTCCGCGAGGACGTCGTGCGCCCGTGCCTGACCAACGAGGAGGCCCTCTCGGGCGCCCCGTCGGTGGAGTCGGAGCGCTTCCGCGTGCCGCGCATCCTGGACGAGGAGTGACCAGCGCCGTGACCGGCTCCACCGATCTGACCCGCCTCACCGCGGCCGAGACGGCGTCCGCCGTCGCGGCCGGCGAGGTGTCCGCCGCCGAGGTCGCCGCCGCGCACCTCGACCGCATCGCCGCGGTCGACGACCGCGTGCACGCGTTCCTCCACGTCGACGCCGAGGGCGCGCTGGCTGCCGCCAAGGCCGTCGACGCCGCCCGCAGCAGCGGCGAGCAGCTCTCGCCGCTGGCCGGCGTCCCCCTCGCGCTCAAGGACGTGCTCACCCAGAAGGGGATCCCGACGACCTGCGGGTCGCGCATCCTCGAGGGCTGGCGCCCGCCCTACGACGCGACCGTCACCGCGCGTCTGAAGGACGCCGGCGTCGTCATCCTCGGCAAGACCAACATGGACGAGTTCGCCATGGGGTCCTCGACCGAGCACTCCGCCTACGGGGCCACGCACAACCCCTGGGACCTCGACCGCATCCCCGGCGGGTCCGGCGGCGGATCGGCGGCGGCCATCGCCGCCTTCGAGGCGCCGCTGGCCATCGGCACCGACACCGGCGGCTCGATCCGCCAGCCGGCGGCCGTCACCGGCACCGTCGGCGTCAAGCCGACCTACGGCGCCGTCTCGCGGTTCGGCCTCGTCGCGCTCGCGTCGTCGCTCGACCAGGCCGGGCCGTGCGCCCGCACGGTCCTCGACGCCGCCCTGCTGCACTCGGTGATCGCCGGCCACGACCCGCTCGACTCCACGTCGCTCGACCAGCCGGTGCCCGACGTCGTCGGCGCCGCCCGGCGGGCCGACGTGAAGGGCCTGCGGATCGGCGTCGTCAAGGAGCTCGGCGGCGAGGGCTACCAGGCCGGCGTCCGCCAGCGCTTCGACGAGGCGGTCGCGCTGCTCGCCGACCTCGGCGCCGAGGTGGTCGAGGTCTCCGCCCCGCACTTCCCGTACGCACTCGCGGCGTACTACCTGATCCTGCCGAGCGAGTGCTCGAGCAACCTCGCCAAGTTCGACGGCATCCGCTTCGGGCTGCGCGTCGGCGAGGACGACGGCGATCCGTCGGTCGAGCAGGTGATGGCGCGCACCCGTGCCGCCGGCTTCGGCCCGGAGGCCACGCGCCGCATCATGCTCGGCACGTACGCCCTGTCGGCCGGCTACTACGACGCCTACTACGGCTCGGCGCAGAAGGTGCGCACTCTGATCCAGCGCGACTTCGCCGCCGCCTTCGAGCAGGCCGACGTCCTCATCTCGCCGACGGCGCCCACCACGGCGTTCAAGCTCGGCGAGAAGCTCGACGACCCGCTGGCGATGTACCTCAACGACGTCGCCACCATCCCGGCCAACCTGGCCGGCATCCCCGGCATGTCGCTGCCCATCGGCCTCGCGCCGGAGGACGGCCTGCCGGTGGGTCTGCAGATCATGGCCCCGGCGATGGCCGACGACCGGCTCTACAACGCGGGCGCGGCGCTCGAGGGCGCGCTGCTCGACCGTTGGGGGCACCCGATCCTCGAGGAGGCCCCGGCGCTATGAGCACCGACACGACCGAGAAGGTCCTGCCCTACGACGACGTCGTCGCCTCGTTCGACCCGGTCCTCGGCCTCGAGGTGCACGTCGAGCTCGGCACCGCGACCAAGATGTTCTGCGGCTGCCCCACGACGTTCGGCGCCGCGCCCAACACCCAGGTGTGCCCGACCTGCCTCGGCCTGCCCGGCTCGCTGCCGGTGGTCAACAAGGTGGGCGTGGAGTCGGCGATCCGCATCGGCCTGGCGCTCAACTGCTCCATCGCGGAGTGGTGCCGGTTCGCGCGGAAGAACTACTTCTACCCGGACATGCCCAAGAACTTCCAGACGTCGCAGTACGACGAGCCGATCGCCTACGACGGCTACCTCGACGTCGACGTCGAGACCGACGAGGGCGTGAAGACCTTCCGCATCGGGATCGAGCGCGCGCACATGGAGGAGGACACCGGCAAGACCACCCACCAGGGCGGTGCGACCGGCCGCATCCACGGCGCCGACTACTCGCTCGTCGACTACAACCGCGCCGGCATCCCGCTCATCGAGATCGTCACCAAGCCGATCGAGGGCACCGGCAAGTACGCGCCCGAGGTGGCCCGCGCCTACGTCACCGCGCTGCGCGAGCTGCTGCGCGGCCTCGGGGTCTCCGACGTGAAGATGGAGCAGGGCTCGCTGCGCTGCGACGCCAACGTGTCGCTGCGCCGCACGCCGTCCGACACGTTCGGCACCCGCACCGAGACCAAGAACGTCAACTCGCTGCGCTCGATCGAGCGCGCCGTCCGCTACGAGATGACCCGCCAGGCGGCGGTGCTCGAGGACGGCGGCTCTATCACGCAGGAGACCCGCCACTGGCACGAGGACACCGGCATCACGACGTCGGGCCGCAGCAAGGAGGAGGCCGAGGACTACCGGTACTTCCCGGAGCCCGACCTCGTCCCGATCGCGCCGTCGCGCGAGTGGGTGGAGGAGCTGCGCACCTCGCTGCCGGAGAACCCCGCCGTCCGCCGCGCGCGTCTTCAGCAGGTGTGGGGCATCTCCGACCTCGACATGCAGACGGTGCTCAACGCGGGCGCCCTCGACGTCGTCGAGGACACCGTCGCAGCCGGTGCCGACCAGGCCGCCGCCCGCAAGTGGTGGCTCGGCGAGCTGGCCCGCGTGGCCAACGAGCGCGGCGTCGAGCTCGCCGACCTGCCGATCACGCCGGCGCAGGTCGCCGGGGTCGAGGCGCTGGTCTCCGAGGGCACGCTCAACGACAAGCTCGCCCGCCAGGTGATCGAGGGCGTGCTGGCCGGCGAGGGCGAGCCCGACGCCGTCGTGGCCTCGCGCGGCCTCGCCGTCGTGAGCGACGACGGCCCGCTGCTCGCGGCCATCGACGAGGCCCTCGCTGCCCAGCCCGACGTCGCCGACAAGATCCGCGGCGGCAAGGTGCAGGCCGCCGGCGCGATCGTCGGGGCGGTCATGAAGGCCACCCGCGGCCAGGCCGACGCCGGCCGCGTCCGGGCCCTGCTCCTCGAGCGCCTCGGCGTCTCCGAGTAGCCCGCACGTACCCGCTCTGGATGGGTGAGCGACGTCTCCAGGCGTCGCTCACCCATCCACAGCGGGACTCCCGGGGGCGTGGGAGCGGATCGGCGGGCACACTGCTCGCATGAGGGGGACCCGCGCGCTCGTCGCAGTCGTCGCCGCGCTCGCGCTCGCCGCCGGGGTCGCGCCCGCGGCCGGCGCCGCCTCGGCCCCGCCGACGCCTCCGTCCGGCGGTGCGACGTCGGTGCCCTCGACGCCGAAGGGGTCGGCGCGGCCCGGGCCGACCACCAAGGCGCTGCCGTCGCGTCCGGTGCCCGCGAAGTCCGGCACGGGCCGGCGCATCGTCTACGACGAGACCGTGCCGCAGCACGTCTGGGTGATCGACGGCAGCGGCCGCGTGGTGCGCGACTTCCCGGTGTCCGGGCGCACGGACTGGCCGCGACCGGGCACCTACCGGGTCTTCAGCAAGTCGCCGGCGAGCTCGAGCCAGCAGTACCTCGTGACGTTCAAGTGGATGATCCGCTTCGCCCACGGCCGCGCGGCGTCGATCGGCTTCCACGACATCCCGCGCTACCGCGGCGGCGCCCTCGTGCACCCCGTCTCCGGCCTCGGCCAGGCGCTGGGCAAGGGCGGCTGCCCGCATCTCACGACGGCCGACGCGCAGTGGCTCTACCGATGGGCCGGCATCGGCACGAAGGTCGTCGTCGTCCGCTCGTAGCGCCGTCCGGCACGCCTGCCGCGTGCATCGGGACTAGGCTGGAGATGCACCGGGAGGTGGTCTCCATGACGAGCCTGCACCCTGTCCGCCCAGGCCCGGTCGACCACGCACCGAGCTCGTTGGCATGGGCGTGGTTCACCATCGTGCTGACGCCGGTGATGCTCGCACTCACGGCTCTCCCGCATCTCTCGCTCGCGGGAGCGGCGCCGGAGGGCAGCGTGCTCGGCGGTGCGGCACTCGCCGTCCTTGCGATGGCCCTGCCCACCTGCGCCGTCGTGATGTCCGTCCGCGCCCAGCGCGAAGGCCGGGCCACGGCGCGCGCGGCGGTCGTCACCGCCGTCATCCTGCTGGTCGGGGCGATCGTGCTGCTGCCGCTGACCGCGGTGACCGTCGAGGGCGCCGTGATCGGCACGGGGCTGTGCGCCCTGGCGCTGCTGCTCGGGCTGCGGGTGCGCCCCGAGGGCCGCGCCCGCTGAGCTCTGGCAGGCTCGCCGGGTGATCCCGGACGCCGCAGCGGTGCTCGCGGCCTTCGGGCTGCCCGGCGAGCCCGTCGACGTGGCCGAGGTCGCCGGTGGCTGGTCGAACGCCGTCTGGCGGGTCGGCACCGCCGACGGCTCCTACGCCGTCAAGGCGCTGCGCAACGCGTGGGGCGAGCCGCGATGGCTGGAGTGGCTGGCCGAGGCCTGGCGGGTCGAACGCGCCGCGCTGACGGCCGGCATCCCGATGCCCGAGCCGCTCGTCGTGCCGGGGGCAGACGGCTGCGTGGCCTGGGTCGAGGGAGTCCCCGTCCGCGTGCACCGCTGGGTGGAATCGTCGGTGGTGCCGCGCGAGCCGGTCGGCGCCGACCTGGCCCGCTGGGTCGGCGGCGCGGTGGCCGGCGTCCACGCCCTCGCCCTGCGTCCGATGCAGCCGGACCTCTACGACTCCCGCACGGGGCTGACGACGGCGGAGCACTGGCCGGCGCTCGTCGGGCGCGCTCGCGCCCTGGGCGCGGGCTGGGCCGACGAGCTGGCGGCGTCGCTCCCGCTCGCGCAGCGCGCCAGCGCCCTGCTCGAGCCGTGGGACGACGCCGACGCGGTGCTCGTCCACGCCGATGTCGACCAGAAGAACCTGATCGTGTCGCTGGCGGGCCCGCTGCTCATCGACTGGGACGTCGTCGTGCCCGCCGTCCCGTCGCACGACCTCGCGCACGCCGCGCTGACGATGGGCTCCTGGCGCGACCCCGCAGCAGCCCGCGCGGTGCTCGAGGGCTACGCCGACGTCACAGGCGCGAGGCCGCGGCTGCGGCCGGCCGACCTCGGACCCGCCCTGGCCTCACGCCTGGGCTGGATCCGGTTCACGGCCGACCGGGCGCTCGACGCCGTCGAGGCCGGGACCGACGTCGGTACGCCGGGCCTCCCGGCGCTGCTGGCCGACCTCGAGCACCGCGTCGCCGTCGCGGAGCAGCTCCCGGCCTGGCTGCACCCCTGACCCGCCGCTCACACTGATCGACTGTGCGTTGAGGCCCTGGTGAACGCGAAGCTGATCAGTCCGAGGGCAGGTGGGTGCTCAGCCGCGCTGCGGCCCGGCGTCGAGGCGCTGCCCGAACGGGCGCACCTCCTGCGGCCAGCCGCAGCCCTCGGCGATGCGGCCCGCCCAGTAGCGGGCCGTCTCAGCGTCGGGCACGTCGACGATCGTGAGACCCCCGAGGTACTCCTTGGTCTCGATGTAGGGCCCGTCGGTCACCACGGTCTCGCCGCTCGTGGCGTCGGCGCTGGCCGCCAGGGAGAGGTCCTCGTCGAGGCCGCCCGCGAACACCAGGACGCCGGCCTCGGCCATCTCGCGGACGACGGCCATCGAGGGCTCGACGCGGCCCTCGTACCACTCGGCCGGGTGGTCGCCGACCCACTGCTGGTTGAAGTAGATGAGGTACTCGGCCATGGCTGCGCTCCCGTCGTCGGTGTGGGCAGGATCCTGCCCCTCATCCCCTGTACGAACGAGGACCCGCCGGATCGACACGGCCCAGGTACCCGCTCTGGATGGGTGAGCGACGCCTGGAGCGGTCGCTCACGCATCCAGTTCGGGTACCCCGTCAGTAGCGGGCGCCGACGGGGGCGGGGAGGGCGTCGAGCTCGGCGAGGTCGCCCGCGGACAGGACGAGCCCGGCCGCCGCGACGTTCTCCTCGAGCCGCTCGACCCGCTTGGTGCCGGGGATCGGCACGACCTGCGGGCCCTGGGCCAGCAGCCACGCCAGCGCGATCTGAGCAGGCGTCCCCCCGTGGCGGGCCGCCACCGCGCGGACGGCGTCAACGATGGCCTGGTTGGCAGTCAGCGCCTGGGGCTGGAAGCGCGGGTTGGCCGCGCGGAAGTCGCCCTTCTCGAACGCGCGGTCCGTGCCCATCGCGCCGGTGAGGAAGCCGCGGCCGAGCGGGGAGAAGGGCAGGAAGGCGACGCCGTTCTCGCGGCACCACGGCAGCACGTCGGCGAGCCAGTCGCGGGTCCACAGCGACAGCTCGCTCTGCACGCTGGCGACCGGATGGATCGCATGCGCGCGCTGGATCTCGTCGAGCGTCGCCTCGGACAGTCCGACCGCCCGCGCCTTGCCCGCGGCCACCACCTCCGCGAACGCGCCCCACGTGTCCTCGAGCGGCACCGCCGGGTCGACGCGGTGCAGCTGGTAGAGATCGACGTGGTCGACGCCGAGACGCTGCAGCGACGCGTCGATCGAGGCCCGCACGTAGGCGGGGTCGGCCTGCTTGACCAGGCCCGGGCCGTCGGGGTTGCTGCGGTAGCCGCACTTGGTGGCGAGGACGGCCCGGTCGCGACGGCCGGCCAGCGCACGTCCGACGAGCTCCTCGTTGGTGAAGGGCCCGTAGACGTCGGCGGTGTCGATGAGGGTGGCGCCGAGGTCGAGTGCCCGGTGGATGACCCGCACCGACTCCGCCTCGTCGCGCAGGCTCGCGTCGTACGCGTGGGTCATACCCATGCAGCCGAGGCCGATCGGGCCGACCTCGATGCCTCCGCCGAGCTGCCGTGTCGTCATGCCGGCGAGCCTAGGACGGCGGGGCGCCGACGGGTCCCGGCGCCTTCCGCCCTCCGGGACGCGCTGCACGGGTAGCGTCGAGACGTGACCGACCTCGTGCTGCTGCCCTGGGCCGACTACGCCGAGTCGCTCGGCGGAGCCGCCGACGGCCTCGACGTCGCTGTGTGGGAGCTCGGCGCGCCCGAGCCGCCGCAGGAGGTGCTCGACGACGTCGTGCTCTACGTGCCGGAGTACCAGGGCGGTGCCGCGGCGCTGCAGGCCATGGCCCGCATGCCGCGGCTGCGCACGGTGCAGTCGCTGTGGGCCGGTGTCGACGCCGTGTGGCCCCACCTGCCGTACGGCGTCGCGCTGCACAACGCGGCGGGGGTGCACGACGCGAGCACCGCCGAGCTCGCCGTCGGCCTCGTGATCGCGCACCTGCGAGGCATCGACGAGTTCGCCCGTGCCATGCCCACCGGCGAGTGGCGCAAGCAGCGCTTCGACTCGATCGCCGACAAGCACGTCCTCATCGTCGGCTACGGGCGGATCGGTCAGGCCGTCGAGCGGCGGCTCGAACCCTTCGAGGTGGCCGGGATCGTGCGGGTCGCCACCACCGCGCGCACGGACGACGGCGGTCGCGAGATCCACGGGATCGACGAGCTGCCGTCGCTGCTGCCCGGTGCGGACGTCGTGATCCTCGTCGTGCCGCAGACCCCGGCCACCACGGGGCTGGTGGACGCCGCGTTCCTCGAGCGGATGAAGCAGGGCGCGCTGCTCGTCAACGTGGCGCGGGGGCCGGTGGTCGTCACCGACGACCTCGTGGTGGCGCTGCGCGAGGGCCGGGTGCGGGCCGCCCTCGACGTCACCGACCCCGAGCCGCTGCCTGCGGGCCACCCGCTGTGGCACGCGCCCGGCGTCCTCATCAGCCCGCACGTCGGCGGCAACTCCAGCGCCTTCCTGCCCCGTGCCCAGCGCCTCGTCGCCGCGCAGCTGGCACGCTGGAAGTCGGGACAGCCCCTCGACAACCTGGTGCCCCGCCCGTAGGGCGGACTCCCGCGTGCCGCGCGGGGGCGGCTGCGTAGGCTCGGGTCCGTGAGCACCGAGACCCCCGACATCAAGCCCCGTTCCCGCACCGTCACCGACGGCCTCGAGCGCGCCGGCGCCCGCGGCATGCTGCGCGCCGTCGGGATGGGCGACGACGACTGGGAGAAGCCGCAGATCGGCGTCGCGTCGTCGTGGAACGAGATCACGCCGTGCAACCTGTCGCTCGACCGGCTCGCCGACGCCGCCAAGGACGGTGTCCACGCGGCCGGCGGCTACCCGCTCGAGTTCGGCACCATCTCCGTCTCCGACGGCATCTCGATGGGCCACGTCGGCATGCACTTCTCCCTGGTCAGCCGCGACATCATCGCCGACTCCGTCGAGACCGTCTTCGAGGCCGAGCGCCTCGACGGCGGCGTGCTGCTCGCGGGCTGCGACAAGTCCGAGCCCGGCATGCTCATGGCCGCCGCGCGCCTCGACGTCGCCGCCGTGTTCCTCTACGCCGGCTCGACGCTGCCCGGCAAGCTCGGCGACAAGGACGTCACGATCATCGATGCCTTCGAGGCGGTCGGCGCCTGCGCCCGCGGCCTCATCAGCCGCGAGGAGGTCGACGCTATCGAGCGCGCGATCTGCCCCGGCGAGGGCGCCTGCGGCGGCATGTACACCGCCAACACGATGGCCGCCGCGGCCGAGGCGATGGGCATGTCGATCCCCGGCTCGGCCGCCCCGCCGGCCGTCGACCGCCGGCGCGACGGCTACGCCCGCCGCTCGGGCGAGGCCGTGGTCGGCATGCTGCGCCGCGGCCACACCACCCGCGACATCATCACCCGCGAGTCGCTGCTCAACGCGATCGCCGTCGTCGTCGCCTTCGGCGGGTCGACCAACGCTGTGCTGCACCTGCTCGCGATCGCGCACGAGGCCCACGTCGACCTCGACATCGAGGACTTCAACCGAGTCGCCGACCGCGTGCCGCACCTCGCCGACGTCAAGCCGTTCGGCCAGTACGTCATGAGCGACGTCGACCGCATCGGCGGCGTGCCCGTCGTCATGAAGGCGCTGCTCGACGCCGGGCTCATCAACGGCGACTGCCTGACCGTCACCGGCAAGACGGTCGCGGAGAACCTCGCCGACATCGCGCCGCCCGACCCCGACGGCAAGATCCTGCGCGCGCTCAGCGAGCCCATCCACGCCACCGGGGGCCTCGCGATCCTCAACGGGTCGTTCGCGCCCGAGGGCGCGGTCGTCAAGACCGCCGGCTTCGACACTGCGGTCTTCGAGGGCACGGCCCGCGTGTTCGACGGCGAGGCCGGCGCCATGCAGGCGGTGGAGGACGGCAGCCTGCAGAAGGGCGACGTCGTCGTCATCCGCTACGAGGGCCCGAAGGGCGGCCCGGGCATGCGCGAGATGCTCGCCGTCACCTCGGCCATCAAGGGTGCAGGCCTCGGCAAGGACGTCCTGCTCGTCACCGACGGCCGGTTCTCCGGCGGGACGACGGGCCTGTGCGTCGGGCACGTCGCGCCCGAGGCCGTCGACGGCGGCCCCATCGCGTTCGTGCAGGACGGCGACCGCATCCGGCTCGACGCCGCCAATCGCACGCTCGACCTGCTCGTCGACGAGGCCGAGCTCGAGGCCCGCCGCGCCGGCTGGACCCCTCCGCCCCCGAAGCACGACCGCGGCGTGCTCGCCAAGTACGCCAAGCTGGTCGGCTCGGCCCGCTACGGGGCCGTGCTCGACTGAGCCTGCGCAGCGCCGTCAGACAGGAGCGGTCCCCTGTTCGGGGGCCGCTCCTGCTGCATTCCGCGACCGCCGTCACGCTCAAGTACGGACGGGGGACGACGATGACCACCCTGTGACGTTCCAGCCCGCGTCCTGGCGCTCCGGCACGCCCACGGGCCTGCGCCTGCGCACCGGGGCGCTCCTCGTGCTGCTCGCCCTCGTGGCGGGCGGCGCGCCGCTGGTGCTGGCCGCGGCCGGGGCGTCGTCCGGCGTCATCATCGGCTGGGGCGCCGTCATGGCCATCGGCGCCGCCGCCTCGTTCTTCACGATGGCGTGGCGGACCCGCGGCCGGCTGCGCGCGGCCTGGAGCCTCATGGGCACCACGGCCACGATCGCGACCACGCTGTTCCTGCAGCTCTCGACCCTCGTGTCGCCGTCGCAGATGAGCCCGTTCATCCGGCTCGTCCCGCTGGTGCTGTGCACGATGGCGCTGTTCGTCTTCCCCGGCACCGTGTCGGGCTTCCGCAACTGGGTGCTGCTGGGCCTCGACGGCTGGCTGCTCGGCGGCTCGGTGTTCGCCTTCATCTGGCTGGCCGCGGTGCTGCCGGCCACCCTGCTCGACCCTCCGCCCGGCCTCGCCGAGGGCACGGCCTGGGTGGTGGGGGCGATCGCGCTCTCGTCGACCATCTTCGCCCTCACCCGCCGCCTGCCCGCCGGCCACCGCTGGGGCGGCCTGCTGCTCGCCCTGGCCGGAGCGCTCATGGCCACCGGCGACCTCGTCCGCGCGGCGGTGGGGGAGCAGGCGTGGACCGTGCAGTCGGCCACGGCGTACGCCGTGCCGTGGGGGCTCGCGCTCGCCGTCGCCGTGACGATCCCGTGGGTGTCGTCCGACCCGTTCGGCATCGGTGCCGACCTGCAGGCACCGATCACGCGGCCCGTGCGGGTGCCCTACCTCGTCGCGTGCCTCGCCATCGCCTCGGCCGTCTGCGCCTGGGCGCTGGGCCGCCCGCCGGACCCGGTGCTCTCCGCGGTGGTGCTCACGCTGCTGTGGTCGCTGCTCACCAGCCAGGTGCTCCTCGCCCTGGAGAACCGCACCCTGATGTCGCAGGTGCGCCGCCAGGCCGACATGTTCCGCATGCGCGCGACCCAGGACGGGCTCACCGGCCTGCCCAACCGCAGCGAGTTCACCGGCCGGGTCGACTCGCTGCTGCACAGCCCCGGGCGCGGCCATGTCGCCGTCCTGTTCATCGACCTCGACGGGTTCAAGGACGTCAACGACTCCTTCGGCCACGCGGTCGGCGACGAGCTGCTCATCGAGGCGGCGACGCGCCTGGCCGCCGAGGTGCGCGAGACAGACGTCGTCGCCCGGTTCGGCGGCGACGAGTTCGTCGCGCTGCTGGCCGACTGCTCCGACGTCGAGGCCGTCGAGGTGGCGGAGCGGCTGAGGTCGTCGCTGTCCATGCCCTACAAGATCGGCCACCGCGACGTCGTCGTGTCGGCCTCGATCGGCCTGGCGCACCCCGGCGACGACGACGACGCCGAGTCGGCCCTGCGCAACGCCGACCTGGCCCTCTACCGCGCCAAGGAGAGCGGGCGCGACCGGGTGTCGGTCTACGAGCCCGGCATGCACGCCGACGCGCTGCGCCGCCTCGATGCGGCCGGCCGTCTGCGCCACGCCCTCGCCCACGACCTGCTCACGCTCGCCTACCAGCCGATCGTCGACCTGCGCACCGGCTCGATCTACGCGATGGAGGCGCTGCTGCGCTTCGACACCGGCGACTTCTCCGACTGGACGGTCACCGAGGTGATCGAGGCCGCGGAGGAGAGCGGGCTGATCGTGCCCGTCGGGGGCTGGGTCATCGACGCCGCGGTGGGCACGCTCGGCCGCTGGCGGCACGCCGGCATGGACGTGCGGATGAACATCAACGTCTCCGCGCGCCAGCTCGAGGCCGGCGGCGACCTGGCTCTCCAGGTCGAGAACGCCCTCATCTGCCACTCGGTCCCGCCGCAGGCGCTGACCATCGAGATCACCGAGCACCAGCTGGTCCGCGACCTCGACCACTCGACGGTCGAGCTGGCCAAGCTGCGCCGGCTCGGGGTCCGCGTGGCCCTCGACGACTTCGGCACCGGCTACTCGTCGCTGTCGTACCTGCCGCGGCTGCCGCTGGACGGGCTGAAGATCGACCGCGAGCTCACAGCCCGCGTGGGGTCGGCCCGCGACACCGTGCCCGCCGTCCTGCGCCTCGGGCGCGACCTGGGACTCGCCGTGGTGGCCGAGGGCATCGAGCGCCCGGAGCAGCTGGCGCTGCTGCGCACCGCGGGGTGCACGCTCGGCCAGGGGCACCTCATGTCGATGCCGTTGGGGGAGCGGGCGGCGTTCAACCTGCTGGCCTCCGGCGGCGTCCTGCCGCTGCCCGGCGCCGTCCCCGAGCGTCCCGCGACGCGGACATCTGTCTCGGATCCCGAGACACGCCGTCCCCGCGGGTGACACCGCGGGATCCACGTGGCTACCCTGAGCCCGTGCTGAAGAACCAGGTCGTCGTACTTATCCGCGGGCGCGCAGCCTGACGGATACGTCGTCGACTGCGTGCACCCCTCGTCGCCCACCTGGGCCGGGGGGTTTTTCGTTGCCCGACCCCTCTGACGCACCGACCGAGCCCGATCCCGACCGAGAACCGAGGACCGACATGACCGACCAGATCACCGGAGCCCAGAGCCTCGTGCGCTCGCTGGAGCGCGCCGGGGTCGACGTCGTCTTCGGCATCCCGGGCGGGGCGATCCTCCCGGCCTACGACCCCCTCATGGACTCCACCCAGGTCCGGCACATCCTCACCCGCCACGAGCAGGGAGCGGGGCACGCCGCCGAGGGGTACGCCGCGGCCACCGGCCGCGTCGGTGTCTGCATGGCCACCTCCGGGCCGGGCGCGACCAACCTCGTGACCCCGATCGCCGATGCCTACATGGACTCGGTGCCGATCGTGGCCATCACCGGCCAGGTCCCGTCGGCCGCCATCGGCACCGACGCGTTCCAGGAGGCCGACATCCGCGGCATCACGATGCCGATCACCAAGCACAACTTCCTGGTCACCGACCCGGCGGAGATCCCGTCCGCGGTGGCCGCCGCGTTCCACATCGCCGCGACCGGCCGCCCCGGCCCGGTGCTCGTCGACATCGCCAAGGACGCCCTGCAGGCCCGCACCGGGTTCGCCTGGCCCGAGCAGATCGACCTGCCGGGCTACCGCCCCGTGACCCGCCCGCACGCCAAGCAGGTCCGCGAGGCGGCCCGCATGATCGTCGAGGCCAAGCGCCCGGTGCTCTACGTCGGCGGCGGCGTGATCCGCGCCGGCGCCCACGCCGAGCTGCGCCGCCTGGCCGAGCTCACCGGCATCCCGGTCACCACCACGCTCATGGCCCGCGGCGCGTTCCCGGACAGCCACCCGCTGCACCTCGGCATGCCGGGCATGCACGGCACGGTCGCGGCCGTCGGCGCCCTGCAGAAGAGCGACCTGATCATCGCCCTCGGCGCCCGCTTCGACGACCGCGTCACCGGCCGCCTCGACACGTTCGCGCCCGACGCCGCCGTGATCCACGCCGACATCGATCCCGCCGAGATCGGCAAGAACCGCACGGCCGACGTCCCGATCGTGGGCGACGCCCGCGAGGTCATCGCCGACCTCGTCGCGGCGGTCACCGCCGAGCACGAGGCCGGCCGCGCCGGCGACTACGCCGAGTGGGTCGCGCAGCTCGACCGCATGAAGGCGACCTACCCGCTCGGCTACGACCACCCGGCCGACGGCACCCTGTCGCCGCAGTACGTCATCGAGCGGCTCGGCCAGATCGCCGGCCCCGAGGCCGTGATCGCCGCCGGCGTCGGCCAGCACCAGATGTGGGCCGCGCAGTTCATCGGCTACGAGCTGCCGGGCACGTGGCTCAACTCCGGCGGCGCCGGGACCATGGGCTACGCCGTCCCCGCGGCTATGGGCGCCAAGGTCGGCCGGCCCGACGCCAACGTGTGGGCCGTCGACGGCGACGGCTGCTTCCAGATGACCAACCAGGAGCTCGTCACCTGTGCGATCAACGAGATCCCGATCAAGGTCGCGCTCATCAACAACTCGTCGCTGGGCATGGTGCGCCAGTGGCAGACGCTGTTCTACGAGTCGCGCTACTCCAACACCGACCTGCACAGCCACCGCATCCCGGACTTCGTCAAGCTCGCCGACGCCTACGGCTGCCACGGCCTGCGCTGCGAGTCGCCCGAGCAGGTCGACGCCACGATCGAGAAGGCCATGGGTCTCGACGACGCCCCCGTCGTCATCGACTTCGTGGTGCACAAGGACGCCATGGTCTGGCCGATGGTGGCCGCCGGCGCCAGCAACGACGACATCAAGTTCGCGCGCGACCTCGCGCCGACCTGGGACCGCGAGGAGTAGGACCATGACCCGTCACACCCTGTCCGTGCTGGTGGAGGACCAGCCCGGCGTGCTCGCACGCATCTCGGCGCTGTTCTCCCGCCGCGGCTTCAACATCGAGTCGCTCGCCGTGGGCCCCACCGAGGTCGAGGGCGTCTCGCGCATCACCATCGTCGTCGCCGTCGAGGACCAGCCCCTCGAGCAGGTCACCAAGCAGCTCAACAAGCTCATCAACGTGCTCAAGATCGTCGAGCTCGAGCCCGAGTCCTCGGTCGGCCGCGAGCTCGTGCTGGTGAAGGTCCGCGCCGACCAGGAGACTCGCTCCGACGTGCTCCAGATCGCCGACGTCTTCCGCGCCAAGGTCGTCGACGTCGCGCTGGAGACCGTCACGATGGAGATCACCGGCTCACGCGACAAGACCGAGGCGCTGCTGCGCATCCTCGAGCCGTTCGGGATCAAGGAGCTCGCGCAGTCCGGGATCGTGGCCATCGGCCGCGGCCCGCGCTCGATCTCCGACCGCGCCCTCCGCCCGGCCGAGCGCTCCGCCTGACACCCCCTCGGCGGGCCGGCGCGGCCCGCCTGCCAGACTTCGACCGCACCCCCGCTACGCAAGGAGACGCCCACCGTGGCCGAGCTGTTCTACGACGACGACGCCGACCTCTCGATCATCGCCGGCCGCAAGGTCGCGGTGCTGGGGTATGGCAGCCAGGGCCACGCCCACAGCCTCAACCTGCGCGACTCGGGCGTCGACGTCCGCGTCGGCCTGCCCGAGGGCAGCAAGTCGCGCCCGAAGGCCGAGGCCGAGGGCCTGCGCGTCCTCACCCCGTCCGAGGCCGCCGCCGAGGCCGACGTCATCGTCATCCTCGCCCCCGACCACGTGCAGCGGCACCTCTACACCGAGTCGGTCGAGGCCAACCTGTCGGCGGGCAAGGCGCTCGTCTTCGGCCACGGCTTCAACATCCGCTTCGGCTACATCAAGCCCCCGGCCGACGTCGACGTCTTCATGGTCGCCCCGAAGGGTCCCGGCCACCTGGTGCGCCGCGAGTACGCGTCGGGCCGCGGCGTCCCGGTGATCGTCGCCGTCGAGCAGGACGCGACCGGCAACGCCTGGGCCACCGCGCTCTCCTACGCCAAGGGCATCGGCGGCCTGCGCGCCGGCGGCATCAAGACCACCTTCACCGAGGAGACCGAGACCGACCTCTTCGGCGAGCAGGCGGTCCTCTGCGGCGGCGCCTCGCAGCTGGTGCAGTACGGCTTCGAGGTGCTCACCGAGGCCGGCTACCAGCCCGAGGTCGCCTACTTCGAGTGCCTGCACGAGCTCAAGCTCATCGTCGACCTCATGTACGAGGGCGGCATCGCCAAGCAGCGCTGGTCGGTCTCCGACACCGCCGAGTACGGCGACTACATCTCGGGCCCGCGCGTCATCGACGAGCACGTCAAGGACAACATGAAGGCTGTGCTCGCCGACATCCAGTCGGGCGCGTTCGCACAGCGCTTCATCGACGACCAGGACGCCGGCGCGCCGGAGTTCAAGGCGCTGCGCGCCAAGGGCGAGCAGCACCCGATCGAGGCCGTGGGCCGCGAGCTGCGCGGGATGATGAGCTGGGTGAAGTCGGGCGACGACGACTACAGCGAGGGCACCGCGGCGCGCTGACGCGAGCGCCAGCGAGCGGCATGGCGACGCCATCAGCACCGCGGCGCGCTGACGCGAGCGCCAGGACGCGAGTAACAGCCTGAAGCGGGCAAGAACCTCACGGTTCTTGCCCGCTTCGGCCTGTGACACGGGGGCGCTGCGGATGCGGGGGCGCGGGGGCGGCCGCATGCTGGCCGGGTGCCCCGCGACCTGCCGACCAAGACGTGCGCCGGATGCGGGCGCACGATGACGTGGCGCAAGGCCTGGGCGCGCACGTGGGACGACGTCCGCTGGTGCTCCGACGCCTGCCGCCGGCGCGGCCGCTCCGCTGGCGACGCCGCCCTCGAGGAGCGGCTGCTCGAGGCGCTGCGCGCGGGCCGCCGAGGGGCGCTCGTCGATCCCGAGCAGGTGCTCGCCGGGGAGCGCGAGCAGGTGCGGTCGGCCGCGCGGCGGCTGGCGGCCGAGGGCGCGGTGGAGGTCGTGCAAGGCGGCCGGGTCGTCGACCCGTCGCACGCACGCGGGCCGATCCTCGTGCGGCTGGCCGGATGACGGGCCCGACGACGAGGCTACCCACGCCGGCGTACAGCGACGCCGAGGCGTGGACGGCGCGCCACCTCGGCCACCTCGCCCGCGACGAGGTGCGGGCCAGCCCGGCGTTCCGCGGCGGCCAGTCCGCGGCCGATGCCGCGCTGGCGGCCGTCGACGTCGCCGGGTACGCCGCCCGTCGCAACCAGGTGCACCCGACGACGGCCCGTGGGGCGTCGCGGCTGTCGCCGTACGTCCGGCACGGCCTCATCCCGCTGCCGGTGCTGTGGGACCACGTCGGCGGCGGGCCCCGGCGCGACGTCGAGAAGTACCGGGACGAGCTGCTCTGGCAGGAGTACGCGCGCCACCTCTACGCCCGCACCGGCGGCACGCGCACGTCGCTGCGCTATGCGGTCCGCGAGCGCGGGGGAGACGTCGGGCTCTGGGACGACGACGTCGCCGCGATGGGCTGCCTCGGCTTGGTGTCGGGGGAGCTCGAGCGGGACGGCTGGATGGTCAACCAGGCGCGGATGTGGACGGCGTCGCACTGGTCCGTCCGCCACGGCCTCGGCTGGCGCGACGGCGAGGATCTGCTGTTCGCCCACCTGCTCGACGGCTCGCGCGCGGCCAACCGGCTCGGCTGGCAGTGGACGGTCGGCGCGGGCACCGGCAAGCCCTACGGGTTCAGCCGCTGGCAGGTCGAGAAGCGCGCGCCGGGCCTGTGCGCGGGCTGTGCGCTGAGCGCGCGCTGCCCGGTGCAGCAGTGGCCCGACGGCGAGTTGCCCGGCCCCGCGCCCGAGGTGCTCGGCGTCCGTCGCGACGCCGACCCCTCGGCCACCGCCGGCCCGGCATCGGCGTGGGGCGACGGGGCGGTCGACGCCGTCTGGCTGACCGCCGAGTCGCTCGGCGACGACGACCCAGCGCTGGCCGCACACCCCGGCCTGCCCGCCGTCTTCGTCCTCGACGAGCCGCTGCTGTCCCGGCTGCGGCTGTCGGGCAAGCGGCTGGTCTTCCTCGCCGAGTGCCTCGCCGACCTCGCCGAGCGCCGGGAGGTCGAGGTGCACCTCGGCGACCCGGTGCAGGTGCTTGCGGGCCGCAGCCTCGCGACCACGTTCGCGCCCGTGCCGGGCTGGCGGCGCCGGGCCCAGCGGATCCGGCCCGCCGTCGTCCATCCCTGGCCCTGGCTCGTGCGCCCGCACGGCGGACCGGCCGGCTCGTTCACCGCCTGGCGCAAGGCCGCCCGCGTCTGACACCCGCCGCTCAGACTGATCAGGTTTGCGTTATGGGGCGCTATAACGCAAAGACGATCAGTCTGAGCGGGGGGCCTAGGGTCGGGGGATGCAGATCCGCCACATCGCCCTGCTCTCGGACTGGGACGCCGCGGTCGCGTCGGGGGAGTACAGGGTGTCGTCGCTCGGCACCACGATCGACGACGAGGGCTTCATCCACGCCTCCACCCCCGAGCAGGTCGAGGACACGGCGCGCCGGTTCTACGCCGGCGTCGGGCGTCCCCTCGTGGTGCTCTGCCTCGACACCGAGCGGCTCGAGGCCGGGGGCGTGCCGGTGCGCTTCGACGAGGTGGCGCCGGGAGTGGAGTTCCCCCACCTGTACGCCGCCCTGCCCGTCGCCCTCGTCGACGAGGTGCGGCCCGCAGCCTTCGACGCCGACGGAACCCTGCGCTACTAGTCGCTCCTGGTCCCGCCGAACCCAGGAAATCCCGGGAGAAGGGGGCGATTCCTGCGGGATTTCCTGGGTTCGACGTGGCTCGGGCGGCAGTCTCACACTGCGGACCTCGTGAAGGCGTTCACAAACTCGCCGTTAGACTCGGGGCGTCTCCCGACGTCGACCCAGAGGTGCGTCCACCGATGAGCAAGCCCGTCGTCCTCATCGCCGAGGAGCTGTCCCCGGCCACGGTCGAGGCCCTCGGCCCCGACTTCGAGATCCGCCACTGCGACGGTGCGAACCGCGCGGAGCTGCTGCCCGCGATCGCCGACGTCGACGCGATCCTCGTGCGCTCCGCCACCAAGGTCGACGCCGAGGCCATCGCTGCGGCGCAGAACCTGAAGGTCGTGGCCCGGGCCGGCGTCGGCCTGGACAACGTCGACGTCAAGGCCGCCACCCAGGCCGGCGTCATGGTCGTCAACGCGCCGACGTCGAACATCGTGAGCGCCGCCGAGCTCGCCGTCGCGCTGCTGCTCGCCTGCGCCCGCAACATCGCGCCCGCCAACGCCGCCCTCAAGGACGGCCAGTGGAAGCGCTCGAAGTACACCGGAGTCGAGCTCACCGACAAGACCGTCGGCGTCGTCGGCCTCGGCCGCATCGGCCTGCTCGTCGCCCAGCGCCTCTCCGCGTTCGGTGTGAAGCTCGTGGCCTACGACCCCTACGTGCAGCCCGCCCGCGCGGCGCAGCTCGGCATCCGCATGCTCTCCCTCGACGAGCTGCTCGCCGAGTCGGACTTCATCACCGTGCACCTGCCCAAGACGCCGGAGACCGTCGGGCTCATCGGCGAGGAGGCGCTGCGCAAGGTGAAGCCCACCGTGCGCATCGTCAACGCCGCGCGCGGCGGCATCGTCGACGAGCACGCGCTCTACGTCGCCCTCAAGGAGGGCCGCGTCGCCGGCGCCGGCCTCGACGTGTTCGCCTCGGAGCCCTGCACCGATTCGCCGCTGTTCGAGTTCGAGTCCGTCGTGGCCACCCCGCACCTCGGCGCGTCGACCGACGAGGCGCAGGAGAAGGCCGGCATCGCCGTCGCCCGATCGGTGCGCCTCGCGCTCGCCGGCGAGCTCGTGCCCGACGCCGTCAACGTCAAGGGCGGTGTCATCGCCGAGGCCGTGCGCCCCGGCATCGCCCTGGCGGAGAACCTCGGCCGCGTGGCCGGCTCGCTCGCGACGTCGCCGATCTCGGCCGTCGAGGTCGAGGTGCTCGGCGAGATCGCCGAGCTCGACGTCAAGATCCTCGAGCTCTCGGCGCTCAAGGGCGTCTTCTCGGTGCTCGTCACCGACCCCGTGTCCTACGTCAACGCTCCGGTGCTCGCCGGCGAGCGCGGCGTCGCGGTGTCGCTCACGACGTCGGAGTCGTCGGCCAACTACCGCAACCTCGTCCGCGTGAACCTCACGCTCACCGACGGCCAGACCGTCGTCGTCGGCGGCACCGTGACCGGCACGCGCAACGTGCAGAAGATCGTCGAGGTCGACGGCTTCGAGGTCGACGTGCCTGTCAGCGAGCACCTGGTGTTCCTCCGCTACGCCGACCGGCCGGGCGTCGTCGGCATCGCCGGCCGCGTCCTCGGCGACGCCGGCGTCAACATCGGCGGCATGCAGGTCAGCCGCGACGAGGCCGGCGGCCACGCGCTCATCGCACTGACCGTCGACTCGGCGATCCCGGCCGGCGTGCTCGAGCAGATCGCGTCCGAGGTGGGCGCCACCTCGGTGCGCGCCGTCGACATCGCGCTGTAGCCCGACCGCTGGAGCTACGCGGTTACTCGCGGACGTGCCTGATCAGAACCAGAAGCCGTCGTGGACGGCGGCGGCCTCGTCCTCGACGAACGGGCCCTCGACCAGCGGCGGGCTCGTCGTCGCGGCGGCGAGCTCGGCAGCCGAGATGGTGAAGCCGTAGGGCGCAGCGCCCGGGGCTGTCGACAGCCGGTTCAGACGCGACGCCCGCAGGCCGAACACGATGTGCCGTGCGCCCGCCCAGAACAGCGCGCCCATGCACATCGGGCAGGGCTCGGTCGAGGCCACGACGACGCCGTCGGCCAGCCGCGGCAGCAGCCCGGCGCGCTCCGCCTCGCGGACGAGCTCGGTCTCGGCGTGCGCCGTGAGGTCGGACGACGTCGTCACGCGGTTGCGCGCCTCCACCAGCACCTCGCCGTCGACGGCCAGAAGCGCGCCGAAGGGGTGGTCGCCCGCGTCGCGGGCAGCCCGCGCGAGGTCGATCGTGCGGCGGACGAGGTCGTCGCGGTCGGTCATGGCCCGACCCTAGGCGGCCGTCGATGCGCTGTGGGCGAACCCCGGTGACGCCGGCCCTGCGGCAGGGGAGGGTGGCAGGCATGCAGATCCTGGTGCTGGGGGGCACGCAGTTCGTCGGCCACGCGTTCGTCCACGAGGCGCTCGCCCGGGGCTACGACGTGGTCGTGGCCAACCGCGGCGTCACGGAGGCCCCGCCGCCCGGCGTCGAGCACGTGACGATCGACCGGCTCCAGCCCGGCGCCTACGACGCGCTCGTGGGCCGCGGGTTCGACGTCGTCGTCGACACGTGGTCGCGCGCGCCCTACGTCGTCCGCGATGCCGCCCGCGCGCTCGGGCCGAGCACCGGGCGGTGGGTCTATGTCTCGAGCCGCTCGGTCTACGCCTGGCCCCCGCCCCGCTACGGCGACGAGTCGGTGCCGGTGGTGGACGGCGACCCCGACGCCGACGCGACCGAGTACCCGTTCGACAAGCGCGGCGGGGAGCTGGCGCTCGAGCGCGAGCTCGGCGGCGACCGGGTCGCCGACCTGCGCGCCGGCCTCATCCTCGGCCCGCGCGACAACGTCGGACGGCTCCCGTGGTGGCTGCGGCGGATCGCCCGCGGCGGGCGCGTGCTCGCGCCCGACCGCGCGGACCTCGGGATCCAGTACATCGACCCGCGCGACCTCGCCGCGCTCGGCCTCGACGCCGCCGGGGCCGGCCGCAGCGGGCCGGTCGACGTCGTCTGCCCGGTCGGCACGGTGACCCTCGGCGGGATGCTCGAGGCCTGCGTCGACGTGACCGGCAGCGATGCCGTGCTCGAGTGGGTCGACCCCGCGTTCCTGCTCGAGGCCGACGTCGCCCCCTGGACCGAGCTGCCGGTGTGGATGCCGGAGTCCGAGGAGGGGTACGCGCTGCACACGAGCGACGTGCGGCTCGCGCTCGAGTGGGGCATGCGCAACCGGCCGGTGCAGGAGTCGGTCGCCGACTGCTGGGCCTGGGTGCAGGAGGTCGACGCCGCCGGCACCGCACCGCCGCCGCGCGACGACATCGGCATGGATCCGGCCAAGGAGCAGGCCGTCCTCGCCGCCTGGGATGCCCGG
Organism: Actinomycetota bacterium; assembly: GCA_020161245.1. Classification (GTDB taxonomy): domain Bacteria; phylum Actinomycetota; class Actinomycetes; order S36-B12; family CAIYMF01; genus Longivirga. Next base: position 11,625 of record JAIUOK010000036.1, on the reverse strand, counting down.
CGTCAGACCTCGTAGTCGAGCTCGAGGCGGGCGCCTGCCGGGGTGTGCTCGATGCTGCCGCTGCCCGACAGCCCGGCCAGGCCGCCCGTGCTGGTCCCCGGGACGACCTGCAGGTCGAGAGTCGGGACGCCGTCGACGATGGTGCCGACGTGGCGCAGGACGAACGCGCCCGCAAGGCCGTCGAGCACGCCCTCGACCCGCTCGAGCGCCACGTAGGCGACCGGCCCTGTCTCCGACGCCGTCGACACGAAATGCACGACGCTTGTGCCCACAAGGGCTCCCCCGGCGAAGACCTTGTCGAAGGTGGTCCGCCCGACGGTGGGCGCGGCCGTGCCCTCCGCGGGCTCGGCGGGGCGGGCGACGATGGTGAACGGCGCGGTGATCCTCGGCATGCCGGCGACGCTACGCCCGACGTCCGACGGCGGGCCGTGGTCATCCGATCGTTCGGTACGCCTCAGCCGCCGTGGTCTGCCACAGTCGTGGCACCGGTCGTCGGAGGGGGAGAGCGGCATGGCGGTGATCGAGCGCGAGGCGGCATCGCAGCAGAGGCTGCCGGGGGAGCTGGCGCATCCACGGCTCTTCGGACTGGTGATGCTGGCCGCCTCGGCGGTGGCACTCGGGATCGTGGCCACGCTCGCACGTAACACGCCGCTCGAACCAGGCCGGTACGGGCGCATCTACCTCCGCCAGGTCCACGACCCGCGGCTGCTCCCGGCCATCGCCGTCGTGGTGATCCTCGGCGTCGCCGTCACGGCGCTCGTCATGGTGCTGAGGCGCAGGCCGGCCAACCGCACGGCCGCTGTCGTCATGGTCGCGTCGCTGGCAGGGTTGGTGGTCGCGGGCCTGCTGATGCAGCCGTTCGTTGTCGAGCTCGACCTGCCGGCCTGCCCTTCGCCGACGCAGGACCATGTCCGCGAGACGTGGGCCGATCGGCCGACCGTTGGCGAGGCGCTCACCGGTGGCCTGCTGGACGGCAATGCAGCCGACGCCTGGTTCCTCGGACCGTTCCTGCCGGAGGGCGGCGGCTGCGGCCAGGTCCCAGGCCTGTAGACGCGACGAGGCCCGCGGACGCCGATGCGTCCGCGGGCCTCGTGGCGATCGGGGTCAGGCGGCGTCGCGCTCGGCGCGGTTGACGGCGCTGACGATGGCCTTGAGCGACGACGTCACGATCGACGGGTCGATGCCCACGCCCCAGAGCACCTTGCCGCCCACGGCGCACTCGAGGTACGACGCCGCGACCGCGTCGCCGCCGGACGACATCGCGTGCTCGGCGTAGTCGAGCACCCGCACGTCGACTCCGTAGGCCGCCATCGCGTCGCAGAACGCCGCGATCGGGCCGTTGCCGGTGCCCTCGAGCGCGACCTCGGCGCCCTGGTCGGCCACGACGACCGACAGGTGGGTGAGGCCGTCGACGGCGGAGTCCTGCTTGACCGACCGGAGGCGGAAGCGGCCCCACGGGTCGTCCGGGTTGGGGAGGTACTCGTCCTTGAAGTAGTCCCACATGGCGGCGGGCGTGACCTCGCCGCCCTCCTCGTCGGTGACCGTCTGCACCACGTGGCTGAACTCGATCTGCAGGCGGCGCGGGAGCTCGAGCTTGTGCTCGGTCTTCATGATGTAGGCGACGCCGCCCTTGCCCGACTGCGAGTTGACCCGGATGACGGCCTCGTAGGTGCGGCCGACGTCCTTCGGGTCGATGGGCAGGTAGGGGACCTCCCAGCGGAAGTCGTCGACGGCCGTGCCGGCAGCGGCGGCGTCGCGCTCCATGGCTGCCAGGCCCTTGTTGATGGCGTCCTGGTGCGAGCCGGAGAACGCGGTGTAGACGAGGTCGCCGCCGTAGGGGTGGCGCTCGTTGACCGGCAGCTGGTTGCAGTACTCGACCGTGCGCCGGATCTCGTCGATGTCGCGGAAGTCGATCTGCGGGTCGATGCCCTGGCTGAACAGGTTCATGCCCAGCGTCACCAGGCAGACGTTGCCGGTGCGCTCGCCGTTGCCGAACAGGCACCCCTCGATCCGGTCGGCGCCGGCGAGGTAGCCGAGCTCGGCCGCGGCCACGGCGGTGCCGCGGTCGTTGTGCGGGTGCAGCGACAGCACGAGCGAGTCGCGGCGGCCGAGGTGGCGGTGCATCCACTCGATGGAGTCGGCGTACACGTTCGGCGTGGCCATCTCGACGGTGGCCGGCAGGTTCACGATCGCCTTGCGGTCGGGCGAGGGCTCCCATACGTCGAACACGGCGTCGCACACCTCGACGGCGAACTCGAGCTCGGTGCCGGTGTAGGACTCCGGCGAGTACTCGAAGTAGACCTCGGTGCCCTTGAGGTTCTCTGCGTACTTCAGGCACAGCTGCGCGCCGTGCGTGGCGATGTCCTTGATGCCGTCGCGGTCCAGGCCGAAGACCACGCGCCGCTGCAGCGTCGACGTGGAGTTGTAGAGGTGGACGATGGCCTGCGGCGCGCCGGCGATCGCCTCGTAGGTGCGCTCGATCAGGGGCTCGCGCGCCTGGGTGAGCACCTGGATCACGACGTCGTCGGGGATGAGATCGCCCTCGATGAGCTGCCGGACGAAGTCGAAGTCGGTCTGGCTCGCCGACGGGAAGCCGACCTCGATCTCCTTGTAGCCCATCGAGACCAGCAGCTGGAACATCCGCATCTTGCGCGCGGGGGTCATCGGGTCGATGAGGGCCTGGTTGCCGTCGCGCAGGTCGACCGCGGCCCAGCGCGGGGCCTGGGTGATGGTCCTCGACGGCCAGGTGCGGTCGGCCAGGGGGATGGGCTCGAACGGGCGGTAGCGCTGCCACGCCATCGGGCTGGGCTTCTGCGCGTTGCGGATGTCGTACTGGTTGGCGGTCACGGTCTCGTCCTCGCGGGGTCGGGGCGGTTCAGGGGGCGACCGGCACGTCGAGGACCCGCAGCGAGGAGGCCGGCCTAGGCCCCGCTGCGGCCGCTAAGGAGAAGCGCCACGAACGACATCCCGGCCAGGGTAGCAGCGCCCCCGCCCGGTGGCGCGGACCAGGGCTGCGTGGGTCTCACATAGCGGGACGCCGATGTCGGATGCTGGGACGGAGTTCTACGCTCGGGCCCATGTCGAAGAGCTTCCGCCTCGCAGTGATCCCGGGTGACGGCATCGGCACCGAGGTCGTCGCCGAGGGCCTCAAGGTGCTCGACGCCGCGGCCGCGCGCCACGGCCTGTCCTTCGAGCGCACCGAGTACGACCTCGGCGCCCGCCGCTACAACGCGACCGGCGAGACGCTGCCCGAGGACGTCCTCGCGGAGCTGCGCGGCTACGACGCGATCCTGCTCGGCGCCATCGGCGACCCGAGCGTGCCGCCGGGCGTCCTCGAGCGCGGCCTGCTGCTGCGCCTGCGCTTCGAGCTCGACCACTACCTGAACCTGCGCCCCGTGAAGCTCTTCCCCGGCGTCGCGACCCCGCTCGCCGGCAAGGGCCCCGAGCAGATCGACTTCGTGGTCTGCCGCGAGGGCACCGAGGGCCCGTATGCCGGCGCCGGCGGCTGGCTGCGCCAGGGCACGCCGCAGGAGATCGCCACCGAGGAGAGCGTCAACACCGCCTTCGGCGTCGAGCGCATCGTGCGCGACGCGTTCGAGCGGGCGACCCGTCGCCGCAACAAGGTGACGCTGGTGCACAAGACCAACGTCCTCGTGCACGCCGGCGGCCTCTGGAAGCGCGTGTTCGACGCCGTCGCCACGGAGTACCCCGGCGTCGAGACCGACTACTGCCACGTCGACGCGGCCAGCATGTTCTTCCTGACCCAGCCTGAGCGCTTCGACGTCGTCGTCACCGACAACCTCTTCGGCGACATCCTCACCGACATCGGCGCGGCCATCGCCGGGGGCATCGGCCTCGCGGCTTCGGGCAACGTCGACCCGTCGCGCCGCAGCCCGTCGATGTTCGAGCCGGTGCACGGCTCCGCGCCCGACATCGCCGGCCAGGGCAAGGCCGACCCCACGGCCACCGTGCTCTCGGTAGCGATGCTGCTCGCCCACCTCGGCGAGGAGAAGGCCGCCGCCGAGGTGGAGGAGGCCGTCGCGGCCGACCTCGCCGCGCGCGGAGACGCGGTGCGCAGCACGTCCGAGATCGGCGACGCGCTCGCGGCCCGAGTAGCGGGCTGACCGACCGGGTCGGCCCGCCGCCACGGCGGCATCTCGGGCACCGGCGGCAGCCGCCGCCTCCCGGTCGGTCAGCGACAGGCACGCCCGCTCCCACGAGCGGCCCCTCGTCCGCATCCGACCGTTGCTCAGGAGTCTCTGCGATGTACCGTCACGCCATGCCCACGATCGAGCTGCACCCCACGGCCTCGCCCCGCTCGGACGACGAGGTCGCCGCGATCCTGGCCGACCCCGGGTTCGGCCGGCACTTCACCGACAACATGGTGACGATCGCCTGGACTGAGGAGGCCGGCTGGCACGACGCGAAGCTCGTGCCCTACGGCCCGATCTCGCTCGACCCCGCCACCAACTTCATCCACTACGGGCAGTCGATCTTCGAGGGCCTCAAGGCCTACCGCCGCCCCGACGGCTCGATCGCGTCGTTCCGGCCCGAGGCCAACGCCCGCCGCTTCAACCGTTCGGCGGCCCGTCTCGCGATGCCGGCCCTGCCCGAGGAGCTCTTCCTCGAGTCGCTGCGCGTGCTGGTGGAGGCCGACGCCCGCTACGTCCCGCAGGACCCCGAGAAGTCGCTGTACCTGCGGCCGTTCATGTTCTCGACCGAGGTGGGTCTGGGCGTCCGCCCGGCCAACTCCTACCTCTACGTCCTCATCGCCTCGCCCGCCGGCGCCTACTTCCCGCGCGGCGTGAAGCCGGTGTCGGTGTGGCTGTCGACCGAGTACGTCCGGGCCGCGCCCGGCGGCACCGGCGAGGCCAAGTGCGCCGGCAACTACGCCGCCTCGCTGGTCGCCCAGGCCCAGGCCGCGGCCGAGGGCTGCGACCAGGTCGTGTGGCTCGACGCCGCCGAGCACCGATGGGTCGAGGAGATGGGCGGCATGAACCTGTACTTCGTGTACGGGTCCGGCGAGAACGCCCGCCTGGTCACCCCGGAGCTCACCGGCTCGCTGCTGCCCGGCGTCACCCGCGACTCCCTGCTCACCGTCGCCAAGGACCTCGGCCTCGGCGCCGAGGAGGGCCGCATCTCCACCGACGACTGGCGCGAGGGCAACGCGTCGGGCGAGATCACCGAGGTGTTCGCCTGCGGCACCGCCGCCGTCATCACCCCGGTCGGCTCGGTGAAGAGCGCGGCGCACTCGTGGACCGTCGGCGACGGCGAGCCCGGCCCGGTCACCATGCGGCTGCGCCAGGCCCTGCTCGACCTGCAGACCGGCGCCACCGACGATGCCCACGGCTGGATGCACCCGCTCGTCCCCGCCCGCTGATCCCGCGAGTAACTGGCGTAGCTATCGGAAACCGACCCCGGAAACCGAGGACAACGCCAGTTACTCGAGCGCGGTCGGGCTCAGGAGGCTGACGGCGTGGGTCCCTGGGCCTGCGGGGTCGCGCTCGAGGGCGGCGGAGGTGGCTCCGAGCTCGCCGGGGGCGGCGGCGGAGCGCTCGTCTTCGGCGGGGACGTCGTCGATGGCTGGGGGCTCGGGTCCTGCGTCTTGGTGGGAGCGGGGGTCGCCGACGACGGCGCGGGCGGGGCCGGGGCCTGGCTGGTGGCCTGGGGCTGCTGGACGACGCCGCCGTTGCCGCTGCCCGAGCCGGAGGCGCTGCCGCCGCCGGAGATGGGGCCGTAGAACACGCTCGAGGGCAGGTACTGCTTGTCGGCCACCGGCGCGTCGGGGTCGAGCGCCGAGCACGACTCGGCCGCGGCCGCGAAGGCGGCGGCCCGGCCCTCGGCTCCCGTCTGCCCCGGGTGGATGCCGTCGCCGCCGAGCCAGTCGGTGTGCTGCTCGACGAGGTCGGTCCAGCGCAGGATCGACACGTTGTCGCGGCCCGCCACGGCTGCGTCGAGGGCCGCGTTGAGCTCGTCCATGGTCGCGAAGTCGCTCTCGGGCCGGACGACGTCGACCCACACCACGCACCGGTCGGGGCCGAGGTAGTCGAGGAGCTCGGACGCCTCGGCCTGCAGACCGGCGGCGGTCGGGTCGTTGGTGCCCGAGCTGACGATGACCACCGGCGGGATCTCGGACTCGGGCATCTGCGTGAGCGCGTTGATCGTGCCGGACGTCGTGCGGCCGACCTCGGCCTCGTAGGAGACGTAGCGGTCCGGGAGCAGGTCGGCCAGCCACGGGTAGACCGTGAGGCCGAGGGAGTCGCCGAGGATCAGCGTGTCCTGGCCGGGCTCGAGCATCGGCTCGCCGCCGCCCACGCCGGGCGCGGACGTGGGGTCCACGTCGGACACGTCGACGCTCTGCGACGCCGACCCCGAGGGGGTCGCGCCGGGGGCGGCGGTGCCGGGGGAGTCGTCGCGGGTGAGCGCGAACGCCGTCGCGCCGCCGACCACGAGCAGGGCTGCGGCGACGACGCCGGCGATCAGCCCCCACCGGCGCCGCGGCGCGGGCAGCACGTGGGCGGGTGCGAGGTGCGAGGCCTGGCCGCCCTCGGCCTCGTGGTGGTGATGGAGCACCCCGTCGTCGGCCGGGGTGTCGTCCCCTGCGGGCGGGCCGGCGTGGACGCCGGCGGGGCGCTGGTGCGCGTGGGCTGCCTCGGCCAGCACGGCCGGGGTCAGCACGGGCTGGGGCGCGGTCTCGTCGTCGGGCGACGGCGCCGCGGGGTAGCCGTCGGCGCCGTCGGGGGCGCTGCTGGCGCCCTCGGCGTCGATCCCGTCGGTCCCGTGCACCCCACGAGGGTACGTGAGCAGGGTGTGAGCGCTTCTCAGCAGCCGGACCCCGGCTGTCGTGCGGCGGACGCCGTGTGGCACCCTGAGCACGTGACCAGGTCGCTGATCATTACCTAGCGCGTCGCCGACACCCGTCGCCGACGCGCAGCCTCTCGCACCCATGCGGGAGGCTTTTTCGTTGCCCGGACCCTGCTCGAACCCGCAGACCTAGCCCGAACGGCCCGAACGACCGAAGGAACCCCCATGGACCGCGACGCCTTCCACGTCTACGACACGACGCTGCGCGACGGCGCCCAGCGCGAGGGCATCTCCTACTCCGTGGAGGACAAGCTGGCCGTCGCGCGGCTGCTCGACTCCTTCGGCGTCGGGTTCATCGAGGGCGGCTGGCCGGGCGCCCTGCCCAAGGACACCGAGTTCTTCGCCCGGGCCCGCGAGGAGCTCGACCTCAAGAACGCCGAGCTGGTCGCGTTCGGCGCCACGCGCAAGGCCGGCGTCAAGGTCGAGGACGACGGCCAGGTGCAGGCCCTGCTCGACAGCGGCGCCCCGGTGATCACGCTGGTCGCGAAGTCCGACGTGCGCCACGTGCGCGAGGCGCTGAGGACCACCGAGGAGGAGAACCTCGCGATGGTGGTCGACACCGTCTCCTACCTCGTGGCGCAGGGGCGGCGGGTGTTCGTCGACTACGAGCACTTCTTCGACGGCTACCGCAACGACCCCGACTACGGCGTCGCCCTGATCAACGCCGCCACCGCCGCGGGCGCGTCGGTCAACGTCCTGTGCGACACCAACGGCGGCTGCCTGCCCAGCCGGATCACCGCCGTCGTCACCGACGTCCTCGAGCGCACCGGTGCCCGCCTCGGCATCCACTGCCAGGACGACACCGCCTGCGCCGTGGCCAACTCCATCGCCGCCGTCGAGGCCGGGGCGACGCACGTGCAGTGCACGGCCAACGGCTACGGCGAGCGCACCGGCAACGCCGACCTGTTCGCCGTCGTGGGCAATCTCGAGACCAAGCTCGACATGCGGGTGCTGCCCGAGGGGAGCCTCCGCGAGATGGTGCGCGTCTCGCACGCGCTGGCCGACATCGCCAACCTCCCGGCCGACACCCACCAGGCCTACGTCGGCGTCTCGGCGTTCGCCCACAAGGCCGGGCTGCATGCCAGTGCGCTCAAGGTGAACCACGACCTCTACAACCACATGGATCCCGAGCTCGTCGGCAACGACATGCGCGTGCTGGTCACCGAGATGGCCGGCCGCGCATCGGTCGAGCTCAAGGGCCGCGAGCTCGGCATCGACCTGTCGGACAACCCCGAGGTCATCGCCCGCGTGGTCGAGCGGGTCAAGGACCTCGAGGCCGGCGGCTGGACGTTCGAGGCCGCCGACGCGTCGTTCGAGCTGCTCGTCCGCGACGAGATGAAGGGAGGCCGCAAGCGGCACTTCACGGTCGAGTCGTGGCGCACGATCGTCGAGCAGCGCGCCGACGGCACCGTCGTGTCCGAGGCCACCGTCAAGGTCCACGCGAACGGCGAGCGCGTCATCGCCACGGGCGAGGGCAACGGCCCCGTCAACTCGCTCGACAACGCGCTGCGCTCGGCCATCGCGTCGGCCTTCCCCGAGCTGGCCGCCCTCGAGCTGGTCGACTACAAGGTCCGCATCCTCGACGGCAGCGCAGGCACGGGCGCGGTCACGCGCGTCCTGGTGGGCACCACCGACGGCCGCTCGACCTGGACCACGGTCGGCGTCCACGAGAACGTGATCGCCGCCTCGTGGCTGGCGCTCGAGGACGCCGTGGCGTACGGCCTGCTCAAGGCCGGGCGCCAGACCGGCGACTGAGGCGCCCCTCGGGCGACGACTAGGCTGCCTGCGTGCTGATCGCGAGGTGCGCAGGTCCTGAGGGTGTGCTCGGCTTCGGCGTCGTCGACGGCGTCGGTCCGGACGGCTCGCCCACGGACGAGACGACGTTCACGCCCATCGCCGGGCACCCGTACGGCGGCATCGAGGTGGCCGGCCCGCCGGTCCCGTTGTCGGGCCTGCGGCTGCTCGCCCCCACGCTGCCGAGCAAGGTGATCGCCCTCGGGCGCAACTACCTCGCGCACGCCCAGGAGCTCGGCAACGACGTCCCGAGCGAGCCGATGATCTTCCTCAAGCCGTCGACGTCGGTCGTGGGCCCGGGCGACCGCATCGTGCTGCCCGAGCAGTCCGAGCGCGTCGAGCACGAGGCCGAGCTCGCCGTGGTCATCGGCCGCCTCTGCAAGGAGGTGCCGCTCGCGCGCGTGCCTGAGGTGGTGCTCGGCTACACCTGCGCCAACGACGTGACCGCCCGCGACCTTCAGCGCTCCGACGGCCAGTGGGGCCGGGCGAAGGGCTTCGACACCTTCTGCCCGCTCGGCCCGTGGATCCAGACCGAGGCCGACCCCGACGACCTCGACATCGTGTGCACGGTCGACGGCGAGGTACGGCAGTCGTCGTCGACGTCGCTGCTGATCCGCAAGGCGCACGAGCTCGTCGCGTGGGTCAGCAACGTGATGACGCTGCTGCCGGGCGACGTCATCCTCACCGGCACGCCCGAGGGCGTCGGCCCGATCCCCGACGGCAGCACCGTCAGCGTCTCCATCAGCACCATCGGCACCCTCACCAACAAGGCGGTCTCCGCGTGACCCCGTCCCTCCCGCCCACCGGCTCCTCGCCGATCCGCGTGCGGTTCTGCCCGTCGCCCACGGGCAACCCGCACGTCGGCATGGTGCGCACGGCCCTGTTCAACTGGGCCTACGCGCGCCACACCGGCGGCACCTTCGTCTTCCGCATCGAGGACACCGACTCCGCGCGCGACAGCGAGCAGTCCTACGACGACCTGCTGGCGGCGCTGCGCTGGCTGGGCCTCGACTGGGACGAGGGCCCCGAGGTCGGCGGGCCCCACGAGCCGTACCGTCAGAGCCGCCGGCTGGACCTCTACGCCGACGTCGCCGCCCGACTGCTCGAGGCCGGGCTGGCCTACGAGTCGTTCTCCTCGCCGGACGAGGTGGAGGAGCGCCGCAAGGCGGCCGGCCAGGACCCGAAGCTCGGTTACGACAACGCCGACCGCTACACGACCGACGAGCAGAAGGCGGCCTTCCGGGCCGAGGGCCGCCTGCCGGTGCTGCGGATGCGCATGCCCGACCAGGACTGGACCTGGGACGACCTCGTCCGCGGCGAGGTGACCTTCGGCCGCGAGCACGTGCCCGACTACGTCATCGTGCGCGGCAACGGCGAGCCCCTCTACACGCTCGTGAACCCCGTCGACGACGCGCTCATGGGCATCACCCACGTGCTGCGCGGCGAGGACCTGCTCTCGAGCACCCCGCGCCAGCTGGCGATGTATGCCGCGCTCGCGCAGATCGGCGTCGGCTCGGGGGAGACCCCGCGCTTCGGCCACCTGCCCTATGTCATGGGCGAGGGCAACAAGAAGCTGTCCAAGCGCGACCCGCAGAGCTCGCTCAACCTCTACCGCGAGGAGGGCTACCTCCCGGAGGGCCTGCTCAACTACCTCGCGCTGCTCGGCTGGTCGGCGGGCGACGACCTGGAGTTCTTCTCGCCGACCCAGCTCGCCGAGCTCTTCGACATCACGCGCGTGCAGCCCAACCCGGCGCGCTTCGACCCCAAGAAGTGCCTGGCGATCAACGGCGACTGGATCCGCCACATCAGCGCCGACGACCTGGCCCGCCGGCTCGTGCCCTACCTCGTCGCGGTGGGCGCCCTCGACGGCGACCCCACGCCGGAGCAAGTCGCGGTGATCGACGCCGCGGTGCCGCTGGTGCAGGAGCGGATGGAGACCCTCAAGAGCGGGGCCGAGCAGCTGCGCTTCCTGCTCGTCGACGACGCCGCGTTCGCCGTCGACCCTGAGGACCGCGAGCGCGTGCTCACCGACGATGCCCGGCCGGCGCTGCAGGCGTCGTACGACGCCCTGTCGGCCCTCGACGCCTTCGACGCGGCGTCGGTCGAGGCGGCCCTGCGAGCCGCCCTCGTCGAGGGGCTGGGGCTCAAGCCGAAGCTGGCCTTCGGCCCGGTCCGGGTGGCCGTCACGGGGCGCCGGATCTCGCCGCCGCTGTTCGAGTCGATCGAGCTCCTCGGCCGCGAGCGCACCCTCGCGCGGCTGCAGAGCGCGCTGGGCTGAGCGGGCCCGCCAGGCTGCTCCGGACGCGTTCGATGGATTTGGGTGCGGCCGTCGCGGCAGGCTATGCTTCACGGCGTCGACGGCCCGGAAGGGTCGCTGACCTTGGGGTATGGGGTAATTGGCAGCCCAACTGATTCTGGTTCAGTTAGTCTAGGTTCGAGTCCTGGTACCCCAGCTGGTCGGAGCCGAACGCTTCGTGGCCCACCTCACGACCGCCCGACTTGGCGGCCGAGAAGTGGCTCGGGTACCGTCTCTGACTCGCTGGCAGATCACCTCCGAGTGGTCGGCAAGCACACCACGGCCCCGTTGTGTAGCGGCCTAGCACGCCGCCCTCTCAAGGCGGTAGCGCGGGTTCGAATCCCGTCGGGGCTACGTGTGAAAGGCCCAGGTCACAGACCTGGGCCTTTCGCTTTGCCGCCGCTGAAAACGATCTTGACCACAGATTGACCACAGACGATGTGGACAACAGCGCCCCGGGATGACAGCAAACGGCTCAACCGTCACGGCCAGGAACGTCTTGGAAGCCGGGCCCCGAATGCCGGGCCGCCGAGCCCTTCCGCCGCTCCGCCATCGGCTCGAGTGACCTGACGGGTGCTTGTCCCTGGTGTGCTGGTCTGCTCGCCGTAGGCGTGGCACTGGATTGGTCTCCAGTCGGCTGGGTGATTACAGGCGTGGCCGTCGTTGCTGGC
>JAIUOK010000035.1 GCA_020161245.1 Actinomycetota bacterium | reverse complement strand
GGGTCCAGATCTCACCGGCCCTCGTACGCAACGTGTCCGCATGGCTCTGGACCCACACTGCCCTGATGCCGCCCTCACGATGGCCCGGCTGGACGAGCGTCGGCTACGCCAACCGTCTAGCGCACCTACGACGCTTCGACGCGCGCATCGACGACCGGTGGCGCCGGCTGCTCACCGACCTGAGTGTCGAAGTCGCCGGCGCTGCTCCTGAGCCCCCAGCGCCACGGGAACTGATCCAGGCCGCCACGGTTGCCAAGCAAGGGTCTCGCTGACGAGGTCTGCGCCGATACCTCGGGCATGCTCACGGACACCACCAACAGCGTCCCCGCCATCAACTGGGGACCCGCGCCCATCCAGCTGCCGCCAGCCCCGTTCGAGACGCTCCAGTCGTGGATCTTCCGATGCAGCACCACCCTCAACGTCTCGCCCCGAGACCTTCTCAGGGGAGTGACACCCAACACCGACGCCGCCTACAACCATTACACCCTCGACACGCTCGCCCCCACCGACGCCGTCGACCTGCTCGCATGGCGGCTCAACGTCACCACGGAACAGGTGCGCAACGTCTGCACCAGCAACCTCATGATCCGCCGCGTCGGCTGGTCCACCCCGGCGGACCTGCGCTCTGCAACGCCGAGCGTCCGCGACCTCAACATCAACCCCTGGTACACCCGAGCGTGCCCCGCCTGCCTGGCGAACGCTCCGGTCTTCGTCTGGCCGTGGCGGCTACTGCCCATCGAGATCTGCCCCACCCACCGTCTTCGACTGCTCGACACCTGCCCGGGCTGCGGCGGCCGAATCCGGAGCGGTCAGAACCAGCACCGCTTCCCCACTCCCGCTTCCGACTCCAACCTCGTTACGTGCGGAAACGTCCGAGACGACGAGACCCTCTGCACGTACCACCTCGCCAACGCGCCCGCACCCGCTGCAGATCGCGGCGACACCGCAGAGCATCGATGGGCGATGGCGCTTTGGAAGCGACTGCCAAGCCGTGATCCGCACGTGCTCTCCGAGTGGGCCGAACTGGGCACAGACAAAGCCGGGCTTTAAGCCCACGGCGGAACGGAGTACCGGCCCCCCTCCAGATGACCGCGGACGGGCGACGCAGGCCGATACCCGAATCGACAACCACCGCTCAACGACAGGACCGCCCATGCACACCAGCGACGACCGCTCCATCCACCACCCCGCCGAGTACGCCGGATACGACGAGGTCCCGAGCCTCTTCGGCGACGCCGTCCGCGTCCTGTTCCTCCTCGCGGACGACCTCGAGTACCAAGCAGAGACCGTCCTGGGGCCACTCGCCACCATCGACGGACTGACCGGCGCATCAACCTCGCACGGCGTCTCTGCGACCCAGGTGATCTGGGGAACCATCGAAGGCATGCGCCGCTGGGACTGCCCGCGACCGTTCGACCGCTCGTTCCGCATCCTGCTCCTCGAAACCGAGGAGGCTCTGTACCGCGTCGACGGCGAGGACATCGCGGCCATTGTCGGAGTGGTGGAGTGGCTCATCGCCACCATGGCCGCCGAGGTGCGCCTCATTCGGGCGCTCTTCCCTCCAACCCCGTAAGCCGTCGGAAGCAGCTTCATCGCTGCGGGGCAGGTGGGCTCGTCCTTCGATGGCCGGGGCCATTCATGGGCCGCAGTGGGACGGCCTTGGCATGATGCATGCCATGGCACCCGGACAAGGCGAGAAGCTCACGGCAGCCTTGAGTGATCGATCGCCAGAACTGCTCGGAGGCGATGCCTCGAAGTTCGGCTTCGCGCTCACCAAGGCCCGGCTCCTGAATGGAGACGAGGTTGCGTTCACGACCGCCGGTGTCACCGCCATCGTCGGCGGCAACAACGTGGGCAAGTCCACCTTCCTCGTCGAACTGATCAATCTCATCGCGCACCACAGCGGGAACACTCCGCCCCCATCGCGGATAGTTAGCAGCATCGAGACCCTCAAGGAAGGCGACCGTCGAGATGCCGTTGCCTGGCTAGCCGAGCACGCAACGTTCCTCGGCGACGCGAACAACCCTGGCTTCCAGCGGCCCAACGCTGGACATCAACACGTGCAACAGCAGGTGAGCCACTGGGGATCAGCAGCCCCTGAGACGGGACCGATGCATCCCTTCCTGTGCTTCTATGGAAATGCTCAAGGGCGCTTCGGGATGGCCGGAAACGCGCAGTTGAGAGACTCGCACGAAGAGCCAGCCTCACATCCCGTGCACGCCCTCCAGGACGACCGCCAACTCCTTGACGAGTTGAACGCTACGTCGCTGGAGATCTTCCGCACGCAGCTGACTCTCGACAATCTGGGAAGGACCGTTCGTTTGCGCGTGGGTGCCTTAAGCCTGCCGGCACCGCCGGTCGATGCGGTCACGCAGGAGTACCGCGACGCGATGGCGCAACTGCCAGAGCTCGATGCGCAAGGCGACGGCATGAGGAGCCTGTTGGGTCTTCTGTTGCCGTTGATCACAGCGAAGTACCCGCTGATCGCGATCGACGAACCGGAAGCCTTCCTTCACCCACCACAAGCGCACGCGTTGGGCAGAAGTCTTGGGAGCCTGGCTGCCGACAAGCACGTACAGGTGATCGTGGCGACACATGACAAGGACTTCCTCGCAGGACTTCTGGAGTCAGACGCGCCCGTGTCAGTCGTGAGGTTGACTCGTGACGGCTCTCTGGTTCGCGCGCATCAACTCCCCGAGGACGGGGTTCGAGACCTATGGACCGACCCAGTACTCCGCTACACGAACGTTCTCGACGGGCTCTTTTACCAGCTAGTAGTGCTCGCCGAGGCCGAAAACGACTGCAGCTATCTCGCCGCCGCGCTAGATGCGCTCTCGGAATCGGGCTTTGAGGGACTTCCCGCCAAGAATGAAGTGCTCTTCCTGCCGACAGGCGGGAAAGACGGCATGGCGAAGGTGGCCCGATCTCTGTCGTCCGTAAACGTGCCAGTTGTCGCTGCGCCGGACCTGGATGCGTTGTCGGATCGCGGGAAGCTCAAGGCCCTCGTGGAGGCTGTCGGCGGGTCGTGGAATGAGGACCTGGACTCCGTGTACGACGCGTCGACCAGGGACCTGCGGGTCGCCGGCGAAGTGGTCAAGGTCGGCGTCGTGGTGGATGCCGTAAACCAGTTACTGGGCGGCCGAAGGGACGAGCAGTACACGCAGGAGCATCGCGACACCGTGAAAGCCCAACTCCGAGCGGGATCGGGTCCGTGGGCGGAGGTCAAGCAGCACGGTCTCAGTGCATTCAAGGGCGAGGCCGGCCCGTCGGTCCGGCGACTTCTAGAGCTTCTTGCGGACCAGCACGTCGTCCTCGTCCACGATGGGGAGCTCGAGTCGCTCGCTCCGGAGGTCTCAGCACGCAAGGGACCTGGATGGCTCTCAGCCGCTCTCGAAGCGGGGGCTCACAAGAACAACCAGACACAAGCGCACATCCTGCGCGTCGTGAGCAGTGGCGTGGCGAAGACCGGTTCGTAAGGACCTTCAACGGAGGCCGCACATCACAGGGAATCTCGCGCAAGGAGTGCGCGGAACCGTTTGAGTCGTCGCTGCTGAGGAAGTGCCTGCCGCCTGCTATGGGCCGGAGTCGTTCGCCGAGACGAAGCGGCGAAGACGACAGTCGCCGGACTATCCCGGCGTGATCTCCGCGGCCCTCCCTCCGGTCGGAGCGGCCTGAAGGCTGGGACGGTCTCGGTTCCCGTGTCTGTTGTCGAGACATCATCGGTGCGGCCACGGAGAAGCAGGTGCTTCGAGCGATCAATGGCGGCCCGCCGCCGCGGGGTTGATGTAGTCCGATCTGAAGATCAACCGGCTGGCAGCGCCATACTCTGAGCGGGCTGAAGGGGGAGCGATGGGACTGTTCAACCGCGGTCGTGGCGACAACGCGACCGGAGGTCTTCTGGTCACACCGGTGTGGGGTCAGGGCTGGGAAAACCTCGACGTCGTCGGGGAATCGAACTACTACGACGCCATCCGCGCCCTGCTGCCCACGAGCCTCAGTGAGTCCGGCGAAGAAGCGATCGTCCAGGTCCTTCTGATCCGCGAACCCAACAACAAGTACGACCGGAACGCCATTGCGGTCCGTGCCGACACCGGAACCGTCGGGTACCTCCCTAAGGAAGACGCCAGACGATACGCACCCGTTCTCGATGCTCTCGCCGCCAATGGCCGGGTCGCGCAGACCGCGGCCCGGGTGTGGGGATGCATCCGTGAGGACTGGGACACGACCCGCAAGTCGTTCATGGGCTCAATCCGGATCGCGCTGCCGGAACCGCACATGCTGTTTCCCGCGAACCTTCCGCCCGACGCGCCGCACGAGTTGCTGCCCGTGGGCGGGGCGATCCAGGTCAGCGGCGAGGAGAACTACCGCGACAACGTCGCGCCGTGGTTGAACCAACATGGCGAGGCCTGGGTCCACGCGACCGTCCACCCCGTGGTTGAGACGACTGCGCGCACCAGCAAGACCCTCGCCGAGGTACGCATCGAAGGCCGCCCAGTCGGCAGGCTGACACCCAAGATGTCCCAAGACCTGCTGCCCGCAGTGGATCACCTCGCAGACCACGGCCTCACCACATGTGTTCGTGCAATCGTGAAGGGAAACGCGCTGAAAGCCGACGTAGTGCTCTACACGGCACGTGCCGGTGATTTGTCCGCGGACTGGCTCGCCCGCCTCGACCACCACGGCGGAAGTGCCCAGCCCGCCGAGATCCAGGCCGCGCCCGAGGAAGCGACTCAGACGCCGGCCGAGGCTCTCGTGGATGCGCCTTCGGTCCCGCTGCCCCCGGCCAACTGGTACCCGGACCCGCACAGCATCAAGCGGTTGCGGTACTGGGACGGCGCGACCTGGACCGAGCACACCTCCGACTAGGACCACGGAACTACCCGGCGGTAGGGAGAGCACCACCCGGGGCTAGTTGCCGCCTTCGCCGGCGACCGCTGACGCGGCTGCCGCGACCCGGTTCTGCCAGCAGCTTCAGGACCGGCCCCGACTAGTCTCACGGGCTGGCGGTCGATAGGACACAGTTGGCCATCGAAGTGGACAAGGGTGGCGTGCCTGGCCATCAGCGGCCAAAGTGCTGACAGATTGGCCATTCTGCGTGCCCGACCCAGACGTCCCGTGGCCCGGGACGCGTAACCGCTCTGACACGCGGCCGTAGCCAGACGCGCCCTCTCGCAAGCGGATTCGTACGGTTTGGTCACGATCGCGACGGATTCGGTGGCCCGGCCTCGTCGCGACGACGGAATCTCCGCTACTGTCCCCGGCGCCGGGGAGAGGGGGCGCCGTGGGCGCCCCCCGTGCACCGGCGACCATCGAGCCGAGGGGCCAGCACGGGATGAGCGCGAGCGCAGACGCGGCACACGTGGCGGACGCCGAGGGCGCGGTCGGCGCCTCCGAGACCGCCGTCCGGCTGCGCGGCCTGCGCAAGACCTTCGGCGACGTCGTCGCGGTGGACTCCGTCGACCTCGACATCGCCGACGGCGAGTTCCTCACGCTGCTCGGGCCGTCCGGCTCCGGCAAGACCACGGTGCTGCGCATGATCGCCGGGTTCGAGCTGCCGACCGCCGGCTCGATCGAGCTCGGCGGCCGCGACGTCTCGCAGCGCCCGCCGTTCGAGCGCGACGTCAACACGGTCTTCCAGGACTACGCGCTCTTCCCGCATCTCACCGTGCTCCAGAACGTGGAGTACGGGCTGCGGGTCAAGAAGGTCGCGAAGGCCGAGCGCCGCCAGCGCGCGACCGAGGCGCTGGCCTCGGTGCGGCTCGACGGCTACGGCGACCGCAAGCCGTCGCAGATGTCGGGCGGCCAGCGCCAGCGCGTCGCGCTGGCCCGGGCCCTCGTCAACCGCCCCAAGGTGCTCCTGCTCGACGAGCCGCTCGGCGCCCTCGACCTCAAGCTGCGCGAGCAGATGCAGGTGGAGCTGAAGGCCATCCAGCGCGAGGTCGGCATCACGTTCGTTTTCGTGACGCACGACCAGGAGGAGGCCCTCACGATGAGCGACCGCATCGCGGTCTTCAACGAGGGGCGCATCGAGCAGATCGGTACTCCGGCCGAGGTCTACGAGCGGCCTGCCACGGAGTTCGTCGCGGGCTTCGTCGGCACGTCCAACCTGCTGCGCGGCGAGGCCTCGCTCAAGGTGCTCGGCCTCGAGGGCGTGTTCAGCGTGCGCCCCGAGAAGATCCACCTCGGCGATCCCTCCCAGCCGCTCGCCGACGGCGAGCACGGCGCGGACGGCACCGTCGCCGAGGTCGTCTACGTCGGCGACGCGACGCGCTTCGTCGTCGACCTCGATGCCGGTGGGCGCCTGGTGGCGCTGCAGCAGAACGTGCACCGGACGTCGTCCGACGTCGCCGGGCTGCGCGGCTCGCGTGTGCGCCTCGTGTGGCGCCGCGACCACGAGTACCGAGTCCACGGCTGACCGCTGCGCCCAGGCGCGGCACACAGGTTCCCTCCGGCGACTCCGCCGGGGGGCAGGAGAGGGAGAAGGAGGCAGCAGGTGCAGATCTCGCGCTTGCTCAAGGTGGGGGCAACCGGGGCGGCTGTCGCTCTGCTCGCTGCCGCATGCGGCAGCGGCGGCAGCAGCTCCACGCCGTCCGCGTCGCCGTACGCCGGCCCGGTCGGGAAGGGCGAGGGCACGCTCAACGTGCTCGCCTGGCCCGGCTACGCCGAGGACGGCTCGACCGACCCGGCCGTCGACTGGGTCACGCCGTTCGAGCAGAAGACCGGCTGCCAGGTCAACGTCAAGACCTTCGGCACCTCCGACGAGGCCGTGCAGCTGATGTCCGGCGGCGGCTACGACGTCGTGTCGGCGTCGGGCGACGCCACGCTGCGCCTCGTCGCCGCCGACAAGGTGCAGCCCGTCAACACCTCGCTCGTGCCCAACTACGCCGACGTCTTCGCGGGCCTCAAGGACAAGTCCTGGAACACCGTCGACGGCGTCAACTACGGCATCCCGCACGGCCGCGGCGCCAACATCCTCATGTACCGCACGGACAAGGTCTCGCCTGCGCCCGACAGCTGGGCGATCACGTTCGACCCCAACTCGCCGCAGAAGGGCTCGGTCACGGCGTACGACTCGCCGATCTTCATCGCCGACGCCGCGGTGTACCTGATGGCGACCCAGCCCGACCTCGGCATCAAGGACCCGTACGCGCTCGACCAGACCCAGTTCGACGCCGCCGTCGCGCTGCTCACCGCGCAGAAGGCGATCATCGGCGAGTACTGGTCGGACTACACCAAGTACCTCCAGGCCTCCAAGGCCGGCACCACCACCGTCGGAACGTCGTGGCAGGTCATCCAGAACCTCGCCGCTGCCGACGGCACCCCGGTGGAGTCGGTGAAGCCCAAGGAGGGCGCGACCGGCTGGTCGGACACCTGGATGGTGGCCAAGGACACCAAGAGCATCAACTGCTCCTACCTCTGGCTCGACTGGATCGTCTCGCCCGAGGTCAACGCCCAGGTCGCGGAGTGGTTCGGCGAGGCGCCGGCCAACGAGAAGTCCTGCGCGCTCACGGCCGACAAGGACCACTGCGCCACGTTCCACGCGGGCGAGGAGGACTACTGGTCGGACGTCTACTACTGGAACACCCCGTCCGAGAAGTGCCTCGACGGCCGCACCGACGTGAAGTGCGTGCCGTACTCGGAGTGGTCGAAGGCGTGGAGCTCGCTGCGCAACGCCTGATCCGCCAGGGCTGATCCAGCCCGCTGCACGACGACGGGCCGCGGCCCGGCCGGCACGTCCGGCCGGGCCGCGCACCCCGTCCCTGCACCACCAGATCCGCGAACCCGGAAGGCCCGATGTCGACCGTCACGCCCGAGGCGCCCTCGGACGGCGCGCCCGCCGAGGCGCCGCAGCGCCACCCGCTGGCGTCGTGGTTCTACCGGCACCCGCGCACCCGGCTCTCGCTGCTGCTGCTCCTGCCGCTGGGGTGGCTGCTCGTCGTCTACCTCGGCTCGTTGGCGATGCTGTTCGTCACAGCCTTCTGGCAGGTCGACTCGTTCACCGGCCAGATCGAGCGCGCCTTCACCTTCGACAACTTCGTCGAGATCGCCACCGACCCGGCGTACTACCAGGTGGCTCTGCGCACGATCGGCATCGCGGCAGCGGTGACCGTGCTCGCCGCGCTCATCGGCCTTCCGATGGCGTTCTACATGGCCCGCGTCGCGAGGCCGTCGCACCGTGCGCTGCTCGTGGCGCTCGTGCTGACGCCGCTGTGGGCGTCGTACCTGGTCAAGGTCTACAGCTGGCGCACGATGTTCCAGCCCGAGACCGGCGTGATCGCCTGGCTGCTCAACCCCTTCGGGCTCGACTCGCCCGGGTACGGGGCGCTCGCCACGATCACGACGCTGACCTACCTCTGGCTGCCGTACATGATCCTGCCGCTCTACGCCGGGCTCGAGCGCATCCCCGACTCGCTGCTCGACGCCTCCGCCGATCTCGGCGCGCACACCGGCCGCACCTTCCGCAGCGTCGTCATGCCGATCCTGTGGCCGTCGCTGGTGGCGGGCTCGATCTTCACGTTCTCGCTGTCGCTCGGCGACTACATCACCGTGCAGATCGTGGGCGGCAAGCTGCAGATGCTCGGCAACGTCGTCTACCAGAACTTCACGCTCAACCTGCCGTTCGCCGCCGCGGTGGCCACGATCCCGGTGCTCGTGATGGTCGTCTACCTCTGGGCAGTGCGCCGCACCGGCGCGCTGGACAACCTCTAGGCGGCCGGCGATGACCATCTCCCGCCCCGCTCGCATCGTCCTGCGCATCCTGTTCCTGCTCGGGCTGCTGTTCATCTACGTGCCGCTCGGCGTCGTCGTGGTCAACTCCTTCAACGCCGACCAGACGTTCTCGTGGCCGCCCACGGAGTGGACCACCGAGTGGTGGCAGAAGATGGTGGAGAACCAGGGCGTCCGCGACGCGCTGGTGTCGTCGATCATCGTCGGCCTCATCGCTACTGCGGTGGCGATGGTGCTCGGAACGCTCGTCGCGCTCGCGCTCGGCCGCTACGCGTTCTTCGGTCGCGACACCGTGTCGCTGCTGATCATCCTGCCGATCGCCCTGCCCGGCATCGTCACCGGTATCGCGCTCAACAACGTCTTCACCAGCTACATGGGCGGGCTGACGTTCCTGTCGATCCTCATCGGCCATGCGACGTTCTGCATCGTCGTCGTCTACAACAACGCGATCGCCCGCCTGCGGCGCGTCGGAACCTCGTTCGACGAGGCGTCGATGGATCTCGGCGCAACGAGCTGGACGACGTTCCGTCTCGTCACGTTCCCGCAGATCCGATCGTCGCTCGTGGCCGGTGCCGTACTCGCCTTCGGCCTGTCGTTCGACGAGATCATCGTGACGACGTTCACCGCGCCGCCCAACATCCAGACCCTGCCGATCTGGATCTTCAACAACCTCTTCCGCCCCAACCAGGCGCCCATCGTCAACGCCGTCGCGGCCGCCCTCGTGCTCATCTCGATCGTGCCGGTCTACCTGGCCCAGCGCCTCTCCGGCAACGCAGCCCACGCCGGCGGCCGCATCTGACGAACGGACGCGTGTAACAGCCTGAAGTGGGCCAAAGCCGCACAGGTTTGGCCCACTTCGGCCTGTTACACGCGGACCCCTGCTCCAGGATGGCGGCATGGTCGAGGACGAGTCGGTGCTGGAGCGGGGGGCACGGGGGATCGACGACGTCGTGCGGTGGGGCAACCGCGACGACGACGTCGCCGACGTGCGGTACGGCCGCTCCGACCTGCCGCTCGTCGTGCTGATCCACGGCGGGTTCTGGCGGCCGGCCTACGACCGGGTGCACGTGCGAGCCACCACCGAGGCCCTGGCAGCCGAGGGCTTCACCGTCGCGGCGCCGGAGTACCGCCGGATCCTGGGCGACCCGGACGCCACGACCGACGACGTCGCCGCCGCGCTCGCTGCGCTCCCGGGCCTGCTCGACGGGCGGCACGACGGCCGGGTGGTGGTGTTCGGCCACAGCGCCGGAGGCCACCTCGCGCTGTGGGCGGCGTCTGCCGCACCGGCCCCGGGCCTCGTGCTCACTGTGTCGCTCGGCGGCGTCGCCGATCTGCGGCTCGCGGAGGCCCAGCACCTCGGCGACGGGGCGACGACGGCGTTCCTCGGCGGTCCGGCGGAGGCCCGGCCGGATCTCGACCCCGTCCGGCTCGCCCCACCGGCCACACCGGTCGCACTGGTGCACGGGGCCGACGACGCGATCGTGCCGTCGTCGCAGGCCAGGGCGTACGCCGACGTCGTGCCGCACGCCAGGCTGACCGTGGTGGCGGGCACCGGTCACTTCGCCGTCATCGATCCGCTGACCGACGCGTGGGCCGCGGTGGTCGGGGCGGTCCGTTCCGCCCCGTAGACTTGCCCCGTGCGGCGCGGCGACGGACGGCTCAGCCACGACCTCCTCCCCGGCGAGAAGGGCCCTCAGGACGCCTGCGGCGTCTTCGGGGTCTGGGCTCCGGGCGAAGAGGTTGCGAAGCTCACCTACTTCGGGCTCTACGCCCTCCAGCACCGCGGGCAGGAGTCCGCCGGCATCGCCGTCAGCGACGGCAGCCACACGCTGGTGTACAAGGACATGGGCCTGGTCTCGCAGGTCTTCACCGAGGCCTCGCTCGAGAGCCTGCAGGGCCACCTCGCGATCGGCCACACGCGCTACAGCACTACCGGCTCGAGCGTGTGGGAGAACGCGCAGCCCACCTTCCGCGCCACCGCCACCGGCCACCTCGCGCTCGGCCACAACGGCAACCTCACCAACACCCACGAGCTTGCGCGGCGCGTCGCCGAGCGCGCCGAGGAGAACGGCGAGCTGCTGCTCGGCACCAGCCTGGGCAGCTCCAGCGACACCGACCTGCTCACCTCGCTGCTCGCCTCGCACCCCGACCTCTCGCTCGAGGCCGCGGCGATGGTCGAGCTGCCGAAGCTGCGCGGTGCGTTCTCGCTCGTCTTCATGGACGACACCACGCTCTACGCCGCGCGCGACCCCCAGGGGATCCGCCCGCTCACCCTCGGGCGCCTCGAGCGCGGCTGGGTAGTGGCCAGCGAGACGGCTGCGCTCGACATCGTGGGTGCGTCGTTCGTCCGCGAGATCGAGCCGGGCGAGCTCATCGCCGTCGACGAGCAGGGCCTGCGCTCCAGCCGCTTCGCCGAGGCCGACCCCAAGGGCTGCCTGTTCGAGTTCGTCTACCTCGCGCGCCCCGACACCACGATCAGCGGCAAGTCGATCCACGGCGTGCGCGCCGAGGTGGGCCGCCAGCTCGCTCGCGAGTTCCCGGTCGACGCCGACCTCGTCATCCCGGTCCCCGAGAGCGGCACCCCCGCCGCAGTCGGCTTCGCGCAGGAGTCGGGCATCCCGTTCGCCCAGGGCCTGGTGAAGAACGCCTATGTCGGGCGCACCTTCATCCAGCCGTCGCAGACCCTGCGCCAGCTCGGCATCCGGCTCAAGCTCAACCCGCTGCGCGAGATCGTGAGCGGCAAGAAGCTCGTCGTCGTCGACGACTCCATCGTGCGCGGCAACACGCAGCGCGCGATCATCCGCATGCTGCGCGAGGCCGGCGCGCGGGAGGTGCACGTGCGCATCTCCAGCCCGCCGGTGAAGTGGCCGTGCTTCTACGGCATCGACTTCGCCACGCGCGCCGAGCTCATCGCCAACGGCCTCGCGATCGACGAGATCCGCACCTCGATCGGCGCCGACTCGCTCGGCTACGTCTCGCTCGAGGGCCTCGTCGAGACCACGGGCGTGGCCATGGACCGGCTGTGCCGCGCCTGCTTCGACGGCGTCTACCCCGTCGACCTGCCCGAGCCGGAGAAGCTCGGCAAGCACCTGCTCGAGGGTCTTGAGTCGCTCGAGGAGAAGGTGCTCAAGGACGAGACCACGACCGTCGCGCTCGAGCCGGAGGGCCTCACCAGCCTCATCGGCGGCGGCGGCGCGGCCGACGCGCTCGACCGCCCGTGAGCGAGCCGCTGAGCGGGCAGGTCGTCCGCGCGTCGTCAGGCACGCCCGCCACCTACGCCTCCGCCGGCGTCGACGTCGAGGCCGGCGAGCAGGCCGTCGCGCTCATGAAGGCCTCGATCGCCCGCGCGCAGCGCCCCGAGGTCGTCGGCGAGATGGGCGGCTTCGCCGGGCTCTTCGACGTCTCGATGATCGCGCAGTACAAGCGCCCGCTGCTCGCGACCTCCACCGACGGCGTCGGCACCAAGGTCGTCGTCGCGCAGCGCATGAACAAGCACGACACCATCGGCATCGACCTCGTCGCGATGGTGGTCGACGACCTCGTCGTCTGCGGTGCCGAACCGCTGTTCATGACCGACTACATCGCCACCGGCAAGGTCGTGCCCGAGCGCATCGCGGCGATCGTCTCCGGCATCGCCGAGGGCTGCCGCCAGGCCGGCTGCGCGCTCGTCGGCGGCGAGACCGCCGAGCACCCGGGCCTGCTCGCGCCGGACGAGTACGACGTCGCCGGCGCCGGCACCGGTGTCGTCGACGCCGACGACCTCCTCGGGCCCGACCGTGTCGAGGTCGGCGACGTCGCGATCGGCATGCGTGCCAGCGGCCTGCACTCCAACGGCTACTCCCTGGCCCGCCACGTCCTGCTCACCACCGGGCAGCTCGGCCTCGACCAGCACGTCGACGTGCTCGGCCGCACGCTCGGCGAGGAACTGCTCGAGCCCACGCGGATCTACGCGCTCGATGTCCTCGACCTCGCCCGTGCCTCCGACGTCGAGGCGCACGCGTTCTCGCACGTCACCGGCGGCGGCCTCGCGGCGAACCTCGCCCGCGTGCTGCCCGCCCACCTCCACGTGGACATCGACCGCTCCACCTGGGCGCCGCACGCGGTCTTCCGGCTCGTCGGCGAGATGGGGCGCGTACCCCTGCCCGAGCTGGAGAAGACGTTCAACATGGGCGTCGGGATGATCGCGATGGTCTCGCAAGACTCCGTCGACGCCGCCCTCGCCCGGCTGCGGGCTCGCGGCGTCGAGGCGTGGGTGCTCGGCCAGGCCCGCGAGCGCGGCGACGGCGAGACCGGCGACGCTGCTGCCAAGGGTGGCAACGGCGGCTCGGTCAGCCTGCACGGCACGCACGCCGGCTGACGCCGCGATGGAGCAGAAGCTCGTCGCCTTCGCTCTGGTGGCAGGGCTGCTCACCATCACCCCTGGGCTCGACACCGCCCTGGTGCTCCGGTCGTCGCTGGTGCAGGGCCGCTGGCACGCGCTGCTCACCTCGCTGGGCATCTGCGCCGGCCTGCTGGTCTGGGGCGTGGCCGCCAGCGTCGGTATCTCGGCGCTGGTCACCGCATCGCAGATCGCCTACGACGTGCTGCGCGTCGCCGGCGCGCTGTGGATGGCCTACCTCGGCGTCCGCCTGCTGCGCCAGGCGTTCTCCCGCACCCCGCACCTGCCGACCGCCGAGGTGCAGGCGGCGCCGGGGTCCGCGTGGTCGTCGTTCCGCAGCGGGTTCCTCACCAACCTGCTCAACCCCAAGATCGGCGCCTTCTACGTCGCTGTGCTGCCGCAGTTCATCCCGCCCGACGTCCCGAGCGCGGTGGCGGGAGTCGCCCTCACGATGGTGCACGTGCTCGAGAGCCTGCTGTGGTTCGGGGTGCTGCTGCTCGCCGCGCACACGCTCCGCCGCTGGCTCGAGCGGTCGGCGGTGCGGCGCTGGATCGACGGTGTCACGGGCGCGGTGCTGCTGGCCTTCAGCGCGCGGCTCGCGCTCGTGCGCTGAGCCGCCCGGGCCCAGGCATGCCGGAGGGCGCCCGACCGGTGGTCGGGCGCCCTCGGCGATGCGCGGGTGCCGGGCGCGGGCCCGGCGTCGACGTCAGTCCTCGTCGTCGTCGAGGTACTTCGAGTACAGGTCCGACGGGTCGTCCTCGTCGTCGACGACCTTCGCCTTGGGAGCCGCCGGCTCCGGGTGCGACCCCGCGAGCTCGGCCTGGAGACGGTTGAGGTCGGTGTTGACCGTGCCGTACTTCAGCTCGCGAGCGACCTTGGTCTGCTTGGCCTTGGCCCTGCCACGACCCATGGCGCGACCCCCTCTGGGGCCTGCTGCCCCGGATTCGACCGACATGTCAGCCCACCGGGGGTGGTGCCGCCAGTGGTTCGTGCGCCCAGCATAGTCGCAGCCCCGGGGTGCCGACGCCGCGGTTCGCCCGAGGCGGATTCCCGGCGCGCCGCAGCGGCGTCCGGAGTCCGGGCCGGCGGCGGGACGGCGTCCCCGCAGGTCAGCGAGGCGCTGCCGGCCCCGGGCTGGCCGTGGTCAGAGCAGGCCCCGCCGGTCGCCCGTGAAGGGGGGACGCGGCTCGGCGGCCGCGATCCGCTCCTCGGCCAGCGCCTCGGCCGCGGCCAGGGGCGTGGTGCCGCCCGCCTCGGCCCGGCGCAGGACGTCGAGCAGCGTGGTGCCGATGGCCCGGGCACGCTCGCGCGCGGCGCCGTCGTCGTAGGTGCCGCGGCCTGCGTACTCGGCGCCGACCGCGATCACTCCGCCGGCGTTGACCAGGAAGTCCGGCGCGTAGAGGACCCCGCGGGCGGCGAGCGCGTCGACGAGTGAGTGCTCCGCCAGCTGGTTGTTGGCCCCGCCGCAGACGGCCGGGACGCGCAGGCGGCCGACGGCCTCGGCGGTGATCGTCCCGCCGAGCGCGCACGGCGACAGGATGTCGGCCTCCTGGTCGAGCAGCTCGTCGGTGCTGGCGACCACCTCGGCCCCGGGGTGCTCCGCCTGGAGGCGCTCGAGCGCAGCGGCCGAGACGTCGGTGACGACCACGCGGCCGCCCTCGTCGAGGACGTGGCCCGCGAGCCGGCGCCCGACCTTGCCGACGCCCTCGATGGCGACCCGCCGGCCCGCCAGCGACGGCGTGCCCCACAGGTGCTCGGCCACCGCCCTCAGCGCGTGGTGGACGCCGACGGCCGTGAGGTCGCCCGAGTCGCCCGCGCCGCCGAACTGCGGCGAACGGCCGGTGGTCCACGGGTTCACCGCGGCCACGACGTCCATGTCGGCGACGTAGGTGCCGACGTCGCAGGCCGTCACGTACCGGCCGCCGAGCGAGGCGACGAGCCGGCCGTAGGCCTGCAGCAGCTGCGGGGATTTGTCGCGCGCGGGGTCGCCGAGGATCACGCCCTTGCCGCCGCCGTGCGGCAGCCCGGCGAGCGCGTTCTTGTAGGTCATCGCCCGGGCCAGGGCGAGGGCATCGTCGAGCGCGGCGTCGAGGTCGGCGTACGCGACGAAGCGCGTGCCGCCGAGCGCCGGGCCGAGGGCGGTGGAGTGGATCGCGACGACGGCGCGCAGGCCGGACGCGGCGTCGTGGCCGACGACGACCTGCTCGTGCTCGAGCAGCGCGGGGGGCAGGCTCACGCGCCTACCCTAGGCCGGTCGGACGGTGGGATCCGCCCTGCCGCTACGGCAGCTCGGCGAGGGTGGGCGGCTCGGCGCCCGCCCGCGTGCAGGTGATGCCGGCGACGACGACGGCGCGCTCGGCGGCGGCACGCAGCGCGGCGAGGTCGTGCAGGTCGGCGCGGCCGCGGCCGGCATCGACCCATGTCGCCAGGAAGCCGCCGCCGAAGGAGTCGCCTGCCCCCACGGTGTCGACCACGTCCACGGACGGGACGGGCACCGACTCCTCGCCCGCAGCGGTCAGGACGTGGACCGCCTCGGCGCCGTCGGTGAACAGCACGACCGACGGGCCGAGCTCGAGCAGGGCGCGCGCAGCGGCGAGCCGGTCGGACCCCGGCGAGAGGTAGTCGAGGTCGTCGCCCGACACCTTCACCACGTCGGCCCGCCGGAGCACCCGGTGCAGGCGCGCGATGTAGGCGTCGCGGTCCCGGATCGTGAGCGGTCGGCAGTTGGGATCGACGAACAGTAGGACGGCGTCGCCGAGGTCGGCGACGAGCCCCTCCATCGTGGTCGCCATGGGTTCGAACACCAGGCCGAGGGTGCCGACGTGCAGGATCTGCATGTCGGCCGTCGCTGCCGCGTGGGCGTCGGCCGGCGACACCTCGGGGGCTGCCGTGCCCTCGAAGTAGAAGCGGTAGGACGCCGCGCCGCCGGCGTCGAGCTCGGCGAGGGCCAGCGTTGTGGGCAGCGCCGACGGCTCGGGCATGCCGAGGTGCACGCCGTCGTCCTCGAGCCGGCTCCGCAGCTGCTGGCCGAACCGGTCCGCCGAGATGCCGCCGAGGAAGACCGTGCCGATGCCGAGGCGGGCCAGCGTCCGGGCCGCGTTGAATGGCCCGCCGCCGGGGATCGCGGCGATCGACCCGTCGGGCCGGAGGATCAGGTCGACGAGGGCCTCGCCGGCGACGACCACGTTCATGCGCTGCGCTCCCGGGGGTGGTGGCGGCGGTCCGGTGTTCCGCCGTACGCATCATGGCAAGCGGGGCGCGCCGCTGTCCGGCCAGGTCCCGACTCGGCCCGCTGCCGGCCGCGCGGCAGGTCACGCCGCTACCGGACCGGCCGGCGGGGGAGCTCCCAGGGCAGGCGGCCGGTGAACGCAGCGGTCGCCGAAGGTGACAGATCACCGCAGTTCGGTCACGGATCGGCCACGAGGGTGTCGTCCTGTCCCCGGCGGCTGACATAGTCGCGGCCGGACCAAAGCGGACCAAACCGGACACCCGGCCCCGCGGTCCGTGCACCGAACTGTCCCGACGCAAGGGGGATCCATGGCCGGGCGCCCGCCCGAGGCCGACGAGCTGCTCACGCCCGCCGAGGTCGCGGCGCTCTTCCGCGTCGACCCCAAGACCGTCACCCGCTGGGCCAAGGCCGGCAAGCTCACGTCGATCCGCACGCTCGGCGGCCACCGCCGCTACCGCGCCGCCGAGGTGCGCGCCCTGCTGGGCGACATCCCCGGCCAGCGCGCCGGCGAGGCCGACGGCCCCGCCGCCACTGCCTGACCCGCTGCCCCGCCTGACCGGCGAGGGCGTCAGCCGGTCGGGGGCGTGCCCGACAGCACGCCGAGCAGCGCCGCGAGACCCTCGCTCGAGTGCTCGTGGTCGGGCTTCTCGCCGTGGCTCTCCAGGCCCAGGTGGCCGGTGAGCGCCGCACCCAGGCCGGCGTGGGTGATGACCATCTCGCAGATCCCGAGCGCGTGCTCGCCGGCAAGACCCGGCTTGGCCAGGCAGAGCGACACCGCGCCGTGGGTCGCGGCCCACAGTGACGTAGCGACCATGTTCGGATCGGTGCCGGCGGCGAACACGCCGACCTCGATGCAGCGCTCGACCGCCTCGATGAGGTGGTGGTAGGTCGGGCCCGCGACGATGTCCTCGGCGCTGAAGGGCGAGTACGAGTGCTTGTCGAAGTCGTGCGCGGCGGGCATCCGCATCATCGCGAGGCGGTACTGCTCGGGGTTGGCCAGCGCGAACTCCGCGTACGCCAGCCCGCGCAGGCGCAGCCCGTCGAAGGGGTCGTCGGTGGTGGCTGCCGCCGCCTGCATCCGGTCGTCGAGGTCGGCGAACACCGCGCCGCACACGGCATCGAGCAGCGCCTGCTTGTCGGCGAAGTGCAGGTAGATCGACGGCGTCGAGACGCCCACGCGCTCAGCCACGAGGCGCACCGAGACGGCGTCGGCGTCCTGGGTCTCGGCGAGCAGCTCGCGGGCCGCCTCGAGGATCTCCTCGCGCAGACGCTCGCCCTCGCCGCGGCGGGCGCGGCGGCGAGGGCGGGCGTCTGCGGTCGTCATGCGGCTCAGCCTACGACCACGGGGTCGCGGCGGTCGTCGTCCGTGCCGCCGCGGACGAGCTCGACGTCGTCGTCGGCTTCGGAGATCCCGATCCGGGCGTGCAGCCGCTTGAGCGGCGCCGGGGCCCACCAGTTGAGGTCGCCGGCGACCTTCATGAACGCCGGCACCAGCAGGCCGCGGACGATCGTCGCGTCGACCAGGACGGCGAGCGCGACGCCGACCCCGAGCATCTTGATGATCGTGACGCCGCTCGAGGCGAACGCGATGAACACGATCGCGAGCAGGGCTGCCGCGCTGGTGATGAGCCGGCCCGTGCGCTGCATCCCGCGCGCGACGGCCGCGGCGTTGTCGCCGGTGCGGTCGTACTCCTCCTTGATGCGGGAGAGCAGGAACACCTCGTAGTCCATCGAGAGGCCGAACGCGATGCAGAACATGAGGATCGGCATCGCGGTGTCGAGCTCGCCCGTCACCTGGAAGTTGCCGAGCAGCCACGACAGGTGGCCCTCCTGGAAGATCCAGACCATCGCCCCGAACATCGCCGACAGGCTCAGCGTGTTGAGCACCAGGGCCTTGAGCGGCAGCACGACCGAGCCGGTGAACAGGAACAGCAGCACGAACGTCGCGATCGCGATGATGCCGAGCGCCCACGGCAGGCGGTCGCCCATGGCGGACTGAGAGTCGGCGAAGGTCGCGGCCGATCCGCCCACGAGCGTCTCGCCGAGCGGCGACGGGACCGAGCGCAGGTCGTCGACGAGCTGGCGCCCGGCGTCGGAGTACGGCTCGACCTCGGACACCACCGACAGCCACGTGCCCGTGCCCGACGCGGTGGCGAAGCGGGCTGCGGCCGGACCGGCCGGCGCCACCTGCTCGCCGTCGGTGTACGAGCCCGCCGCCGAGTCGACGCGCGCGACGCCCTCGATCTCGGACAGCTGGGCAGCGTAGGTGCCGACCAGTGCGGGGGCAGCGGTGCTGCTCGCGGCGACGACGCTCAGCGGGTCGGACTCGCGGGCGTCGAACGAGTCGCGCAGCCACTGGCCGGCCTGCGCTGCCTGTGACGACGCCGGCAGAACACGGTCGTCGGTCTGGCCGAAGGTGACGCGCAGGAACGGCAGCCCGAGCACGACCAGCACGGCGACGCCGCTGATGAGGAACGCCCACGGGCGGCGCATCACGGTGCTGGAGAGCCGGAACCAGAAGCCGTCCTCGCGCACCTCGGTGGTGGAGCGCAGCACGCGGAAGCGGTTGACCCGCTCGCCGAGCGCTGCGAGCGCTGCGGGCAGCACGACGACGGCGGCGATGACGGCGAGCGCCACGGTGGCGATGCCGGCGTAGGCGAACGAGCGCAGGAAGAACTGCGGGAACACCAGCAGCGCCGAGAGCGAGATGGCGACGGTGATGCCGGAGTAGACGACCGTGCGGCCCGCGGAGCGGACGGTGCGGATCACCGCATCGTCGGTGCTGCCGCCCCGGCCGAGCTCCTCCCGGAACCGGTTGACCATGAACAGGGCGTAGTCGATGCCGAGGCCGATGCCGAGCGCGGTCACCAGGTTGATCGCGAACACGCTGACGTCGGTGAACTGGGTGATGACCCAGAGGGCGAAGAACGAGCCGAGCACCGACACCGCTCCGATGATCGCCGGGAGGCCCGCGGCGACCAGGGTGCCGAACACGAGGAGCAGCAGCACCATCGTGATCGGGATGGCGATGCTCTCGGCGCGCGCGAGGTCCTTCTCGATCGTCGAGCCGACCTCCTCGAAGGTCACCGGGCTGCCGCCCACGCGCACCTCGAGGATCCCGTCGGCGGTCGTGCCGGCCAGCTCGTCGGCGATCTCGCCCGCGCGGGTCTGCGCCTGCTCACGGTCGAGGTCGAGGTGGCCCGTGATGAGCGCCATCGTGCCGTCGGTGCTGCGCATGGCGGGCGCCTGCGTGGCCCAGTAGCTCGTCACCTCGCTGACGTCGGCCTCGGCGGCGAGCGCGCCGGCGAGGGCCCGGCCCGCTGCGGCCACGGCCGGCGAGTCGACGGGCGAGCCGTCGACGCTGCGGGCGATGACGACGAGGTCGGCGGGTGCGGCGTCGAAGGTGTCGACGAGGGCGTCGGCCGCCTTCGACGACTCCGAGCCGGGGTCGTCGAAGCCGCCGGACTGCAGGCGGGAGATCACCCCGCCGCCGACGACGCCGGCAACGATCACGGCGATGACGGACAGGACGAGGACGAGGCGGCGGCGCCGGACGGCGAACGCGCCGACCCGCTCGATCGGCCCGCGCCGGACAGGTCCGGCCGCGCGCGTGGTGGTCGTGGACATGACGGGCTCCCCTGGTGCGGGCCGGCCCCTGCGGCCGGTCTGGCGTCCGATCGCCGCCCGGACGGCGTCCGGATGACTGAACGGCGCTAACTGAACCACGTCAACTGAACGACGTCAACCTAACGTCGGCAACTCGGGCTCGGGCGGTGTCTGGGGTGGAGGGACGCGGGCACGGGCGCCGTCCTCGGCCTGCGGGCCCGCGGGACCGACGGGCGATCCGAGCCGCTCGGGCGGCGGCGGAGCCGAGGTCAGGCGCGGTCGTCGGGGAGCGTCACGTCGCAGAGGTCGAGCAGGCGCCCGACGGTGCTCGTGTACGCGGCGCGGCAGCGGTCGAGGACCTCGGCCGGCACGTCGACGTCGTGCTGCTTGCGCTCGCGCTTGATCTCGCCCGCGGCGATGTTCTCGCTGGGGTCGCCGTACTTGCGCTTGCGCGTGTTCTCGAACTTCTCGTACGACGACGAGAGCGGCGTGGTCAGCCCGAGGTACGACGTCAGCATGGCCAGCGTCTCGTCGGACCGGTCGATGAGCCGCTCGCCGACGAAGAACGCCGACCTGGCCGGACGCCGCTCGGCCAGTGCCACCAGGGATGCGCAGCGATCGACGTAGTAGTCGCCGACCTTGCCGACGTCGGCCTTCCAGTCCTGCGCCCCGCCCTTGCGCGAGAGCGCCATCGCGACCGTGCTCTTGATCGTGGCCTCGGGCTCGCGGACGGAGAACAGCGGGTAGACGCCGCGGTCGTGCAGCACCGCGTCGTCGATCCTCCACTTGTCGTGCAGCACCTTGTCGAGGACGTAGCGGCCGGACAGCCGGTCGCCGTGCATGCGGGCGACGGCGAGGCGGAGCCGTACGAGGTCGGTGCGGCTCGCGTACTGGCGTTGCATCTCGACATAGCCGTCGATCTCGGGGCTGCTGCCGAGGATGTGGCTGATGAGCGACGAGTAGCTGCGCATGTGGCTCAGCAGCAGGACGGTGCGACGGGGCCTGATCGCTGTCGCCACGAGGCCGGGACTGCGCAGATAGTCGACGGGCGCCACGGCGCGAATTCTAGGAGAGTCGCGCGGCGGCACGGGCCGCCGCGCGGGACGGATCTCGTCGGGCGGGCCGGCTCCCGCGGCGCGCCTCCCCGCAGCCCGGTGGATTCGCGCGCGTTCCGGGCTCGCAGCGCCGTAGCCTCGCGCGACGGCGCCGTCGGGGCCCGTCGGGCGGAGGTGGTGGCGGATGCGGGCGCGTGCATGGGCGCTGATCCCGGTCGTGGCGGCGATCCTTCCGCTCGGCGCGGCGGCACCGGCCCAGGCGGCCGACACCGACGTCGTGGTGATGACGCGCAACCTCTACCTCGGGGCCGACGTCGCCGAGGCGCTCTCGCTCATCCCGGACATGAGCGCCGCCGCGCAGTCGCTGTGGGACCAGGTGGCGGCCACCGACTTCACCGCCCGCGTGCCGCTGCTCG
The DNA here is from genome assembly GCA_020161245.1 of Actinomycetota bacterium. Classification (GTDB taxonomy): domain Bacteria; phylum Actinomycetota; class Actinomycetes; order S36-B12; family CAIYMF01; genus Longivirga. The sequence goes on along the minus strand of JAIUOK010000035.1, from coordinate 30,273 downwards.
CGCAGGAGGCCGCCGACGCGAAGCCCGCCGTCATCGGCATCCAGGAGGCGACGCGCTGGGAGTGCACGCCGTCGGCGACCCAGGGCACGACGGTGGTCTACGACTTCACGACGCAGTTCCTCGCCGCAACCGCAGAGGCCGGCACCCCGTACGTGCTGGCGTCGGCCGGCGGCGCCACGGCCGAGAACCCGAGCTTCACCATCCCGGCCATCCCGCTGGTGACGAAGGTGACCGACCCGGAGACGTTCCAGCCGCTGTTCGGCAGCGACACGGCGTACTGCGGCTTCACGATCGGCGACGCGCTCGCCGTCCGCGCCGACCTCGCGGGCTCGGTGCTCGCCGCCGGCACGGTGGAGTACGGACGCTCGACCCCGATCGTGCCCCTGCTCCTCGATGTCGTCCGCGGCTACGCCTGGGCCGATGTCGCGATGGACGGCACCCCCGTGCGGTTCGTGACGACGCACCTCGAGGCGGTGTGGTCGGCCGGGTCGGTGCCGGCCGCGGCCGACCAGGCCCGGCAGCTCGTCGACGGCCTCGCCGGCGTCAGCATGCCGCTCGTCGTCATGGGCGACTTCAACAGCGACCCGCGCGATCCGCGCACGCCCGGCGACAACCCCGGCGGCCAGCCGGAGTCGAGCGACGCGTGCCCCGCGCAGTCCGGCCGCGACGCGACGTGCAGCGCCTACTGGACGATGGCGTCGTCCGGCTACACCGACGCCGGGCCCGACGCGACCGACCCGCGCAACCTCACGTGGGGTGCGAGCGCGCTGCTCGCCGGCCCCGACCTCGAGCGGCTGCCTGCGGCTCAGCGCATGGGCAACCCGTGGGGCATGACCGACCGCCTCGACTACGTGTGGACGCGCAACGGCGTCACCGCGACGTCGGCGTCGCTCGTCGGCAACGAGTGGCCGGTCGAGGGTGCGACCTGGGCCTGCACGACGACCGCGCAGCTCGACAACGCCGACGCGGCTGCGCGCGCGCTCGACACCGGCGTGCCGTCGTCGGGCGCCTGCCTGCCGACCGATCACGCCGGCGTCGTCGCGGCCCTCGCGGTCCCGTCGTCCTCCGCCCGCGACGCGGCGCTGGTCGACCGCTCGGGCGTCAACTGGGGCCGGGTGATCGCGATCGCGGTCCTCGTCGGCGTCGTCGTGCTGCTCGTCGCCGGCATCCGTTCCCTGCGCCGCCGTCGCCGTCGCCGTCGCGAGTCCGCCCACCAGGAGCCGTGAAGGCCCCCTCTGTATCGGTCTACTGCACGAAGGTCACCTTCATCACTGATGAAGTCCCCTACTGGTCCGGGCGTCGTACCTCCGCCCCTACCAGCGGGGGCCCAGGGGCTTCGTGCAGGAGACCCAAACCCGGGGGGCCTTCATCGCGCGACGCAGGGGCCGGGTCAGCCGCCGGCGGTGAAGACGGCGCAGGCGGTGCGCAGGGTGTCCTGCGAGAGCCCGAAGGCGCCCGCATCACCGGTCAGCGCCCGCTCGGCGCCGGACAGCGCGTCGCGGACCTCGGCGACGCCGGGGATGCCGGACGGCGCCTCGGCCAGCGCGTCGTCGAGGGCCTGCGAGGCATCGGCGAGGGCGGCCTCGGCCTCGGCCGGCGAGACCCCCGGCGCCCACGCGGCCTCCGCAGTGGCGCAGGCGGACGCGACCTCGGTGGCCACGGCGGCGGCGCCGGCCGCCTGGTCGGCGAGGGTCTGCGCGGTGTCGACGGCCTCGGACACCGAGGCGCAGCCGGCGAGCAGCAGCGCCGCCGAGGCGGAGGCGGCCGTCACGGCGAGGCTGCGGCGGATCGGTCGGGGACGGCGAGGGCGGTTCATGGGGGCTCCTGGAGGGGACGACGACGCGGCAGGTCGGGCGTCGAGGTCTCCCTGCCGTGGCCGGCGTCCCGGGCCCGAGGCCGTGATGACGGGTCCGCCGCGCGAGGTACTCCCCTTGACCCTTCGACCGTAAGCGGAGGACGCCGACCGGGCAAACCGGGCAGCAGGACCGCTCCGTCGTCCGCGAGTAACTGGCGTTGTTATCGGTTCCGAGGCCTCGAAACCGATAGCAACGCCAGTTACTCGCGCGCCCCCGCCGTCGGTCCCGGCGCCGATGGTGGGATAGGCGCGTGCTGGCCGGAGGAACGACGTGACCGCGGTGGTCCTCGGCCTCATGACGGCTCTGCTCTGGGCCGTGAGCACGGTGTCGTCGTCGCGCTCGGTGCGGCTGCTCAGCCAGTACTCGGTGGTCGCCTGGGCGATGATCATCGGTCTGACCCTCACCCTGCCCTTCGCGCTCGCGACGGGCGTGCCGCCGGAGCTGAGCGGGTCCAACCTCGTCTGGTTCGCGCTGGCCGGCGCCGGCAACGTCGTCGGACTGCTCATCGCCTACGCGGCGCTCAAGGTCGGCAAGGTAGGGCTCGTCGCCCCGATCATCGCCTGCGAGGGCGCCGTCGCCGCCGTGGTGTCGGCGCTGCTCGGCGAGAGCATCGCGCCGCTCGTCGTACTGGCCCTCGGCATCATCGTGATCGGCGTCGTCGTGTCGTCCGTGGCGCCCGACCCGGCTCCGATCGAGCACGAGCAGCCGGTGCGCGCCGTAGTCCTCGCCACGTTCGCTGCGGTCGTGTTCGGCCTCGGGCTGTTCGCGACCGGCCATCTCAGCGGCGAGCTGCCCGTCTCGTGGCTGCTGCTGCCCCCGCGCATCGGCGGTGTCGTCGTCCTCGCGATCCCGTTGCTGCTGGCGGGGCGCCTGCGCATGAACCGGGCCGCCCTGCCGTACGTCGTCACGACGGCCTTCGCCGAGGTGCTCGGCTTCCTCGCCTACGCCTTCGCGGCGCGCGACAGCGTCGCGGTGGCCTCGGTGCTGGCCTCGCAGTTCGCCACGTTCGCCGCAGTGATCGCCTACCTCGTCTACCGCGAGCGCCTAGGCCGTCTGCAGATACTCGGTGTCGCGCTCGTGGTGGGCGGGGTGGCCTGGCTGGCGCTGCTGCAGGCCTAGCGTCCGAGCACGCGGTCGAGGACCCTGCCCGGCAGCCGGCGCGACGCCCGGGCCAGCTGGTCGCCGGAGGGATCGCCGTCGGGCCAGGACGACGCCAGCGCGAGGAGCAGCTGCGCCGTGGTCAGGGCGTCGCCGAGCGCGTGGTGGCGCGCATGCTCCGGGAGCCCGAACAGGCCCGCTGCCGCCCCGAGCCCGATGTGCTGGTCGAGCCGCATCCCGCGGGCCCGCAGGAGGTGCCGTCGCGCCAGCACGTCGGTGTCGATGACGCCCAGCGCCGGCCGCCACCGGCCGTCCTCGAGCCAGCTCCCGAGGAACGCGGTCTCGATGCGGGCCACGTGCGCCACGAGCCGCCGCCCGTCGAGCCGGGCGGCCACCTCGGCCGCCACCGTCGCCGGATCGTCGCCCCGTGCGGAGTCGGCGGGGCGGATGCCGTGGACGACGACGGTGTCGGCCGTCGGCGCCACGCGCGGCCGCACCTCGCGGTACCACGCCGAGCCCACCTGGACCCGGCCGCCGACAATGTCGACGACGCCCACGCTGAGCACCTCGTGCCGGGCGGGGTCGAGGCCGGTGGTCTCGATGTCGACGACGGCGAGCCGCTCGGCGCGCCACGACGTCATGGCCGGGCCACGGGCGAGGGCAGCGCTCGCTGCACCCGCGCCACGATGCGGAAGGCGTCGCGCAGCGAGCGCCGCTGCAGCGTCGAGAGCTCGTCGGGCCGCACATGGTCGTCGGGGTCCAGGCCGGCAGCGACCTCCGCCGCCTGGTGCGCGAGCCGCAGCGCCTGGATGTGGTCGAGCGCGTCGGCCAGGTCGTGGGCGTCGTCGGCCGCGATGAGCCCGCGGTGGACGGCCGAGCGCAGCCGGTCCGACGTCGCGAGGGGGCGGCCCGGCAGGAGCGCGGCGAGGTAGCGGCCGAGGGATGCGACGGGCAGCAGGCCGCCGCGCTTGAGGTCGACGGAGCCGGCGTGCTCGCCGCTGCTCTCGATGACGAGGTCGCGGATGAAGCCGGTGGGCGGGTGGTGGGAGGTCGCGACGCGGTGCAGCGCCGTACGGACGGACGCACGCGCATGCGCGGCGGCGACCGCCGGGGCGACCGCGCCCCAGACCGCATGGCCCCACACAGGCCGGGCGTCGCCGACGGCGGCGAGGTAGATGTCGGCCTGGTCCGACCACGGATCGGCCGCCCAGCCCGCGAGCGCCTCGCGCCACGCGTCGACGGATCGGGAGAAGCGGGGGTCGTCGGCCCGGACGCCGTTCACGTCGTGGGCGAGCCCGCAGGCGCCGAGCGTCGCCAGGACGTCGGCCGCGAGCGACCGCATCCAGCGGCGCACCTCGGCATCGGCGTCGTCGCCCTCCCAGGCCAGCAGGGTGTCGAGGTCCGACGACAGCACGGCCTCGCGCCGGGCGACGGAGCCGGTCACCGCCCAGACGAACGGGGCCGGCGGCACACCGCGCGACCGCAGGTGCAGCTCGACCGCCTTGGCCGCCACCGCCTCCTGCAGCGTGCTCAGCGTCGTCGCGACCATCGGCGCCGGGTGGCCCGCCTCGAGCGCGCCGAGCACCGCCGGGCGGATGCCCTGCGCCGCCTGCACCAGCTCGCCCACGGACGACGCGCGCGCGACGGCGCGGCGCACGCGCACCGGGGTGCGGCTCTGCGCGGCGAGCAGGTCGACGTCCTCGACGACGCCCACCACCGCACCGTCGGCGTCGACGACGGGAAGGTGCCGGATGCCGTGAGCCAGCAGGGTCATCACGGCCTCGTCGGCACTGCGGTCCGAGCCGATCGTGAGCACCGGGGCGGTGGCCACATCGCCGATGGCCGCCGAGGTCGGCAGGCCGGCGGCGAGCACCCGGTTGCGCAGGTCGTGGTCGGTGACGATGCCGAGCACGCCGTCGTCGAAGCGGACCAGGCACGACGACGCGTCGTCGATGTGCATCCGGCCGACCGCGTCGGAGACCGGGGTCGCTGCCGCGACCTCGACCACACGGCGCAGCAGTCCGTGCAGCGGCTCGTCCGTGGTCTCCGCGAGGTCGTCGGGCCGGACGGGCGCGGTGCGCTCCCTGACCGTGCGGGCGAGGAAGCGCAGGCCGCTGCGGCCCTCGAGCAGCGGGAGGAGCTGCGCCTCGGGCACGCGGTAGGCGAGGACGTCCTCCGCGGCTCTCGCGTCCACGCCCGGCGGCAGGCCCGAGACGAGGGAGGGCAGACCGACGATCTCGCCGGGGCCGAGCACGTCGACGACGCGGCCGTCGGCCAGCAGCTCGACGAACCCCGTGCGGACGACGTGCACCGCGCCGTCGTTGGGCGTGCCCTGCTCGGCGAGCAGGGCGCCCTCGGGGAAAAACACGATCTCGGTGGCGTCGACGACGGCCGCGAGCGCTCGCTCGTCGGCGTCCTCGAACGGCGGGAACCCCCGCAGGAAGGCGGCGATCTCGTGCATCGCGCTCCTCCCGCGGGGGCTCCCTCTGGGGTCGACCCTAGGGCCGGTCGGTCAGATCGACTCGATGGTGTGCACCTTGTGCTGGTGCTCCCAGGTGTCGGCGTCGATCGCGTCGCCGTGCGGTGCGTCACCGCGGTCGTACGGCTTGGCGATCGCCATGTAGAGCAGGCCGAAGCCGATCACCACGGCCGCCGAGAGAGCGACGATGTAGTTGTCGACGAACGACGCGTCCGGCGTGCGGGGCCAGGCCATGTTGAGCATCGCGATCACCTGGTAGACGAGCGCGGCGATCGTGATCGGCATCCCCCAACGGCCGAGCTGGAACTTGCCCGACGGCTTCCAGCCCTTGAGCCGGGCGCGCAGGGCGGCGAGCACCACCATGGCGAAGGCGATGTAGATGCCGAGCGCCGCGAAGCTGATGATCTTCGTGAGGGCGTCGGTCGAGAACTTCGCGCTGATGACGATGAGCGCCGGCACGACCGCCGCGAGCAGCAGGGCGTAGGGCGGGACGTGGCGGGTCTGCGAGAACTTCGACCACAGGCCCGAGCCGATGATCATCTTGTCGCGGCCGTACGAGTAGGCCAGGCGCGACGCCGCGGCCTGCAGGCTCATGGCGCAGCTGATGAACGACAGCAGCACGACCACCAGCACGATCTTCGAGCCGGTCTCGCCGAACGCCTCGGCGAGAACGGTGCCGACCGGGTCGGCGTCCTCGCCGGAGATGACGGCGTTGATGTCGGTGACCGACAGGATCAGCGAGAGGCAGACGAAGGTGGCCGCGGCACCGCCGATGTAGATCGTGCGGCGCATCGACTTGGGGATCCGCACGCCGGGGTTCGGCACCTCCTCGGCGACGTCGCCGCAGGCCTCGAAGCCGTAGTACTGGTAGATACCGATGAGGGCGGCGGCCGCGAACGCGGGCAGGTAGGACCCGTCGCCCTCGGTGCCGAAGGTGTCGAACAGCACCGTGAACGACTGCTCGCGGTGGAAGAGCAGCAGCCACACGCCGACGACGAGGGCGCCCACGATCTCGGCGGTGAAGCCGGCGATGGCGGCGTACGACAGCACCTTGGTGCCGCCGAAGTTGATGATCGTCGCGATCACGAGGAGCGCGAGGGCGCACAGGATGGCGTTCTCGATCGTCGGCTCGATCCCGACGACGGCGGCGACGTAGGGGCCCGCGCCGAAGGTGACCGACGCGATCGTCGCGAGCAGCGCGACGAGGTAGACCCAGCCGGTCATCCACGCCCACTTCTTGCCCCACAGGCGGCGGGCCCACGGGTACACGCCGCCGGCGACGGGGTACTGCGCCACGACCTCGCTGAAGACCTGGGCGACGAGGAACTGGCCGACGCCCACGATGATGAGCGACCAGATCATGGGCGGGCCGCCGACCGCGAGCGAGATCGCGAACAGCGAGTAGATGCCCACGACGGGCGAGAGGTACGTGAACCCGAGCGAGAAGTTCGCCCAGAGGCTCATGTCCCGCTTGAACTCCGAGGTGTAGCCGAGCGCAGCAAGGCGCGCGGCGTCCTCGTCGTGGTGCGCGGCGGTGTCGCTCACCAGCATCTCCTTGACGTCGGGCCGACGGCTGCGTCGGCGACGGGGTGCCGCCCCGGGGGTGGGCGATGGCGGCAAAACCTAAACCTTCATAGGTAATTGCACAAGACTTTCGTGCCCGGTCCCGGTAACTTCGTGCCAAGCCGTGACCCGGGCAACGCGCGCGTCACACAGCGGGCGCCGCCGTCACGCCGGCGATACGGCGGGGGAGCAGGCAGCCGGGACAGGACGGGGTCGGACGTGGTCGACAACGGGCGGGTCACCGCGCGCACCACCGTCTTCTCGCCGCTGAGCTCCGGCGGCCGCACCGAGGCTGTCATCCAGCGCATCACCGAGTCGGTGGCCCTCGGCCTGCTGGCCGACGGCGAGCAGCTGCCCAGTGAGACCGAGCTGTCGGCGCAGCTGGGCGTGTCGACGGTGACGTTGCGCGAGGCGCTGGCGTCCCTGCGCGAGCAGGGGGTGGTGGAGACCAAGCGCGGGCGCAACGGCGGGTCGTTCATCCGCGCGCCCGGCGACCCCACCAAGGCCGTCATCCGGGCGAGGCTCGCCGCGTTCTCCGTGAGCGACCTGCGCGACGCCGGCGACGAGCTCGCCTCCGTGTCGGGGATGGCTGCGCGCCTCGCGTCGTCGCGCGCCTCCACCGACAACGTGCGCCGCCTGCTCACACTCTCCGAGCGCGTGGCCGCCGTCTCCGGAGTGGGGGAGCGCACCCGTGCCGACAGCCGGTTCCACATCGAGGTGGCGGTGGCCGCGGCGTCCGAGCGGCTGACCCGCGCCGAGGTGTCGCTGCAGGCCGAGCTCGGCGTGCTGCTGTGGCTGCCGACGAGCACCGAGCAGGAGGCCCGCGAGGCCGCCGACCAGCACCGGGCGATCGCCATGGCGATCTCGCGCGAGGACGCCGACCTCGCCCGGCAGCTGGCCGAGCAGCACGTGGAGCGCAACACCCACAAGCTCATCGAGGCCCGCATCGAGCTCCACGGAGGTGGTACCCGTGCCCGCTGACCGGCGTCCCGGCGACGAGCACGCCGAGGCTCCCGACATCACGGCGGTCGCGGAGGAGCTGGCGGCACCGGTGGAGCGCGTCTTCGCCGAGATCGCGGTGATCGCGCAATCACTGACCGACGTCGTGACCGCGGTCGAGGGGCGCGGGCGGCGCGTGCGGGCCGCCGACCTCGGCGTCATCTCGCCGGTCGCCGACGGCACCCTCACGGGCGACGGCGCCCTCGTGGGCGCCGGCGTCGTGATGAACCCGGGGTACCTCGAGGACGAGGAGCGCTACCTCGAGTGGCGCCAGCTGACACGCGACGGCCGGCCGAAGCCGCTGCTGCTCGACATCGACCCCGCGAGCGACGACCCTTACGACTACTGGGAGATGGAGTGGTTCCGGGTCCCGCGCGACGAGGGGCGCCGCATGGTCGGCGGGCCCTACTTCGACTACCGCGGGGCCGACCGCTTCGGGCTCACCTTCGCCACGCCCGTGCACAGCGGCGGGCGCTTCGTCGGCGTCGCGGGCGCCGATGTGCCGCTCGCCGAGCTGGAGTCCGAGCTGCTGCCGGTGCTGCGCCGCCTGCACCAGCGCGCGGCCCTGGTCAACCACGAGAACCGCGTCGTCACCGCGAACACGCCGCACTACGCGACGGGTGCGCGGGTCCACCACGGCATCGGCGACCCGCCGACCGACGTCGTGCCCATCGTCGCCGACCTCGGCTGGAGCCTGCTGCTGACGCCGGCCGAGTAGGCGGGCCGCCCGGCGAACTCGTCGGGCCGGACCCCTTGACAGGAAAACATATGAGGTCAATTCTTTTGCGCCATGACCTCCACCCCTGTCGCCCCCGCGGCTGCGCTGTCGTGGGACGAGCTGCCCTACCTCCCCGTCTCCGACCCCGCCTTCTCGGTCCAGTCCGCCGCCGTCCGTGAGGCGCGCGCGGCCGGCTGGTGCGCCCGGACGCCGTACGGCCTCGCGGTGCTGCGCTACGACGAGGTCAACTCCCTGATCAAGGACCGCCGCCTTCGCCAGGGCAGCTGGGCCTGGCCGCAGCACAACGGCGTCACGGGCCGGTTCGCGGACTGGTGGGCCGGCTGGCTGCTCAACATCGAGGGCGACGACCACGCCCGCCTACGCCGCCTTCTCAACCCGGCCTTCTCGCCGCGCGCGATCGCCGACATGTCGGCCGGCTTCGTCGCGCTGGCCCACGAGCTGGTGGACGGCTTCGCCGCGCGGGGCGAGTGCGAGTACGTCTCGGAGTTCGCCGAGCCGTACGCCGCCCGTGTGGTCGCGCGGCTGCTCGGCATCCCCGAGGAGGAGTGGCCCACCATCGCCGAGCTCTCGGCGACCATCGGCCTGGCGATGGGCGTGACCTTCAAGCAGGAGCTGCCCCGCATCGAGGCGGCGCTCGACCAGCTCTTCGCGTACTGCGACGCGATCATCGACGACCGCACGAGCAACCCGCGCGACGACTTCGCGACGGCGCTGGTGACCGCCCAGCGCGACGGCGAGAAGCTCTCGCACACCGAGCTGCGCGACTCCATGGCGCTGCTCGTGTTCGGCGGGTTCGACACCACGCGCAACCAGCTGGCGCTGGCGATGAAGACCTTCGCGGAGAACCCGGACCAGTGGGCCCTGCTCGCCGAGCGGCCCGAGCTGGGCAAGGCCGCAGTCGAGGAGGTCATGCGCGTCAACCCGACGGTGACGTGGGTGACCCGCGAGGCGCTCGACGACTTCGAGTTCGGCGGCCTGGCGATCCCGGCCGGCACCACGATCCACCTGTTCTCCGAGTCGGCCGGCACCGACCCGCTCGTCTTCGAGGACCCCTCGTTCGATATCACGGCCGAGGGCCGCAAGCCGCACTTCGGGTTCGGCGGCGGCGCGCACCACTGCCTCGGCCACTTCGTCGGCCGCATGGACATGTCGGTCGCGCTGCCGATCCTCGCGCAGCGCATGCCCGACCTGCGCATCGGCGACGGCGCCGACTGGATGCCGTTCTCCGGCAACACCGGCGCCAACAAGCTCCCGCTCGTCTTCACCCCCACGGCCTGAGAGGAACACCCGCGATGAAGGTCATCGTCGACATGAACCTGTGCCAGGACCACGGCCAGTGCGCGATCGCGGCTCCCGAGGTCTTCCGCATGGACGAGAGCTCGCGCCTGGTGTTCGAGGCGGAGCCCGACGAGTCGATGCGTCAGTACGTCGAGGACGCCATCGACGTCTGCCCCGTGCAGGCGATCTTCCTCGAGGACTGACATGCCGCAGACCGTCGTGGTGGTGGGCGCCTCCCTCGGAGGCCTGCGGGCCGCCGAGCAGCTGCGCGCGCAGGGCTTCGGCGGATCCGTGGTCGTCGTGGGCGACGAGCCGCACCTGCCCTACAACCGCCCGCCGCTGTCGAAGGAGTCGCTGCTGGGGAGCGGTCCCGACGTGACGGCGGAGGAGCTGGCCGCAGGCCTGGCTTTCCGGCCCCGTGCATCGGCGACCGGCATCGAGTGGCTGCTCGGGCAGCCGGCCGCATCCGCCGACCTGCGGGCGCGCACGGTGACCCTCGCCGATGGCACCGTGCTGCCGTACGACGCCCTCGTGGTCGCCACGGGGCTGCGCCCGCGCCGGCTGCCGCAGGCGGAGCCGGCCGCAGGCCGCCACGTCGTCCGCACCGCCGGCGATGCCGCCCGGCTGCGCCGCGAGGTCGGGCCCGGCACCCGGGCCGTCGTCGTCGGCGCCGGCTTCATCGGCTGCGAGACGGCGGCCACGCTGCACACCCTCGGCTGCGACGTCGTCGTGGTGGAGCCGTTCCCCGTCCCGATGGTCCGCGGCGTCGGCACCGACGTGGGCGCCGCGCTGCTCGCGCACCACCGTGGCGCCGGCGTCCGGTTCATCACCGGGCAGGGCGTGTCCGAGCTGCGCGGCGAGGGCAGGGTCGACGCCGTCGTGCTCGACGACGGCACGGTGATCGTGTGCGACGTGGTCGTGGAGTCGGTCGGCTCGCACTGCAACACCGAGTGGCTCGCGGGCAACGGGCTCGACCTGTCCGACGGGCTGCTGTGCGACAACGACCTGCACGTCGAGGGCCGGCCCGACGTCGTGGCCGTCGGCGACATCGCGCGCTTCCCGAACCCGCGCTTCGACGACGTCCCGCGCCGGGTGGAGCACTGGTCGATCCCCGGCGACTCCGCGCGGCGCGCCGCGTCCTCGGTGATCGCCCATCTCTCCGGAGAGCCGCTGGAGGCGCCGCCGTTCGCACCCCTCCCGGCGTTCTGGAGCGACCAGTTCGGCCTGCGGCTGCAGTCGTTCGGCAGCCCCGGCCTCGCCGACTCGGTGGAGGTCGCGGAGGGGTCCCTGGACCGGCTCACAGACGGCGCCGCCGTCGTCTACCGGCGCTCCGGCGCCACGGTGGGCGTCCTGCTCGTGAACATCCCGGTGGCCCGCCACCCGCACTACCGCTCGCTCGTGCTCGCGTCCGACCAGCTCGTCTGACGGCTCGTCCCCGCCCCGAGAGGAACCCCATGTCGAAGACCCCGCTCGACCTGCACCGCGAGGCCAACACCTCGCAGCCCGCGGTCGACGAGATCGCCCGCACCATCGAGGACTCGGGCGTCGAGTTCGTCTACTACCAGGGCGTCACGGTGACCGGCCGGGTCATCGGCAAGGTAGTGCCCGCCAAGCACCTGCGCCGCAACCTCGAGCGCGGCGTGAACCTGCACCGCACGGCGATCTCGGACCTGCAGTCCGACCGCGCGGGCAACCTGCTCGGCGGCGGCGTCCACGCGGCCGAGTTCACGGCGATGCCCGACCTCGACACGTTCGCCGTGCTCCCGTGGGACACGACCGTCGCCCGGTTCTTCACCCAGATCTACGAGCCCGACCACCTGCCCGAGGTCGGCGGCCAGCGTCTCGCGACGGACAGCCGCGGCACGCTCAAGCGCGTGCACGCGGAGTTCACCGCGCGCACCGGCCTGGAGATGCGCTCGGGCTGCGAGCCGGAGATGACGTGGAAGGGCCCGGGCACCGAGGTGCGCTTCGCGCCCGGCTCGTCGCCGGCCTACCACGTCGAGAACCTCGAGCTGATGCGCCCGGTGTACCAGCGGGTGATCCGCTACGCGCAGGCGCTGGGCCTCGACATGATCGAGGGCGACTACGAGGACCCGGGCCAGCTCGAGCTCAACTGGATGTACGACCACGCCGACCTGACAGCGGACCGCCTCGTCGTCTACCGGCAGATCTGCAAGCAGGTGGCGCGCGAGCTCGGCCTCGTCGCCAGCTTCATGCCCAAGCCCGCCACCGGGATGATGGGCAACGGCTGCCACCACAACGTGAGCTTCTGGCGCGACGGCGTGAACATCCTCGCCGAGCCGGGCCGCACCGAGCTGCACCTCACCGACGAGGGCAAGCACGCCCTCGGCGGGATCCTCAGCCACGCCGCGGGCACGATGCTCATCAACGGCTCGACCGTGAACTCCTACAAGCGCTACTGGGACGCCGGCCAGTTCGCGCCGTCGCAGATCAACTGGGGCATGGACAACAAGACCTGCACCGTGCGCCTGTCGGCCAACGGCCGCCTCGAGTACAAGCTCCCCGACGCCAGCGTGAACCCATACCTCTCGCACGCCGCCCTCATCGCCGCGGCTGCCGACGGCCTCGACAACTCCCTCGACCCGGGCCCGGCCCAGGTCGGCAGCTCCTACGACGGCGACAGCGCCCGCTTCGCGCCGCTGCCGCTGACGCTCGCGGCTGCGATCGAGGCGTTCCAGAAGGACGACGTCGTGCGCGGCGCGCTTGGCGACGGGCTGTCGGACCTGCTGGTCGAGTACAAGACCGACGAGTGGGCCCGCTTCTGCGCCGCCGTCACCGACTGGGAGCAGGACCGCTACGAGCAGGCGATCCCGTGAGCGGCGTCCTGCGGCTCGCGTGCCTCGACGCCGAGGCGCCGCCTCTGTTCCACAAGAGCCCGGACGGCGTCACCCGCACCGGCTACGAGCCCGCGGCGGCGGCTCTTGTCGCCGAGCACATGGGGCTGGCGGTCGAGTGGGTCATGGTGCCGTGGGTCGACATGATCCCGGCGGTGCAGCGCCACGAGGCCGACGGCGTGTGGTGCGGCCAGAGCATCATCCCGTCGCGCCAGGAGCTCGTGGACTTCACGCGGCCCTACGGCGTCTTCAACGAGTCGCTGCTCGTACGCAAGGGCGCGGGCATCTCCGGGCCCGACCAGCTCGACGGGCTGCGCATCGGGGCGATCGCCGGCAGCACCAACATGGCGCTGGCCGAGACGTTCCCCGGGGCCGTCACCGTGGCGTTCGGCGGCGAGAGCGACGACGTGTTCGGCGAGATGCTCGCGGCGCTGGAGTCCGGTGCTGTCGACGGCGTCGTCGACGACGACCTCGTGTTCGTGCCGCTCGACTCCGACCCCCGCTTCGAGCTCGCCTTCACGGTGCGGACCGGCAACCGCTGGGGCGTCGGCGTCGCCAAGGACCGGCCCGAGACGCGCGAGGCGATCGACGCCGCGCTCGCCGCGGTGATCGCGGACGGCCGGCTCGAGAAGGTCTGGCGCGAGTGGCTTCCCACGCTCGAGTTCCCGTTCGCGGAGGGCGTGTGAGCCGACCGCTGGTCGCGGTCCCTGCCATGAGGTCGCCGCGCGTCGCCGGGCTGCGGCGCGCGGGGCTGGTCATGGCCGAGCGCATCGCGGAGTGCGTGCTGCGGGCGGGCGGCGATCCGCTGGTGCTGTCTCCGGCCGATCCGCGCGAGGCCGCGTCGCGCCTCGCCGCGTTCGATGCCGTGCTCGTGCCCGGAGGCCGCGACGTCGACCCCGCGCAGTACGGCGACGGCCAGCGGCTCGCGAGCACCGACGAGCCCGACGTCGAGCAGGACGAGGCCGACCTCGCCGTCGTGCGCGCGGTGGTCGACCTCGAGCTGCCGGCGCTGCTCGTGTGCCGCGGCCTGCAGGTGCTCAACGTCGCGCTCGGAGGCACCCTCGTGCAGCAGCTCGACGACCCTGAGGGCCTGCACCGCAACGCCTTCCACGACGTCGAGCTCGAGGCCGGCAGCCGCGCCAGCGCCGTCCTCGGCGACGGGCGCGTGAGGGTGTCGTCGTACCACCACCAGGCCGTCGACCGCATCGGTCTCGGGCTGCGTGCGACGGGGCGTGCCGACGACGGCGTCGTGGAGGTGCTCGAGCACGTGCGCGCACCGCTCCTCGCAGTCCAGTGGCACCCCGAGGACGACGGGCACGAGAACCCGCAGCAGCAGGCGCTCTTCGACGTCCTCGTGGAGGACGCCCACCGCGCCCGGGCCCGACGGCGACGGTCCGCCTGAGGCTCGGCTCTGGATGGGTGGGACGTCGCTGGAGCGCCGTCCCACCCATCCAGAGCGGGCCCTGGCCCGCCCGGGGCCCCGCCCCTACAGTCGGGAGCCCCTCCCACGCCGCGCCGCAGGCGCACGCATCAGGAACGAGGAGACGTTGAGCGAGAACGGGTCGTCGGTGGTCCTCGAGAGCGAGGTCGTGCCGGAGCGCCAGGGCCGGCGGACCGGGCCGCGCATCGCGGTACTGGTCTCGTTGAACTTCCCGGACATGAACCCGCACGTGGCCGGCCTGGTACGGCGGTTCACGCGCGTCGCGCTCGAGGAGTGCGCCGACCTCGACCTCGACTGGCGGCTGGTCGACACGTCCGCTGCGCTGCCCGACGTCGAGGAGGTGCTCGCCGCCGACGGCCTGCTGCTGCTCGGCGGCGGCGACGTCGACTCCGAGCTCTACGGCGTCCCCGGACCGGTGCCGCACGAGTACGGCGTCGACCCGCAGGCGGACCTGTTCTGCATCGAGGCGATCCGCGGCGCAGTCGACCGCGACCTCCCCGTGCTGGCCGTGTGCCGCGGCTCGCAGCTGCTCAACCTCGCCTTCGGCGGGACGCTCGTGCCCGACCTCGACCCGTGGCACCTGCACAAGGGCCACTACGACACAGGGCTGTTCATCGACGAGCACGTCACCGTCGACGAGGGCACGCGGCTCGCCGCGATCCTGCGCGACCGCGAGTGGACCGTGCGCAGCGGCCACCACCAGGCGGTCGACGCCGTCGCGCCGGGCCTGCGCCGCGCCGCGGTGGCCGACGACGGCGTCGTCGAGGGCGTGGAGCATCCCGAGCGCTGGGCCATCGGCGTCCAGTGGCACCCGGAGGACGACGACGGCCACGGCCACGACCGGGTGCTGCTGTGGTCGGCGCTCGCCGAGGCCGCCCGCATCCGCGCCGCCGACCGTTCGGGGACGCTCGCCGACTGATCCGCGGACCGCGACGCGGACCGGTCCGGCGACTCCGGGCGCGCGGCGCGGCAGACTTCGCCCGACCACTGCAGCAGGAGCGCCCATGACCACCATCGCGACCTCGATCGTCGGCGGCGACGCCGTCACAGGCGGCGAGGAGTCCTTCGACGTCAACCCGTCCGACACCTCCGACGTCGTCCTGGCCACCGCCCACGCCGACGCCGACGTGGCGAGCCAGGCCGTGGCTGCGGCGCGGGCCGCGTTCCCGGCGTGGTCGACGACGACGCCGTGGCAGCGGGCCGAGGTGCTCGACCGCGCCGGCTCGGAGGTGCTGGCGCGCGCCGACGAGCTCGGCGACCTGCTCGCGCGCGAGGAGGGCAAGACGCTGCCCGAGGCGCGGGGCGAGGTCGTGCGCGCGGCCCAGATCCTCAAGTACTTCGCGGGCGCGGTCCTGCAGCCGCACGGCCAGGCGCTGGACTCGGTGCGCCCCGGCATCGACGTCACCGTGACGCGCGAGCCGGTGGGCGTCGTCAGCGTCATCACGCCGTGGAACTTCCCGATTGCCATCCCGGCGTGGAAGGTCGCCCCCGCGCTGGCCTTCGGCAACACGGTGGTGCTCAAGCCGGCGGAGCTGGTCCCGGCGTCCGCGGTGGAGCTCGTCGCGATCCTCAACCGCGCGGGGCTGCCGGCGGGCGCGCTCAACCTCGTGCTCGGCCGCGGCTCCGTCGTCGGCGACACCCTGACGACGCACCCCGACGTCGACGCGGTGACGTTCACGGGGTCGCAGGCCACCGGCGAGCGGATCCTGCGCGCGCCCGGGGCCAAGCTCAACCGCAAGGTGCAGCTCGAGCTCGGCGGCAAGAACCCGGTGATCGTGCTCGACGACGCCGACCTCGCGACCGCCGTCGAGGTGGTCGTGCAGGGCGGCTTCGGCTCCACCGGCCAGCGGTGCACGGCGTCGTCGATCGCCGTGGTGGCCGACGGGATCCACGACCGCTTCGTCGAGGCCGTGCGCGAGCGGCTCGGGCGCTGGTCGGTCGGCGACGCGCGGGCTGCGGGCACGGACATGGGCCCCGTGGTCGACGACGGCCAGCTGCAGCAGAACCTGGGCTACCTGCGCACGGCCGCGTCCGAGGGCGGCGAGGTCGTGGGCGGCTCGCTGCTCGAGCTGGCGGCGTCCGGCCACTACATGGAGCCCGCACTTGTGCTCGGCACCTCGGTGGGCGACACGATCAACCGCGAGGAGGTCTTCGGGCCGGTCGTCTCGGTGATCCGCGTGGCCGACTACGACGAGGCGCTCGCGGCGGCCAACGCCAGCGAGATGAACCTGTCGGCCGGCATCGTCACGCGCGATCTGGCTGCGGCGTCGCACTTCAAGAGGCACAGCAAGGCGGGCATGGTGATGGTGAACCTGCCGACCGCCGGCGTCGACTTCCACGTGCCGTTCGGCGGACGCGGCCTGTCGAGCCTCGGCCCGCGCGAGCAGGGCTACGCCGCCGCCGACTTCTTCACCGTCTCCAAGACCGCCTACACCGCCCCCGGCACCACCACCCTCTGACAGGGTCTGTTACACGCGTCCTGGCCCGGTCAGTAGGTGCGGCGGCTGGGGATGCGGAAGGGGGCCTGGCCGCGGCCGACGGAGAGGTCGGTGCGGGTGTCGAGGTCGGCCCAGGCGCGGTCGATGGCGCCGCGCAGCAGGGCGGTGTCGGTCGCGGACGTGAGGAACCGCGCGCCGCGGGCGGCCCAGTCGGCGGCCATGCCGACGTCGGAGCAGTGCAGCCCCGGCGCGATCCCGTGCTCGCGGCAGGCCGCGACGATGTCGGCGATGAGGCCGTCGACCTTCGCCGACGTCCGGTAGGTCTCGCGCCCGAACCCGCACGACAGCGCGAGGTCGTTGGGACCGATGTAGATGCCGTCGAGGCCGGGCACCGCGGCGATCTCGCGCAGGTTGCGGTAGCCCTCGGCGGTCTCGACCATCACCAGGCACACGGCCGCGCGGTTCTGCTCCTCGGGCGGCAGCGCGCCGTCGTCGCGAACGTCGCCCCACATGGGCCCCCAGCTGCGCTCGCCCTCGGGCGGGAACCGGCAGGCGGCCACGGCCCGACGCGCGTCGTCGGCGGTGTTCACCATCGGCACGAGGACGGCGCTGGCGCCGACGTCGAGCGCACGCATGATCGTGGCGGGCTCGTTGACGGGCACGCGGACGACGGGGGCGCGGCCCGCGGCGCGCATCGCCTGCAGCAGGTGCGGCAGCTCGCTGAACGTCGGGACGCCGTGCTGCAGGTCGATGCAGACGTAGTCGAACGGGCTGGTCGCGAGCAGCTCGGCGACGGCCGGGTCGGCCAGCCCCATCCACAGCCCGAAGGCCGGCTGGTCGGCGTCCCACAGGTCGCGCAGGTGCGCGGAGCTCTTGGCGATGACGGACTCGACGCCGGCCACGACGCCTCCCAGGGGGCCGGCCCCGCACCGACGCGGGGCACCGCCAGCACGTTAGAGCCGTCGTCGGCGCCGACGCCCGTCGCGGTCCACCCCGAGGAACGCCTCCGCGCCCAGATCCCGCCCCCGGCATCACCCTCGCAACAGGCCCGCGTTCCACAGCCTGACGTGGGCCAGACCGCCCTGGTTCTTGCCCACGTCAGGCTGTTACACGAGGACTGAGGGACCCGGGGCGGACGGCGGGGCGAGGTGAGCGGACGCCGTCGCGCTGGCGAACGCGGGCGACCGGTGGTCGGGGCCGGAAACCCAGGAATCCCACGCAGTGTCGAGGCGACCGTCGCGCAGAGTGAGGGACTCGCCCGTACGGGTCCGGGAGTTCACTCGTTCGCGGGATTCGAGGTAACCGTCCGTCTCCCTACCTTCGTCGTATGAGCTCGCTCGGGGGATCCGCCGCAGACCATCCCTACCTCGTCCCGGGATCGGTGCGGCTCGTCGACGACGTCCGCGACGACCCGACGTCGTTCCCCGAGCAGGCGCGCGTCCTGGGCTGGATCGACTCGTTCGTGCTCCAGCCCAACGACGCCCTCGGCCGCCCCGGCCACGTGTGCCCGCGCCTCGCGCCCGTCGTCGGCGCCAACCGGCTCGCGATGGTGTCGCTGCGCCCGCCGTCCGACGGCGTCGACGCTGCGGTCGAGTCCGGGCACGCGATCGCCGACCTCTACCGCGCGCTGTTCCCCGACACCGCCGACCACAAGACCGCCGCGCTGCTCGCGGTGTTCCCGGACGTCGCCCCCGAGGCGGCGCACGACTTCATCGACGGCGGCCACAAGGCGCTGCGCATGGAGTACGTGTCGTCGGGCCTCATGCTCGGCGAGTTCCACGCGGCCAGCCAGGTCGGCAGCGTGCGCAACGAGGAGCTCGTCGTCATGCAGTCGCCGCTGCCGATGTACGCGGTCCGCGGCCTGACGCCCCACGACATCCTGTTCCTGGACCGGCCCACCGAGGACCCGGCCCGGCGCATCGCCTACCTCGAGCACTACCTCTACTACGTGGGCCCCACGCTCGCCGCGTCCGCGCGCACGCGCGTCAGCGCCACGCTCGACGAGCTGAAGGCCGCGAGCGTCTGACGCGCAGCGCGTCAGGCAGGAAGCACGAGCAGCGCGTTGTCGCCGCTGCGCGCCGGCGCCGAGGGCTCGTCCAGCCACACCCCGCCCGCGCCGAGGTAGCGGAACTCGTACACGCCGTCCTCGAGCTGCACCGAGACGCTGCGCGTGCCGTTCGACCGCTTCACCAGCGTGTCGACGCCGGGCGTCCAGTCGTTGAAGCAGCCGACGACGCTCACCGGGCCGTCGTGCACGTCGGCGGGCAGCACGAACGTCACCTTGGTCGCGGCGGTGCCCGGCTTCGTCGTCGTCATCTTGATCATGCGATCGCTCCCCGAGAGGCGAGGGGGTCCTGACCGGCCCAGGCTGACGCCGCCCCGCCCGGGCGCCGCGTCCGACACCCCGTGCGTAACAGGAAGTTCACCTGACGAGCGGCGTCAACCGGGCAGTGACAGGTCGACCACCGTCATGCCCGACGTCGTGGCGGGCTGGCTCATCGCCATCAGCGCGTCAGGCGCGGCGGACAGCGGCACCACGCGGCCGACGAGCCGGTGGACGTCGAGACGGCCCTCGGCCACGAGCGCGAGCATGTCCGGGTAGTCGCGGGCCGGCATCCCGTGGCCGCCGACGATCTCGAGCTCCTCGGCCAGCAGCCGTCCCATCGGTACCGGCGCGACGGCGTCGTCGCCGAGCATGAGGCCGACCTGCACGTGACGGCCGCGCCGACGCAGCGACGCGAGCGACGCCGTCATGGTGGCCGCGCCGCCGAGCGCGTCGATCGACACGTGCGTGCCTCCGCCGGACGCGTCGCGCACCGCCGCGCCGACCTGCTGCGGCGACAGCCCGCTCGCGTCGATCGACGCAGCGGCACCGAGCTCGTGGGCGGCTGCGAGCGCGGACGCCGACACGTCGACGGCCACGACGTCGGCGCCGAGCGCGACCGCCACCATCACCGCCGAGAGCCCGACGCCGCCGCAGCCGTGCACGGCGACCTGGTCGCCCGCGCCGACGCGGCCCTGGTGCGTGACGGCGCGGAACGCCGTGGCGAACCGGCAGCCGAGCGATGCGGCGTCGACGAACGACAGCGGGTCCGGCAGCGCAACGAGGTTGGTGTCGGCAGCGCGGATCATCACGAGGTCGGCGAACGAGCCCCAGTGCGAGAACCCCGGCTGCGTCTGGTCGGGGCACACCTGGGTGTCGCCGACGGCGCACTGCTCGCAGCGGCCGCAGCCGCAGGCGAACGGGACGGTCACGCGGTCGCCCGCATGCCAGCCCGTCACCTCGCTGCCCACGGATGCCACCGTGCCGGCCAGCTCGTGGCCAGGCACCCAGGGCAACGACGGAACGGGGTCGTGGCCGAGCCAGGCGTGCCAGTCGCTGCGGCAGACGCCGGTCGCGCCGACGGCGATGACCGCGCCGTCCGGCGGGCACTCGGGCTCCGGCACCTGCTGCACCGACGGCGTGGCGCCGTACCCGTCCCACACGACCGCGCGCATCGCGCCTCCTCTCGACCCCTGCATCCTGCCCGGCCGCCTAAGCAGATGCTGAGAGTCCGCTCACGGGACGCCGTCCGGCCTCCCTCGGTGCGGCCGCGACGCGATGATGCCCATGACATGAGCGCACGCACGGCTGCGGCCCGGGCCCTGATCGTCGCGACCGGCACGGTCGTCGGCGCGGCCGTCGTCGTCGCCGTGAATCCGGACCGCGGTACGCGTCCGTCGCTCGCGCTGCCGGCGCCGGCGTCGTCGGGCGCGACGGGCACGGCGTCGTCCGACCCGAGGACGACGTCATCGCCCGATCCCGCGCCGTCGCGCACCCGGCGGTCCGAGCAGCCCTCGCCGAGCCCGACGCGCAGCCGCCAGCCCGATCCGCAGCCGACGACGTCCAGCGCCCGCCCGCAGCCGACGACGACGCCGGACCAGCCCAGCGGCTACCGCGACGGCACGTTCACGGGCGACTCGGTGTTCGTGAACTTCGGCGACGTGCAGGTCGAGGTGACCATCGAGGGGCACCGGATCGTCGACATCCAGGCCCTCGCGCTGCCCGACCACGACCGGCGCAGCGCCGACATCAGCAACCAGGCCTGGCCCTACCTCGTGCAGGAGGCGCTGGCGGCGCAGAGCGCGCGCATCGCGGGCGTGGGCGGCGCGTCGTACACGAGCTACGGGTTCGCGATGTCGCTGAAGTCCGCGCTGGACCAGGCCTCCTGATCTCAGCGCGAGCACAGCACGCCCGCAGTGCGCTCCGACACTCGACGGCCACAGTGGAGATCCCAGACGGACCACCCACCCCGACGAGAGGCGGCCCCCATGGCCAGGACCCGGGTACTGGTCGCCGACACCGACATGCTCGGCGCCGACGCGCTCGCCGTGAGCCTGCGGCTCGCGGGCTACGACACCCTCACCGCCTTCGACGTGCACAGCGCCGTCGACGACGTCCGCGCCTGGCGGCCCGACGTCGTCGTCCTCGACCCGCGGCTCCCCGGCGGCGACGCGGTAGCCGAGGTGCGCCGTGCCGACCCGGCGGTCTCGATCGTCGCTGCGCTCGCCCGCAGCGACGCGCGACTGCGCGTGGCCGCCCTCGTGGCGGGCGCGGACGCCGCGCTCGACAAGCCGTTCACGCTCGACGAGGCAGCGGCCGTCATCGACGCGCTCCAGCGCGGCAACCGCCGCCGCCACCACCCCGTCGCCGGCTGAGTACCCGCTCTGGATGGGTGAGCGACGGCTATAGACGTCGCTCACCCCTCCAGAGCGAGTACGGGTCAGGCCGGGAGGAGGCGGGCGACCGCGTCGAAGGCCGCGGGCGCGTCGGCACGCTTGATGCCGCGGGCTCGCAGCAGGTAGCCGGCGCCCGACGCCGTGCGCAGCAAGCGGCGCGCGGCGCCGTCGGTGTCTGGCTCGAGGTCGGCCAGCCACGCCCCGCCGTCGAGTTCGACGACGTCGAGCTCCGTGCCCTCGATGTCGCGGTGCGCGATGCCGTCGAGCGCCACGGGGTCGGTGGCGCGGAGGACGTCGACCATCCGGCCCGCCGGCGCCTGGATCCGCAGGCCGTCGCCGAAGCCCTCCAGGACGATCTGCCGGGACTTCTGCAGCTCGTCGCCGATGATGCGCGCGACCGCTTCGGCATCGATGTCGAGCGGCATTCCCGAGTAGCGGTCGAGGCCCATGTCGACGTCGTACGGCGTCGGCAGGGCGATCGGGCCGCTGCGCTGCACGGGTGCGGCGGCAGGCTCGGGCTCGGGCGCCCGCGTGCCCGGCACCCACGGGGGCGCCGACGGGTCGTGCACGGTGCCGTTCTGCTCGTGGACGAGGGTCCGCCACTGCACGAACGCGTCCCTGTCGAGCCGCTCGAGGACGCTGTGCATGAGGTTCTCGGCGTGCTGGCGGCTGAAGTCCTGCCGGTCGCTGCGCACGCGCAGCACCAGCGGACGCAGCTGGGCGACGGCGCACCAGTCGCCAGTGGGCCGGAAGGTGCCGGTGTAGACGAGGCGCTCGCTCTGCGGCACGTCGTCGGGCACCTCCACCCGGCGGTAGGTGTGCTCCATGCCGTCGAGCAGCAGCCGCAGCCGCGCGTCGAGGGACAGCGTGTCGAACACCGGCTCCAGCTCGACCTCGACCCAGAGGTCGTTCTCGTACTTCGTCGTCCCACCGGCAGCGTCGGGCCCGTCGATGTCGAGGCCCATGAACTGCGTGCCGTAGCCGAAGTGCCAGCCCACGGCGTCGACGGTGTCGACCCTCTTCGGCGCGAAGTCGTCGGTCTCGATCTTCCCGTAGTTCAGGGCCCACCAGGAGTCGGTGAGCAGCGGGCGCAGGACGTCGATGCCGTCCGGGTCGCTCGCCAGCGGCCAGCGCGACGCCGCAGCCTCGCGCCGCTTGTCGCCCACCATCTCGTTGAGCTTGTCGACGCCCGCCCGGAAGAGCGGGTCGTCGGTGCCCCTGCGCAGAACCGTGTCCTTGAGTGCGTCGAACAGCCCCATGGCCGAGCACGCTAGCCAGCCGGGCCGCACGTGCGCGGCCGATTCGAGGACCCGCTCTGGATGGGTGGGCGACGCCGATAGTCGTCGCTCAGCCCTCCAGATCGAGGGCGAGGCGCTGCGTTTCCTGCCGGCCCGGGGCGGGCAGCGTCCGCTGTGACCTCGATGCGCCTCCTCCGGGCCGCCTGCCTCCTCGCCGGTGCTGCTGCGCTGGCCGCGTGCGCCTCGACGCCGGTCGGCGAGCCCCAGCCGCCGACCGGCACGAGCGCCGCGGCCGCGTCGTCGTCCCCGCCCTCGGCGCCGCTCACCGGGATCGCGGCGGAGTGCGGCGTGCCGCAGGCGGAGGGCCGCCGGGTCGAGCTGCGCACGCGCGACCGAGTCGTGCTGTCGGCGATCGAGACGGGCAACGGCAGGGTCGGCGTCGTCCTGCTGCACCAGCTGCGCGGGGGAGCGTGCGGGTGGTGGCCCTATGCGGCGAGGCTCGCCGACCTCGGCTACGCCGTCGAGGTCCCGGACCTCAGGTGCTTCGGGTCGAGCACCTGCCCCGACGCTGCGACAGCAAGCAAGCGGCACGATCTCGACGTCGCCGCGGCGGTGGAGCGGCTGGGCGAGCGT
Source organism: Actinomycetota bacterium (assembly GCA_020161245.1). Taxonomy (GTDB): domain Bacteria; phylum Actinomycetota; class Actinomycetes; order S36-B12; family CAIYMF01; genus Longivirga. The sequence goes on along the minus strand of JAIUOK010000035.1, from coordinate 6,937 downwards.
GGGGCCACGAGGGTCGTCGTCGTCGGCGCCTCGATGGGCGCCGCCGTGGCGGTCGAGATCGCGTCACAGCCGCCGGAGGGGGTGGTGTCGGCGATCGCGCTCTCGCCGCCGATGTCGTTCCCGGTCTGGCTGCCGCAGGAGCGGAAGGTCGGGACGGCGGGCTCCCTGGCGGGCGATGTGCGGATCCCGCTGCTGCTCGTGACGTCGCCGGGAGACCGCGACGCACCCCCTGAGCTGGTGGAGGAGTTCGCCGTGCAGGCGGGCCAGCTCGTGCGCGTGGTGCGGCTCGACCGGCCCGGGCACGGCTGGAACCTGCTGCGCGCCGGTGTCGCGGGGGAGGAGACCTGGACGCCGGTGGCAGCCCAGATCGAGCAGGTGATAGCCCAGGCGGCTGCCGTCCCCCAGGGATGACGAAGGCCCCGGGCATCAGCTCCGGGGCCTTCTCGAGGTGGCCAGGGGCGGGGTCGAACCGCCGACCTTCCGATTTTCAGGCGATTGAACTCCGTCCGGCTGAGGCCATCCGAGGCTGTTGCAGGTCTGTGACCTGCGGCTTTGTCCGCCGACTGCTTCTTCGAGGTGGCCCGTGTCGACGGCTGTTGTGACAAGTCTGTGACACGTTTGGGCACCTGGACGGCCAGAGTCATGCCGCGTCGCGGTGACGCCGACGATGCCTCGGTCTGAGGGAGTGCCATGCGTCCGTGCCTTCCCGGTCGTCAGCTTTGGCATGCTCGGCAGCGGCCTGCGGGCCAGCCCCGCGAACGCATGCAGCCCCGTCCCATCAACAGCTCCGTTGACCCCAATGTCCCGGCCCACGCTTCGGCAGTCGATCTCGAGCGACAGATCTACCCGATTGCGGGAGCCCGCCGCACGCAACGCACGTCGTGGGCCAGTTCCGGCGCGGTGCCACCACCCTTGATGGCCTGCACGTCCGGGCGGCGCAAGCACGCACTCCCGTCCTGGGCCACGGCAGGTCGGTCCCGAGTCATACGCCGCCGGAAGATAGGCTGGGCCAGGCCCGCATACCGTTGATCTTCGAACGTTTGTTCGATACTCTCCGAGCCCACAGCCGAAGCTACGACACGAAAGGCCGCGCCGTGACCGAGCTGACCTGCCTTGAGATCTGTGCGGGAGCAGGCGGACAGTCACTGGGTCTGGAGCAAGCGGGCTTCTCGCACGTGGCAGCGGTTGAGATCGACAGCGATGCTTGCGAGACGCTGCGCCTCAACCGAGACCATTGGAATGTGGTCGAAGCCGACGTCCATCACTTCGACGGCCGACCGTTTAAGGGGGAGGTCGACCTGCTTGCTGGCGGCGTGCCGTGCCCGCCCTTCTCGATCGCCGGCAAGCGCCTCGGCGCGGACGACGAACGAGACCTGTTCCCGCAGGCGCTGCGCCTAGTCCGTGAGATTGAGCCGGCGGCCGTGATGCTTGAGAACGTCAAGGGCCTGTCCACGGCGAGGTTCGCTGGCTATCGGGATCAGATCAAGTCGGTACTCGACGAGCTCGGTTACGTGAGCGATTGGCAGGTGCTCAACGCATCAGAGTTCGGTGTCCCGCAGCTTCGCCCGCGATTCATTCTCGTGGCCCTTCGCCCCGATGCGTACGAGCACTTCCGCTGGCCGAATCCGGTGAAGTCCCCCCCGACTGTCGGACAGACGCTAGAGCCCCTCATGGCGGCGGACGGCTGGGCCGGAGCGAAGAACTGGGCGAAGGCAGCGAACGGGATTGGGCCGACGCTCGTGGGCGGATCCCGCAAGCACGGCGGACCGGACCTCGGCCCGACACGCGCTCGCGAGGGTTGGCTGCGGCTAGGCGTCAACGGCAAGACCTTGGCCGATGCGCCGCCCTCCGCCGATGACCCGATCGACCTCATCCCCAAGTTGACCGTGCCGATGGCGGCGGCCATCCAGGGCTTCCCGGCCGACTGGAAGTTCTTCGGTCGCAAGACGGCGAGCTACCGGCAAATCGGCAATGCCTTTCCGCCGCCGGTTGCCAAGGCGGTTGGGGTCGAGATCGAGCGGGCCATCAAGGCTGCGCGACAGGCATCAGTCACTACCCGGCGCAAGGCGCTTAAGGCGGTCTAGCACGGCGGCCTTCTGGACCTCGCGGCGCCGCTTCTCTTCGTCCGTGATGGCGGCGCGGATGTTGTCCGGCCACGGCGCCGACTTGGTTAGTCGGTAGTAGGACCAGACTCGGGCGCCTTCGTTGTAGGCCTTCCGCACCTCGTAGTCCCAGCCGAGAAACCGAAGATCCCGCAGCCGGCGTTGCCAGTCCTCCTGGTATTGGCCGGCACTCGCGACGATGCCGAGCAAGTCTGTTCGTACCCATCCACCGTCGAAGGCCTTCAAGAGCTCCCCGATGCGCTTCTGTGGTTCGTCGTATCCGATGGCCTGACGGATCTGCTCGGCGTGGACGTCGTAGGTCGCGAAGTAGTCGCGCTTGCCGTGGTTGCACTCCTCGCAGAGCGGCTGGAGATTCTCCAGCTCATTGCCACCACCCCACGACTGCGGGACCTTGTGATCGATGACCAGCTTCACGTTGTCGTCGAGGGGGGTGCGACCGCACTGTGCGCAGCGCTGCGGTGCGAGTACCTGTGCGCGCAGGCGTTCAGAGATGTTGATGCCGTCACGTGACGCGGCGGTCTCCGCCCAGCCTCGTAGCACGTAGCGTGGATCTCCCTGGTCTTGCCGCTCAGCGGGGATCGCGAAGTGGCGCCTAAGTTCCCGGAGCCGTCGATCGATGTGCTCCTGCGGTTCTCCAAGGGCATCTGCCATGAACAGGCGAACCTCGGCCATCGTTGGCGGGTTCTCTCGTCGCCGGTAGAGCCAGCCGTAAAGCACACGAAGGGCTGCTTGTCCCACGAGTGCGTAGAGCTCCTCGCTGTCCGGTTCGGGCAGCGGCGTGTCAGTCACAATCCTCGACGCTAGCCGGCGATCATGATCGCGCCAGGGAGCCGCACGCCAAGTGATTGGGCGTATCCGACGGGGGCGACATGACGGAGATTGCACCGCCCCGGCCCGGTGACGATCCCCAGCTTGATGCGGTCGAACACGAGCTGTACCGGCTCGATCCGACCGGCGACCGTGTCGCGCGGGTGCTTCGCGACACGCTCGATCAGTTGTACGACGGGCAACACACGGGGCGCTGGAGTTTCGACCAGCTTCACAAGACCGAGAAGACGCATATGGGGACGCTGGTGGAGATCAACCTCCACCGAGAGTTCGACTTCGGCGATGGTGATGCGACGGACTACCGCATCGCAGGCATCGAGGTCGACTGCAAGTACTCCATGTTCTTCGGAGGCTGGGAGCTACCACCCGAATCGATCGATCACCTCTGTCTAGTCGTTACGGCCAACGACAACGACAGTCGCTGGCAGGCAGGGCTGATTCGTGTCCGGGCGGAGTATCTGCGCGGTGGTGCGAACCGAGATGCCAAGCGCCAGCTCAAAGCGGCCGACAGAGGTCGGATTCGGTGGCTACGGCCGGAGCATGGTCACCTCGCGAGCAATCTGTTCCTGCTGCTGAGCGCGGAGGAGCGGGAGCGGATCTTCAACGCCAAGGCCAGACGTGGCACAAAGCATGGGCAGGCCCGGGTCAACGAGCTGTTTCGTACCGTTCAACAGCGAATCGTCCGGCGTGCTGAGCTCGCGACCGTTGCCCAGCAGGACGATTTCATGAAGCGGGCCCGTGCAGATGGTGGGGCAAGAACGAACCTTCAGCCGGAGGGCATCCTGGTACTCGGTCATCAGGACAGTGACCCCCTGGTTGCCCGCGCGCTCGGCCTGCCCATTCCCCGCAAGGGTGAGCTCGTGGCCGCACGGGTCGTGGCCGACTCCTCAGAGGAACGGCGACCGGGCATCGTTGTCGACTACCAGTGGTGGGTGCTTGCTGCCCCGGAGGATCCGGCCGTTGCGGCACCGGTTGTGCCTAAGCGGTTTCACGGACTTCCCGACGCTCTACCGCCTGGAGTCACGGAGGAGCACGCGACGGGGGAGGCAGGCGAGCGCGTCGACTGACGAGTCAAGTGTGCAGTCGAAGCGGATCCGCTGGTTGCCTTCCCGCAATGACGGCTCGAGCGACTGCCGGGCCAGCCGGCACATGAGCTTGCGACGTCGAACACCACGAGACAGATCCTGCACCTCCCTCCAGTCGAGACCGTCCACCGCCACCCCACCTCGGTGCCGGCCCTCGCGCCCGGCGAGTGACGGTCGCTTGCCAAGAGTGGGAGCAGACATGTGCATTGTCGGCGAGTAGTGCTACGGTCGAGATCCGTTGGGCTGCAACGGATTTGGTGGATCGTAGCAAATGGTTCCGGGTGGTGGTGGGTGGTGCTGTCGAGTGCGAAGATCGGGCGGGGTTCGTGGCGGTACTACCAGGACTCGGTGGCGCGGGGTGCGTGCGAGTACTACGCCGAGGGCGGCAACGCGCCGGGCCGCTGGTGGGGTGCGGGTCTGCCCGAGCTGGGGCTGACGCCGGGGTCGCGGGTGCAGGAGCGTGAGCTGGAGGCGTTGTTCGCTCGGGGTCTGCACCCGGGCACGGGGGCGGCGCTGGGGAGGGCGTGGCGCTCGGACGCTGTCACCGGGCATGACCTGACGTTCTCGGCGCCGAAGTCGGTGTCGGCGCTGTGGGCCCTCGCCGACGACGCCACAGCCGGACAGGTGCGTGCCGCGCATGCGGCCGCGGTGGAGGCCGCGCTGGGGTTCCTGGAGGCGCATGCGTCGTTCTCCCGGCGGGGCCGCGACGGCGTCGAGCAGATCGCCACCGCGGGGTACGCCGCCGCGCTGTTCGAGCACACCACCTCCCGCACGGGGGACCCTCAGCTGCACACCCACGCCCTGGTGGTGAACAAGGTCCGCTGCACCGACAGCGTGTGGCGCACCATCGACGGCTACGAGGTGTTCCACCACAAGAAGGCCGCCGGCGCCCTCTACCAATCCGCGCTGCGCACCGAGCTCGCCACCCGCCTCGGCGTCACCTTCGAACCCGTGACCGAGCATGGGCAGGCAGAGATCGCCGGCGTCCCGGAGGCGCTCCTCGCCGCCTGGTCGACCCGCACCCAGGCGGTGATGGCTGACGCGATCCCCACGATCGCGGACGCCGAGGAGGCGCTCGGGCGGCCGGTGAGCGCGGCGGAACGGGCCCGGATCGTCAAGACCGCGGTCCTGGCCACCCGCCCCCCGAAGGAGCACCACGTCCCCGAAGCCGGACTGAGGGCCCGGTGGCGGGAGCAGGCCCACACGCTCGGGTGGGACGCCGAGCGGCTGCAGCGATCCGCACGCCTGGCCAGCCCGGACCGTGAAGCTCGCGTCCTCCGAGGGCCAGGCGCTTGGCCCGTGACCGTCACGAGCCACGACGCCACTGTCATGACCGCCGTCGACGCGCCTGCCAGTACGGTCACCAGCACTGGCAGCACTGTCACGAACGCCGTAGCGGCCGTTGCGGACTCCGTCACCGACTCCGGCACGGATGTCACGCAGGCCGGCATCAGCGCCAGCGACCCTGCCCGCGCCGTCATGGAGTCCGTCACCGACTCCGTCGCGAGCGTCGCGAAGGTCGGAACCACCGGTCGCGATGGCAGCGGTGACATGACGGACTCCGTCACGGACTCCGTCGCGGCACTCGCGAGGCCCGGCACGATCGTCACGGGGGCCATCGGCGCCGCCGGGGCGGCTGCGCGCTCCGAGGCGGTCAACGAGCCGTTCCCCAGTCAGCGCTCGTGGCTGGCCGACGCGGTGACGGCGGCCGGCCGGTCGGGTGCGGTGTGGTCGGCCGCGGACCTGGCGGTGCAGGTCGCTGCCCGCATCCCCGCCACCGGCCCGGGCGCCCCGCGGGATGCGCGCGAGGCCATCGCGATGGTCGAGGCACTCACCGCCCAGGCGCTGACCGGGGCAACGGCGGGCGCGGTCCCGCTGGGGTCGGATCCGTCAGGGGTGACGGCGCGGGCGTCGGATGCCCGCTTCGCCTCCCGCGAGGTCGTCGACACCGAAGCGATGGTCATCGAGGCGGTGCTGGACGGGCTGCGCCCGCCGCGCCGGCTCCCCACGACTGTCCTGCAGGCGACCGCCCAAGCGGGGCTGTCGCAAGAGCAGCAGGTCGCGGCGGTGCGGCTGGTGTCCTCCCGCGACCTCGTGACGGTGATGGTGGCCCCGGCCGGGGCGGGCAAGACCACGGTCCTGGGTGCCGCGGTCGCCGGCTGGGCACAGACAGGAGAACGGGTGCTGGCGCTGGGCCCGTCGGCCCGGGCCGCCTCAGAGCTCGCCGCCGCGACCGGTGTGACGGGGGTGACGGTGGCGCGGTTCCTGACCCAGCAGACCGCCCTCGACACCCCACCACCCACCAGCAGCCCGAGCGTTCGGGATGAGCGGCGGCTCCGACGCGGCGACGTGCTCCTGGTCGACGAGGCCTCGATGCTCGCCACCGCCGATCTCGCCGCCCTCACCACCCGCGCACAGGCTGCGGGGGCGCGGGTGGTGCTGGTCGGCGACCCCGCGCAGATCGGTGCGATCCGGGCCCCCGGCGGGATGCTCGAGCACCTCGCCTGCCTGCTCCCGAACCGGGTGGTCGAGCTCAGCGGCCTGCATCGCTTCACTCACAGATGGGAGGCCGCGGCGACGCTGCGGTTGCGCGCCGGCGACGCCAGCGTCCTGCGCACCTACCAGGAGCAGGACCGGATCCACCCGGCCGCGGACGGGGACGACGCTGCCGACGCGGTGTTCGAGCGCTGGCACACCGCGGTCAGCGAGGGGCGTGATGCGTTGATGCTGGCCCGCGGCTGGGGCGACGTCACCGCGTTGAACGCCCGCGCCCGCGCGGCCGCGATCGCCGCCGGCCAGGTCACCGGCCCGTCCCTGCTGACGGTCACCGCACGCACGGCCTCCACGCGCGGGCGCCCCGAGGCCCGCGAGTGGCGCGCCGGGGACGTGATCATGGCCAAG
>JAIUOK010000034.1 GCA_020161245.1 Actinomycetota bacterium | reverse complement strand
CAGAGCGGACGTCGACCTCCCGTTCGTCGTTCACTACTAACGGTTCCTCCGCCTCCGCGATCACGTACGCGTCCCCTAGAACCAGCCAGTCCAGATCTGAGCCCGAACGACGCGCCACGGCCACCGAAGCCTGGGGGCTGCTGGGATCCGCGACGTGGCACGTGTCGCTGTGCATCGCCGTCACGGCTGCGATCGAGTCCCCCAGCGCCTCCCGAAGCAGGACGGTGGGGTGCGTTGTGAGGCGGGCCAGAAGATCCGTCCCCAGACTGTGCGAGTACCAGGCCACGCCGTGCTCGCACAGAGCCGCACCGCCTCGGATACCCGCTCCGTCCACGACCACCATCGCGCGTTCCGTTGCCGCGACGAAGTCCTCGTTGCCGTGCTCCGCCCGGCCCGCACTGGTGGCCGTCAGTGCGTTCACACGTCCGACGCTAGGCCCTGCAGGCGCGCCGAAGTCGCCGGATACGGGGCGGGTTTCGCCTGGATGTCGGCGTGGCTGTGGCCCTCGCACCAGAGGTGGTGGAGGGCTCGCAGCTCGTTCTGGCTCAGAAGGGCGGGGGGTCGTCCCAGTCGGCGCGGGTCGGAGGCCTGTCGTCGTGGGCGGGTCGCCGCCGGGTGGGGCGAGGGGTGTAGCGGACGGGTTCGGCCTGGGCGTGCAGGATCGCGTCGCGCTCAGGGTGGGGCAGCACCGGGGGCGGGTAGGACGTGAATCCGATCCCGACGTCGAGGACGATCTGCACGCCCTCCGCGGAGCCGGCGTCGCCGGTCACGGTGATCAGCCCGGCGGTCTTGCGCTGGTGGCACTCCGGGCACAGCATCCAGGAGGTGCCCGCCGAGGACGGCCCGCCGAGGCGGAAGTCGACCAGGTGGTCCATCTCGCCGCGGCGGATCCGCCGCCCGCAGCAGCGGCACCGCCCGCCGTCGCGGGCCACGTCGTGGCGGCGCACCCGGCCCGGCAGGTACTGCGCCTGGCCGTAGTCGAGCAGGTGCCCGCGGGACGGGTCGGTCAGCAGGCGGCGCAGCGCGTCCGGGGACACCGCCAGCCGCCGGGCCAGCTCCGCCACGATCGGGTCGGTGCCGGTCAGGGCCAGGTTGTCCTCGATCCCGGCCAGCGTCGCGGTGTCGACCACCAGGTTGACCACGACCTGGGTGGCCTCCTTCTCGCAGTACTCCACCCCGCCGTCGGCGGTCCGCTTGCCGAGGAAGAACGCCACCGCCGCCAGGCCGCGGGCCTCGGTGCGCGAGATCATCTCGACCGGAGCGGGCTCCGGCGCCTGGACCGGCGCGCCCTGCTCGCGGTCCGATGCCTGCGGGCTGTGCACCTCCGGCGCCGTCGGCGCCCCCTGCTCCGCATCCACGGCCGCATCGCCCCCGGCGGGGGTGCCGGAGGCGGCCGTGCCTGCGGTGTTCGCGGCCGCCTTCTCGGCGTCGCGACGGGCAGCGCGCAGGGCTGCGAGGTGCTCGCGGGCGGCATCGTCGACGAGGTCGTTGATCGCCTCGATGGTCTCCGACGAGTCGATGAGCTGCAGCATCGACAGCCCGTCGCCGAGCTTCACCACCGACAGGCCGCGGGCCTTGCGGGCCTTCGTGCGGCGCTCCCCCGCGTGCGGGTCGAACCGAGTGACCAGTGCGGCGACGGTGGCGTAGAAGTCGCGCAGCTTCTGGGCCTGCGCGGCCGGGACCGCGAGCTCCCCGATCCGCTCCAGGACCGCGTCGTCGGTGATCGCGTAGGTGGCGTCGACCAGCGCCCAGCAGTGCGCCAGTGTGGTCGACCCGGCTGCGAGCGCGTGGAACAGGGACGGGAAGTGCGCGTCGAGGTGGCGGGCGCGGTGGCACTCGATCTCCACCGACTCCTTCGACCTGCCCAGCGCCTCTGCGATCGCGTGGAACAGCGCCCGGTCGCGCATCGGGGTCGACCCGTGGTCGGGGCCGATCACGTCCAGCAGCGCCCGCAGGTCCTGGGCCTGCTGGAACGTCGTCATCCGCCGGCCCGCGGCCAGCCGCGCGATCTGAGCGCCCCGGTCGGGCAGCTCAGCGGATCGCAGCGACTCCAGCACCGCGTAGTCGCCGACCTGCGGCGCCCGCGCCAGCATCGCCGCCACCGCGTCGGCCGCGAGCTCGGCCATCAGCCCGCGGAACCGGGCCTCCACCACCGACGCAGGCAGGTCCCGGCCGGGCGCGGAGGAGGTGATCGACATAGCAGGAGACTACTCGAACACCAGTTCGAACGAAACGTCTGAACAGCCGATTTCGCTTGCAGCAGAAGAGATTACAGCGGGTGCTACTACCACCGCATGGCGTTGCGCCGACGCGGCAGGCCCCTCCCGAGCCGACCCCTGCGACGCTCACGCCGGCAAGCCACCACCGACGGCGGCACCCACGGACGCACGCCAGCGCGGCCCCGGCCCTAGCCTCGTCGGGTGAGCGATCCGTGGAAGTACGCCGTCGTCGAGCGCGAGCGCCGGTTCCTGGTGCGGGCGGTCCCGGATGGCGTCGTCAGCACGCGCGAGATCGTTGACCGCTACGTCGACGGCACCCGGCTGCGGCTGCGCGAGGTGAGGGACGACGACGGCTCGATCACCCGCAAGCTCACGCAGAAGGTCCGTGTCGGCGACGGACCGGCCGAGGTCGCGTGCACCAACCTGTACCTCGACGACGCCGAATGGGCTGCGCTGCAAGGGCTTACGGGTGCGGAGCTGCGGAAGACGAGGCACCTCGTGGTGCGCGACGGCCTCGTCGTCGCCATCGACGAGCTGCCCGACGACTCGCTGCTCGCCGAGATCGACGACGCCGACCAGGTGCCCGCGGACGTGCCCGCGTGGCTCGACGTCGTCCGCGAGGTCAGCGGTGACGAGGCATGGACCGGTGCGGCGCTGGCTCAGAGCTTCTCGACCGGGGCGTAGCGCAGCAGCAGGCGCTTGGTGCCGGCCTCGCCGAAGTCGATGGTGGCCTCGGCCTTCTCCCCCATGCCGCTGGTGGAGACGACGGTGCCGAGGCCGAACTTGTCGTGGGTGACGCGGTCGCCGGGCGAGAGCGAGACCACCTCGCGGTTGCCAGGGCTCTTGGCGCCCGGGCGCGTGGCCGCCGCGAGCAGCGACGGGGCCGAGCCGAACCCGCCCTGCGAAGCCCGCTGCGAACCGTAGCCGCCGCCGGTCGAGATGGGGTCCTCGCGCTTCCACTCCACGAGCTCGGAGGGCACCTCGTCGAGGAACCGGCTCGGCGGGTTGAACGAGGGCGCGCCCCAGGCCGAGCGGACGACGGCGCGCGAGAGGTACAGGCGCTGCTGGGCGCGGGTGATGCCGACGTAGGCGAGCCGGCGCTCCTCCTCGAGCTCGCGGGCGTCGCCGAGCGAGCGCATGTGCGGGAAGACGCCGTCCTCGAGGCCGGTGAGGAACACGACGGGGAACTCGAGCCCCTTCGCCGTGTGCAGGGTCATGAGGGTGACGACGCCGCCGTGCTCCTCGGCGTCGGGGATCTCGTCGGAGTCGGCGACGAGCGACACCCGCTCGAGGAAGTCCGACAGCGTGCCCTCGGGCTGGTCGGTCTCGAACTCGCGCGCCACCGACTCGAGCTCGGCGAGGTTCTCGATGCGGGTCTCGTCCTGGGGATCGGTGCTGGCCTGCAGCTCGGCGAGGTAGCCGGTCTGCTCGAGGACGGCGGCGAGCACGGCCGCCGGGCCGGATCCGGCCTCGACCAGGGTGCGCAGGTCGGACATGAGCTGGTTGAACGCCTGGATCTGCGCCAGCGAGCGCGTGGCGATCATCGGGGCCTCGTCGGCCCGCACCAGCGCGGCGCCGAACGTGATGCGCTCGCGCTGGGCGAGCACCTCGACGCAGGCCTCGGCGCGGTCGCCGATGCCGCGTTTGGGCACGTTGAGGATGCGGCGCAGGCTGATGTCGTCGGCCGGGTTGGCGAGGGCTCGCAGGTAGGCCACGGCGTCGCGGATCTCCTTGCGCTCGTAGAAGCGCACGCCCCCGACGACCTTGTAGGGCAGCCCGACGCGGATGAACACCTCCTCCAGCGACCGTGACTGCGCGTTGGTGCGGTAGAAGACCGCGACGTCGCGCGAGGGCACACCCTCCTCGTCGGAGAGCCGGTCGATCTCCTGCGCGACGAACGAGGCCTCGTCGTGCTCGTTGTCGGCGACGTAGCCGACGATGCGCGGGCCCTCGCCGGCGTCGGTCCAGAGCCGCTTCGCCCGGCGCGAGGTGTTGCGGGTGATGACCGCGTTGGCCGCCGACAGGATGTTCTGGGTCGACCGGTAGTTCTGCTCGAGCAGGACGGTGGTGGCGTCCGGGTAGTCGCGCTCGAACTCCTCGATGTTGCGGATCGTCGCGCCGCGGAAGGCGTAGATGCTCTGGTCGGCGTCGCCGACGACGCACAGCTGGCCGGGCGGGACACCGTCGTCGCCGGTGCCCACGAGCTCGCGGACGAGCTGGTACTGCGCGTGGTTGGTGTCCTGGTACTCGTCGACGAGCACGTGCCGGAACCGGCGGTGGTAGTGCTCGGCGACGTCGGGGTAGAGCTGGAGCACCGCGACGGTCGAGGAGATGAGGTCGTCGAAGTCGAAGGCGCTCGCCTGGCGCAGCCGCCGCTGGTACTCGGCGTAGGCCTCGGCCAGGGTGCGCTCCTGGTGGTTGGTGGCCTGCGAGGCGAACGTCTCGTGGTCGATCAGCTCGTTCTTCAGGTTCGACACCTGCGCGCTGAACGACCGCGGCGGGTAGCGCTTGGGGTCGAGGTCGAGATCGCGGCACACGAGGGTCATGAGCCGCTGGCTGTCGGTGGCGTCGTAGATCGAGAACGACGACGACATGCCGAGGCGCCCGGCCTCGCGGCGCAGGATCCGCACGCACGCGGAGTGGAATGTCGAGACCCACATCGAGCGGGCCCGCGGGCCGACGAGGTCGACGACGCGCTCGCGCATCTCGCCCGCGGCCTTGTTGGTGAACGTGATGGCCAGGATCTCGCCGGGCCGGGCGTCGCCGGTGGCGAGCAGGTGGGCGATGCGCCGGGTGAGCACACGGGTCTTGCCCGAGCCGGCGCCGGCCACGATGAGCAGCGGGCCGCCGCGGTGCTCGACGGCCGCACGCTGCTGCGGGTTGAGGTCGACGACGAGCTCCGCCGGGTCGGTGCGGCGGGGGCCGGGCTCCGGCACGGGGTCGGGCGTCGGGAGGCCGAGGTCGTCGAAGAGGGAGGTCATCTCGCCGAGCAGTCTAGGCGGCCGGGCCGACGGCCCTCCGCCCGCGTTCGGGCCCCGGTGCCCCCTGTTCGGGACGCCGGGTCAGGCCGTGTAGCCGACGACGAGAGCCCGCACGTGGGTGCCCTTGGACGGCGTCGAGAACGCCACCGTGCCGTCGGCGCCCAGCGGCACCAGGACCAGGTCGTGGGCCCACCGGCCGGCGATGGCGCTCACTGCCGGGATCGCGCCGGAGCCGCGCAGGTAGAGCGTGGTGGCGGTGCTGCCGGCCTTGACCGAGACCTGCAGCAGCACGGCCTTCGCGCCGACGGGGACCCCTGCCTTGCCCACGACCACGACCGGCCGCGCCGTCGACGACGTGAACGCGCCGACGAGGCCGACGCCGGTCTCGGTGTTCACCAGCGCCACGGGCGAGGCCAGGGTCGTCGTGGCCCCGCCTCCCTCCACCGCCGCCGCGGTCCACCAGCCGTGGACCCGGACGGTCAGGGGCACCGGCGCCGTGCCGGTGTTGCGCAGGGTGATGCGGCCGTCGGTGGTCGGGACGAGGGCCTGGGCCGCGCGGGCGGCCGTCGTCGAGGTGCGCAGCGAGCTAGCCGCGAGCCGCGCGCCCGGCCCGGCGATCGTGACGGTGGACTGAGCCGTGGTGCGTCCGGCGAGCACGCTGACCGAGACCCCGGTGAGGCCGTCGGCCGGCATCCCGGCGACGCCCGACAGGTCGAGGGTGCGCGTCTCGCCGGGCTGCAGGGCCGAGCCGGCGGGGGCTGCGGCGGGACGGACCGCACGGGCGGTCCCGGCGCCGAGCGACTCGGCCGGGCCCACCACCACCGACGACGACGGCGACCAGGCGACGACGTCGAGGCGCACGTCGGCGGTGCCCTTGTCGAGCGAGAGCCGCACGGTGCCGTCGGCGGCGACGGGTACCACGACGGTCGAGCCGTACGACGCCGTGGTCCAGGTGGAGACCGCGGGGACCGACGCCGACGACGTGCGGGCCCGCAGCCGCACCGTCGGGAAGGGCGCACTGGTCTTCCAGGTGGTCGTGCGCAGCGCGACCGCGGCCACGCCGTCCGCCGGTACGTCGCCCACGCCGGTCACCCGGACCGACAGCATCCGGGTGTCGCCGGACCACTCGGGCTGGCCAAGCCGGCAGGGGGCGTCGAGGCCGGTGCCGGCGGCCGTGTCGAGGACGCGGACCGGCGTGACCGGGATGAGACCGGTGCCGGCGACGGGCGCGCCGGCGTCGCCGCCCCAGCCCAGGTCGCACGTCGGGGCCAGCGCCTTGCCGGTCCAGTACGACGTCATGGCCATCGCGCCCTCCCACGTCAGCGAGAGGTGCACGTGGTTGCGATGGCACTCGGTGTCGTACGCCGTCGACTTCTTGGCCGCCGCGAAGCAGCCCTTGAGCTCGGTCCAGCCGCGGCCGACGTCGTAGCCGCGCCACATGCGGTCGTTCCAGCCGATGTACATGATCCCGAGGCGACGGGCGTTGGCGGCCGGGTTGCCCTGGGCATCGGGCTTGGTGAGCCACGAGAGGAACGCGTCAGCCTTGGCCTTCTGGCCGGCGTTGCGGACGCTGATCATCCAGTCGAGGGCCCGGCCCTCCTTGTGCTCGCTGATGCCGCCGTAGGAGCAGTCGCGGTAGATGCCGATCGAGTAGGGGCCGTAGGTCCTCGTGATCAGGTCCCGCAGCTTCGCCGCACCAGGCTTCGGCGTCGGCGTGCAGCTCGACTGCTCCTGGTAGGTCGGATAGTCGTCGAGGGCCCCCGTGAGCGCCGGAGTCGGCGGGACGGCGGTGGCCGCCTCCGACGGCGAGCCCAGGGCGGGCACCAGCGCCACGAGCAGCGCCGCCGCTGCGGCCGCGACCACCGCGCCCAGGGATCGCGGGCGTGCGGCGTCCAGCGAGGCGTTCCGGCTCATAGGAGGTGCATCGGCCTCTGCGGGCGCCGACTTTCGCCAGGGGGTACGGTCGGTTGCGCCGTCCGGGGGAACGCGCCCGGCCCTCGAGCCGCCGGCTCCGGATCCCGGACGCACCCGCTGCCCTGACGTGCCTGGAGGACCTGTGCTCGACGACGCCGACGTCTCCCGTGCGCTCGTGGTGACCGCGCATCCCGACGACGTCGACTTCGGCGCCTCCGGCACCGTCGCGCAGTGGGTCTCGCAGGGCATCGAGGTGACCTACTGCATCATCACCGACGGCGATGCCGGTGGCTTCGACCCCGACGTGCCGCGTTCGGAGATCCCCGGCATCCGCCGCGCTGAGCAGACCGCCGCGGCGGCCGCGGTCGGCGTCACCGACGTCCGGTTCCTCGGCTACAAGGACGGCGAGCTCACCGTCACCCACGGGCTGCGCCGCGACATCTCCCGGGTGATCCGCCAGGTGCGCCCCGACCGGATGCTCATCCAGTCGCCGGAGCGCAACTGGGAGCGGATCGGCGCCTCGCACCCGGACCACATGGCGGCCGGCGACGCCGCGATCCAGGCGGTCTACCCCGACGCGCGCAACCCCTTCGCGCACACCTCGCTGCTGCAGGACGAGGGCCTCGACGCGTGGAGCGTCAAGGAGGTGTGGGTCATGGCCCACCCCGGCGCCTCGCACTTCGTCGACATCACCGCCACGTTCCCGCAGAAGATCGCCGCGCTGCGCTGCCACGACTCGCAGGTGGCCCACCTGGAGGACCTCGAGGGCTTCGTGCGCGGCTGGGGCACCCAGCTCGGCCAGCGCGCCGGCCTGCCCGACGGCCACCTCGCCGAGGCCTTCTTCATCGCCACCATGCCGGCCTGAGACCTACGCCCAACCCCGCTGTGTCGGACGTGGATCTTCAGGGTGCGGCAGCGAGGGAGCCGGGGCCCTCGCCCTTGGCCTCGTAGAGCGTGCGGTCGAGGCGCGCGAACGCGTCGTCGAGCATCTCGTCGGGGGCGAGCAGGATGACGGCCGCGCTGACCGTGACCTCGGCGTCGCCTGCAGGTGTCGGGATCGGGCTGGCGGCCACCTCGTCGAGCATGCGCTGCGCGCGCCCGAGTGCGTCGCCGGGGGTCAGGTCGAGCAGCAGCACCGTGAACTCGTCGGGTCCGGTGCGGGCCGCCACCTCGGAGTAGTGGCCGCCTGCCGTGATCCGCTCCCCCACCGCCTTGAGCACAGCGTCGCCCGCCGCCTCGCCGAGCGACTCGTTGACGACGCGCAGCTCGTCGATGTCGAGGAGCACGAGCGCGAGCGGACGGCCCGTGACGGCGGAGCGGCCCTGCTCGTAGTGGGCCGCCTCGCGCAGCACGTCGAGGCGGACGACGCGGCCGAACCCGCTGCCGTCGGCGGTGACGGCGCGCAGCTCGAGGCGCCAGTAGCGGAAGGCCCACCAGACGACGAGGACGACCAGCGGCAGGTACCACCACGACGTGCGGAGCAGCGTCGCGGCGACGGTGCCGAGCGAGATCTGGCTGAGCAGGATGGCCGAGCGGTCGCGGTCCCAGACCGGCGACTCGCGGAACCGGATCCCCTCCGACCACATGACGAGCAGGGTGACCAGGAAGCCCGACACGAAGAAACCGACCGCGCCGGCCACGACGGCGAGGACGAGGAACTGCGCAGGCGTGGGCTCGGCGTCCTGCCACAGCAGGGCCACCGCCGACATCGCCACCACCGCAGCCGTCTGCGGCCCGAGGATGAGGGCGAAGTTGACCGCCGACAGCCGCCAGTTGCGAGCGATGCTGTAGACGAGGATCACCGGCGGCAGGATCCACGGGGCGACGAGCAGAGTGGCTGCGGTGATGACCGCGGACGCCGCGGAGAAGGTCACCTGCGCCTGGCTGCCCCGCCCTACCGGGTTGCGCTGCCGCTCGCCCCACCAGAGCAGGACCGCGGACGCCGCTGCCACCAGCGGCCACCACTCGATCGGCGGGAGCGGCTCGAGCACGAGGAGCGGGGCGATGAACGCTGCCGCGAGGACGAGCGAGATGACGACGAGCGGCGTCGGGATGGGTGCGTGCGGGCCGCGGCTTGGCCTGGCCGGCGCCGCGGCGTCCCCCTCGTCGTTGATCATCGAGGGACAGCCTGCCGCACCTGCGCGGCGCTGTCCTGGCGCGCGGGTGCGGGCACGGTCAGACCCGGTCGCCCTCGAACATGCTCGTGACCGACCCGTCCACGAAGACCTCCTGGATCGCGCGGGCGATCAGCGGCGCCACGGGCAGGACGGTCAGCTTGCCGAAACGGCGCTCGTCCGGGATCGGGAGGGTGTCGGTGACGATGACCTCCTTGACCCGGCTGTTCTCGAAGCGCTCGCGCGCCGGGCCGGAGAGGATCGCGTGCGTCGCCGCGACGATGACCTCCTTGGCGCCGTTGTCGAACAACTGGTCGGCGGCCTTCACGATGGTGCCGCCGGTGTCGATCATGTCGTCGATCACGACGCAGGTGCGGCCCTCGACCTCGCCGACGACCTCGAAGACCTTGGCCTCGTTGGGGACGTCGGGGTCGCGGCGCTTGTGGATGATCGCCAGCGGCGCGCCGAGCAGGTCGGTCCAGCGCTCGGCCACGCGCACCCGGCCGGCGTCGGGCGAGACGACCGTGATCTCGTCGCGGTTGGGGAAGTTCTCGGCGACGTACTTCACCAGCAGCGGCAGCGCGAAGAGGTGGTCGACCGGGCCGTCGAAGAAGCCCTGGATCTGCGCGGTGTGCAGGTCGACCGCCATGAGGCGGTCGGCGCCGGCGGTGCGGAACAGGTCGGCGAGCAGGCGGGCCGAGATGGGCTCGCGGCCGCGGTGCTTCTTGTCCTGCCGGGCGTAGCCGTAGAACGGCATGATCACGGTGATCCGCTTGGCCGAGGCGCGCTTGAGCGCGTCGACCATGAGCAGCTGCTCCATGATCCACTTGTTGATCGGCTCGGTGTGGCTCTGCAGCACGAAGGCGTCGCAGCCGCGCACCGACTCCTCGAACCGCACGAAGATCTCGCCGTTGGCGAAGTCGTAGGCCTGGGTCGGGACGAGCTCGATGCCGAGCTCCTTGGCGACGTGCTCGGCCAGCTCGGGGTGCGAGCGGCCGCCGATGAGCACCAGCCGCTTCTGGCTGCCCTGGATGATCCCGGTCACTGGGGGGTCTCCTCGTGCGTGCTGCCACCGGAGCCGGCGGACGCCGGACCGGACGTGGATGCGGCGTCGCGCGCACGCGCGGCTGCCTCGGCGGACGGGCTGCCGGCGCGCTTGCGCTCGACCCAGCCCTCGACGTTGCGCTGGCGGGCCCGGGCGACGGCCATCGCGCCGGGCGGGACGTCGTCGATGATCACCGACCCGGCCGCGGTGTAGGCGCCGTCGCCGATGGAGACCGGGGCGACGATCATCGAGTCGCTGCCGATGCGGACGTGGTCGCCCACGGTGGACCGGTGCTTCTCGACGCCGTCGTAGTTCACGAAGATCGTCGCGGCACCGATGTTGGAGCCCTCGCCGATCTCGGCGTCGCCGACGTAGGACAGGTGCGGCACCTTCGAGCCGGCCCCGACCACGGCGTTCTTCGCCTCGACGTAGGCGCCGAGCTTGGCCTTCGGCCCGAGCACGGTGCCGGGCCGCACGAACGTGAACGGGCCGACCGTCGCGCCGTCGCCGATGCGCGCCGACGTGGCCTGCGACCTGACGACGCTCGCGCCCTCGCCCACGACGACGTCGACGAGCGTGCTGTCGGGGCCGACGACGGAGCCCGAGCCCACCGACGTGGTGCCGTGCAGGCCGGTGTTGCGCTCGATCACGACGTCGCGGTCCAGCACGACGTCGGCGTCGATCCAGGTGGTGGCGGGGTCGACGATCGTGACGCCCTCGCGCATCCAGCGGCGGTTGGTGCGGTCGCGCAGGATCGCGCCCGCCTCGGCCAGCTGCACGCGGTCGTTGACCCCGAGGGTCTCGACGACGTCGTCCGTCGCGACCGCCGCGACGACCAGGCCCGACGATACGTGCAGGCCGAGGACGTCGGTGAGGTACTCCTCGCCCTGCGCGTTGTCGGTGGTGAGGCGGCCGAGCGCCTCGCGCAGCGCGACGGCGTCGAACGCGTAGACGCCGCTGTTGATCTCGCGGACCGCGCGCTGGGCGTCGTCGGCGTCCTTGTGCTCGACGATCCCCGTGACGTGGCCCGTGGCGGGGTCGCGGAGCACACGGCCGTAGCCCGTGGGGTCGTCGACGGCGGCGGTGAGCACGGTGGACGCCGCGCCCGCGCCGACGTGCGTGTCGACGAGGCTCTGGAGCGTCGCGGTGGTGAGCAGCGGGGTGTCGCCGGCGAGGACGAGCACCGGGCCGGGGCCGAGATCGGGGGCGCCCCACGAGTCGAGGCCCTCGAGGGCCACGCGCACGGCATGGCCGGTGCCGTTCTGCTGCTCCTGGACGACCGCGACGGCGTCGGGCGCGATGGCGGCGACGTGGGCGCCGACCTGGTCGCGCCCGTGGCCCACGACCACGACGAGATGCTCGGGCTCCAGCCCGGCGACAGCGGACAGGACGTGGCCGACGAGGGTGCGGCCGCCGACAGCGTGGAGGACCTTGGGGGTCGCCGAGCGCATACGCGTTCCCTCGCCGGCGGCGAGGACCACCACGGCGGACGGGCGCGGGCTGCTCACGAGGGCGTCTCGGATCTCCAGGTGGGCGGGCGAGGCGGCCTCACCCTACCCCGAGCGCGACCCGCGTCGGGACGGCGTCCCGGCAGGTGCGACGTCCCGCACACCGGGGTGCCGCGGCCCCTCACGCAGAGTGCGCAGGAGGGGTCGCGGAGCGGCTCCCGGGGCAGGAATCGAACCTGCGTCGTACCCGCATTCAAAGTGCGGTCGCCCCTGCCAGCAGAGCAACCCGGGAACGGGACGGCCGCAGCCGGCCCGCCTCCAGGGTAGGCCCGCCGGGCGCCGCCGCGGATCACGCAGCGTGGCCGCTGGCCCGTGGCGGTGCGGCGTAGCGGCATGATGAGCCCGTGACGGAGCAGACCGGGCCCGACGAGGAGCTCGAGGCGACCCCCGCGACGCGGAGCAGGGCGCGCGGCGAGCGTGTGCGGATGAGCGGGCGCGAGCGCCGCGAGCAGCTGATCTCGGTCGGGCGCAAGCTCTTCGCCGCCAAGGGCTTCGAGGCGGTGACCATCGAGGAGATCGCCAGCAAGGCCGGCGTCTCCAAGCCCGTCGTGTACGAGCACTTCGGCAGCAAGGACGGCATCTACGCGGTGATCGTCGACCGCGAGATGAACGCGCTGCTCGGCATGGTCTCGGCGTCGCTGACCGGCACCGGGGGCGGCGCCCGCGAGCTGCTCGAGCAGGCCGGCCGCGCGCTGTTCGACTACATCGAGACCCACGACGAGGGCTTCCGGATCCTCGTGCGCGACTCGCCCGTGGCCCAGAACACCGGCAACTTCGCCTCGCTGCTGCGCGACGTCGCCTCGCAGGTCGAGGCCCTGCTCGCGCACGAGTTCGACCGCAAGGGCTACCCGCCGAAGCTCGCGCCGATGTACGCCTCGATGCTCGTCGGCATGGTGGCCCTCACCGGCCAGTGGTGGCTCGACGTCCGCAAGCCGAAGAAGGACGAGGTCGTCGCGCACGTCGTCAACCTCGCGTGGAACGGCCTGGTGGGCCTGGAGAAGAAGCCGGCCCTGGTCACCACGCGCAAGAAGGACTGACCCTGACGCCGGCGCTGGTCACCGGGCGGCTCTCGCTGGAGCCGCTGCGCGTCGACCACGCCGACGAGATGGTCGACCTGCTCGCCGACCGTGCGCTCTACAGGTTCTACGACGACGAGGCGTCGCCGTCGCTCGACGAGCTGCGGGAGCGGTACGCCCGCCAGTCGGCCGGCTCCTCGGCCGACGGCTCCGAGACGTGGCACAACTGGATCCTCCGGCTGCTGGCCACGGGATCCGTCGCCGGATTCGTCCAGGCGACCGTGGCCGGCGACGTCGTCGACCTGGCCTGGGTCGTGGGCACCTCCTACCAGGGCCAGGGACTGGCGACCGAGGCCACTCTCGCGGTGTGCGACGCGATCGCGCCCGCAGGCTCCGGCGTCGTCGTCCAGGCGCACATCGCGCCGGGCAACGCGGCCTCGGAGGCAGTGGCCGGCCGCATCGGGCTCGCCCTCACCTCCGACGTCGACGCCGACGGCGAGCGCCTGTGGCGCTCACCCGCGGGCTGAGACTGATCGGGTTTGCGTTACGGGCCCGGACAGCGCGACGACGATCAGTCTGAACGGAGGGCGGGCCAGGTATCTCGACGTCGAGAGACCGGCGTAGAGTCCGCTCGTGAGCACGCGGGACGAGGTCGACGCCCTCGTCGAGGCCTGGCGCCGGGAGCGCCCCGACCTCGACGTCGCGCCGCTCGAGGTGCTCAGCCGGGTCAGCCGGCTGGCCCGCCACCTCGACCTCGCCCGCCGTCAGGCCTTCGAGACCCACGACCTCGAGCCGTGGGAGTTCGACGTCCTCGCCGCGCTCCGACGCGAGGGTCCGCCGTACGCGCTGTCGCCCGGGCGGCTGCTGCAGGTCACGCTCGTCACCAGCGGCACCATGACCAACCGGATCGACCGGCTCGAGGCCAAGGGGCTCGTCGAGCGGGTGCGCGACCCCGACGACGGCCGGTCGGTGCGCGTCATCCTCACCGCCGACGGCCGCCAGCGCGTCGACGACGCACTCACCGATCTGCTCGCGCACGAGCGCGACATCCTCGCCGCCCTGCCCGCCGACGATCAGGACCGGCTCGCCGCCCTCCTGCGCAGCCTCACCGCCCCCTTCGACACCGCAACCGGCTGACGCCCCCGCCGGCGGCGCGAACGCCCGGACCAGTCCGCGAGCCTCGTCGATGATGAAGGTGACCTTCGGGCAATAGACCCGTCGTCTCCGGACCTTCATCGTGCGGCTATGCCGAGACGTTGCCGCCGTGGGCGATCGCGACGCCGATCATCGCCAGGCACGCCGTCGCCAGCAGGGCCAGGACGACCGTGACGACGACGCCGGCCGCATCCCCGGGGCGCCGCAGCGAGCGCACCGACGACACCAGCCCGACCACCACGCCCGCCCAGGCCGCGATCGACAGCGCCCCCACCAGCTGCCGGTAGGGGGCGCTGCTGTTCGCCTCGAGGTTCGCGTAGCCCGCGCCGGGGTCCGCGGCGAGCGCGTAAGTCCCGACGCCGACGGCGGCCAGCAGGACGATCGCGACGCCGAGGCGCCACGTCGCCGCCGTCCGGCTCAGCCCATCCCCCACGCCACTCACTCTCCCGCCAGGCCTCGACCAACTATCGGGTCGGACCCGTTCTGAGCGTGCTGCCCGTCCAGGGTGCGTAGCTTCTCGCCCGGAAAGCCGACGTGCTTGACGGGGACATCTTATCGCTCGGCTATCGCGGCGACGGCCGCGTCCTGCCACTCGACCGCCTCGTTCTCGCGGCGCTGCGACAACGAGCCGTCGACCTGGAGACCTGGCAGAGCAAGCGACCGCACATGCAGGAAACGCCGAGGGCGACGGAGCACCAAGGACACGAAGTAGCTCGCGCGGCCCTCGGGCCTGGAGTACCAGCGCTGGATGTAGTCGACATCGTCACGAACGACAACGCGCGAACGGATGCCCGTGGTGATCAACCGGTCGTCGTACAGAACGACCTGACCGCGGGCGGACCTTCCCACCGTGAACACCAGTAGCAGGACGAATGGAAACGCCAGGAGGCCCCACCAACCCCAGTACCAGCATCCGAAGGCCGCCGCGGGGACGAAGGCCAGCAGCACAGCGAAGGCGCGCCGCGCTGCTCGCATCCCGTCGGGTCGTCGAAGCACAGTCCCCGCGTCCCGCGTGCGGGGGAACCGCCGCTGAGCGCCGCGCTCGATCTCCCCCATCACCGCATGGTCCCCCACGCCAGCACGCCGCGCGGCAGGTTTCTCTACGACGACGCGATGAGCTTCGCGACGCGCTCGGCCTCGATGCCCATCTCGCGGAGCATGCCGCTCGGCGAGACGAACTGCCCCACGAAGTAGAGGCCGGGCAGCGCCGTCCGGCCGCCGCTGACCGTGGGCCGCCCGTCGGCGTCGCAGACCTGCTGCCACGCGGGCAGGAACTCCTCGAGCCCGGGGCGGTAGCCGGTCGCGAGCACGACGGCGTCGACGTCGAGCGAGGTGCCGTCGGCGAGCTCGACGCCCGTGGGCGTGAAGCGCGCGATGTCGCCGTGGACGGTGATGCGGCCGGCCTTGATGTGGTCCATCGTCCCGATATCGAGAAGCGGGATGTGGCGGTCGTTCTTGATCTGCGTCTGCGGGCCGTAGGGCAGCTTGCGCAGGCCGACCTTGGTGATGTCGCCGACGGTGAGCGCCACGAGCGGGGCGGCGAGCGCGTCGGCGAGGCCCGTGGGCAGGCGGCGCATCGCGATGCCCATCTGCAGCACCGGGACGCCGAGCAGGTCGCGCGGCAGCACGTTCACCGCCGACCGCACCGACAGATGCGCCTCGACGCCGTGCTCCACGAGGTCGATCGCCTGCTCGCACGCGGAGTTGCCGAAGCCGACGACGAGCACGCGGCCGCCGCGCCAGGGCTCGCCGTTGCGGTACTCGCTCGAGTGCAGGACGGCGCCGCCGTACTCCTCCATGCCCGGCCACGTGGGACGCACGGGCACTCGGGTCGCGCCGGTGGCGACGACGACGTTGCGCGACGTCCACGTGCGGTCGTCGGTGGTGACGGTCCAGATGCCGTCGTCGGCCCGCTCGATGCGCGAGACGCGCTGGCCGAAGTGCGGCCGGACGCCGTTGCTGGCGGCGTACTGCTCGAGGTACTCGACGACCTGCTCGCGGGCCGGGTAGCGCGGCCAGTCGCGCGGCATCGGCAGGCCCGGCAGCGACGACGCGGACTTCGGGGTGTGCAGGTGCAGGCGCTCGTAGTGGTGCCGCCACGCCACCGCCACCTGGTCGGACGCCTCGAGCACCTCCGCCGCGACGCCGGCGCGCCGCAGGGTCACGACCGACGCGAGGCCGGCCGCCGAGGCGCCGATGACGAGGGTGTCGGTGTCGGGAGTGCGCGCAGTGTCCACGCGCGGACCCTAGACGCCGGACCCGCGCCGCGGCCCCCAGGGACACGGCCCTGGCGCACCTCCGCCCCCACCACCACCGCAGACCAGGCCCCTACGTGAGTGGTAGAGAAGTACGGCTCTATTAGTCATGGGGACCCTTCATCCGTGATGAAGGGTCCCCATGACTGATAGAGCCGGACAGGGATGCCCCTCACGCGCGAGGTCAGTCCTCGAGCTGGGTGGCGAGGTCGAGCCACTGCTCCTCGAGCTGCTCGCGCTCGGCCACGAGGGCGCGCAGCTCGGCGTCGAGGGCGAGCACCTTCTCGTGGTCGGTGGCCGCGTCCGCGAGGCGGGCGTGCAGCTTCTCCTCCTCGCCGCGGATCTTCTCGGTGCGCCGCTCGATGCGGGAGAGCTCCTTGCGCACCTCGCGGGCCTCGCCGCCCGACAGCCGCGGCGCCGACGCCGGGCTTGAGGCTCCGGACGGGCCGGACGACGACGACCGCGCGCCCGAAGCGCCGGAGCGGGTGAAGGACCGACGTCGGTCGAGGTACTCGTCGACCCCGCCGGGCAGGTGGCGCAGCGTGCCGTCGCCGAGCAGGCCGTAGACCTCGTCGGTCGTGCGCTCGAGGAAGTAGCGGTCGTGGCTGACGACGACGAGCGTGCCGGGCCACGTGTCGAGCAGGTCCTCGAGCACGGTGAGCATCTCGACGTCGAGGTCGTTGGTGGGCTCGTCGAGCAGCAGCACGTTGGGGCCGGCGATGAGCAGGCGCAGCAGCTGCAGGCGCCGCAGCTCGCCGCCCGACAGGTCGCCGAGGCGGGTGACGAGCTTGTCGCCGGTGAAGCCGAACCCCTCGAGCAGGCTGCGGGCCGTGGTCTGGCGCGACCCGCCGCCGGCGGCGAGGCGCGACTGCCACGACGGGCTCGAGGCGTCGCGGCCGCCCACCTCGACGTACTCCGCCTGGCGCTGCACCGACTCCAGCACACGCTCGGCAGGGTCGATCTCGAGCAGCGCCTGGGTCAGCGTGGCGACATGCACGGTGCGCCCGACGCTCACCGACCCGGCGCGGACGTCCGGCGCGTGCTCGGTGTCGAGGATGCCGTCGTGCGCGGCGGCGAGCAGGCGCAGCAGCGTCGTCTTGCCCGCGCCGTTGGGCCCGAGCAGGCCGACGCGGTCGCCGGGCCCGAGCCGCCACGTCTGCTCGACGACGACCGGCGGCGCCTCGGACGCCGGTGCGACGGTGACGTCCTCGAGGTCGTAGACCTGCTTGCCGAGCCGCTGCGTCGCGAACCGCTCGAGCTGCAGGCGGTCGCGCGGCGGAGGCTCGTCGGCGATGAGCGCGTTGGCGGCGTCGATGCGGAACTTCGGCTTGCTCGTGCGTGCCGGGGCGCCGCGGCGCAGCCAGGCGAGCTCCTTGCGCAGCAGGTTCTGCCGCCGCTCCTCGGTGGCCGCTGCCTGGCGGGCACGCTCGGCGCGGGCCAGGACGAACGCGGCGTAGCCGCCGTCGTAGCGGTGCACCTCGCCGTCGACGACCTCCCACGTCTCGGTGGCCACCTCGTCGAGGAACCAGCGGTCGTGCGTGACGACGACGAGCGCTCCGCGGCGCGGCGCGAGGTGGCGCGCCAGCCACCACACGGCCTCGACGTCGAGGTGGTTGGTCGGCTCGTCGAGCACGAGCAGGTCGGGGTCGTCGATGAGCAGGCGGGCCAGGGCGGCCCGACGCCGCTCACCGCCGCTCATCGTGCCGATGACGGCGTCGAGCCCGCCCTCGTACGCATCCGCGTCGAGGCCGCCGAGCAGGCCGGTCATGACGTCGCGCACGCGCGCGTCGCCGGCCCACTCGTGAGGCGGGCGGTCGCCGACGACGACGTCGCGGAGCGTCGCCGACGGGTCGAGGTCGTCCCGCTGCGACAGCAGCCCGACGGTGAGCCCGCCGAGCCGCACGAGCCGGCCGGAGTCGACGGGCTCGAGGCCGGTGAGCACGCGGACCAGCGTCGTCTTGCCCCCGCCGTTGCGGCCGACGATGCCGATGCGGTCGCCCTCGAGGACGCCGACGGTGACGCCGGACAGCAGCGTGCGCGTGCCGAGGGCCTTGCCGACGTCCTCGAGCGCCACGTAGGTGGGCGGCGGCATCACGCGGCTCTCTGGTCGACGACGCGCGCGCCGGGCACCGGGCCCACCGCTCGGCGCACGGTGCGGCAGACGCCGGACGCCGTGAACGCCACGGCGAGGTCGAGGGCGTGCTCGTCGTCGCGGGCGAGGAAGGCGCACGTGGGCCCGCTGCCCGACACGATCCCGCCGAGCGCGCCGTAGTCGGCACCGACGTCGAGCACCTGGCCGAGCTGCGGGCGCAGCGACACCGCCGCGTGCTGCAGGTCGTTGGTCAGCGACGCGCCCAGCGCGACGGCATCGCCGGCGAGCAGCGCCTTCATGAGGGGGTCCGGGACCTGCGGCTCGGGCACGCGGGAGCCCCCGCGGAGCCGGTCGCACTCGCGGTAGACCGCGGGTGTGGAGAGCCCCTCGTGGGCGAGCGCGAACACCCAGTGGAAGGAGCCCCGCACCATCGCGGTGGTGAGCTCGGTGCCGCGGTCGCGCCCGACGGCCGTACCTCCGTGCAGCGCGAACGGGACGTCGCTGCCGAGCTCGGCGCCGAGCGCCGCGAGCGTCTCCTTGGCGAGGCCGAGCTCGAAGAGCGCGTCGAGCGCCACCAGCGCGGCGGCGGCGTCGGCGCTCCCGCCCGCCATGCCGCCGGCGACGGGGATCCCCTTGCTGATCGTCAGCGAGACGTCGGGCGACGCGCCGTACGGCTCCAGCAGCTCCAGCGCGCGCCACACCAGGTTCGTGCGGTCGAGCGGGACCTCGCCGGCCCCCTCGCCCTCGACCACGAGCTGCACTCCGCTGCCCTCCGGCAGCGGGGTGGCGACGAGGTCGTCGTAGAGGCCGACGGCGTGGAACACGGTGGCCAGGCCGTGGAAGCCGTCCTCGCGCAGCGGGCCCACGCCGAGGGCGAGGTTGACCTTCGCCGGCGCGCGCACGGTCACGGAGGAGAGCACCTCGCCAACCTACCTAGCCGGGGCGATGGGCGGCGATCCGGGCGAAGTCGGCGACGTCGAGCTGCTCGCCGCGCAAGGATGGGTCGACGCCGGCAGCGCGCAGCGCCTCCTCGGCGAGCGCGGCAGATCCGGCCCAGCCGGCCAGGGCCGCCCGCAGCGTCTTGCGGCGCTGGGCGAACGCGGCGTCGACCACCGCGAACACCTCGGCCTGCGACGCCGTCGTCCGCGGCGGCTGCGTCCGGGTGAGCCCCACCAGGCCGCTGTCGACGTTGGGCGCGGGCCAGAAGACCGTGCGGCCGACCTTGCCGACGAGCGCGACGTCGCCGTACCAGCGGGCCTTGACCGACGGCACGCCGTAGACCTTCGATCCCGGGCCCGCGGCCAGGCGGTCGGCCACCTCGAGCTGCACCATGACGAGCACCCGCCGGATCGACGGGAACGTCTCGAGCAGGTGCAGCAGCACGGGCACCGAGACGTTGTAGGGCAGGTTGGCCACGAGCGCCGTCGGCTCGGGGCCCGGAAGCGACGCCACCCGCAAGGCGTCGGCGTGCACCACCTCGAGCCGGCCGACGAGGTCGGGACGCCGGTCCGCCACCGTCGCAGCGAGGGCGGGCGCGAGGACGTCGTCGATCTCGACCGCGACGACGCGCGACACCTCGGGCAGCAGCGCGAGCGTCAGCGAGCCCAGGCCCGGCCCCACCTCGATCACGACGTCCTCGGGCCCCACCTCCGCGGTGCGCACGATGCGCCGGACGGTGTTGCCGTCGATGACGAAGTTCTGGCCCTTCTGCTTCGTCGGCCGCACCCCGAGGCGATCGGCCAGCTCGCGGATGTCGGCCGCGCCGAGCAGGCCGTCGCCGCCGGGCGCGCTCACCATTCCCCGAACACGCGGCGGGTGCTGTCCCAGATCGCGGCCGCCATCTCGTCCTCGGTCACGCCCGCGCTCTCGGCCATCACGCGCACGGTGTGCGGCACGAGGTACGACGCGTTGGGGCGGCCGCGGTACGGCGTCGGCGTGAGGTAGGGCGCGTCGGTCTCGACGAGCACCCGGTCGAGCGGCGCGACGGCGACGGCCTCGCGCAGCGCCTTGGCGTTCTTGAAGGTCACGGTGCCGGCGAACGAGAGGTACCAGCCCCGCTCGGTGCAGTAGCGGGCCATGGCGGCGTCGCCGGAGTAGCAGTGGAAGACGACCTTCTCCGGCGCCCCCTCGCTCTCGAGCACGCGGATCACGTCGTCGTGGGCGTCGCGGTCGTGGATGACCACCGGCTTGCCGAGGCGCTTGGCGAGGTCGATGTGGCGGCGGAACGACTCCTCCTGCACACCCCGGCCGTCCTCGCCCGTGCGGAAGAAGTCCAGGCCCGTCTCCCCCACCGCGCGGACGCGCGGATGCTCGGCCAGCGAGGCGATCTCGTCGTAGGCGGCCTCGAGCGCCTCGCGGCCGCCCTGGGCGAGGATCCGCGGCGCCTCGTTGGGGTGCAGCGCGACCGTGGCCACGATGCCGTCGTGCTCGGAGGCTGCCTGGACCGACCAGCGCGCGCTGGGCAGGTCGCAGCCCACCTGCACGATCCGGGTCACGCCGACCGAGGCTGCGAGCTCGAGGGCCCGCTCGACGCCGAGCCACTCGGCCCCGACGTCGCCGTCGTGGATGTCGAGGTGGCAGTGGTTGTCGATGACCGGCGTGAGCAGCGGCTCGGGCAGCGGGGGGCGCTCGAGATCGCGGCTGTGCCCGGACTCCTGCGTGACGGCGCGCTGGCGCACCGGCTCGTCGGTGGGGGCCATCGGCGCTACTCGGCCGTCTCCTCGAGGCGCGGGAACAGGATCGCGCCCTTGGTGATGACCGAGCCCGGGGGCAGCTGCCCCCACTCGCCGGCGCGCGTGACGTCCTGCGCGCCGATCGGGCCGAGCGACGCCTCCGCGCCGAGCTGCTCCCACAGCGACGACGTGGCCTTCGGCATCACCGCGTGGTGCAGCACCGCGATCGCGCGGAGCGACTCGCAGATCGTGTAGAGCACGGTCGAGAGCCGCTCGTCGTTGGCCGGGTCCTTGGCCAGCGCCCACGGCGCCTGCTCGGTGACGTAGAGGTTCACGGCGTCGACGAACGACTTCACCGCACCGATGCCGCCGGCGAAGTCCAGCCGCAGCATCGCCTCGTCGGCGACCGACGCCGTCTCGGCCAACGCGGCCATGATCGCGTCCTCGGACTCGGTGTACGCCGTGGCCTCCGGAAGCGAGCCCTCGCGGTACTTGCCCACCATCGCCGCCGCGCGCGAGGCGAGGTTGCCCAGGCCGTTCGCGAGTTCGGCGGTGTAGCGCGCGCTCATGTCCTCCCACGAGAACGAGCCGTCGGATCCGAACTGGATCGCGCGCAGGAAGTAGTAGCGGAACGCGTCCGAGCCGAAGTGGTCGACGATCTGGCTCGGTGCGATGCCGGTGAGCTTGCTCTTGCTCATCTTCTCGCCGCCGACGAGCAGCCAGCCGTGGGCGAAGACCTGCTTGGGCAGCGGCAGGCCCGCGGCCATGAGCATCGCCGGCCAGATGACGGCGTGGAACCGCAGGATGTCCTTGCCCACGAGGTGCACGTCGGCGGGCCACGTGGAGGCGAACTGCTCGGCGCCGGGCGTGCCCGGCTCGTCGCCGAGGCCGACCGCGGTGGCGTAGTTGAGCAGGGCGTCGAACCAGACGTACACGACCTGCGACGGGTCCCACGGCACGGGGATGCCCCAGTCGAACGTCGAGCGCGAGATCGACAGGTCCTGCAGGCCGCCGCGAAGGAACTGCGTGACCTCGTTGTAGGCCGACTGCGGCTGCACGCCGAGCGGGTCGGCCTCGTAGCGGGCCAGCAGCGGCTCCGCGTACTTCGACAGGCGGAAGAACCAGTTGGTCTCCGACACCGTCTCGACCGGGCGGCCGTGGATCGGGCAGACCTTCTGGCCCTCGTACTCGCCCTCGCCGTCGAGCAGGTCGCCGGGGAGCTTGAACTCCTCGCAGCCCACGCAGTACGGGCCGTCGTAGGTTCCCTCGTAGATCTCGCCGGCGTCCTTGAGCCTCTGCAGGAACGCCTGCACGCGCGTGGTGTGGCGCTGCGACGTCGTGCGGATGAAGTCGTCGTTGGCTGCGTCGATGGTCTCGAGGACGGGCAGCCACGCCGACTCGACGAGGCGGTCGGCCCACTCCTGCGGGGCGACCCCGTTGGCCTCTGCGGTGCGCATGACCTTCTGGCCGTGCTCGTCGACGCCGGTGAGGAACCAGACGCGCTCGCCGCGCTGCCGGTGCCACCGGGTCAGGACGTCTCCTGCCGTCGTCGTGTACGCGTGCCCGATGTGGGGGGCGTCGTTCACGTAGTAGATCGGCGTGGTCAGGTAGAACGCCTTGGCAGCGGAGTCAGGCACGGGCCCGATCCTAGTTGCGCGGGCGCTGGGCCCTCGCCCCGGTTGCGGCCGCCGCGGCTCAGGGAGCAGGCTTCGACGCCTTCTTGGCGGCCACCACCGCGTCGTAGACGGCCTTGCGGTCGAGCCCGTACGCGGCGGCGACGGCGGCCAGCGCGGCCTTGCGCGGGTCGGCCCCCTCCTCCGTGGGAGGCGGGGCGGCTCCCGGCTCGGCACCCTGGACGACGACGGTGATCTCGCCGCGCAGCCCGTCGGCGGCGCGCTCGGCGAGCTCGGTCAGGGTGCCGCGCAGCACTTCCTCGTAGGTCTTGGTCAGCTCGCGGCACACGGCCGCCGGGCGGTCGGGGCCGAGCACCTCGGCCATCGCGGCCAGCGCCTCCCCCACCCGGTGCGGCGCCTCGAAGAACACCAGCGTGCGGGTGTCGGCGGCCACCGCCTGCAGCGCCCGGCGGCGCTCGCCGGCCTTGCGGGGCAGGAACCCCTCGAAGGCGAACCGGTCCACAGGGAGGCCGCTGATCGCCAGAGCGGTCAGCACTGCGGACGGGCCCGGCACGGCGGTCACCCGGACGCCGGCCTCGAGCGCCGCCACGACGAGGCGGTAGCCGGGGTCGCTGACGCTGGGCATGCCGGCGTCGGTCAGCAGCGCCACGGTGGCGCCTTCCCGCAGCGCGCCGACGAGCTCGGGCAGGCGCTGGCGCTCGACGGCGTCGTAGTAGCTGACGACGCGGCCGCCCGGCACGGCGCCGAGGTCGTCGGCCAGCCGGCGGAAGCGGCGGGTGTCCTCGGCGGCGATCACGTCCGCGGTGACGATCAGGTCACGGAGGCGACCCGAGGCGTCCTCGGTGCGTCCGATGGGGGTGGCCGCCAGCACCAGCAACCCGTCACCCGTGCCCTCGCGCGCGTCCACAGGACTCAGCGTGCCACCTCCCTATGCTGGTCCGGTGACGGCGACCCCCGTGGAGGACAGGTCCCCGGCGGCCGAGGCTGCGCCCTGGCCCCCCGAGGGACCCCGGCTGTCGGCCATCGCCGACCGCCTGTGGCCGGCGATGCCGGCCGACCGCGGCCGCTCGTGGCTCGTGGCGCTCGGCATCACCCTGCTGGGCGGGCTGCTGCGGTTCTGGGACCTGGCCACCCCGCGCGCCGTCGTCTTCGACGAGACGTACTACATGAAGGACGCGCTGTCGCTGCTGCGCTTCCGGTACGAGAAGCAGTTCGTCGACGACGCCAACGACCTGATCCTGAACGGCAACGGCAACTGGCAGACCATCGACGTCTTCAAGGACGCCCCGGCCTACGTCGTCCACCCGCCTGTGGGCAAGTGGACCATCGGCATCGGCGAGATGGTCTTCGGCCTCACGCCGTTCGGCTGGCGCGTGATGATGGCGCTGCTGGGCACGCTCATGGTGCTGCTCGTCGTCCGGATCACACGCCGGATGACCCGCTCGACCCTCATCGGCGCCCTGGCAGGCCTGTTCGTCGCGATCGACGGCATGGCGATCGTGATGTCGCGCACCGCCCTGCTCGACATGACCCTCGCGTTCTGGATCGTGGTGGCATTCGGCTGCCTGGTCATGGACCGCGACCGCACGCGGCGGATCCTGGCGGAGAAGGTGCGCGCGTTCCCCGACGACCACACCGCGCTGCTGACGCTGCGGCAGGGGTTCGGCCCGCGCACGGGCCTGCGGCCCTGGCGATGGGCCGCCGGCCTGGCGCTCGGGCTGGCGTGCGCGACCAAGTGGTCCGGCGTGTGGTTCATCGTGGCCTTCGGTCTGTGCACCGTGATCTGGGATATCGGCATGCGCCGGGTCGTCGGCGTCCGCACCTCCGGCGCGATCGGCGGCGCAGCGGTCGAGGGCGTCCTCGCGTTCGTCGCCATCGCGGTCGTGCCCGTGGTCGTCTACGTGGTGTCGTGGTCCGGCTGGCTGCTCACCGACGGCGGCTTCTACCGCGACTGGGCGGCGAACAACCCGGCGAGCGGCGTCTGGGCGCTGGTGCCGGACAACCTGCGGTCGCTCTGGTACTACCACGGCCAGATGCTGAACTTCCATCGCGGCCTGACGTCGCCGCACTCGTACCAGAGCAACGCGTGGAGCTGGTTCCTGCAGACCCGGCCGACGAGCTTCTTCTACGAGTCGCCGGCGCGCGGGGTCAACGGGTGCACGGTCGACAAGTGCTCCCAGGAGGTCGTGGCCCTCGGCAACCCGATCATCTGGTGGGCCGCCACGGCGGCCTTCCTGCACCAGGCGTGGCGCTGGCTCACCCGGCGCGACTGGCGCTCGGGCGTCGTCGTCCTGGCCGTCCTCGCCGCATGGCTGCCCTGGCTGGGCTTCCAGGGCCGCACGATCTTCACCTTCTACTCGGTGGTGATGATCCCGTTCCTGGCCATGGCTCTGGCGATGAGCCTCGGCACGGTGCTCGGCAGGTCCGACGCCTCGCCCGCCCGGCGCACCGTCGGTGCCGCAGCGGTCGGCTCGGTGGTGCTCCTGGCGGTGGCCGCGTCGTGGTTCTTCTACCCGATCTGGACCGGCCAGGTGCTGCCGTACGACGCCTGGCACCTGCGCATGTGGTTCGACACCTGGGTGTAGCCCTCGGTCGGCCGCCTCAGATCCCGAGCAGGGTGCGCAGGTGGCGGGGCGGCGGCGACCCGTGGCCGAGGACGGCGTCGTGCACCTCGCGGTCGGACCAGTCGGGGAAGGCAGTCCGCACGTCGCCCACGACGTCGGCCACGGCGGCCCAGCCGACGTAGTACGTCGACAGCTGGGTGGAGGTCAGCAGGGCGCGCCGCCACTTGCCGGCGGCCTCGCCCTCCTCCTGGTGGCCGCGGCCGAGCATGAGGCGCATCGCCTCCTCCTCGGTCATGCCGCGGGTGTGCACGCGGACGTCGAGGATCGCGTTGATCGTCATGCGCAGCTGCATCTTCAGCTGCTGCAGGCGCACAGCCAGCGCGCCCTGCTCGCCGAGACCGGCGTCGTAGCCGCGCTCGGCCATGAGCTGCTCGGCGTACACGGCCCAGCCCTCGACGAACGGGCCGCTCCAGAACGCCGTGCGCACGCGGCTGCCGGTGCGCGGACGCCGGGAGTGGCCGAGCTGCAGGACGTGGCCGGGCATCGCCTCGTGGACAGTGAGGTCCTGCAGCATCGCGGCGTTGTACTCGCGGTAGAACGACGCCACCCGGGCCTCGTCCCAGCCCGACGGCGTCGGCGACACGGCGAAGAAGGTCGGGAGCGCGGCGGTCTCCAGCGCGCCAGGCGGGTCGCAGTAGGCCACGGCGACGCCCCGGTGGATCTCGGGCATCTCGACGATCTCGACGTGGTCGTCGTAGATGGTCACGAGGTCGTGCTCGCGGACGAACGCGGTCGTGCGCTCCAGCGCCTCGGCGCACAGCGGCAGAACCGTGGAGTCGTCGACGGGGCCTGACGCGGCCACGGCGTCGAGCGCCCGCCGCACCAGCGGTGCTGCGTCGTCCGGCGGCGGCACCGGCTCGCCGAGGTAGGCGGCGGCAGCGCGGGCGATCTCGCCCTCGATGCGCGCGAGGTCGGACTCGGCGCGGTGCAGGACGTCGTCCGGGGTGAGGCCGGCGTCGAGCACCGCCCAGAGCTTGGCGGCGTACTTCTCCGGCCCCAGACGCGGGTCGCGCGTGGCCAGGCCGGACTCCATGCGGTCGCGCAGCCAGCCGATGTGGGCCTCGAGCGCCCCGTCGGCCTGGGCGCGCAGCGGGTCGATGAGGGCGCGCATCGCGGGCACCTCGTCGACGGCGTCGTCGACGAGGGTCCGCAGCAGACCCTGGGTGCCCTGCAGCTGGCCGATCGCAGTCTCGACGTGCACCTGCGGCATCTCGCCGAGCATCTCGCGGGCGGCCATCAGATGCTCGGGCACGGCGGCGAGGCGTGCGGCGAGCGACTGCAGCCGCTCCTCCATCGGCGCGAACCCGCGGGCCAGCAGGACGTAGAGAGCGGTGCCCGGGTTGGCGACCAGCGGGTTCCACCGCGGCTCCTGCAGCACCTCGATCTCGAGCTGCTCGGCCGACAGGCGCGCGCGCAGGATCTCGAGATCGACCGCCGCCGCCGCGCCGAGCGCGAGGTCGTCGACCTGGTCGACCGCCGACAGCCCCTGCTCGACGACCGACAACGTCTCGGCCAGGCCCTCCTCGGAGAGGTCCGGCAGGCGGTCGTCGAAGCGGTGGTCGCCGAGCGACGTCGCCGTCACGGGGTCGCGCGCCAGCAGCCCGTCGAGCACGCGGTCGGCCAGCGCCGCGAAGGTCTCCTCGGCCGACGAGTCCGACAGCTCCCACTCGGTCATGGCCCGACGCTAGCCCAGGCGCGGCCGGCCGACGTCAGTCGGAGAGGCCCTCCGCCGATCGGACCTGCGCCCGGTAGGTGCGGACGGCGCCGCGCAGCGCCTGCTCGGCGTCGACGCCGTCGCGCCGGGCCTGGGCCGCGAGAGCCAGCAGGAGCCGTCCATAGGCATCCTCGGACGGCGTCCCGCCGGAGACCGAGGCCACGGCGTGCGCCGCGGCTGCGGCCGCGTCGTCGTCGGTGGCCGGCAGGCCGAGCGCCTTCGAGCGCGAGAGCAGCTTGGCGGCGAGCACGAGCGCGGGCAGCGCCTGCGGCACTCCGTCGGTGACCGACTCGCGGCCCTTCTCGGCGGCCTTGAGCACCGACCAGTTGCGCTCGACCTCCTCGGCCGTCGCCGCGTCGACGTCGCCGAACACGTGCGGATGGCGGCTCACCAGCTTGTCGACGATGCCGGCCGCGACGTCGTCGATGGACCAGGGCTGCGGGTGCTCCTCGGCGATCCGTGAGTGGAAGACCACCTGCAGCAGCAGGTCGCCGAGCTCCTCGCGCAGCGCAGCGTCGTCGGAGGTCTCGATGGCCTCGACGGTCTCGTAGGCCTCCTCGACGAGGTACTCCACGAGCGACTCGTGGGTCTGCTGCGCATCCCAGGGGCATCCCCCCGGCGAGCGCAGGCGGTCCATGACCGCGACGAGATCGAGCAGGCGCTCGCCCCGGCGGTAGGCCATGCGGCGGGTCAGCCCGCGGGAATCGGCTGGGCCGACTCGACGCCGGGCAGCTTCGACAGGTCGTCGGTGACCGGGCCGAGCTGCGCCTGGGCCGGGTCCCACGTGCCGAAGCGCGGCGCGACCTCGACACCGATCTCGTCGCCGAGCTTCACGAGGTAGTCGACGACCGCCTTCTGCTGGGCGGTGCCGTCGCCGGAGGGCGCGAGCTTCTTGCCGAGCGCGTCGGTGAGCAGGAAAGCGCGCGCGAAGTCGTTGATCTGGCTCGGCGGGATGTTCTGCTGGCCGGCCAGGGCGATCTCGAGCCCGGTGCGGTCGCCGCTGAACTGCGCCTCGATCGTCTGGCTGATGATCTGGTCGACCTGGCCCTGGGTGACGGTGACGCCCTCGCGGCGGGCCGCCTCCTCCAGCAGCAGCTGGCGCGTGAGGCGGTCGACCGTGGAGGCCGTCGCCGCGCCGCGGTCGAACGAGGCGCCCTGCAGCTGGACGTTCTTCGCGTTGTCCTGGAAGACCTGGTAGACCTCGTCGACCTGGCTGGAGATGGTCGCGTCGCTGACCGAGCTGCTCCCGACGACGACGGCGCTGCCGGCGTTGTTGCCGCAGGCAGCGAGCACCACCACGAGGGCGGCGGCTCCCGCGGCGCGGACGGCGGTGCGGAGACGGGGTCGGGTCGTGCTCACGGTCGTCCTCTCATCGGGCGGAGACGGGCTCGAGCAGGATCGCGTCGAGCAGCTCGCCCAACCAGTCCAGCAGGGCCGTGTCGCGGACCGGCTGCCCGCCCACGCGGGCGGTCATCGGACGCGGCACAAGGATCGTACGGGTCGCGGGCTTGACCAGGGATCCCGGGTACAGGCGTCCGAGGCGCAGCGCGCGCGACTCGGGCAGTTCGACGGGGGCCAGCCGGATGTGGTTCCCCTGGCTGACGACCTCCGCCACCCCGGCCCGCCGCGCGTGGATGCGGAACCTGGCCACCGCGAGCAGGTTGGCGACCGGCTCGGGGAACTGGCCGTAGCGGTCGGTGAGCTCCTCGGCGACCGCCTCGACCTCCTCGGCCGTCGACGCGGCCGCGAGCCGCTTGTAGGCCTCGAGGCGCAGCCGCTCCTCCGGCACGTAGTCGTGGGGCACGTGCGCGTCGACGGGGACCTCCACCTTGACATCGGGAAGCTCCTCGGCCTCCTTGCCCTGGCGGAACTCCGCCACGGCCTCGCCGACGAGCCGGACGTAGAGGTCGAACCCGACGTCGGCGATGTGGCCGCTCTGCTCGCCGCCGAGCAGGTTGCCCGCGCCGCGGATCTCGAGGTCCTTCATGGCCACCGCCATGCCCGAGCCGAGGTCGGTGTTGGCGGCGATCGTCTGGAGCCGGTCGTGGGCGGTCTCGGTGAGCGGCTTCTCCGGCGGATAGAGGAAGTAGGCGTAGCCGCGCTCGCGGCTGCGGCCGACGCGCCCGCGCAGCTGGTGCAGCTGCGAGAGGCCGAAGTTGTCGGCACGATCGACGATGAGCGTGTTTGCGTTGGGGATGTCGAGCCCGCTCTCCACGATCGTCGTCGAGACGAGGACGTCGAACTCCTTCTCCCAGAAGTCGACCATCACCTGCTCGAGCGCGTGCTCGTTCATCTGCCCGTGCGCCGTCCGCACACGGGCCTCCGGCACGCGCTCGGCGAGCTTCGTCGCGACGCGCTCGATCGACTCGACGCGGTTGTGCACGAAGAACACCTGGCCGTCGCGCAGCAGCTCCCGCCGGATCGCCGCGGCGACCTGCTTGTCGTCGTACGGACCGACGTAGGTGAGCACCGGGTGGCGCTCCTCCGGCGGCGTCTGGATCGTCGACATCTCGCGGATGCCGGTGACCGCCATCTCGAGCGTGCGCGGGATCGGCGTCGCGGACATCGTGAGGAAGTCGACGTTGGTCCGCAGCGCCTTCAGGTGCTCCTTGTGCTCGACGCCGAAGCGCTGCTCCTCGTCGACGATGACCAGCCCGAGGTCCTTGAACCGCACCTCGGTGCTGAACAGGCGGTGCGTGCCGATGACGACGTCGATCGTCCCGTCGGAGATCCCCTCGAGGACCGCCTTGGCCTCCTTCTCGGTCTGGAACCGCGACAGCGCCGCCACCTTCACCGGGAAGGCGGCGTACCGCTCGGTGAAGGTCGACATGTGCTGCTGCACGAGCAGCGTCGTCGGGACGAGCACGGCGACCTGCTTGCCGTCCTGCACCGCCTTGAACGCGGCACGGACGGCGATCTCGGTCTTGCCGTAGCCGACGTCGCCGCAGATGAGGCGGTCCATCGGGACAAGGTTCTCCATGTCGGCCTTGACCTCGTCGATGGCCGAGAGCTGGTCCGGGGTCTCGTTGTAGGGGAACGCGTCCTCGAGCTCGCGCTGCCACACGGTGTCCGACCCGAACGCGTGGCCCTTGCTCGCCATCCGCGCGGCGTAGAGCCGGATCAGCTCGCCGGCGATCTGGCGCACGGCCTTGCGGGCGCGCGCCTTGGTCTTGGTCCAGTCCGCGCCGCCCAGCCGGTGCAGGCTCGGCGCCTCTCCGCCGACATAGCGGGTGACCTGGTCGAGCTGGTCGGTCGGCACGTAGAGGCGGTCGCCGGGCTGACCCCGCTTGGCGGGCGCGTACTCGACGACGAGGTACTCGCGCGTGGCGCCCGCGACCGTGCGCTGCACCATCTCGACGTACTTGCCGACGCCGTGCTGCTCATGGACGACGTAGTCGCCCGCCTTGAGCTGCAGCGGATCGATGGTCTGACGGCGGCGCGTGGGGAGCCGGCGGACGTCGCGCGTGGTCGAGCGCTGCCCGACGAGGTCGGTCTCGGTGAGCACCGCGAGCCGGAGCCCGGCGGCGACGAACCCGTGGTCGAGGCTCCCCCTCGCCACCTGCAGCACCGACGCCTCGGGCGCCTCGGCCACCGACTCGACGAGCCTCGCAGCGAGCCCCTCGGAGCGCGCCGACTCCGCGATGCGCTCAGCAGTTCCGTGGCCCGCCGTCAGGACGACGACCGACCAGCCGTCGGCCAGCCAGCCGCGCGCCTCCTCGAGCGCCTTCGCGGTCTCCCCCCGGTAGCTGTCGGCGGCACGGACGTCGATCGACACGCGGTCGACCGAGTCAGGGTCGAGGTCGTACGACCCGTCCTCCGCCGCGACGTCGCCGCCGAACGGCGATACCGACCACCACGGGACGTCTCGGCCGATGGCGGCGGAACGGACGTCGGCGATGGTGCGGTACGCGGCGTCCTGCAGATCGATCGGCGTGACGTTGCCCGCCGCGGCGTTGTGCCACGATGCCTCCAGGAACTCCTGGCTGGTCGCCACCAGGTCGTGGGCGCGGGTCCGCACCCGCTCGGGGTCGGTCACCACGACGAGCGAGCCCTCGGGCAGCAGGTCGACGAGCAGCTCCATGCCGTCGGCGAGCACCGGCGCGAGCGCCTCCATGCCCTCGACGCCGATGCCCTCGGCGAGCTTGTCGAGCATCTCCTCGAGCTCCGGGTGCTGCGCGGACAGCGCCCGGGCTCGCCCGCGGACCTCGTCGGTCAGCAGCAGCTCGCGGCACGGCGGCGCCCACAACCCGTGCGGCGCGACCTCCAGCGAGCGCTGGTCGGCGACCTTGAACCAGCGGATCTCCTCCACCGTGTCGCCCCAGAACTCCAGCCGGACCGGGTGCTCCTCGGTCGGCGGGAACACGTCGACGATGCCGCCGCGCACCGCGAACTGCCCGCGCTTGTCGACGAGGTCGGTGCGCGTGTACGCCGCGCCCGCCAGGCGCGCGACGAGCTCGTCCATCGCGATGTCGTCGCCGGTCTGCACGTTGACCGGGGCGAGGTCGCCCAGCCCCTTCACGACCGGCTGCAGCACCGCACGGATGGGCGCGACCAGCACGCTGACCGGGCCCGCGGCGGGGTCGTCGGCGCTCGGGTGGGCGAGCCTGCGCAGCACCGCGAGCCGGCGGCCGACGGTGTCCGACGACGGGCTCAGCCGCTCGTGCGGCAGGGTCTCCCAGGCGGGGAACTCGGCCACGGCGTGGTCGGGCAGCAGGTCCGACAGCGCCGTCG
The DNA here is from genome assembly GCA_020161245.1 of Actinomycetota bacterium. Taxonomy (GTDB): domain Bacteria; phylum Actinomycetota; class Actinomycetes; order S36-B12; family CAIYMF01; genus Longivirga. The sequence goes on along the minus strand of JAIUOK010000034.1, from coordinate 21,502 downwards.
CGAGATCCTCGGCCTCCCGGGCGGTCGCGGTCACGACGAGGACCGGCCGGGCCGCACCCTGCGGCGCCCCGACCGCGCCCACGACGAGCGGGTAGAGCGCCTGCGGAGCGGTGATCTCGAGGTGCTCGGTGGCCGACGCCGTGCCCGTCAGCCGCGCCCGGCGCACGACCTCGGCCACCCCGGGATCGCCCAGGACGGCGTCGAGGATGCCCGCCAGGGGCGCGGCGGCGGTGGGCGCTGCGGTGGGTGCGGTGGTCATGGTCCCTTCCCGGCGCACGCCCAGAAACCCCGCTCCTCGGCGAGGGCGGGGGTCGGCGTGCTGCCGGGGCCAGCCTACGTCCGCCAAGCCCTCCCCGCTGTCGGGCCGGGGCGACAGGATGGGGGCATGGCTGCGGACTGCTCGTTCAAGGACCTGTGCCTCGACGCCGTCGACTCCCACGTGCTCGCCTCGTTCTGGGGACGCGCGCTCGGACGGCGGGTGGAGTCGACCGACGACGGCGGCTACGCCGTGCGCCCCTCGGCGGACCCCGCCGAGAACATGTGGGTCGACCCGGTGCCGGAGGCCCGGCTGGCCAAGACCCGGGTGCACCTCGATGTCCGCCTGCCCTCCGCCGACCCGGCCCCGCTGCTCGAGGCCGGGGCCACGCTGGTGAGCGAGCCGGAGGGAGAGCAGCGCTGGTGGGTGCTCGCCGACCCCGACGGCAACCTGTTCTGCGCGATGCCGCCCGCGCCGCCGGAGTGGGGGGCCCCCGCTGTCGACGTACCGACCCCGTTCGAGCTGGTCGTCGACGCCGCCGATCCCGTGGCCATCGCGGCGTGGTGGGCCGAGCGCACCGGCGGCACCGCGCAGACGCGCGACGGCGCCCCCTACTCCTGGATCCAGGGCGCGGCCGGCTTCCCCTGGTACGCCTGGGTCTTCACCCAGGTGCCGGAGCCCAAGACGGTGAAGAACCGTCTGCACTGGGACGTCTCGCTGGCACCCGGGGCCCAGACGCCGAAGGCGCTCATCGACGCCGGCGCCACGATCCTGCGCGAGCCCGACGACGAGATCCGCTGGTGGGTCCTCGCCGACCCCGAGGGCAACGAGTTCTGCGCGTTCGTGTCGTCGTAGCCCCTCCAAGCGGAGGCCTCCATCGTCGGCCTCCGCGTCGGGGCCCGCTCCGGTCGCCGGCCCAGGCTCGCTGGCGCTCGCGGTCGGCCCGTTCGACGGGGTCTCGCTGCGCATCGGCCCCGCCTCCGGCCCTCCGGGCCGCCGTCCTGCGCGGACGTCGCCTCCGGCGGGCCCAGGTCTCGCTTCGCTCGCCCGCTGTCGGTCGGCTCTGGCCGCTCGCCTGGCGGCTCGCGGCCGTCGCCGCCCTCCGGGCCCGCGCGGACGCGCCGGATCATCGGTGGTCGGTTCTGTCCTGACCGTCGCTGGCCTTCGCCTGGACCGGCTGTCGCCCGGTCCGACCGGATGGGTGCGTGCTGTTCCGTCCGAGGGGACGGGGGTCCGGTGGCGCTTCGGCCCGCGGCTAGGTTGCGGCGGTGAGGTCGTCCACTGCTGCTGCGCCGGCGCGCGTGCGGCTGTGGCCGATGTATGTCGGCGGGTTCCTCGGGCCGTTCGGCGGGCTCGTGGTGGTGCCGATGCTGCCCGAGGTGGCCGCCGCATTCGGCACGAGCGTGCAGACCGTCGCCTGGTCGCTCACCGTGTACACGCTGCCGCTCGCCCTGCTCATGCAGGTGTCCGGGACCCTGGCCGATGTGTGGGGCCGCGCACGCACTGTGCGGACCGCCTACCTCGTCTATGCAGCCGTGTCGCTGGCCTGTGCGGCGGCGCCGAGCACCGAGCTCTTCTTCGGCGCCCGGATGCTGCAAGGGTCGGCCAACGCCTTCACCACGCCGCTGCTCGTGGCCGCGCTCTACGACGCCGTGGCACGGGAGCGGCTCGGCCGCTCGCTCGGCCGGTTCGGCGGCATGCAGGCCGCCGGCATGGCGTTCGCGCCGCTGGCCGGCGGCCTGGCCGGCGCGCTCGACTGGCGGCTGGGGTTCGTGGCCATCGCCGCGGTGGCGGGCGCCCTCGCACTGGTGCCGCCCCGCGCCGCCCACCGGGCGCCGGCGCAGGCCGGCTCGCTGCTCCAGCGCTGGCGGTCGCTGGGCAACGTCCGGCTCGTGCGGGCCTGCGCGGTCGCGCTGCTGTTCAACCTCACGGCGGCGGGCGCGGTCCTGCTGATCTCGCTGCTGGCCGCCGACCGGTTCGGGCTCGGCCCGGGGCAGCGCGGCCTGGTGATCGCCTGCTACGGCGCCGCGGGCCTGCTGCTCTCGCCGGTGCTGGGCCACCTCGTCGACCGCTACGGACCCCGCCGCACCGGCATCGGCGTGTTCGCCCTGCTCGCCGGAGTGGTGGCAGCGGCCGCCTGGGCGCCGAGCGTCGCGGCTCTGGCGGTGGCCTCGGCGCTCTCCGGCGCCGCGGCCACCGGCTCCCGCGTGGTGGTCAACAGCCTCAGCGTCACCAGCACGCCCGCCAACCCCGGCGGCGCGGCGTCGATGACGATGTCGTGGCTGTTCCTCGGCTCGGCACTGGCACCGCTGCTGTTCCTGCCGGCCTACAGCCATACCGTGGTCGTCGGCTTCCTGCTCACCGCGTCCGCCGCAGCAGCGGCGTCGATCCTGGCCGTGCCCCGGCTCGCACCTCCGGTGCCCATGGCCGTCGACGACGAGGCGGCAGCGATCACCGCGGTGCACGAGTGACGGCGACGAGGCGCTCGGGGCGCCCCGGCAGGTGGCCCGCCCGCGCCCGATGCCGATCTCGGCGGACGTGCGCAGAGAACTCACCACGCCCGGCCGCACGAACGCCCGCGGACCCACCGGCTCGAGCGCGATCAGCCTGCCGACGACAGCTCCAGCAGCCTCCCGCCGCCGAGCTCGACCGCCATGTCGGCGAAGCGGTCGGCCGCAGGGACGGCGGTGGGCCCGGTGCGGCGCGCCACGTAGACGTCGCGAGGCGGCATCGCCGGCCGCGACTGCAGCACGACGACGTTCGGGTCGGTCTGGTCGACGGCCAGCAGCGGCATGAGCGCTGCCCCGAGACCGGCCGCCGCCATAGCCTGCAGGGCCCCGTTGTCGTTGGTGCGGAACGAGTACCGCGGCACGACGCCGTGCTGGCTGAGCCAGGCCTCGGCCTGGAAGTGGGCGTGGTGCGGCTCGGGGCCGAGGATCGGCCGGTCGCCGAGCGCCGCGACCGGGTAGGCACCGCCCTTGAGCTCGGACAGTACGGGGTCCGATGGGCTGGTCACCACGACGTAGGGATCGCGCAGCACCGTCTGGATGCGGACGTCCGGGTGCTTGACCTTCTGATCGAGGAACGTGACATCGACGACGCCGTCCATGAGCAGGCTGGCGAGCTCGGGGCTGAACTCGCCCGGCACGATCTCGATGGCGACGTCGGATGCGCGCTGGCGCATCTGCGCGATGAGCGTGGGCAGCAGCCGCACGGACACCGACTGGAAGGTGCCGACGACGAGGCGTCCGCCGGTGCCGCTCGCGAGGTCGTCGAGCTCGCGGGCGAGGACGTCGAGGCGGTCGAGGACCCGCTCGGCATGCCGCAGCACGATGCGGCCGGCCGGCGTCAGCGTCGCGCGGCGGGGACCGCCGGGCCGATCGAGGACCGTCATGCCCACGGCGCGCTCGAGGCCGGCGATCTGCTGGCTGACGGCGGCCTGGCTGAAGCCGAGCACCGCGGCGGCGTCGGCGAACGTGCCCTCCTCGGCGACGGCGTGCAGGGCGGCGAGATGGCGGATCTCGAGGTCGCGGAGCCGCAGCTCCCCTGGTGTGCTCACGGTCACAGAGTCTCATAAGTATTCGCGATCTTTAAGATCGGACTTAGTCGCTTTTCCTTATGCAACGCGAGACGTACCGTGGAGTCACACCCAGTGAGGGCGCCCGCTCTCACCCGCTCGAGACGGAGGCTGCCATGGACGCCATCACCACCACGACGCAGACGGTCGCCACCGTCTCCCCGCTCGTCACCGCGACGCGCGTCGACCTCGACGCCCTCGCCCTGGCCATCGCCGAGGACGGCGTCGCCGCCTCGACGCCGCGCGTGCTCAGCCTGGTCCTCGAGGCCCGCGAGCTCGGCGCCGACGCCGGCCTGGTCGAGCTGCTCGCCGACGACACCGCGGGCGAGATCGTGCGGATGCGCGCGTTCGGCATGCTGGCCGGCCAGGTCGAGGCCCTGCGCCGCCCGCTGCCCCACCCCGCGGACATCCTCAGCGCCTGACCGCCCTGATCTCCTCGTGCCGCAGCCCCCGCCGATGGCGGGGGCTGCGGCACTTCTGCGCGAGGGCGGTCAGTCCTCCAACGACGCCAGCGCGGCCACGACGGCGTCGGCGACTACCGGGCGCGCGATGAGCAGCTCGCCGACCAGCGGCGGCATGCGGTTGTAGGCCAGCTCCTGGCCGGACAGATCGGTGACGCGCAGACCGGCCGCGGCGGCGACCGCGGCCGGCGCCGCGACATCCCACTCGGACAGGCCCGAGTCGTGCAGGTAGGCGTCGGCACGGCCCTCGACGACCTCGACCGCCTTCACGCCGGCCGAGCCGACGCTGTAGGCCTCGACGGCCACGCCGAGCCGCGCGGACAGCGGCGGGATCAGCGCCTCGAGCGCGGCGGGGGGCCGGGTGCGGCTCACCACGAGCCGAAGCGTGCCGGAGGGCACGGCGTCGACCACCGGGGGCACGGAGCCGGTGTCCAGCACGTCCCCGCGCGCCGGGAGCGCGACCGCGCCCGCGACCAGCGAGCCCGAGACCCACAGCGCGACGTGGACGGCGAAGTCGTCGCGCCCCTGCCCGTACTCCCACGTGCCGTCGAGCGGGTCGACGATCCAGACCCGCTCGGAGCCGAGGCGCGCGGTGCCGTCGACACCCTCCTCGGACAGCAGGGCGTCGTCGGGCCGGGCATCGGCGAGGCCGGCAGCGAGGAGCTCGTGCGCCGCGCGGTCGGCGCGGTCGCGCAGGTCCTTGGCCTGCTCGCGCGTGGCCGCGTCGGCGTCGAACCCCACGCGCATCGACAGCAGCATCCGGCCGGCCTCCGCGGCGAGGTCGCGGGCGAGGATCAGATCGTCGTTGCTCATGCGTGGTACCTGTTCTGGGCCCGCTCAAGCCCCTCGTGCAGCAGCAGCTCGACGGCGTCGGCGGCCTCGACGACGAGCAGCGGCAGCTCCTTGCGCTCGACCGACGACCACGGCTTGAGCACGAAGTCGGCGGGGTCCTGGCGGCCGGGCGGGCGGCCGATGCCGACGCGCACGCGGTACCAGTCGCCGCTGCCGGTCGACCGGCGGATCGACTTGAGGCCGTTGTGGCCGTTGTCGCCGCCGCCGAGCTTGAGGCGCAGCGCGGCGAAGGGGATGTCGAGCTCGTCGTGCACGACGACGAGCCGGTCGAGCGGCACCTTGTAGAAGTCGAGCAGGCCCTTCACCGGCCCGCCGGACTCGTTCATGTAGGACGACGGCTTGGCCAGCACCGCCCGCTGGCCCTGGATGCGCTCCTCGGCCACCTGGGCACGGGCCCGCTTGTGCGAGGCGAACCGGCCGCGGCAGCGGGCGGCGAGCTCGTCGACGACGAGCTGGCCCACGTTGTGGCGCGTCTGCGCGTAGTCGGGCCCCGGGTTGCCGAGCCCCACGACGAGCCAGGGCGCGTTCTCGGTGCTCACGGCGTGCATCCTCTCAGGACGGGACGAGGGCCCCGCACCACCGGTGCGGGGCCCTCGTCAGGTCTGTCGTGAGGCTCAGGCCTCGTCGTCCTTGCCGACCTCGGGGACGTCGGCGCCGGCGCCCTCCTCGGAGGTCTCGCCGTCGATGTCCTCGGTGGAGTGCGCGGCGACGTCGAGCATGTGGGCGTCCTCGGCCGCGAGCTCCGCGGCGTGCGCCTCGGCCTCGGCGGCGATCGCGTCGGCCTCCTTCTTGGTCACGATGACGAGGTCGACGTGCTCGAGCACGCGCTTGACCGGGTCGCGCTGCACGTCGCGGGGGGCGACGAGCACCTTGTCGCCCTCGATCTCGACGTTGAGCACGACGCCCGGGTTGCGCAGGGCGAGGGCGAGGTCGTGGTCGGGCAGCGCGACGTGGCGCAGCTCCTGGCCGTGACCGTAGATGACGGCGGGCACGAGGCCCGCGCGGCGGCTGCGGCGCGCGGCGCCCTTGCCGAAGTCCGATCGAGGCTCAGCCTTGATGCTGACCTGGTCCACTGCAATCTCCAACTGACGTACGGCGTGCGGCGCGCGTGAGAGCACGACGCAGGCGGGTGCGGCCTGGGGCCACGGGCAACGTGGGGGTGCCGCGCCTCGCGGCGGGGCGGTCGGCGCCTCGGCAGGGATGCGGGCGCGCAGCAACCGCGCGGTCCGCGTCGATCACGACACGCTGGCCCGTGAGGACCCGCGCACCCTCGCCGGGGAGCCTGCCGAGTCTAGTCCGGGAGGCTCCGATCGCCCAAACCGGGCAGGCGGGCGCGAGGGACCGCTGCGTCTGCAGGTCTCTAGCGGGCCCGCATGCGGTTGTTGCGCGGCTGGTGCTCCACCTCGGCGAGCCCGAGGTGCTCGAGCACCGGCGGCACGTAGGTGGCGAAGCGGCCGCGGTAGCCCTTGCGCAGCCCGTAGAAGCCGCCGACGGGGTTGTCTGCCGACCTCGCCCACGCCTCCACCGTGCCCGGCTTGGCCTCCTTCTGCTCGTCCGCATTGCCCAGCGGCACCCAGTCGCCAGCCGCGACGAGCATCGCGTGCAGGTCCTCGATGCACTGCAGCCGGTAGCTCAAGGTCGTGCTGCCCACGCGGACCCCGAGGGCCGGCGGGTCGGCGTCCTCGTCGCGCCAGGCGTCGAACTCCGACGTCCCGCTCGGCGTCGTGAGGATCCAGGGGTCCTCGCGGGTGCCGGAACCCTCCACGTGCTCAGCCATGGCCCCTCCGATTCGGATGCCCGGTGCGCGTGCCCGCACCGGCGAGGCTGACTGTGCCGGGCATTCATGACACCGTGTGTCATGTACGTGGACGAACCTGCGGAGGGAGCGGCGCATGCGCGCGGGGCGGCTGCTGTCGGTGCTGCTCATCCTCCAGACGCAACGGCGCGTGACGGCGGGCGAGCTGGCCCGACGGCTCGAGGTGTCGCAGCGCACCGTGCTGCGCGACCTCGCCGAGCTGTCGGCGAGCGGCGTCCCCGTGTACTCGGTGCGCGGCCCGCAGGGCGGCTTCGAGCTGCTCGACACCTTCCGCGGGCCCGCCGGGTCGCTGGCAGGCGGCGGCCCGACGGGCGGGCAGGAGAGGCTGCGCCGGGTGCGCGTGCTGGTCTCTCCAGCGGCGCTCCAGCGCGCGCTCGTCGCCGGGGAGCCCCAGGGATGGCGGCCGCGCCCCGTCCCGGACGCGCACCCGCACGCCCCCGGCTGGCTCGAGGGGTCGTTCCGGTTCGGTTCCGACGAGGAGGCGCTCCGGTCGCTGCTCGCGCTCGCACCCGATGTCGAGGTGCTGCTGCCCCAGCACCTGCGCGACGCCATGGCCGCGATCGGGTCGAGGCTCGCCGAGCAGCACGCCGCTGCCCGCGGCGCTGCTACAGGAAGCTGACGAAGACCGCGACGGCGACGTTCACGAGGGTGAGGACGCCGGCGGCAGCCCAGTACGGCTTCTGCTGGTCCTCCGGCCTGCGGCGGCCGAGCAGCACGACGACCAGGACGGCCAGCGCCACGGCCAGCTTGATGCCGAACTTGGTGTTGTCGACGCCCTCGTCGTCGTCGCCGACGACTTTCGACGAGATCAGGCCGACCATCGCGATGCCCGTGACGACCTGGGTCAGGACGCCGTGGAGCATCGCGTTGTTGATGACCTTGGTGCTCGAGCTCATCTGCACGAGCCAGCCGCCGAGGAGGCTGGCCAGACCGACGAAGTGCAGGAAGACGAGGAGGTTGAAGAGGAAGTCCACGTCGTCACCGTACCCGTGGATCCCGGGCGGCCCGCATCAGTGGCCCCGAGCCACCCAGGCGTCGTAGTCGCCGGCCTCGGCGCCGATCGTGGTCTCGTCGCCGTGCCCGGTGAGCACCCGGGTCTCCCCCGGCAGCGTCAGCAGACGCTCGCGGATCGAGTCGAGGATCGTCGGGAAGCTGCTGAACGAGCGGCCGGTGGCGCCGGGTCCGCCGTGGAACAGGGTGTCACCCGACAGCAGCACCCCGAGGTCCTCGGCGTACAGGCACACCGCGCCCGGCGAGTGGCCGGGCGTGTGCAGCACGCGCAGCGTCGTCCCCGCGACCTCCACGGTGTCGCCGTCGGCGAGCGGCTCGAACGGGACGCCGGCGTTCACGACGTCCCAGAGCATCGTGTCGTCGGGGTGCAGGCGCACCGTCGCACCGGTCGCGGCGACGAGGTCCTGGACGGCGTTGACGTGGTCGTTGTGCGCATGCGTGCACACGACCGCCACGACCTTCCGGCCGCCCACGGCCTCGAGGATCCTCGGTGCCTCGTGGGCGGCATCGACCACCACGACCTCGGTGTCGTCGCCGACGACCCAGACGTTGTTGTCGACGTCGAAGTCCTGCCCGTCGAGGCTGAAGACGCCGCTGGTGACGACCCGCTCGACCCGTGCGGTCACTGGCCCATCACCACGACCGAGCGCAGCACCTCGCCGTGGTGCATCTTCTCGAACGCCGCCTCGACGCCGTCGATGCCGATGGTCTCGGAGACGAAGTCGCCGAGCGGGAGACGGCCCTGCAGGTAGAGGTCGATGAGCATCGGGAAGTCGCGCGAGGGCAGGCAGTCGCCGTACCACGACGACTTGAGCGCACCGCCCCGGCCGAAGAACTCGATGAGCGGCATGTCGATGCGCATGTCCGGGGTAGGGACGCCGACCAGGACGACGGTGCCGGCGAGGTCGCGGGCGAAGAACGCCTGCTCGTAGGTCTCGGGCCGGCCGATCGCCTCGATGACGACGTCCGCGCCGAAGCCGCCCGTGGCCTCGCGGATCGCCTCGACCGCGTCGGTCTCCCGCGAGTTCACGGTGTGCGTCGCGCCGAAGTGCTTGGCCTTCTCCAGCTTCCGGTCGTCGATGTCGACCGCCACGATCGTGCGCGCGCCGGCGAGGCGCGCACCGGCGATGGCGGCGTCACCGACACCGCCGCAGCCGATGACCGCCACCGTGTCGCCGCGGGTCACGCCGCCGGTGTTGATCGCCGCACCCAGGCCGGCCATCACGCCGCAGCCGAGGAGACCTGCGACCTCCGGCGGGGCGGCCGGGTCGACCTTGGTGCACTGGCCCGCGGCGACCAGGGTCATCTCCGCGAACGCGCCGATGCCGAGCGCCGGAGTGAGCTCGGTCCCGTCGAGCAGCGTCATCCGCTGCGTCGCGTTGAACGTCGAGAAGCAGTACCAGGGGCGCCCCCTCAGGCAGGCCCGGCAGGTGCCGCAGACGGCGCGCCAGTTGAGGATCACGTAGTCGCCGGGCGCGACGTCGGTGACATCGGGGCCGACCGACTCGACGATGCCCGCGGCCTCGTGGCCGAGGAGGAACGGGAACTCGTCGTTGATGCCGCCCTCGCGGTAGTGCAGGTCGGTGTGGCAGACACCGCAGGCCAGCACCTTCACCCGCGCCTCCCCGGGGCCGGGCTCCGGCACCACGATCGTCTCGAGGCTCACCGGCGCGCCCTTGCTGCGCGCGACGACTCCCTGCACCTGGACCGGCATGTCCCACCCTCTCGTGTTCGGCGTCTCCCCCGGCACGGCAACCTAGCCCGTCGGGGCGCGCTGCACCCGCCCAAGCGGGCGGAGCGGGACGGTGTTGCGACGCGGCCGGGGCGGACCGGGTCAGACGAGGTGCCGGGCGGCGGCCCAGCGGGCGAGCTCGTGCCGGTTCGACAGCTGCAGCTTGCGCAGCACCGCGGACACATGGGTCTCGACCGTCTTCACCGACAGCACGAGGTCGCGCGCGACCTCGCGGTAGGTGTAGCCGCGGGCGATCAGCCGCATGACCTCGCGCTCGCGCGGGCTCAGCTGGTCGAGACCCTCCACCTCGAGCGGGTCGTCGGCTCCCGAGGAGAACGCGTCCAGGACGAAGCCGGCCAGCCGCGGCGAGAACACGGCGTCGCCGTCGGCCACCCGGCGGATGGCGTCGACGAGGTCGTCGCCGCTGATGTTCTTGGTGACGTACCCGCGCGCCCCGCCGCGCACCACCCCGATGACGTCGTCGGCCGCGTCGGACACCGACAGCGCCAGGAACCGGACGGCCGGCAGGTCGGCCGTGCAGGCGTCGAGCACTGCCCGACCGCCGCCGCCCGGCAGGTGGACGTCGAGCAGCACGACGTCGGGCCGCTGGCGATGGATGACGGCGATCGCCTCGTCGGTGTCGCCGGCCTCGCCGACGACGTCGACGCGTCCGCCGAGCTCGGCGCGCACCCCCGACCGGAACATCTGGTGGTCGTCGACGAGGACGACGCGCAGGGGGCCGACGGACGACGGCTGGTCGGTCACGGGATGCTCCTCGCTCCGAGCGACATGGGCAGGACGAGCGTGACCTCGGCACCCTCGCCGGGGGCCGAGCGGACCGTGGCGGTGCCGCCGACGCGGGCCATCCGGGCGTGCACCGACTCGCGCAGGCCGAGCCGGTCGTCGGGCACGGCCTCCGGGTCGAACCCGGGCCCGCGGTCGCGGACGAACACCTCGACCGAGTCGCGGCCGCACTCGACGTAGACCGAGATCGTGCCGCCGGCGTGCTTGGCTGCGTTGACGACGGCCTCGCGCGCCGCAGCCACGAGCGCGTCCACGCGGTCGTCGCGGGCCACGTCGCCGACCGGCACGAGGTCGACGGCGCAGGCGAACCGGCCCTCGACGTCGGCGATCTCGCTCTCGAGCGCCGCGACGAGGGTGCGCGACGCGTCGCCGGTGGGCGCATAGAGCCAGCGGCGCAGCGCCCGCTCCTCGGTACGCGCGAGCCGGGTGACCTCGTCGGGGTCGTGCGCCGCCCGCTGGATCAGGGTGAGGGTCTGCAGCACCGAGTCGTGCACCTGCGCCGCCACCTCGGCGCGCTCCTCGGTACGGATCCGCGCGCGGCGCTCGGCGGCGGCGTCGCGCCACCAGCCGAGCACGAACGGGAGGAGCACCAGCGCGATGCCGGCCAGCGCGAGCAGCGCCGCGGCCAGGCCGCGCAGCGACGCGAGCACGTCGCCGTTGGCGGCCAGTGCGCCGAAGGCCCCGAGCACCACGAGCGAGAGGCCGATCGCGATGCGCGGGAAGGCGTTGCGCAGGGCGGTGTTCGTGGTGAGCCGAGCGCTCGAGGACACCTCGGACAGGATCTGCGAGCGACGCGTGTCGTCGGACTGCCGCCACAGCACTGCGACGCCGGCACCGGCGAGCATGAGCGGCACGACCCAGGAGCCGAACACCTCGATGCCGCGGCTGGACAGCAGCAGCACCACGCCGAGAGCGAGAGCCGACAGGCCGAGCACGCCGGCGAGGTCGCGGCCGGACCCGTCGGACACGGGACGGTCGTCGTCGGACAGCGGCAGCCAGGCCCAGTAGGCGGCGTACAGGGCGATGCCGAACCCGCCCAGCAGAGCCATCACCACGAACGCGACGCGCACCCAGCCGACGTCCCACGCCATGTGCTCGGCGATGCCGCGGCAGACGCCGCCCAGCAGCCGGCCGCGACGGCGGCGGACGGCGCGCCGCTCCGGCCGCAGGAACGGCGACGGAGGGGACGGCGGCGGGACGGGCAGGCTCACGCGTCCATGATCCCTGCTCGGGGGCAGGGACACATCGGGGTCGGCACCCCGCGTACGTCCCGGGCATGATCAGGGTGGTCTCAGGGGCGCTCCCCGATGCGGCGGGGGCGCCGGCCGGACGACGGTAGGTGCCATGACAGAGAACCCGACCCTCCCCGGCGAGCCGGCCGACGACGCCGGCTCGCAGAGCACTCCCGGCTCCTCCGGCACCACCGGCCAGACCGGCGCCAGCCAGCCCGGCGGGTACGCGCCCGGCGCGTCCTACCCGCCGCCCTACCCGCCGCCGGCGTACCCGCCGGTGCGGCGCCCGCTGCGTCGCAGCCGCAACGACCGGGTCATCTCCGGCGTCTGCGGCGGCCTCGCCGAGAACCTCGCGATCGACGCGACCCTGCTGCGCATCCTCGTCGTGGTCGCCACCGTCTTCACCGGCGGCGCGCTGATCCTGGCCTACCTGCTCGCGTGGCTGCTCATGCCCGACACCCCCGCCTATGTGGTGCCGGTCGGCTCCCCGCAGGCCGCGCCGCAGTACGCGACGGTCGGCGGCCCGTCCGACGTGCCGGCGTCGTACGCGGCCGGCGGCACCGGCACCTACATCGACCCGTCCACCGGCCAGGTCTACGGCCCGCCGGTCGCGGTGGCGCCCCAGCCGCGCACCGAGCCGCGCAGCTACCTCGGCTGGATCACGCTGTCGGCGGCGATCGCCGCGGGCGGCCTGCTCGGGATCCTCGGCGCGGCCGGCGTGAGCATCAGCGGTCTCGTCGTCTCCTCGGTGATCCTGCTCGTGCTCGGCGCGGGCCTGCTCGTCGGCGCCTGGCGCGGCCGGGCCCGCTGGCTCATCGCACCCGCGCTGGTCATGCTCCTGTTCGTCCAGGGCGCGGCCGCCGTCAGCGACATCCGGACCGGCTCCGGAGCCGGCGATCGCACCTGGGTGCCGACCGGCGCGTCGCAGTCGTACAGCCTCGGTGCCGGCAGCGCGACCCTCGACCTGCGCAAGCTGCCCGCCGGGGACGCGAACGTCGACGTCTCCATCGGCGCCGGCGAGCTCATCGTCCTGCTGCCCGCCGACGCATCGGTGCGCATCGACGGCTCGATCGGGGCCGGCGAGGTCGACCTGCCCGGCAAGGAGCCGCAGTCCGGCGTCGGGCTGAACATGGACGCCACCGTCTTCGGGATCCCCGCGCCGGCCGACGGCCCGGACCCCGTGACCACTACGAACGTCGACCTGACCGCGCAGATCGGTCTCGGAACCCTGGAGGTGCGTCGTGCGACGTCATGACCTCGACTGGGTCTCGCTCATCGCGGGCCTCGTCTTCACCGTGCTGGCGCTCGGCTACCTGCTCGTGGCCGTGACCGACCTGTCCATCGACGGCCGGTTCGTGTGGCCCGTCGTCCTCGTCGCCCTCGGCGGCGCGGGCGTGGCCACCGCGGTCAAGGCCAATCAGCGCGAGGAGCAGCAGTTCCCCGCGCGGGTGCCTGCAGACGACCAGATCTGATCTGGCCCTGCGCCCGACGGCGCCGGCATCCCACGGGATGCCGGCGCCGTCGTCCGTCGCTAGGACTTGTCCTCGATCTCCCAGAGGTGGTCGAGCACGTGCCAGGCGATCCGTCGCAGGGCGTACCGCGCGGGCCACCGGTATGCGGGGTCGTCCACCAGCAGTGCCGCAGCAGTCTGCTCGCGCATCGCGTCGCGCAGCGCGGCGTCGTGGACGTCGAAGGGCTTCTGCTTCACCCCGATGCCGCGGACATAGCTGCGCTCGGACTCCACGACGTGGCGCACAACCTCGCTGGTGTCGCGGCCGCCGCCCCGCGGCCCCTTGGCCAGCGCCTCGGGAGCGGCATCGGCGACCTCGTGGAACAGCGCCCACGCCGCTCGCAGGAGCGCGACCTGGCGCTCGAGGTCGGCGCCCGCCTTCGCCCCGGACGCCGGAGCATCCTGCGGGAACCGCACATCGGTGGCGCCGAAGTCGGTGGTGGCGGTACCGGGGGCGGCGTCGACCACGCGCGGCACCGCCGCGGCCTGGAACGGCACGCCGGCCCGGGAGGCGACGACGGCGTACCGCGGCGCGTACGACACCAGCGCCTCGATGGCCGCCTCGTCACCGTCGCGCGTGCGGGCGCTGCGTGCCCAGCCCGGCCACGCCGCGGCGATCGCGAAGGTGCGCTGGGCGCCCCGCTCGAGGACGACGTCGAGGTGCGTGCGAGCCATGCGTCCAGACTGCCGTGCGGGACCGACGGTCGGCAGGAATGCAGGACGCCCGGGCTGGCAGGATCGGGGTATGCCAGCGCGCACCGGGTCGCAGCGCCCCACCCTCGAGCAGGTGGCCGCGCTCGCCGGGGTGTCGCGCGGCACCGCGAGCCGCGTGCTCTCCGGCGCGAGCAACGTCAGCCCGTCCGCGATCGCCGCAGTCCGCGCCGCCGCCGCCGAGCTCAACTACCGGCCGAACCTGTCGGCCCGGTCGCTGGTCACCGGGCGCACGGGGCTGGTCGGCCTCGTCGTCAACGAGTCCAACGACCACCTGTTCAGCGACCCCTACTTCGCCGAGGTGTCGCGGGGTGCGCACGACGCGCTCTCGGAGGCCGACGTCGCGCTCGTGCTCACGCTGGCCGGCGACGCCCGCGAGCGCGACCGCATCGTCGAGATCGCGTCGATGCGCCTCGACGGCCTGCTCGTGATCCACGGGCACAGCGACACCGAGCTCGTCGCCGGGATCGAGCGGGTCCGCGTGCCGGCGGTGTTCTCGGGCCGCGTGCCGATCGAGGGCGAGTCGAAGGTCTGGTACGTCGACGCCGACAACCGCGGCGGGGCCCGCCTCGCTACCGACCACATGCTCGGCCGAGGCCGGCGACGCGTCGTGCACATCACCGGCCCCCTCGACATGGCGGCCGGCCACGACCGTCGGCTCGGGTGGCAGGACGCGCTCGACGCGGCCGGCTTGGAGCGCACCGAGGCCATGGTCGAGGCCGGCGACTTCAGCCCCGCCAGCGGCGCGGCGGCGATGCGCGCGCTGCTCGAGCGCGTGCCCGATCTCGACGGAGTGTTCGTCGCCAACGACCTCATGGCCCTCGGTGCGCTGCAGACGCTGGCGGAGGCCGGCCGGTCGGTGCCCGACGACGTCGCAGTGGTGGGCTTCGACGACGCCGACGCAGCGCGCGCATCCACCCCCGGCCTCACGACCGTCGCCCAGCCGATGGCCGACATCGGCCGCCGGATGGCGGAGCTGCTGCTCCAGCAGCTGGCCTCCCCCGACACCGACCCGGTGCACGAGGTGCTCGCCACCCGTCTCGTCGAGCGCGGATCCGCCTAGGCCTCGGCCGGTACGTGAGCCACCGCCGGCGTGGGTGCTGTCGAGGCTGACGTAGCGCCCACGTCGGCGGCTGACCGGATCGGTCAGGCGAGGCCGTTCTCGGCCGCGATGGCCGCGTAGTGCCGGCCGCTGGCCTTCACCACGCGCTCCTGCGTGCCGTAGTCGACATGCACCAGCCCGAACCGGCGCGTGTAGCCGAAGGCCCACTCGAAGTTGTCGAGCAGCGACCACGCGAAGTAGCCGCGGACGTCCACTCCCCTGTCGATCGCGTCGTGGATCGCGGCGACGTGCTGCTCGAGGTAGTCGATGCGCGGGTGGTCGTGCACGGCGCCGTCCTCGAGGACGTCGTCCCACGCCGAGCCGTTCTCGGTGATGTAGATCGGCAGCGGCTGGTAGTCCTGCGACAGCCGCACGAGGGTGTCGGTGAGGCCGCTCGGCTCGATGTCCCAGCCCATGTGCGTGGTCTGCTCGCCGTTGGGGACGATCTCGACGTCGTCCGTGCCCACCCACGGCGTCGGCCGCTCGCCGGGGCCCGGCACGCGCGGGGCGTCGAGGCCGCGGACGATCCACGACGAGTAGTAGTTGACGCCCAGCCAGTCCAGACGCGCGCTGATGGTCCCGAGGTCGCCGTCCTTGACGAACGACAGGTCGGTGATGTGCGCGAGGTCGGCGACGACGTCGGCGGGGTACTCGCCCTTGAGGACGGGGTCGAGGAACCAGCGGTTCTGCATGCCGTCCATCCGGCGGGCGGCCTCGACGTCGCGCTCGGTGCCGGTCTGCGGGGTGACGCGGTAGAGGTTGGGCACGATGCCGACCTCGGCCGGACGGCGTCCGCCGTGCAGCACCTCGGCAGCGAGGCCGTGGGCCAGCAGCAGGTGGTGCGACGCCGTCACCGCCGCGACCGGGTCGGTGATCCCGGGCGCGTGCTCGCCGGAGGCGTAGCCGAGGAACGCCGAGCACCACGGCTCGTTCATCGTGGCCCACTTGCGCACGCGGTCGCCGAGCCGGTGCTGCACGACGGCGGCGTACTCGGCGAATCGGTACGCCGTGTCTCGGTTGGTCCAGCCGCCCTTGTCCTCGAGGGCCTGCGGCAGGTCCCAGTGGTAGAGCGTCGCGTAGGGCTCGATACCGCGCTCCAGCATGCCGTCGACGAGGCGGTCGTAGAACTCGAGGCCGCGCTCCTCGATGACGCCGTTGCCCTGCGGCTTGATCCGCGGCCACGAGATCGAGAACCGGTAGGCCGACAGCCCGAGCGAGCGCAGCAGGTCGAGGTCGGCAGGCCAGCGGTGGTAGTGGTCGCAGGCGACTGTTCCGTCGGAGCCATCGAGGATCGCTCCCGGGCGCTCGCAGAGCGTGTCCCAGATGGAGCGGCCGCGGCCGTCCTCGGTGCTCGCGCCCTCGATCTGGAAGGCGGCGGTGGCGGCGCCCCACACGAAGCCCTGGGGGAAGCGGCGGCCGGTGCCCACGGTGCTCACGTAGCTGATCCTCCTGGCGGCCGGCCCGTGAATGCCGGTCGCGTCGTGCCGAGGACCCGGGCGGGCTCGCCGGGGTCCGGACCCATCGTGCCGTCCCCGCACGTGGGTGGTGGCCGGTCGGGGCTCCCTCGTCCCGGACCGGCCACCACTCAAGCGCCCCGCACGACGCGGGGACGATCCCCCCTCAGCCCGAGGGTTCCGTCCGCCCGCCGTGTGGGAGCGCTCCCACACTGCACCAGCCACGACGCCGGTGTCAACGGCTGCGCGCCAGATTTCTCGCCCTGCCGGGTCATCCCGCGATCTGGGAGTCGGATCGCGCGCTCTGCCGCGCGGATCGGCTACCGGATCGGGGTCACTCCCACTCGATGGTGCCCGGGGGCTTGCTGGTGATGTCGAGGACGACGCGGTTGACCTCGCGGACCTCGTTGGTGATGCGGGTCGAGATCCGCGCCAGCAGGTCGTAGGGCAGCCGCGACCAGTCGGCGGTCATGGCGTCCTCGCTCGACACCGGCCGCAGCACGATCGGGTGGCCGTAGGTGCGGCCGTCGCCCTGGACGCCGACCGAGCGGACGTCGGCCAGCAGCACGACGGGCATCTGCCACACGTCGCGGTCCAGCCCGGCGCGGGTCAGCTCCTCGCGGGCGATCGCGTCCGCGGCCCGCAGGATGTCGAGCCGGTCGCGGGTCACCTCGCCGATGATCCGGATGCCCAGGCCAGGCCCCGGGAAGGGCTGGCGCCACACGATCTCCGGCGGCAGCCCGAGCTGCTCGCCCACCAGCCGCACCTCGTCCTTGAAGAGCGTGCGCAGCGGCTCGACCAGCTCGAACTCCAGGTCCTCGGGCAGGCCGCCGACGTTGTGGTGGCTCTTGATGTTGGCCGCGCCCTCTCCGCCCCCGGACTCGACGACGTCGGGGTAGAGCGTGCCCTGGACCAGGAACCGGACCTTCTCGCCGTGCTCCGCAGCCTCCCCGAGTACGACGCGCTCAGCGGCCTCGAACGCCCGGATGAACTCGCGCCCGATGATCTTGCGCTTCTCCTCGGGGTCGGTGACCCCCGCCAGGGCAGTGAGGAACTGCTCCTGCGCGTCGTAGGTGTGCAGCCGGACGCCCGTGGCGGCGACGAAGTCCCGCTCCACCTGCTCGGCCTCGCCCTGTCGCAGCAGCCCGTGGTCGACGAAGACGCAGTCGAGCCGGTCGCCGATCGCGCGCTGCACGATCGCGGCAGCGACCGCCGAGTCGACGCCGCCGGAGAGCCCGCAGATCGCGCGGCCGGCGTCGGAGATCTGGTCGCGGACCCGCGCGATCTGCTCCTCGGCAATGTTGAGCATCGTCCAGGTCTGCCGGCAGCCGGCGATGGTGTGCAGGAACCGCTCGAGCACCGCCTGGCCGTGCTCGGTGTGGAGCACCTCCGGGTGCCACTGCACGCCGGCCAGCCCGCGGCCGGTGTCCTCGAACGCGGCGACCGGCGTGGCCGCCGTACTCGCGAGCACGGTGAAGCCGCCCGGCGCGCGAGTGACCGCGTCGCCGTGCGACATCCACACGTTGTGCTCCGCGGGCAGCCCGTCCAGCAGGGTGCCCGAGGCGCCGATGTGCACCGGGGTGCGGCCGTATTCACGGCCGCCGGTCTGGGCGACCTCGCCGCCCAGACCCTGCGCCATCAACTGGAACCCGTAGCACATCCCGAAGACCGGCACGCCCGAGGCGAAGAGCGCCGGGTCGATGCCGGGTGCGCCTTCGGCGTAGACCGAGGACGGGCCGCCCGAGAGCACGATCGCCTTCGGCTCGCGGGCGAGCATCTGGGCGACCGGCATCGTGTGCGGCACGATCTCGGAGTAGACCCGCGCCTCGCGCACCCGGCGCGCGATCAGCTGCGCGTACTGCGCCCCGAAGTCGACCACCAGGACCAGATCGTGCTCGGGGTGCGCCATGCGGCGCAGTCTATGCGGGCCGGGCGGCCTCGGTCAGATCACGCCCTGCGCGAGCATCGCGTCCGCGACCGGGATGAAGCCCGCGATGTTGGCGCCGGAGACGTAGTCGCCCGGCACGCCGTACTTGTCGGCGGTCGTGACGCAGCGGTCGTGGATGCCCCGCATGACCTCCGCCAGCCGCTGCTCGGTGAACGCGAACGACCACGAGTCGCGCGAGGCGTTCTGCTGCATCTCCAGCGCGGAGGTCGCGACGCCGCCGGCGTTGACCGCCTTGCCGGGCGCGAAGATCACGCCGGCCGAGGAGAACGCGTGCACCGCCTTGGGCGTGCAGGGCATGTTGGCGCCCTCGGCGACGACCTGGACGCCGTTGCTGATCAGCTCCTCCGCGTCACGGCCGTTGAGCTCGTTCTGGGTCGCGCACGGCAGCGCGATGTCGCACGGGACGTCCCAGATCGAGCCGGTGTTGTGGTACGTCGCGCTGGGGACCTTGTCGACGTACTCGCTGATCCGGGCGCGGCGGACCTCCTTGATCTCCTTGACCAGGTCGAGGTTGATGCCGGCCTCGTCGACGATGTAGCCGCCGGAGTCGGAGCAGGCGACGACCGTGCCGCCGAGCTGGTTGACCTTCTCGACGGAGTAGATCGCGACGTTGCCCGCACCGGAGACGACGACACGCTTGCCGTCGAAGTTCTCGTTGCGCAGCTTCAGCGCCTCCTCGACGAAGAAGACGGTGCCGTAGCCGGTGGCCTCGGTGCGCACCTGCGAGCCGCCCCAGGTCAGGCCCTTGCCGGTCAGCACGCCGGACTCGTAGCGGTTGGTGATGCGCTTGTACTGGCCGAAGAGGTAGCCGATCTCGCGGCCGCCGACGCCGATGTCGCCGGCCGGGACGTCGGTGTGCTCGCCGATGTGGCGGTAGAGCTCGGTCATGAAGGACTGGCAGAACCGCATGACCTCACCGTCGGAGCGGCCCTTCGGGTCGAAGTCGGAGCCACCCTTGCCGCCGCCGATCGGCATGCCGGTCAGCGAGTTCTTGAAGATCTGCTCGAAGCCCAGGAACTTGATGATCCCGAGGTAGACGCTCGGGTGGAAGCGCAGGCCGCCCTTGTAGGGGCCGAGCGCGGAGTTGAACTCGACCCGGAAGCCACGGTTGAGCTGCACGTTGCCCTGGTCATCGACCCACGGCACGCGGAAGATGATCTGCCGCTCCGGCTCGCAGATGCGGCGGATGACGGCCGCGTCGGCGTACTCCGGGTGCTTGGCGACGACGGGACCGAGGCTGTCGAGGACCTCGTGCACCGCTTGGTGAAACTCGGTCTCGCCCGGGTTGCGCTTGAGCACCTCGGTGTAGATGGCCTCGAGCTTCTCATCTAGTTTTGCCACGGCGGGGCTCCCTTTCAGGGTCGGTGAATTGGCCAAAGCCTTGCGTATGGCCACCTTCCCGGCCAGGGGGCGTCCACCTAGGGGCGGTGCAGCCGTCTCAGGGAACGGGACATCGCGACGATGGCGCGGGCATAGGCCGCGTCGGGCACTCCGGCGACCGGGGCGATCGGCAGCAGCCGCTGGGTCGCGACCGCCTGGGACTCGGTGAAGCGCCACAGTCCCTCGGCGCCCTGCCGGCGGCCGATCCCCGAGGAGCGCATCCCGCCCATCGGCAGATCGATGCTGCCCATCGTGGCGCCGTACGCCTCGTTGATGTTGACGCTGCCGCATCGCAGCTGCCGGGCGATTGCGCGGGCGCGTCGTACGTCGCGGCTGTAGACCGCCGCGTTGAGCCCGTGCTCGCCCTCGTTCGCCCGGGCGACGGCCTCGGCCTCGCCGTGGAACCGGTAGAGGGAGACCACCGGCCCGAAGGTCTCGGCGGAGAAGCAGTCCATCGCCGGGGTGACGCCGCTGAGGATCGTGGGCTCGAAGACGTAGGGGCCCAGGTCCGGCCTGGCCCGTCCGCCCGTGAGCACCTCGGCGCCCTGGGCGACCGCGTCGTCGACGTGGCGCTGGACGGCCGCCAGGTGCTCGGCGCTGATCTGGCTGCCCACGTCGACGCCCCACTCCATGCTGGCGCCGAGCGTCAGCGCCTCGGTGCGCGCGAGGAACCTCGCGAGGAAGCGGTCGTAGATCTGGTCGGCGACGTAGAGCCGCTCGATCGACAGGCACAGCTGGCCGGCGTTGGAGAACGCCGCGCGCACCGCGCCCTCGGCGGCCCGCTCGACGTCGGCGTCGCGCAGCACGAGCATCGGGTTCTTGCCGCCCAGCTCCAGGCTGCAGCCGATCAGCCGCTGCGCGCAGCCCGCGGCGATCATGCGCCCGGTCGCCACCGAGCCGGTGAAGCACACGTAGTCGGCGTGGGTGAGGATCGCGCCGCCGGTGCCGGGCCCGTCGCCGGCCACGACGCTCCACAGCCCGGCCGGGAAGCCCGCCTCCTCCAGCAGTTGCGCGCCGAGCAGCGCGCTGAGCATCGTCTTGTCGTCGGGCTTGATCACCACCGCGTTGCCGGCCATCAGCGCCGCCAGGCCGTCGATCAGCGCGATCTGGAAGGGGTAGTTCCAGGGTGAGATGATCCCGACCACGCCGACCGGGACCCGGCTGACCTCCGCGCGGGTGAGCACCGGTACGGCGCCGCGGCCGCGCCGGCTCGCGAGCAGCTTCGGGCCGGTGCGGCCGTAGTAGCGGGCGGTCAGCGCCACGTGGGCGATCTTGTCGAAGGCGTCCTTGCGGGCCTTCCCGGACTCCCAGCAGACCAGGTCGGCGATCTCGTCGCGGCGGTCCAGGACCAGGTCGTGGAGGCGCAGCAGGATCTCGGCACGGTGCTCCGGGTCGGTCCGGGCCCACGCCCGCTGCGCGTCGGCCGCGACCCGGAACGCCTCGGCGACGTCGGCCTCGGAGGAGACCGGGACGTGCGCCAGCGGCTGCCCGGCCAGCGGGGAGTGGGTCGCGATGGTCTCGCCGGAGGTGGACGCCACGCGGCCGGTCAGCGCGGCGACGTACCCCCTCTCCAGCGCGTAGCTCGCCGTCGCGTCGTGTTCCGGGTCGCGGGGTCCGCCAACGAGCGCGGGGTCATGGGCCGTCATGTCGGCAGCC
>JAIUOK010000033.1 GCA_020161245.1 Actinomycetota bacterium | reverse complement strand
CGCGCGCGCAGGTGGTGCTGCTGTGCGTGCCGTCGGGCTCCGGCAAGACCCACATCGCCGCCCGCAGCGGCCTGCCGGTGTTCCGCCTCGACGACTTCTACCGCGACGGCGACGACCCGGCCCTGCCGATCTCCGCCGAGCTCGGCATCCCCGACTGGGACGACCCGCGCTCGTGGCGGGCCGACGACGCTGTCGCCGCGCTGGACGCCCTCTGCCGCGAGGGCCGCACCACCGTGCCGACGTACGACATCTCGCTGTCGGCCACCACCGGCGAGGCGCAGATGGAGCTCGGCGGTGCACCGGCCGTGGTCGCCGAGGGCGTGTTCGCGGCCGAGATCGTCGAGCACCTGCGAGACCGCGGCCTGCTCGCCGACGCCGTCGTGCTGCGCCGTGCGCCGTGGAAGAACTTCGTGCGCCGGTTCGCCCGCGACCTGGCGGAGCGCCGCAAGCCGCCGGCCACCCTGTGGCGGCGCGGCCGGATCCTCATGGGCGTGGAGCGCGACGTCGTCCAGAGCGCCTGCGACCGGGGCTGCCGGGCGGTCGAGGCCGCCGAGCTGGCCGCGCTGCTGCGACGCCTGCGCGACGGCGCCGGCGTCGGCTGATGGAGTTCGTGCTCGCCGGGCTCGGCCTCGGTCTCGGTGCCGGTCTCGCGCCGGGCCCGCTCATGGCCCTCGTCGTCACGACGACGCTGAGCCACGGCCTGCGCGCCGGCGCCCGGGTGGCGTACAGCCCGCTCGTCACCGACCTGGTCGTGATCCTGACGACGCTGCTGCTCGTCGCGTCCCTCCCGGCGCGCGCTACGGCGGGGCTCGGCGTCGTCGGCGGCCTCTACGTCGTCTGGCTCGGTATCGAGGCGCTGCGCAGCCACGGCATCGACATCGAGGGCACCGACCGCGAGCACCAGCCCGACCCGCTGCGGCGCGGCGCCGTCGTGAACCTGCTCTCGCCGCACCCGTGGCTGTTCTGGGCCACGGCGGGCGCGCCCCTGCTCGTGGCAGCCAGGGACTCGTCCTGGGGCGCCGCCGCCGGCTTCCTGCTCGCCTTCTACGTCCTGCTCATCGGGTCGAAGCTGCTGCTCGCCGTCCTGGTCGCCCGCGGCCGCGAGCGGCTGTCCGAGACCGGCCTGCGCCGGGCCCACCGCCTCGCCGCCGCAGCCCTGATCGTCACCGGCGTCCTGCTCGTCCTCGGCTTCGCACCCACCCTCCTCACCGGCTGAGTGCTCGCTCTGGATGGGTGAGCGACGGCTATAGCGGTCGCTCACCCATCCAGAGCGGGTACGGGCGGGTCAGGAGAGCTCGGCGGCGAGGGCGGCGTAGCCGGGCTTGACGACGTCCTCGATGAGGGCGAGGCGGTCGGGGAACGGGATGAACGCCGACTTCAGCGCGTTGATGGTCACCCACCGCATCTCGTCGAGGCCCCAGCCGAACGCCTCCGACAGCGCGAGCATCTCCTTGCTCATCGACGTGCCGGACATGAGGCGGTTGTCGGTGTTCACGGTGACGCGGAAGCGCAGCTCGGTGAGCAGCCCGATGGGGTGCTCGGCGTACGACGGCGCCGCGCCCGTCTGCACGTTCGACGTCGGGCACATCTCGAGCGGGATGCGCTGGTCGCGCACGTAGCGCGCCAGCCGGCCCAGCGTGGCCTCGCCGGACGCGTCGACGGTGATGTCGTCGACGATCCGGACGCCGTGGCCGAGCCGGTCGCAGCCGCAGAACGCCACAGCCTCGTGGATGCTCGGGAGGCCGAAGGCCTCGCCGGCGTGGATGGTGATGTGGCAGGACTCGCCGCGGACGTAGTCGAAGGCGTCCTGGTGCCGCGAGGGCGGGTACCCGGCCTCGGCGCCGGCGATGTCGAACCCGACTACCCCGGCGTCGCGGTAGGCCACGACCAGCTCGGCGATCTCGCGGGAGCGGGCCGCCGTGCGCATGGCCGTGAGCAGTGTGCCGACGCGGATGGGGTTGCCTGCGGCCGCCGCCGCGGCCTCGCCCTGGCGGAACCCGTCGAGCACGGCCTCGACCACCTCGGGCAGCGCCAGGCCGCGCTCGACATGCAGCTCCGGGGCGAAGCGCACCTCGGCGTACACGACGCCGTCGGCAGCCAGATCCTCGGCGCACTCGCGGGCGACGCGTGCGAGCGCCGCCGGGGTCTGCATGACGCCGACGGTGTGGGCGAAGGTCTCGAGGTAGCGCACGAGGGAGCCGGAGTCGGCGGCCTCGACGAACCAGCGGCCGAGCTCCTCGGCGTCGGTCGTGGGCAGCTTGTCGTAGCCCGTCTCGGCGGCCAGCTCGACGATCGTCTGCGGGCGCAGTCCGCCGTCGAGGTGGTCGTGCAGGAGGGCCTTCGGGGCGCGCCGCACGATCTCCGGCGGTAGCACGGCCCCGGCGCCGATCTCGCGGTCGCGCGGGGCGGAGGACGGATGGACGGGACCTGTCTCGACGCTCACAGGGCGAACCTACTGGTCAGAGGCCTGCGACGGGTGGCCGGAGGGTGACGTCCGCCGCACAGGACGGCGTCGCTTTGTGGCGGCTCGAGCCTCAAGGTGTCACCCGTTCTGCCGAAGAACGGGTCATGCAGTCCGCATCGCGCCTCCAGGAGCAGGTCGAGATCATCCGGCCTGCCGCCGTGCTCGAGAGCAGGGTCGCCACGACCGTGCTGACGCACCTGCGCGAGCAGGATGTGTCGCTCGGCGGCGTCTGGAACGCCTCCGCCTCGGTCTGGCAGCGCTACGACCAGCCCTGGAACGGCGTCGGCGGCACCCGCGGCAGCTCGGTGCTGCTCGGCACCGTCGCAGTCATGTACGACACCCCGGTGCGCCACGAGGTCACGATCTACCGCGTGACCGTCACCCCGGCCGGCCAGGAGCGCGGCTGGACCGTCGAGAACCTCTGCGACGACGCCCTGTCGGTCGCCGGCCTCACCCTCGCCCGCTGCCCGCGCGCCGAGGTGGCCGACATGCCCCGGTCGGACCCGTTCCGCAACCGCGCCCCCGGGCAGTGAACGTGCGGGCCGTCCCGGTCGAGGGGTTGACCGGACGGCCCGCCCTCACTCCTCCCGCCGGCTGCCCTCCGGTGTGAACGCCGGCAGGCACACGGCCACGTACTGCGCGCCCTCCGCGCCGGTCAGATAGGCCACCCGCTCGCCCCGGAAGGTCTGCACCGCCTGCCCGGCCACGACGTCGAGCTGCCCGCCGTCGTGCTCCACGACGAGCCGGCCCTCGAGCACCACGGTGATCTCTTCGAACTCCGGCGTCTGCGCCGGCTCGCGCCAGTCGGGCGGCGACACCAGGACCGCCACGGACACCTCGGACGACGACGTCGCGGCAGCGCCGACGTACTCGTCGATGACCACGCCGCGGGGATCGGGGAACCGCACGGGCGCCGCGACGAGCCGCGGCATGTCAGTCCTCGCGGTTGACGAGGTCCGGGCCGAAGGCCGGCAGGCACACCGCGACGTACTCGGCGCCCTCGTCGAGGGTCGAGTAGCGGATGCGCTCGCCCTTGTACGTGATGACGGCCTGGCCGGCCGGAACGTCGAGCGACCCGCCGTCGTGCTCCACCCGGACCGTGCCCCGCAGGACGACGGTGATCTCGTCGAACTCCGGCGTCTGGGCGGGCTCCTCCCAGCCCGCTGGCGCGATCATGTGCGCCACGGACACCTCGGGGGTGCCGGTCGTCACGCGGCCGACGTACTCGTCGATGGTCTTGCCGCCGGGCACGGGGATCCGCGTGGGGGCAGCCACCAGGCGCGGCATCAGCGGCCGACCCGGTCGATGACGAGCGGGAGGCGCTCGACGATGTCGGCGGCCTCCCCCACGACGATGGCGTTGGCGAGATCGGCCATGGCGGCGGGGAACCTCTCGGGGGTGTCGGTGTAGAGCGTGGCCAGCAGCTGACCGGCCTCGACGCGGTCGCCCTGGCCGACGTGCCAGCGCACGCCGGCACCGGCCTGGACGGCGTCCTCCTTGCGCGCGCGGCCGGCGCCGAGGCGCCACGCTGCGACGCCGACGCCGTACGCGTCGAGCCTCGTCACGAAGCCGGACCGCACGGCACGGACCTCGTGCGACTCGGCAGCGACGGGAAGCGCTGCCTCGGGGTCGCCGCCCTGCGCGCGGATCATGGCCTTCCACGCGTCCATGGCGCGGCCGTCGTCGAGCGCGTCGGCGGGGTCGGTCCCGTCGATGCCGACCGACTCGAGCATGACCCGGGCGAGGGTGAGAGTGAGCTCGCGGACGTCGGCCGGGCCGCCGCCGGCGAGGATCTCGAGCGACTCCTCGACCTCGATCGCGTTGCCCGCGGTGCGTCCGAGCGGGACGTCCATCGCCGTGATCAGCGCGGTGGTGTGCACGCCGGCGTCGTCGCCGAGCTGCACCATGGTGCTGGCGAGCTCGCGGGCGAGCGCCGGGTCCTTCATGAAGGCCCCGGAGCCGGTCTTCACGTCGAGCACGAGCGCGCTCGCGCCCTCGGCGATCTTCTTGCTCATGATGCTGCTCGCGATGAGCGGGATCGCCTCGACCGTGCCGGTGACGTCGCGCAGCGCGTAGAGCTTCTTGTCGGCGGGGGCCAGGCCGTCTCCCGCGGCGCAGATCACCGCGCCCACATCGCGCAGCACGCCGAGCATCTCGTCGTTGGACAGCAGGGCGCGCCAGCCGGGGATCGACTCGAGCTTGTCGAGCGTGCCGCCGGTGTGGCCCAGCCCGCGCCCGGACAGCTGCGGCACCGCCGCGCCGCACGCGGCCACGAGCGGCGCCAGCGGCAGGGTGATCTTGTCGCCGACGCCGCCGGTGGAGTGCTTGTCGACGGTCGGGCGGCCGAGGCCGGGGAACGACATGCGCTCGCCGCTGGCGATCATCGCCCCGGTCCAGCGCGAGATCTCACGGCGGTTCATCCCGTTGAGCAGGATCGCCATGGCCAGAGACGACATCTGCTCGTCGGCCACCACGCCCCGCGTGTAGGCGTCGACGACCCAGTCGATCTGGTCGTCGGTCAGCTCGCGGCGGTCGCGCTTGGCGACGATGACGTCGACCGCGGCGTACCTCTCGGTCACAGGTCCTCTCCTGTCACGTGGACGAGGTCCGCCACGTCGAAGGCCTGCGGCAGCACCTCCGTCATGGGCAGCACGCCCTGCGGTGTGGCGACCAGGCAGGTCGCTCCGCCGTTCTCCCACAGCAGCTGCCGGCAGCGGCCGCACGGCATCAGGGGGTCGCCGTTGGCGTCGACGCAGGCGACGGCCACGAGCCGGCCGCCCCCGGTCGCGTGCAGCTGCGACACCATGCCGCACTCCGCGCACAGCCCGACGCCGTACGCCGCGTTCTCGACGTTGCAGCCGACGACGATGCGCCCGTCGTCGACGAGTCCGGCCACGCCGACCTTGAAGCGGGAGTACGGCGCATAGGCGCGCTGCATGATGTCGACGGCCGCGGTGCGCAGTCCGTCCCAGTCGACGTCCGGCACGGCGCTAATGCTCCTCGCCCTTCAGATAGGGCTTGCCGTCGGCCGCCGGCATGCGCAGCCGTTGAGACGCCAGCGACAGCACCAGCAGCGTGGCGACGTACGGCGTCACGAACGCGACCTGCGGAGGCACGTCGTCGGTGGTGGCGTACCAGAGAGCGACCAGGACGGCGACGACGATCGAGACGATGCCGCCGACGGCGCGGCGCTTGTACAGCAGCCACACGCCGTACCCGGCGAGGGCGATCGCTGTGAGCAGGAGCAGCGCGTGGACCGCGCCGCCGCCGCGCAGCTGGAGCGCGTCGGTGTAGCCGAACAGTCCGGCGCCGGCGGCCAGGCCGCCCGGCCGCCAGTTGCCGAAGATCATCGCTGCCAGACCGATGTAGCCGCGCCCCGCCGTCTGCCCCTCGCGGTAGATCTGCGCCGCCACGATGGCGAGGTACGCGCCGCCGAGGCCGGCGAGGGCGCCGGACACGATCACCGCGATGTACTTGTAGCGCATCACCTTCACGCCGAGGGTGGCGGCGGCGTACGGAGCCTCGCCGCAGGAGCGGAGTCGCAGCCCGAACGCGGTGCGCCACAGCAGGAACCACGATCCGAACAGGCACAGGATCGCGATGATCGTGATGTAGCTGACGTCGGTGGTGACGCCGGCGATGATCCCGCCGATGTCGGAGATCAGGAACCAGCCCTGATCGGCCACCCACTGCGCGGCGCTGGAGATGCCCGGCAGGGTCACGGTGCCCATGGGCGGGATGCGCGGCGACTGCGTGGCGCCGCCGCCCTCGACGCCGGTGAACAGCTCGGCGGCGAGGAACTGCGTGAGGCCCACCGCGAGGATGTTGATCGCGACACCGGACACGATCTGGTCGACGGCGAACGTGACGGTCGCGACGGCGTGCAGCAGGCCGCCGAGGGCGCCGAAGCCGATGGCGACGACGAGGCCGACCCACGGGCCCCACTGGTAGCCGGCCCATCCGGCGCCGAACGTGCCGAGGATCATCATGCCCTCGAGGCCGATGTTGACCACACCGGAGCGCTCCGACCACAGGCCGCCCAGACCGGCCATGGCGATGGGGACTGACAGCCCGAGCGCCGCGGCGATCGTGCCCGACGAGGTCAGGTTCGCGACGCCGGTGATCGTGCGCACCACGGAGAGCAGCAGCACGAGCAGCGTCAGCAGGTAGACGATGCGCCAGACCTTGGAGGACCCGAGCTTGCGCTTGGGCTGCTCCGCCGGCGCCGCGGCGGGGGTCTCGAGCGTGGCGCTCATGCCACGGCCTCCTTCTCGGGCGCGGTGGCGGCGAGCTGGCGGCCCACGTCGCGGGCGACCTGGCGGATCCGGTAGCGGCGGACCAGCTCGTAGGCGATGACGATCGACAGGACGATCACGCCCTGCATGATCAGCACGGTCTGCTTCGGGACACCCTCGAACTCGAGGCTGTTGGAGCTGTTGTCGAGGAACGACCACAGCAGGGCGCCGAACGCGATGCCGATCGGCGAGTTGCGGCCGAGCAGCGCGATGGCGATGCCCGTGAAGCCGAGGCCGGTCGGGAAGTCGAGGCTGTACGTGTACGACGACCCGAGCAGCTGGGGCATGCCCACGAGGCCGGCGACCGCGCCGGACAGCAGCATCGCGTAGACGACCATGCGCTTGACGTCGACACCGCTGGCGACGGCGGCAGGCTCCGACGAGCCGGTGGCGCGCAGGTCGAAGCCGAACCGCGTGCGGCTGAGCAGGAACCAGTAGCCGATGCCGATGAGGATCGCGAGCACGATGAGGCCGTACACCTCGTTGCGGCCCGCGCCGGGGATGATCGCGAGGCCGGGCACCTGGCCGCTCTCGGGGATCGGCTTGGTGCCGATGTTGTTGGAGCCCTGCGTCGTCTCGGCCAGCCGGCCCGGCGTCAGCAGATAGGCGACGATGCCGGTCGCGATGAAGTTCAGCATGATCGTCGAGATGACCTCGCTGACGCCTCGCGTGGTCTTGAGCAGGCCGGCGATGCCGGCCCAGAACGCGCCGACCAGCATCGCGACGAGGATGACGACGAGCGCGTGGAACGGCGCCGGGATGGCGATGGCGCCGCCGACCGCCGCGGCGAGCATGGCGGCGAGGCGGTACTGGCCGTCGACGCCGATGTTGAACAGGTTCATCCGGAAGCCGATGGCGACCGCGATCGCCGACAGGTAGTACGTCGTCGCGGAGTTGAGGATGTTGACCTGGATGCGCGGTTTGCCCAGCTGGGCCAGCATCGTCGAGTAGGCCTGCAGCGGGTTGTTGCCCGCGGCCAGGAGCACGACCGACGTCACCAGCATCGCGAACACGATCGCGAGGACCGGCGCGGCGACCGCGAGGCCGATGCGCTTGAGGCTGAAGCGTCCGGACATCAGGCAGCACCCTCCGCGCCCGTCATGGCCGAGCCGAGCTGCTCGGGGGTGACCGTCGCCGGGTCGGCGTCCGCGACCAGCCGGCCGCGCAGCATCACCTTGAGGGAGTCCGACAGGCCGATCAGCTCGTCGAGGTCGGCCGAGATGAGCAGCACGGCGAGGCCCTTGGCGCGCGCCTCGCGCAGCAGGTCCCAGATCGCCGCCTGGGCGCCGACGTCGACGCCGCGCGTGGGATGGGAGGCGATGAGCAGCGTGGGCTCGCTGCTCATCTCACGCCCGACGATGAGCTTCTGCTGGTTGCCTCCGGAGAGCGCGGAGGCCAGCACGTCGATGGACGGCGTCCGGACGTCGTACTCGTCGACGATGCGCTGCGTGTCCTTGCGGGCGCCCTTGATGTCGAGCAGGGGCCCGCGGCTGTTGGGCGCCTGGGTCTGGTGCCCCAGCATGCGGTTCTCCCACAGGGGCGACTCGAGCAGAAGCCCGTGGCGGATGCGGTCCTCGGCGATGTAGGCCATGCCGGACTCGCGGCGGCGCCGGGTCGACCACGAGGTGACGTCGTCGGAGCCGAGCACCACCGTGCCGGAGGTGGCCCGGCGCATGCCCATGAGGGTCTCGACGAGCTCGGCCTGGCCGTTGCCCTCGACGCCCGCGATGCCCAGGACCTCGCCGCGGTGGATGGTGAACGACACGTCGGCCAGCAGCTCGCGGCCGGACCGGTCGACGAGGGTCACGCCCGACACAACCAGCTCGGCGACGTCGGTCACCGTCGACTCGCGGGTCTCGGGGGTGGGCAGCTCGCTGCCGACCATGAGCTCGGCCAGCTTGCGCGACGTGACCTCGGTGGGGAGCACGGTCGCGACGGTGGTGCCGCGGCGGATGACGGTGATCTCGTCGGCGACGGCGAGCACCTCGTCGAGCTTGTGGGAGATGAAGATGATCGCCAGGCCCTCGGACTTGAGCTCGCGCAGCGCCCCGAAGAGCTCGTCCACCTCCTGCGGCACGAGCACGGCGGTGGGCTCGTCGAGGATGAGGGTGCGGGCGCCGCGGTAGAGCACCTTGAGGATCTCCACGCGCTGCCGCTCGCCGACGCCGAGCTCCTCGACGAGGACGTCGGGCCGCACGTCGAGGCCGTAGCGGTCGCTGATGTCCATGATCCGGCGCCGGGCCTCGGCGAAGTCGAGGCGGACGCCGCGGCGCGGCTCGGAGCCGAGCACGACGTTCTCGAGCACCGTCAGGTTGTCGGCGAGCTGGAAGTGCTGGTGCACCATGCCGACGCCGCGGTCGATCGCATCGCTCGGACTCGCGAGCGAGACCTGCTGGCCGTCGAGGGCGATGGTGCCGCTGTCGGGGCGGTGCATCCCGTACAGCGTCTTCATGAGCGTGCTCTTGCCGGCGCCGTTCTCGCCGACGACGGCGTGCACGGTCCCGCGGCGCACCAGCAGGTTGATGTCCTTGTTGGCCACCACGCCCGGGAAGGTCTTGGTGATGTCGCGCAGCTCGACCGCGGGTGGGACGGCGGCGCTGGTGTCGGTGCTGATGGGGATCACTCCTCGACGCAGTCGGCTGGCACGGCCGTCCGACTGTGGGAACGACGCCGGGCCCGGTCCGCACGCTACACGCGCGGCAGCGGGCCCGGAGGAGGGAACGGGGGGCGCGCCGTGCGGCGCGCCCCCCGTCATCAGGGTCGTGCGGGGATCAGCTGGCCGGCGTCTCGGGAACCGTGATGGTGCCGTCGATGATCTGCTGGCGCAGCTCGTCGGTCTTGGCCTCGTAGGGCTGGACCGCCGGGTTGCTCTTCGAGTAGCCGACACCGTCCTGCTCGAGGCCGAAGGTGTTGACACCCTTCAGCGGCGAGCCGTCGACGACCGACTTGATCTCGTTGTAGACCGCCACGTCGACGCGCTTGAGCATCGAGGTGATGATCACGTCCTTGAGCTCGGCCGGAGCCGTCAGGTACTGGTCGGAGTCGACGCCGATGGCAAGGCCGCCCGCGGCCTTCGCGGCCTCGAACACGCCGGAGCCCGAGCCGCCCGCCGCGTGGTAGACCACGTCGGCGCCGTTCTCGAACATGCCTGCGGCAGCGGTCTTGCCCTTGGCCGGGTCGCCGAAGCCGGAGAAGTCCGGGGGCTCGGTGAGGTACTTGACCTGGACCTTGATGTCCTTGTTGACGGCCTGGGCGCCGGCGACGTAGCCGGCCTGGAACTTCTGGATCAGCGGGACGTTGACGCCGCCGACGAAGCCGATGTTGCCGGTCTTCGAGGCCTGCGCCGCGATCGCGCCGACGAGGAACGAGCCCTCGTTCTCGGCGAACACGAGGCTGGCGACGTTCGGGTTCTTCTCCGACAGCGAGGCGTCGTCGACGATCGCGAAGTTGATGTCCGGGTAGTCCGGCGCGACCTTGCCGAGCGCCACGGCGTAGGCGAAGCCCACCGCGATGATCGGGTTGTAGCCCTCGTCGGCGAGGGAGCGCAGGCGCTCCTCCTTCTGGGCGTCGGTCTCGCCCTGGGTCGCCTCGAGCTCCTTGACCTCGACGCCGAACTCCGAGGCGGCCTTGTCGAGACCGGCGGCGGCGGCGTCGTTGAACGACTGGTCGCCACGACCGCCGATGTCGTACGCGAGGCCGACCTTGACGTCGGAGGCGGGGGCGGACGAGGACGCGCTGTCCGAGGGGGCTGCGGAGCTGCTGGTGCCGCCGCCGCTGTTGCTGCCGCACGCCGCGAGGGCGAGGGCGCTCGCGAACAGCGCCGCGGCGATCTTCAAGCCCTTGTACAAGGGGGGACTCCTTCTTCCTGACGCCCAGGCGACACTGCCGGGCGATGCAGCTCCGACCCTAGTGGTGCGGGGGATGCCGACGAGAAGCCTCCCCTGCGATCCGGGCCCTTCCGAGACCGAGTCGTGATCCAGGTGAACAGGGCGTCACGCGTACGTCACAACCGGCCCGCCGCGACGGGCTCCGCGCGGTCCGCAGAACGGGACAGGCACCTATCGGTCTAGACCGATAGGTGCCCCTCGATCCCGCATTCCGGGCGCGGGCCCGCCTAGAAGACGTCGGCCGGCGTGTAGAGCCCCCACACCTCGCGCAGCGCGTCGGAGGTCTCGCCCACGGTGGCCCGGGCGCGCAGGGCGTCGCGCAGGGGGTAGAGCACGTTGTCCGACCCCGACGCCGCCTGCTTCACGGCGGCCAGCGCGCGGTCGACCGCGCCCTGGTCGCGCTCCGCGCGCAGCTTCTCGAGCCGGGCCACCTGCTCGTCCTCGATCGCCGGGTCGACGCGGAGGGGCTCGTAGTGCTCCTCCTCCTCGACCGTGAACCGGTTGACGCCCACGACGACGCGCTCCCCGGCGTCGATCTGCTGCGACACGGCGTACGCCGACCGCTCGATCTCACCCTTCTGGAAGCCCCGCTCGATCGCCTTGACGGCGCCGCCCATGTCCTCGACCTGGCGCATCAGCTCGAGCGCCGCCGCCTCGACCTCGTCGGTCAGCGACTCGACGACGTACGAGCCCGCGAACGGGTCGACCGTCGCGGTCACGTCGGTCTCGTAGGCGAGGACCTGCTGCGTGCGCAGGGCGAGGCGGGCCGCCTTCGCGGTCGGCAGCGCGATGGCCTCGTCGAAGGAGTTGGTGTGCAGCGACTGCGTACCGCCGAGCACGGCGCCGAGCCCCTGGATCGCGACGCGAACGAGGTTGACCTCGGGCTGCTGCGCAGTGAGCTGGACGCCAGCCGTCTGCGTGTGGAACCGCAGCATCTGGCTCTTGGGGTTCTTGGCGCCGAACTCCTCCTTCATCACCCGCGCCCAGATGCGCCGGGCCGCGCGGAACTTGGCGACCTCCTCGAGCAGCGTCGTGCGGGCCACGAAGAAGAAGGCCAGGCGCGGCGCGAACTCGTCGACGTCCATGCCGGAGGCCACGGCGGCACGCACGTACTCGATTCCGTCGGCGAGGGTGAAGGCGATCTCCTGCGCGGGCGTCGCCCCCGCCTCGGCCATGTGGTAGCCCGAGATCGAGATGGTGTTCCACCGCGGGATCTCGCTCTTGCAGTACCCGAAGATGTCGGTGATGAGCCGCAGCGACTGCGCCGGCGGGTAGATGTAGGTGCCGCGGGCGATGTACTCCTTGAGCACGTCGTTCTGGATCGTGCCCGTCAGGGCGCTGGACGCGACGCCCTGCTCCTCGGCGACGAGCTGGTAGAGCAGCAGGAGCACGGCCGCGGGCGCGTTGATCGTCATCGACGTCGACACCTCGCCCAGCGGGATGCCGCCGAACAGCACGCGCATGTCGTCGATCGAGTCGATGGCCACGCCGACCTTGCCGACCTCGCCGTGGGCGAGCGGGTGGTCGGAGTCGTAGCCCATCTGCGTCGGCAGGTCGAAGGCGACCGACAGGCCCATGGTCCCGGCCGCGATCAGCTGCTTGTAGCGCTCGTTGGACTCCGCCGCCGTCCCGAAGCCGGCGTACTGCCGCATGGTCCACGGCTTGCCCGTGTACATCGTCGGGTAGACGCCGCGCGTGAACGGGTACGCGCCGGGCTCGCCGATCCTCTCCGCGGGGTCCCAGCCGTCGAGCGACGACGGCCCGTAGACGGGCTCGAACGGAAGACCGGACTCGGTGTGGCGCACCATGACCCATCCCTCTCGATGCTGGTCTGGCAGGTCCGACGCTCGCGGACGACCGGCTCCACGCTAGTGGCGCGTGTACCGCCGCGTCCGTGCGGGGACGCCGGTGTGAGGGCGTCCACAGGGGTGGGCACCCGTGCGCCTGAAGGTCGGCGTCGGGCGGTCGCCGGGTTACCCTCGTGCGGTGCTGCGCCGCCCCGTCGTCACCGGCCTCCTGGCCGGCGGTCTCGCCGCGCTCCTGGGGATGGCGGCTGCGGCGCCCGCGCACGCCGACGACGTCCGCGGGGGGCCGAAGATGGCGACGACGAAGGTCGTCGTCGACCGCGGGCCCGGGGCGGCCCCCTTGCCGAAGGTGGTCGCCGGCTCGTGGGTGCTCTTCGACCTCGACACCGGCGAGGTGCTCGCCGCCAAGTACCCCCACCGCATAGGCCGGCCTGCCAGCACCATCAAGACGCTCACCGCGCTCACGCTCATGCGCACGCTCGACCCGAAGCTCGAGCACACGGTCACGTGGGAGGAGGCCTCCGCCGACGGCGGCCGCGTAGGGGTCGTCCCGGACGCCACGTACACGGTGTGGGACCTCTACCACGGGCTCCTGCTGCCCTCGGGCAACGACGCCGCGGCCGCGCTCGCGGGCGCCAACGGCGGCATGAAGAAGACGGTCCGCGACATGCAGGCCGTCGCCGACGAGCTCGGCGCCGACGACACCGTGGTGAAGAACTCGAGCGGCCTCGACGCCGACGGCATGGTCACCAGCGCCTTCGACCTCGCGGTCATCGCGCGGGCGGCGATGCAGAACGACCAGTTCCGCGAGGTCACCGCGACGATCGCCTACGACTTCCCGGGCCGACCGGCCAAGAAGGGCAAGAAGCGGTCGACCTACAAGATCTACACGCAGAACCGCCTGCTGCTGCACGGGTACGGCGGCGCGATCGGCGGCAAGACCGGCTGGACCACCAA
The DNA here is from genome assembly GCA_020161245.1 of Actinomycetota bacterium. GTDB lineage: Bacteria > Actinomycetota > Actinomycetes > S36-B12 > CAIYMF01 > Longivirga. The sequence goes on along the minus strand of JAIUOK010000033.1, from coordinate 40,647 downwards.
GGCGGGCCGCACCTTCTGGGGCGCCGCCGAGCGCAAGGGCCGCCGGCTCGGCGTGACCATGCTGCGCGCCACCCAGCACACCGAGGACATCGCCAAGGCCCTGCTCAGCTGGGGCTTCGCCAACGCCGCCAAGGTGACGCCGGTCGGCGACCTCGACCTCCCCGAGGCGCCGGCCCCGTCGGCCGGCCCCACCGAGGCGGCCCCCGAGCCGGGCGGCGACACCGCGCTGGCCGGCTCCACCACCGCCGCCGCCCAGGGGTCGTCGTCGCCGGTCGTGTGGGTGTTCGGCGGAGTCATCGCCCTCGTCCTGGCCGGCGCCTGGCTGTGGGGGCGCCGCTCGCGCAGCACCGACGCCCTGCCCCCCGCCCCGGACGCCGGATCCGCCCCGGCCCCGGCCGCCCGCCCCGACGCCCCGACTGCCCCTGCCGCTCCGGCAGCCGCGCCCCTGACGCGCAACGTCACGACGATCGCTGCGCCCGCCGCCGCTTCCGCCGCGGCTCCCGCACCGGCCCCGGCACCCGCGCGGACCGAGGAGCCGGTGGCCCTGCACGACCTGCCGACCGGGGAGCAGCCCGCCGTCGTGGCGCCCCCGACGCCCGCGCCCGCTGCCCCCGCTGCCCCCGCCGCCCCCGTGCCAACTGCCCCGGCTGCCCCGGTGCCGCCGGGCCCGGCGCCCGCGCCTCAGTTGCCGGCCGAGCCGGCCGAGCCGGCCGAGCCGGCCGAGCCGGCCGAGCCGGCCCCCGCGCCCGAGCAGCAGGCGGCCCCGGCCCGGCCCGAGCCGCGTCCGGCACCGAGCTCCGGCCACGTCAAGGTGATCCGGCCGCCGCGGCCCGAGCCGCGCGACGACGCCTGAACCGATCCCCGGCCCGAGCTGGGCCGGCGCTGATCAGGCGAGCCGGTACTCGGCGCGGACGTTCCAGCGGCCGTCCAGGGCGTCGTGGACGTAGAGGGCGAACTGCTCGCAGCGCCATCCCGCCCGTAGATCGGCCAGGACCTCGTAGGCCTCGTCGAGCACGTCGTCGGGCAGGTCGTGGGCCACAGTGACATGCGGGTGGTACGGGAACTCCACGTCGCGGTCCAGCACCCCGCTGCGCACCCGGCGCTCGAGAGTCTCGCAGCCTGCGATGCCCGCGGCCAGCGCGGCGAACACCACCGGCGACACCGGCCGGAAGGTGCCGGTGCCGCGCAGCTGGATGTCGAAGGCCGGGACGAGGGACGCGGCCTGCGCCAGGTGCTCCTCGATCGCCGGCAGATCGGCCTCGTCCACCCCGGTGGGCGGCAGGAGCGTGATGTGGGCGGGCACCGATCCGGCTTGCGGGTCGCCGAACGAGGCGCGCCAGCGCTCGAGCTCCGGCCCGATCGGATCCGGTACCGGGATGGCCACGCCGATGCGCAGCCCGCTGCCCCGCTCCGCGTGCTCCGGCCCGCCCGTCACGCGGGCGACCCTAGACCTCTCGGCGCGTCCCAGGGGGGTCACCCGGCCGGGACGAACCCCACACGGTCGTAGACGGTGGCGACGGTCTGCGCCGCCACGACTCGGGCCTTGGCCGCCCCGGCGGCCATGAGGCGCTCGAGCTCGGCGGGGTCGCCGCGCAGCTCGGCGACGCGCGCCGCGAACGGCTGCGCGAAGGCGACGACGGCCTCGGCGGTGTCGCCCTTGAGCGCGCCGTACCCCTTGCCCTCGTAGTCCTTGACCACGGTGTCGACGTCGCGGTCGGTGAAGGCCGCGAGGATCGAGAGCAGGTTCGAGACGCCGGGCTTGGTCTCGGGGTCGAACCGCACCTCGGTCTCGCTGTCGGTGACGGCCGACTTGATCCGCTTGGTGATCGTCCTCGGGTCGTCGAGCAGGAACACCGCGCCGTGCGGCAGCGACTTGCTCATCTTCGCCGTGGGGTCCTGCAGGTCGAGGATCTTCGCGGTGTCCTTCACGATGAAGGCCTTCGGCACGGTGAAGGTCTGGCCGTAGCGGGTGTTGAAGCGCTGCGCGAGGTCGCGCGTGAGCTCGAGGTGCTGGCGCTGGTCCTCGCCGATCGGCACGTAGTCGGCCTGGTAGATGATGATGTCCGCGACCTGCAGGATCGGATAGGTGAACAGGCCCACCGAGGCCCGCTCCGAGCCGCCCTTGGCGGTCTTGTCCTTGAACTGCGTCATCCGGCTCGCCTCGCCGAAGCCGGCGATGCACTGCATCACCCACGCGAGCTGCGCGTGCTCGGGCACATGGCTCTGCACGAACACCGTCGCGCGATCGGGGTCGACGCCCGCGGCGAGCAGCTGGGCGTAGGCGAGCAGCGTGTTCGACCGCAGCTCCGCGGGGTCCTGCTCGACGGTGATCGCGTGCAGGTCGACGACGCAGTAGAACGCGTCGTGCCCGTCCTGCATGGACACCCACTGCCGCACGGCGCCGAGGTAGTTGCCGAGCTGGAACGAGCCGGCGGTGGGCTGGATGCCGGACAGGACGCGGGGCAGGGAGCTCATGCCGGGGATTCTCCCATCGGCGCGGTGCCCGTCCGCGACCCGGTATCGGGGCCGTCGCCCGGCGGCTCGGAGCCCTCGGAGCCCTCGGAGTCCTCGGTCTCGTCGTCCGGCGGCGTCCGCAGGGTCACCCGGATCCGCGACGCGCGGCGCCCGTCGAGCTCGACGACGGTGAGCGTGCGCCCGTCGACGTCGACCGACTCGCCCACCTCGGGCAGCCGGCCCAGCTCGGCCACGACGAACCCGGCGACGGTCTCGTAGGGGCCCTCGGGCAGCTCGAAGCCGGCCTCGTCGGCGAAGTCCTCGATGTTCATCAGCCCGTCGACCTCGAGATCGCCGCCCGCGCTGCGGCGCTCGGAGGGCTCGTCGACGTCGTACTCGTCGCGGATGTCGCCGACGAGCTCCTCGACGAGATCCTCGAGCGTCACGATGCCCGCGGTACCGCCGTACTCGTCGACCACGATCGCGAGGTGCATCCCTGCCGAGCGCATCTCGAACATCGCGGGCAGCACCCGCTTGCTGCCGGGGAGCAGCAGCACCTCGCGGACCAGCTCGCCCACGCGGATCCCGCGGTCGGCGACGTCGGGATCGAGGATGTCGCGCACGTGCACGAAGCCGACGATGTCGTCCTGCGAGCCGCTGAACACCGGGTACCTCGAGTGCGGCATGTCGGTGACCATCCGTGCGGCCTTGTACGCCGGCATGGTGGCGTCGAGGAAGTCCACCTCGGTGCGCGGCACCATCACCTCGCGCACTTCGCGCTCGCCCGCCTCGAACACGTCGTCGATGAGCTCGCGCTCCTGCGGCGTGAGCGACTGCTGAGAGGCGAGGATCCCCCGCAGCTCGTCCTCGGTGATCTCCTCGCCGCGCGCGTCCGGGTCGCCGCCGAGCACGCGCACCAGGACGTCGGTCGACTTCGACAGCAGCCAGATGAACGGCCGGCTCACCCGGGCCAGCCAGTCGACGATGCCGGCGACGGCGACCGCGATCCCCTCGGCGCGCTGCAGCGCGATCCGCTTGGGGGTCAGCTCGCCGAGGACGAGGGAGAGGTACACGAGCAGCACGGTGACGGCGATGAACGCCACGGCGTCGGCCGCGCCCTGCGAGAGCCCGAGGTCGACGAGGTACGGCGAGACCTGCGGCGACATCCGCGAGGCGCCGAAGCCGGCCGACAGGAATCCGGCCATGGTGACGCCGACCTGCACCGCGGCGAGGAACCGGTTGGGGTCCTCGACCAGCTCGGCGAGCCGCCGGCCGCGCTTGCCGCGCTCGGCGACGATGCGCTGGACCTGGCTCTCGCGCAGCGACACCAGGGCGATCTCGGCTGCGGCGAAGAAGCCCCCGACGAGCGTGAAGAGCAGCACGACGAGGAGGTTGAGCAGGAACTCGTTCATGGGCTCGGCGCAGGGGCGGGGTCCATGCGCTGATCCTAGGCGGCTGCAGGGGCTGCGGATCCCGCACGCAGGAGCGACGGACTGCGCTGTTCTGATCGAACGTGTTGGGACATGTTGACTTGTGAGCGGGCTCCGGCCAGGCTTGTCCGGTGGCTCCCTGGCACCCGCGGCGCATCGAGTTCGGCGGCGACTACAACCCCGAGCAGTGGCCCCGCGACGTCTGGGCCGAGGACCGCGCGCTCATGTCCCAGGCGGGCGTGACCCTCGCGACGGTCGGCGTGTTCTCCTGGGCCCATCTCGAGCCCGAGCCAGGCCGCTACGAGCTCGACTGGCTCGGCGACGTCCTCGACGGCCTGCACGCGCAGGGCATCGGCGCCGACCTCGCCACCGCCACGGCGTCGCCTCCCCCGTGGCTGACGCGGCTGCACCCCGAGGCCCTGCCGATCGACCACGAGGGCCGCACGCGCTGGCCCGGCGCCCGGCAGGCGTACTGCCCGTCGTCGACGGCCTGGCGCACCCGTGCCGTGGCCCTCGTGGAGCAGCTCGCCGGCCGCTTCGGCAGCCACCCGGCCGTCCGGCTGTGGCACCTGGGCAACGAGTACGGGTGCCACACGTCGCGCTGCTACTGCGACACGTGCGCCGCAGGCTTCCGCCGGTGGCTGCTGCGCCGCTACGGCGGGCTCGACGGCATCAACAGCGCGTGGGCCACGGCGTTCTGGAGCCAGCGCTACTCCGACGTCGAGGAGATCCTGCCGCCGCGCCTCACTCCCGACGGCGCGTGGGCCAACCCCACCCAGCAGCTCGACTACCGCCGCTTCGCCTCCGACACGCTGCTCGAGGAGCTGCTGCTGGAGAAGGAGGTGCTGCGCCGCCTCTCCCCCGACGTCCCGATCACCACGAACTTCATGGTGATGACGCGGTTCAACCAGCTCGACTACTGGCGCTGGGCCGAGGAGGTCGACGTCGTGTCGACCGACTACTACCCGGAGTTCGCCGATCCCCTGACGCACGTCGAGGCGGCGCTCTCCGCCGACCTCACCCGCGGGCTGGCCGACGGCGGGTCCTGGCTGCTCATGGAGACCTCGCCGTCGGCGGTGAACTGGCAGCCGCGCAACCCGGCCAAGAAGCCGGGCGCGCTGCGGCGCGACGCGCTGCAGCAGATCGCACGGGGCGCCGACGGCTTCAACGTCTTCCAGGTGCGCGCGAGCCTCGCGGGCGCCGAGAAGTTCCACTCCGGCCTCATCCCCCACGCCGGCACCGACACCCGCCTGTGGCGCGAGGTGCTCGACCTCGGATCGCTGCTCGAGCGCCTCGGCGAGGTCGCGGGCAGCCGGGTCGAGTCCGAGGTCGCGATGGTGTGGGGCTACGACGCGTGGTGGGCGTGCGAGCTCGACAGCCATCCGTCGGTCGACGTGCGCTACCCCGACCGCCCGCGCGCGCTGCACCGCGCCCTGTGGGACCGCGGCATCACCGTCGACCTGGTGCGGCCCGGGGCCGCGCTCGACGGCTACAAGGTCGTCGTCGTGCCCACCCTCTACCTCGCCGACGACGCCGCCGCGGCAGCAGTCCGCGACTTCGTGGCAGGCGGCGGGCACGCGGTCGTCACCTACTTCTCCGGGATCGTCGATGAGCACGACCACGTGCGCCCAGGCGGCTACCCCGGTGCGTTCCGCGAGCTGCTCGGGATCCGCACGGAGGAGTTCGCCCCGCTGCTCGAGGGCGAGACCGTCGTGCTCGACGACGGCAGTACCGCCGACGTCTGGACCGAGGACCTCCGGCTGGAAGGGGCCGAGGCCGTGCGCACCTATGCCGACGGCCCTGTGCCCGGCGCCCCGGCCGTCACCCGGCACGCCTTCGGCGACGGCACGGCCTGGTACATCGCCACGCGCACGTCGCCCGAGGGCACCTCGTCGGTGCTCGACCGCGTGGTCGCCGAGGCCGGAGTCGGCGCCGCGGCTGTCACGACGCCCGGCGTCGAGGTCGTGCGGCGGAGGGGCGAGCAGGGTTCGTGGCTGTTCGTCCTCAACCACACCGGCCGGGAGGCCGCGGTGCCGGCGTCCGGCGTCGACCTCGTGAGCGGCGACGACCTCGACGGCGAGGTCCGGGTGGGCCCGGGCGGCGTGGCCGTCGTCCGCGAGGCAGGGGCCTGACCGCCGTGAACCCGCTCGCGTCGCAGCGCCAGGCGCTCATCCTCGACGAGGTGCTCCGCCTCGGCGCGGTGCGCGTGAGCACGCTGGTCGAGCGGCTCGGAGTCAGCGACATGACCGTGCGGCGCGACCTAGACGCGCTGGCGCGCCGGGGCCTCGTCGAGAAGGTGCACGGCGGCGCGGTGGCGGTGAGCGGGCGCAGCGTCGACGAGCCGGGCTTCGAGGCCAAGCAGGTGCGCGCGCAGGACGAGAAGGACGCGATCGCCCACGCGGCGGCCGCGATGGTGCAGCCCGGCAGCGCGGTCGGTCTCTCGGCCGGCACCACCACCTGGACCCTCGCGCACCTCGTGCGCGACATCCCCGGCCTCACCGTCGTCACCAACTCGATGCGCATCGCCGACGTCGTGCTCTCGGGCGGGCGCAGCGATCAGACCGTGGTCCTCACCGGCGGGATCCGCACGCCGTCGGACGCTCTCGTCGGCCCGATCGCCGTCGCCGCGCTGCGCACGCTGCACCTCGACCTCGTGTTCCTCGGCGTCCACGGCATGGACGAGGCGGGCGGGTACACCACGCCCAACCTCATGGAGAGCGACACCGACCGCGCACTGGTCGAAGCGGGGCGCCGGCTGGTCGTGGTCGCCGACCACAGCAAGTGGGGGACGGTCGGGCTCTCGACGATCGTGCCCCTGTCGCGGGCGGACGCGCTCGTGACCGACGACGGCCTGCCCGCGCAGGCCCGCGAGATCCTGGAGTCGCAGGTGGGCGAGCTCGTCCTGGCGGCAGCACCGGTCACGGCCCGGACAGGGGGAGGATGAGGGATGCGCCGGACACTGGTCACCCTGGCCGACGGCCGCGAGCTGTTCCACTACGACGACGACTCGTCGCCCGAGCGGGCGACGCACGACCCCCGGCCGCTCGACGCGCGTGCCGCCGCACCGCAGCTGCGCCACGACCCGCTGCTCGACGAGTGGGTGTCGGTCGCGTCGCACCGCATGGAGCGCACCTTCCTGCCCGCGGCCGACGACTGCCCGCTCTGCCCGTCGCGCGAGGGCCGACCCACCGAGATCCCGTCGACCGACTACGACGTCGTGGTGTTCGAGAACAGGTTCCCGTCGTTCACCGGGCCGGTCGGGCCCACCCTGGTCGAGGGCGACGGCGTGTTCGAGCACCACGCGGCGTGGGGCCGCTGCGAGGTCGTCTGCTTCACCTCCGAGCACGAGGGATCCTTCGCAGGACTCGATGCCGCCCGCGCCCGCCTCGTCGTCGAGGCCTGGGCCGACCGCACCGCCGAGCTCTCGGCGCTGCCCGGCGTCGAGCAGGTCTTCGTCTTCGAGAACCGGGGCGAGGCGATCGGCGTCACCATGCGCCACCCGCACGGGCAGATCTACGCCTACCCGTTCGTCACGCCGACCACGCGGGCCCAGCTCGCGTCGGTCGCCCGCCACCGCGAGGCCACTGGGCGCAACCTCTACGACGACGTCGTCGCCGCCGAGCTGCGCGACGGACGGCGCGTGGTGCTGGAGTCCGAGCACTGGGTCGCGTTCGTGCCGTTCGCCGCGCGCTGGCCCGTGGAGGTGCACCTCTACCCCCGTCGGCGGGTGCCCGACCTCGCCGCGCTCGACGCGGAGCAGCGCGACGACCTCGCCGGCGTCTACCTCGAGCTGCTGCGCCGCGGCGACGCGTTCTTCGGCATCCCGCTCCCCTACATCGCCGCCTGGCACCAGGCGCCGCTCACCGCCGACCGGGCCGAGGGTGCGCTGCACCTCGAGCTGTTCTCGGTCCAGCGCGCGGCCGACAAGCTGAAGTACCTCGCCGGGTCCGAGTCGGCCATGGGGGCCTTCGTCAACGACCGCGAGCCCGAGTCGATCGCCGCACGGCTGCGGGAGGTGGCCGGGGCGTGACCGCCTTCGCCGACGTGTTCGGCCGCGAGCCCGAGCTGGGCTGGCGCTCCCCCGGGCGCGTCAACCTCATCGGCGAGCACACCGACTACAACGACGGCTTCGTGCTGCCGCTGGCCCTCGAGCGCGAGGTGCGGGTGCTGGCGGCGCCGCGCGGCGACGGCCTGCTGCGGCTCGCCTCCGCGCAGACGCCGGGCCCCCCGGTCGAGGTCGTGCTCGACGGGCTCGCACCCGGTGCGGTCGAGGGCTGGGCGGCCTATGTGGCCGGCACCGCGTGGGCGCTGCAGGGGCACGGCGTCGACCTGGTGGGGGCCGACGTCCTCGTCGACGGCGACGTGCCGCGCGGAGCCGGGCTCTCGTCGTCGGCCGCCCTCGAGTGCGCGTCCGCAGGCGCGCTGCTGGCGCTCGCCGGCGCCGAGCTGCCTCTCGTCGAGGTCGCCCTGCTCGCGCAGCGCGCCGAGAACGACTTCGTCGGCATGCCCTGCGGCGTCATGGACCAGTTCGCCTCGACCCACGGGCGCGCCGGGGCGCTGCTCCTGCTCGACACCCGCTCGCTCGAGGCGCGCACGATCCCCTTCGACCTCGCCGCGGAGGGCCTGCGCCTGGTCGTCATCGACACGCGCGCGCCGCACCGGCTGGTCGACGGCGAGTACGCCGCGCGCCGGGCCTCGTGCGAGCAGGCCGCCGTGCTGCTCGGCGTGCCCGCCCTGCGCGACGTCGACGACCTCGGCTCGGCGATGTCGCGGCTCGACGACGACGTGCTCCAGCGCCGGGTACGCCACGTGGTCACCGAGAACGCGCGGGTGCTCGACGTCGTCGCGCTGCTGGAGTCGGGCGACGTCCGGGCGATCGGCCCGCTGCTGACGGCATCGCACGAGTCCCTGCGCGACGACTACGAGGTCTCCTGCCCGGAGCTCGATGTCGCGGTCGAGGCGGCGCTGTCCGCGGGCGCGCACGGCGCCCGCATGACCGGCGGCGGCTTCGGCGGCTCCGCCATCGCCCTCGTCGAGGCCTCCGGCGTCGACGCCCTGCGCCGCGACGTCGCGGCCGCCTTCGCCTCGGCCGGCTTCACCGAGCCGGCCTTCCTCGAGGCCGTCCCTGCGGACGGGTACAGGAGACTGCAGCCATGAGCACCGAGCGCGGACGGCTCGACCCGCAGTACCGGGAGCAGTCGTGGGAGCGGCTGCGCGCCGGCGTCGATGTGCTCGTGGTGGGCGGCGGCGTCACGGGCTGCGGAATCGCGCTCGATGCGGCGCTGCGCGGTCTGTCGGTGGGGCTGGTCGAGCAGCGCGACTTCGCGGCGGGCACGTCGTCGCGGTCGTCGAAGCTGGTGCACGGGGGCCTGCGCTACCTCGAGCAGCTCAACGTGTCGCTGGTGCGGGAGGCGCTGCGCGAGCGGGCGCTGCTGCTCGACCGGCTGGCGCCGCACCTGGTGACGCCGCTGCCGTTCCTGTACCCGTTGTCGCACAAGGTATGGGAGCGGCCCTACGTCGGCGCGGGCCTGACGCTCTACGACACCCTGGGCGGGCTCAAGCCGTCGGTGCCGCGGCACTCGCACCTCACCCGCACCGCGGCGCTGAGGGCGTTCCCGTCGCTGCGCCCGGAGGTGATCGCCGGGGCGATCCGCTACCACGACGCCCAGGTCGACGACGCCCGCCACACCCTCGAGCTGGCGCGCACGGCGGCCGCGGAGGGCGCGTCGCTGGTGTCGGCCGCCCGCGTGACCGAGATCGTGCGCGAGGGCGAGCGCGTCGTGGGCGCCCGGGTGCTCGACGCGATGGACGGCGCCACCCACGAGGTGCCGGCGAAGGTCGTCGTCAACGCCACGGGGGTGTGGGCCGGCCGCGTGGAGGAGCTCGCCGGGGTCGAGTCGCCGATCCGGATGCGCCCGTCCAAGGGCGTCCACATCGTCGTGCCCGGCGACCGCATCGACGCCTCCCTCGCCCTCATCACCAAGACCTCGACCTCGGTGCTGTTCGTGCTGCCGTGGGGCCGCTCCTGGGTCATCGGCACCACCGACACCGCCTGGACCCACGACCTGTCCCATCCCTCGGCGACCGGCAGGGATCTCGCCTACCTGCTCGAGCAGGCCAACGCCGTCCTGACCTGCGACCTCACCGAGGACGACGTCATCGGCCTCTACGCCGGCCTGCGCCCCCTGGTCGACACCGAGGGCCTCTCGGAGTCCGAGATCTCCCGCGAGCACACCGTGCGCCGCCCGCTTCCCGGCCTGGTCACCATCGCCGGCGGCAAGTACACGACCTACCGGGTCATGGCCGAGGACGCCGTCGACGCCACCGCCCCCGACCTCGTCGGCGAGGGCGAGCAGCTCCCGCCCAGCCGGTCGGCCGACGTCCCCCTCATCGGCGCCTGTGAGCCCGACGACCTGCTCCGCGAGATCGCCGGCTCCCCGGGAACCGAGAACATCAGCGCCGAGCACCTCGAGCGCCTCGCCCACCGCTACGGCCGGCTGCTGCCCGAGCTGCTCCTGCACGTCGACGACGAGCCCGCCCTGGCCGAGGAGGTCCCCGGCGGCGCCGGCACCCTGGCCGTCGAGATCGTCCACGCCGCCACCCACGAGGGCGCCCTGCACATCGACGACGTCCTCACCCGCCGCACCCGCCTCTACCTCGAGGCCGGCGACCGCGGCTTGATCGCCGCCCGCCACGCCGCCCACCTCATGGGCGAGGCCCTCGGCTGGGACGACACCACCCGCGCCGCCGAGGTGTCCCGCTACCAGCAGCGCGTCGCCGCCGAGCTCGAGGCCCAGGCCGCCCCCGACGACGATGCCGCCGCCGCCATCCGCGAACGCGTCCGCGACCCCCGCGTCCCCGCCTGAGCGGCGTCCCTACTCCGGGGGACACCCGTTCGGGCCTCCCGGGCTGCCCCGCGCGGGCCACGCCCCCGTCCGATCCGGCGTCTCCGGAATCACCGCTCGGGTGTCGGGCATCGATGCTGATCAGCGGGCTGCGGGGAGGCTCACCTAACCTGTTCGTCTGGGCAAACCGCCTGTCGCGCAGCCGCCGAGGTGGTGGTGGTCAACAAGATCGACCTGCTGCCGCACCTCGACGTCGACATGGACCTGTTCCGCACCAACCTGCAGCGGGTCAACCCGCTCGCACAGGTGCTGCTGGTGAGCGCCAAGACCGGCGAGGGCGTCGACGCCTGGACCGACTGGGTCCTCGGCTCCTGACGCGATCTGGTGGTCGGTTCGCGCGCAGAGCGCGCGGACCGACCACCAGATCCGTGTCAGGCCAGGATCGTGCGCAGGCGCTCGACGAAGGCCTTCTCGGACTCGCTGACCTTCTCGCCGCTGCCCATGAAGCCCGAGCCGATGCGCTCGACGACCGCGCTGGCGGCGCCCTCGAGCACTTCGCGCACCTGGAAGAACTCGTCGGCGGTCACCTTGGCCTTGATGACGTCGACGCTCTCCTGGATCTCCTCCACGAGCTTCTCGACGACCTCGGCCACGCTGCCTGCCTTGTCCTGCTGAATCTCCTCGGAGGACTCCTCCTTGGCGGCGGACATGCCCTCCTTGAGCTGCTGCAGCAGGAGGTTGTCGGGATACTTCTGGGCGCCGGCGGCCAGGACCTCGGTGCCGGCCTGCAGCTCGCGGATCGACGGCATCATCTTGCCGTCGGACAGGCTCGCGGCCATGACCACGAGGCCCGGCAGGGCGCTCGCCTGCTGCCACTCGTCGTCGGTGAACTGCTCGCGCGTCGTCATCGTCCCCACCTCGCGTCCTGGATCGTCCGGGCCGTGCCCGCCGTCCCCTGCAACCTACGGCGTGCCCGACCCGGTCTGGTAGTCGGATCGCGCGGCAGGGCGCCCGCGATTCGACTACCGGATCGGGGGCGGGCTGGTCAGGCGAAGGTGACGGTCAGGGGGGCGTGGTCGCTCCAGCGCTCGGCGTAGGTCGGGGCCTTGCCCACCTCCGCCTTGACGGCGCGCGCGGCGAGCCCGGGGGTGGCCAAGCAGTAGTCGATGCGCCAGCCGCCGTCGGTGTCGAACCCTCGGCCGCGCCACGACCACCACGTGTAGGGGCCCGGCCCGTCGCCGCCCAGGGCGCGGCCGAGGTCGGTCCAGCCGTGCTCGTCGAACCAGCGGCTCAGGTAGGCGCGCTCGTCCTCCAGGAAACCTGCCTTGCCGCGGTTGCCCTTCCAGTTCTTGATGTCCATCTCGGAGTGGGCGACGTTGAGGTCGCCGCACACGACGGCCTGCGGGCCGCCCTTGCGGAGTGAGGCCTTCCCTAGCTCGAGCATCCGGGCCTCGACGGCGTCGAGGAACCGGTACTTCTCCGACTGCCTCGCTTCGTCGGTGGCCTCGCCGGTGTGCACGTACACCGAGGCGACGACGACCTTGCCGAGCTCGGTGTCGACCAGCGCCTCGACGTACCGGCCGGCCGACGCGAACTCCTCGGGCCCGACCGACGTGCGCACCTTCGTCTGGGGCGACCGCGTCAGGACGGCGACGCCCGCACGGCCCTTCGACTCGGCCTCGGTGTGCGCCACGTGCAGGTGGCCGAGGCCCGCGGCCTCGAGCTCGGCCGCGACCTGCTCGTCGGACGCCCGGACCTCCTGCAGGCACAGGACGTCGGCGCCGGAGGCGGCGAGCCAGTCGAGGCCCCCGCGGCGGGCGGCGGCGCGGATCCCGTTGACGTTGGCGGTGACGACCGTGAGCACGGCGTCATCCCATCACGGGGCGAGGGCCTCCGCGCGGGCGGGCGAGGGCTGGCGCAGCAGCGCCAGCCCGGCACCGACGGCGACCAGGGCCGCGGCCGCAGATACCGGGATGCCGTAGGCCGTGTGCGTCGCGAGCGGGAAGCCGGAGAAGCCCGCGCCCGCCACCGCGAGCAGACCTGCCCCGACCAGCGCCGCGCCGACGCCGGCGCGCCAGGGCGAGTCGCTCGGCGTCCCCCCAGCGGTATCGAGCCACGGCAGCCGCAGGAACTCGATCGGCCACAGCAGCCGTACGACGACGTAGAGCACGAGGCCGAAACCTACGGTCGACGGGATCAGCCAGCCCCAGTAGTTCAGCCCCTCGGGGACGATGTTGCCGCCCTCGATGCGCACCGGGAGGTCGAGGTCGAGTGCGTGCAGGAGGGACAGCCAGCCCACCAGCACGAGCATGTGCCAGAGGTAGATCGTCATGGCGAACACGGCCGCGCGCGCGGTGGCGGCGAAGGCGCGCGGCGTCGCGAACCGGCGCCGCATCCAGGGCGCGAGCAGGACGAAGCCGCCGAAGAGCACCAGCGAGTGCAGCACCAGCACGATGGTCGGGGGTGCCATGTTCGAGAAGCGCTCGGTCGGGATCCCCACCAGCGACGTCGGGTACCAGCGCAGCACCTGCGACAGCAGCACGTTGGCTGTCAGCCCGCCGACGACGCAGGCCCACGCGGCCATCCGGCTCACCCCGGCGCGGTACCAGTAGCCGAGCTGGTGCACGAGCACCCACGCGACGACCATCGTGAGCGCACCGGCGGTCTCCACCCAGTTCAGCCGGACGACGTCGATCGCTGCGACGCCGACGGCCAGCACCGCTACCGACCACAGCCCCGACCTGCGCCACCACGCGCTCGTCACGGGCGTCAGCGCCGTCACCGGGATGTAGACGGCGAGGAACCACAGCGGGCCGGTGACGCCCTGCACGAGCGGATCGGTCACCTCGCGGCGCACGAGCAGCGTGACGACGCTGAAGATCACGGCGAGCACCAGCAGGTAGACCACCGTCGGCCGCATGAGTCGGCGGGTGCGCTTCCACAACCAGACGTTGTAGGTGCCCGCGGACCGCTCGTAGCTGCGCTCGTTGACCGCTCCCCCGGCGATGAAGAACAGGGGCATCACCTGCAGCAGCCAGGTGACGTAGGGCCACGGGTCGCCCGAGGTCAGGGTGTTCGCCGACGCGGGCACGCCGTCGTCGTCCCACAGCAGGATCAGCATGAGGAAGTGGCCGAGCACCACCACCAGCAGCGACCAGGCCCGCACGACGTCGAGCGCCAGATCGCGGTCGCCGCCGACGGGGGCGGCCGGGACCGGCGGCAGCGGCGGGAGGAGGCGCACGGCCCTACATGCCCTTGCGCAGCCGTACCGAGTAGGGGCTGTACCCGAGGCGGTCGAAGAACGCCTGGGCCGAGGCGTTCACAGCGGCGGTCTCGAGGCGTACCTCGTCGAGGCCGCGAGCCCTCGCGGCCCGCTCGGCCGCGTGGAACAGCGCGCGCCCCACCCCGCTGCGCCGCTTCTCCGGCAGGACGACGACCTGCTCGACGTAGAGCACGCGCAGCTCGGACGTGAACGGGTTGGGCGGGCGGTGCATCTCCTGCGCGTAGAGGAAGCCGACAGGGTGGCCGGTGCGGAAGGCGACCAGCACGACGGCGGAGGCGTCGGCGACCTTGGCGAGGAAGAAGTCCTCAGCCGCACGGGGATCCGGCGGGAGGTACTCGTTGCCCGACCACTCGTGGTGCATCTGCTGGACGACCTGGTTGAGCGCGGCCAGCGCCGGGGCGTCCATCCGGCGCGCCACCTGCACATGCAGCCGGTCGAGATGCGGCGTGGTCACGTCCCGATCCTGGCACCGCCCACCCCGTCGTCTCGCGCGTAACACCAGCAAGTGCAGCAAAGTCCGCCGACTTTGGTGCCGTTGCGGGTGTGACACGCGGCCCCGGACGACGACGGCCCCCGGCATCGTGCCGGGGGCCGTCGACCGAGGGAGTGCGATCAGGCCATGGCCTTCTGGAGGTTCTCGTCGATCGCGTCGAGGAACTGCTCGGTGGTCAGCCACGGGGCGTCCGGGCCGATGAGCAGGGCGAGGTCCTTGGTCATCTTGCCCTCCTCGACCGTCTCGATGCAGACGCGCTCGAGGGTCTGGGCGAACTCGGTGACCTCGGGGGTGCCGTCCATCTTGCCGCGGTAGGCCAAGCCCTGGGTCCAGGCGAAGATCGACGCGATCGGGTTGGTCGACGTCGGCTTGCCCTGCTGGTGCTGGCGGTAGTGGCGGGTGACGGTGCCGTGCGCCGCCTCGGCCTCGACGGTCTTGCCGTCCGGCGTCATGAGCACCGAGGTCATGAGGCCGAGCGAGCCGAAGCCCTGCGCGACGGTGTCGGACTGGACGTCGCCGTCGTAGTTCTTGCAGGCCCAGACGTAGCCGCCCTCCCACTTGAGCGCCGCCGCGACCATGTCGTCGATGAGGCGGTGCTCGTAGGTGATGCCGGCGGCCTCGAACTGCTCCTTGAACTCGGTCTCGAAGACCTCGGCGAAGATGTCCTTGAAGCGGCCGTCGTAGGCCTTGAGGATCGTGTTCTTCGTCGACAGGTACACCGGCAGGCCGCGGTCGAGGCCGTAGCGCATCGAGGCGCGGGCGAAATCGCGGATCGAGTCGTCGAGGTTGTACATCGTCATCGACACGCCGCCGCCCGGGTAGTCGAAGACGTCGAGCTCGATGGGCTCGCCGCCGTCCTCCGGGACGAACTTCACCGACAGCTTGCCCTTGCCGGGCACGACGAAGTCGGTGGCGCGGTACTGGTCGCCGTACGCGTGGCGGCCGATGATGATCGGCTTGGTCCAGCCGGGCACCAGGCGCGGGATGTTGGAGATGACGATCGGCTCGCGGAAGATGACGCCGCCGAGGATGTTGCGGATCGTGCCGTTGGGCGACTTCCACATCTTCTTGAGGCCGAACTCCTCGACGCGCGCCTCGTCGGGGGTGATCGTCGCGCACTTGACGCCGACGCCGTACTGCTTGATGGCGTTGGCGGCGTCGATGGTGATCTGGTCGTCGGTCTCATCGCGCTTCTGCACCGACAGGTCGTAGTACTTCAGGTCGATGTCGAGGTACGGGAGGATCAGCTTGTCCTTGATGAACTGCCAGATGATCCGCGTCATCTCGTCGCCATCGAGCTCGACGACAGGGTTGACGACCTTGATCTTCGCCACGGGGTTCTCCTGAATCTGCGACGCCGTCCGGCGCCACGCTGGGGTGGTGGGACGGGTCAGATGAGGCCGAGGGCCGTGATGGCCTCGCGCTCCTCGACGAGCTCGGCGACGGAGGCGTCGATGCGGGCGCGCGAGAAGTCGCTGATCTCGAGGCCCTGGACGATCTCCCACTCGCCGCCGTTCGACGTCACCGGGAACGACGAGATGATGCCCTCGGGCACGCCGTAGGAGCCGTCGGACGGGATCGCCGCGGAGACCCAGTCGCCCTCGGGCGTGCCGTTGACCCACGAGTACACGTGGTCGATGGCGGCGTTGGCGGCCGACGCCGCGGACGACGCACCGCGCGCCTCGATGATCGCGGCGCCGCGCTTGGCCACGGTCGGGATGAAGTCGTTCTCCAGCCACGCCTGGTCGTCGACCACCTCGGCCGCGTTCCGGCCGTTGATCTTCGCGTTGAAGATGTCCGGGTACTGCGTGGCGGAGTGGTTGCCCCAGATCGTGAGGTTGGTGATGTCGTTGACCGTGACGCCGGCCTTCTTCGCCAGCTGCGTCTTGGCGCGGTTGTGGTCGAGGCGGGTCATGGCCGTGAAGCGCGACGTCGGGACGTCGGGCGCGTGCGACGCGGCGATGAGCGCGTTGGTGTTGGCCGGGTTGCCGACCACGAGGACGCGGATGTCGTCGGCCGCGCCGGCGTTGATGGCCTCGCCCTGCGGCTTGAAGATGCCGCCGTTGGCCTCGAGGAGGTCGCCGCGCTCCATGCCCGCGGTGCGCGGGCGGGCGCCGACGAGCAGCGCGACGTTGGTGCCGTCGAACGCGGCGCGCGCGTCGTCGGTGATGTCGATCCCGGAGAGCAGCGGGAAGGCGCAGTCGTCGAGCTCCATCGCCGTGCCCTCGGCCGCCTTCAGCGCCGGCGTGATCTCGAGGAGGCGCAGGCGCACCGGGGTGTCGGCGCCGAGCAGGTGGCCCGACGCGATGCGGAACAGCAGCGCGTAGCCGATCTGGCCGGCGGCTCCGGTGACGGTGACGGTGACAGGGGTACGGGCCATGAGGCGCTCTCCGCTCTCGGCAGTGCGGCACCGCGCCCGGACGGCATCGGCCGGGCCGCGGGATATCTCGTCATCAAGACATCTGGGTCCAGCCTAGCCCCTGGCGGGGCCTCACGTGGTCGGCGGGGGCACCCACAGCGACAGGATCCCCGTGCCCACCGCGAGCACCGCGAGGACCGCGACGTCGATCCGCTTGGAGCGCACGCGCAGGAGACCGGCGTCGGCGTCCGAGAGCAGGATCCGCAGGAAAAGCGCCAGCGCGACGGCGAAGGAGATCACGACGGTGCCGCGCCGGAAGTGGCCGAGGGCCACGACCGCCAGGCCCGCGAGTACGACGGCGAGCACGACGGCGATCGGCCACTCCGCCAGGCGGCGGCGGGAGGCCGGCTCGTCGGTCTGCGCCCCGGTGCCCATGGCCGAGGCGTCAGGCGATCCCGGCCGCGCGCTCGGCGGCCTCGACGACGTTGAGGATGAGCATCGCGCGCGTCATCGGCCCCACGCCGCCCGGCATGGGCGCCACGAAGGCCGCGATGTCGCGGACGTCGGGGTGCACATCGCCGACGAGGCCGGCATCGGTGCGGGTGATGCCGACGTCGAGGACGGCTGCGCCGGGCTTGACCATGTCGGGCGTGAGCAGGTGGGCCACACCTGCGGCTGCGACGACGATGTCGGCGCCGCGGGTGTGGGCGGCGACGTCCTTCGTGCCGGTGTGGCAGAGGGTGACGGTGGCGTCCTCGGACTTGCGGGTGAGCAGCAGGCCGAGCGGGCGGCCGACGGTGACGCCTCGGCCGACGACCGCCACCTCGGCGCCGTTGATCGGCACGTCGTACCGGCGCAGCAGCTCCACGATGCCGCGTGGCGTGCACGGCAGCGGTGCGGGGATGTTGAGCACGAGGCGGCCGAGGTTGGTGGGGTGCAGCCCGTCGGCGTCCTTGTCGGGGTCGATGAGCTCGAGGGCCCGCGCCTCGTCGAGCCCCTTCGGCAGCGGCAGCTGCACGATGTAGCCGGTGCAGGCGGGGTCCTCGTTGAGGCGCTGGATCGCCTCGTCGACCTGCGCCTGCGTGGCGTCGGCCGGGAGGTCGGCCCGCAGCGACGCGATGCCGACCTCGGCGCAGTCGCGGTGCTTGCCGGCCACGTAGGAGTGGCTGCCGGGGTCGTCGCCGACGAGCACGGTGCCCAGGCCCGGCGAGACGCCGTGCTCCTTCAGGCGCGCCACGCGGGCAGCCAGCTCGGACTTGATCGCGGCCGCGGTGGCCTTGCCGTCGAGGATCGTCGCCGTCACGTCGGCATCCTGTCAGACCGCCTCAGGGACCCTGGACCGCACCGACGGGGAACGCCGCGGCCAGCGTGAACGCATCGGGCCCGGGGCCATTCCGCTCCAGGAGGGTCAGCCGCTCCCGCGCCTCCTCCAGCGTGGGGCGGTGGCCGTCGGGGACCCACCAGAGCACCAGGTGCGGCGTCCCCATCGGGACGAAGAACCGGCGGCGGGCCCTGAGCACCTCGACGTGCCCCGGCGCGTAGACATAGGCGCGCAGACTCTCCAAGCCGTCCCACACCGAGAGGTTGACGATCATCTCCTCGCCCCACGGCCGCAGCCCGGTGGCGTTGCCGGTCTCCTCCTGCAGCCGCCAGACGAACCCGGGGGCGGCGTCGGCCTGGGCATTGACCTCGTCGAGCCGCGACACGAACGGCTCGAGATCGGGGTGGTCGAGGGGGTGGCGGAGCAGCGCCACGTTGAGCTGGGCGAGCTGGGGCATGCCCCGAGCCTAGGTCGGCCCGCGTCCTCCGGGCCCGGACACGGCGGAGCCGGGCCGACTCGCGGACGGCCCGGCTCCGGTTCGGGATCAGCGGGTCAGGACAGCGCCTTCGCCTTGAGGGCGTCGTACTCGGCCTGCGTGATCGCGCCGGACTGCAGCAGGTCGTGCGCCTGCTTGATCTGGGACGACGTGTCGCCGCGCGCGACGTTCTTGATGTACGCGTCCTGCTGCGCCTTGAGCTGGCCGTACTCGGCCATCCGGCGCTCGGTCATCTTGCTGCCCTGCGTGATGACGTAGATGAGCATCGTCAGCAGCGGGATGAACAGCAGGACGATGATCCACAGCGCCTTGGCGAAGCCGCCGATGTCGTCACGGCGGAACAGGTCGCCGATGATCCAGAAGATCATCATGAAGTAGACGATCATGAAGAAGAAGTACACGAGCCACAGCAGGGCGTCGCCGAGGTTCATCGGGGCCTCTCTCGTCCGGGGGTGCGGGACCGGCGCCCTGCCGGCCGCGCGTGGGGACTGTGCCGCATCCGATCCTGCACCCGCACCGGCCTGCCGCGAGGCGCAACACGGCAGAACGCCGGGATGTCGCCGCCGTCAGCCCGGGCCGCGGATGCCCCCGAACGTGAACGCGTCGGGCCCCGGGCCCTCCTCGCCGAGCAGACTCAGCCGATCGGCAGCGTGCGCCAGCGTCGGGCGGGTGCCTTCCTCGATCCACCACAGGACGAGGCTCGGCCCCTCGTGCGCGCGGAAGAACTGCTGCCGCTGCCGCATCACCTCGAGGTGCGTACCGGCACGCACGAACGCGGCCAGCTCGTCCGGCCCGGTCCACACCGAGAGGTTCACGATCGCATCGCGCCCGAACAGACGTGCTCTCGGCACCGACGTCGATTCCGTGTGGCGCCACACGAAGCCCGGGGCGGCCGAAGCCTCGGCGAGGACAGGGTCGTAGGCCGCCACGAACGGTGCCAGGTCCGGGTGGTCGATCGGCTGCCGCAGCCACGAGATGTTGAACTGAGCCAGATGCATGGCGTCAGGCCCTCGTCGTCCGGGCCGCCCGCGGGCTCTGCGCCGCCCAGGCGACGGCGAGGCCGGTGAGGACGACTCCGGTGATGAGCTGCCACGTGACGACCGTGCCCGGGGTGGGCAGCACCAGGTCGAGCAGGAGCGACATCGACAGCTGCCCGGCGATGCTGAGCAGGCCGTAGAGCAGCACACCGAGCGGCTTCACCACCACCGTCGCGCCCACGATGAACAGGATCCCCACCGGGCCGCCGAGCCAGAGGACGGGCTGCTCCCACGGCATCGGCGGCGCCGTCCAGCCGTGCCCGAGCGCGTGCTCCGCCGCCAGGGCGAGGATCAGCGCAGCGGTGCCGACGGCGAAGTTGACCGTGGTGGCGGCGAGCGCATCGCCGGTGCGGTGGGCGATCTGGCCGTTGAGCGCCGGCTGCACGGCGATGGCCGCCCCGGCGACGACGGCCAGCACGATCGCCCACGCCGCGACGTCGCCGAGCACGACCCGCCCAGAGACTGCGAGCGCCACGGCCCCGGTGGTGATGAGGGCCGCCGCGATGCGGCGTCCCGTCACCGGCCGCGGGATCCCCGGCCCGATGCCCGCGCGGTCGACGCCGATCGCGGTGCCGGTGTTGCCGGCGACGACGAGCACCGTGAACAGCGCGAGGCCCAGCACCGGGACCGCGAGGCCCTGGCCCGCCACGAGCGTCGCTCCGCCGAGACCGCCGAGCAGGTGCCACCAGCGCAGGTTGCGCGACCGCAGCTCCGCCTGCAGCTCGACCACGAGCGCATGCCGCGTGGTGCGCCGGGAGGCCACGATCACGAGCAGGATCACGAAGCCGGTGGTGAACGACAGCACGGCGGCGAGCAGCCCGTCCTGCACGTCGACTGCGAGCTGCCCGTTGATGCGGCTCTGCACCACGATGCCGACGCCGACGCAGAACGCGACGACGACGGCCCACACCGGATGCCGGTGATGCGCCTCGCCGTCGACCATCCGCGCAGCCTACGCACGGCCGCACCCTCGCTCTGGATGGGTGACGCGACCGTATGGCGACGCGTCACCCATCCAGAGCGGGTGGGGAGGTGACGGTTACGACGTCCGGGAGGCGCCGCGCGGTGCCAGGATCGAGGGACGACGACGCGGCGGGCGCGGCCCGCGGAGGGAGAGGGACATGCAGGTCGAGATCACGGGGCGCCCGGCGTTCGCCTACGCCGAGGTGACGCTGCCGCCCGGCGGCGCCGTCCGGCTCGAGAGCGGCGCGATGGCGATGACCCGGGGCGACGTCGAGATCGCGACGTCCACGCAGGGCGGCTTCATGCGCGGCCTACGTCGCACCCTCGGCGGCGAGAGCTTCTTCGTCAACGACTTCACGTCGCGCACGGGCGGCATCGTCGGGCTCGCACCGGTGCTGGCCGGCGACATGGTCGACATCGACCTGACCGGGCAGGACCTCATGGTGCAGTCCGGCTCGTGGATCGCGTCGGACACCACGGTCGACGTCGACTCCAAGTGGGGCGGCGCCAAGGGGTTCTTCAGCGGCGCCGGCCTGGTGCTGCTGCGCTGCAGCGGCACGGGGCACCTGCTCGTGTCGGCGTACGGCGGCCTGCGCGACATGGTGCTCGGTGCCGGCGAGCAGGTGACGATCGACAGCGGCCACATCGTCGCGTTCGACAGCTCGGTGCAGTACCGCGTACGCAAGGCGGGCTCGTGGAAGACCACCCTGCTCGGCGGCGAGGGGCTCGTCGCCGACTTCGTCGGGCCTGGTCGCGTGTGGCTGCAGACGCGCAGCACCAGCGACCTCATCATGTGGCTCGACGCACGCCTGCCCCGCCACACCCAGCCCAGCTGACAGTTCCGCTCTGGATGGGTGAGCGACGGCCATAGCCGCCGCTCACCCATCCAGAGCGGGTCAGTGGAAGAAGTGGCGGGTGCCGGTGAGGTACATGGTGACGCCGGCGGCGGTCGCCGCGGCGATCACCTCGTCGTCGCGGACCGAGCCGCCCGGCTGCACGATCGCCGTGACGCCGGCAGCGGTGAGCACCTCGAGGCCATCCGGAAACGGGAAGAACGCGTCGCTGGCGCCGACGGAGCCGCGGGCGCGGTCTTCGCCAGCGCGGGAGACGGCGAGCCGCGCGGAGTCGACCCGGTTGACCTGGCCCATGCCGACGCCGACCGCGGCACCGTCCTTGGCGAGCAGGATCGCGTTGCTCTTCACAGAGCGGCAGGCGCGCCAGGCGAAAACGAGGTCGCGCAGGGTCGCCTCGTCGGCCGGTTCGCCGCAGGCCAGCGTCCACGTCGTCGGGTCGTCGCCCGCCGCGTCGATGCGGTCCTGCGACTGCAGCAGGATCCCGCCCGACACCGGCCGGATCTCGATCGCGCCGCGCTCGGGCACAGCGGCAGCCACGAGCAGCCGCAGGTTCTTCTTCTCGGTGAGGATGGCGAGCGCGTCGTCGTCGTAGCCGGGAGCGACGACGACCTCGGTGAACACCTCGGCGACCTGGCGGGCCATCTCGGCTGTCACCGGACGGTTCGCGGCGATGACGCCGCCGAACGCCGACACCGGGTCGGTCTCGTGCGCCTTGAGGTGGGCCTCGGCGATGTCGGCGCCGACGGCGATGCCGCACGGGTTGGCGTGCTTGATGATCGCGACGGCTGGCTCGGCGTGGTCGTACGCGGCGCGGCGGGCGGCGTCGGCGTCGACGTAGTTGTTGTAGGACATCTCCTTGCCGTGCAGCTGCTCGGCCTGGGCGAGCCCGGGGGTGAGCGCGGCGTTGGTGACGTAGAGAGCGGCGCGCTGGTGCGGGTTCTCGCCGTAGCGCAGCACCTCGGCGCGCTCCCACGTGGCGCCGATCCACGCCGGGAAGCCGGTGCCCGAGTCGGACGGCGACACCACGTTGCCGAGGTAGCTCGCCACCGCGACGTCGTAGTTGGCCGTGTGGATGAACGCCTCGGCGGCGAGGCGCTGGCGCTCCTCGAGCGTGAAGCCGCCGCGGGCCACCGCCGCCAGCACGTCGGCGTAGTACGACGGCGAGGTGACCACCGCGACGCTCGGGTGGTTCTTCGCCGCGGCGCGCACCATGGTGGGGCCGCCGATGTCGATCTGCTCGATGCACTCGTCCGGAGTAGCGCCCGAGGCGACGGTGTCGACGAACGGGTAGAGGTTCACCACCACCAGCTCGAACGGCGCGATGCCGAGCTCGTCGAGCTGCGACTGGTGCTCGGGCAGGCGCAGGTCGGCGAGGATGCCGGCGTGCACCTTGGGGTGCAGCGTCTTCACGCGGCCGTCGAGGCACTCCGGGAAGCCGGTGAGGTCCTGCACCTGCGTGACGGAGATGCCCAGCGACGCGATGCGCGACGCCGTGGAGCCGGTGGACACGATCTCGACGCCGGCGTCGGCCAGCCCGCGCGCCAGCTCGTCGAGGCCGGTCTTGTCGTAGACCGAGACGAGCGCACGACGGATCGGACGGGTGCTCACGGGATGGACGCCTTCCTGCCGGTGACGGTGCAGCCGCGAGCCGCGAGGGCGGCCACGGTCTCGACGAGCAGCTCGCGCTCGACGGTCTTGATGCGCTCGTGGAGCGACGCCTCGTCGTCGTCGGGCTCGACCGCGACGGCGGCCTGCGCGAGGACGGGGCCGGTGTCGACGCCCTCGTCGACGAGGTGGACGGTGCAGCCGGTGACCTTGACGCCGTAGGCGAGCGCGTCGCGGACGCCGTGCGCGCCCGGGAAGCTCGGCAGCAGCGCCGGGTGGGTGTTGACGATGCGGCCGGCGAAGCGCTGGACGAAGGCCGGGCCGAGGATCCGCATGAACCCGGCGCACACGACCCAGTCGGGCTCGTGCGCCGCGACGGCGTCGGCCAGCGCCTCGGTCCAGGCGGGGCGGTCGGCGAAGTCGGACGGCTCGAGCGCCCAGAAGGGGACGCCCGCCGCTCCGGCGCGGACGAGGCCGTACGCGTCCTTCACATCCGAGCCGACCGACACCACCTCGGCGGGGTAGCGCGGGTCCTCCGCGGCGTCGAGCAGGGCCTGCAGGTTGCTGCCGGACCCGGAGACGAGGACGACGAGCCGGGAGCGCGCGGACTGGTGGGGCACGGCGGTCACGCAGCGGTCCTCGGGATCGGCCGGGGGTGGACGGCTCGATCCTACGGGGGCGGGCCCGGATGCCCGAACTCCCGGTCAAGCCGGTCGGGGCCGGTCAGGCGTGCCAGGCGCGCCGGGGCAGATGCGGCAGGAGGTGGGCGCCGAGCGACCACAGCAGCCCGCCGGCCACAGTGAGGCCCGCGACCGCGAGCCCGACGACGAGGCCGTCCGGCCCGACGTCGGCGAGCCGGCCCGAGCCCAGCGCCCCGGCCGACAGCCAGCACAGGACGCCGACGACGACGCCGACGACGGCCGACGACCCGAGCAGGACCACCGCCTCGTCGACGATGTCGAGGCGCCCGCGCCGCCGCAGCGCCGCAGCCCCGGCCATCCCGGCGAGCACCGGGAGCAGGAGGAGGAGCGGAGCGCCCGGGGGCGGGTCCTGCGGGATCGCCCCGAGGACCGGGACGCCGGGCAGGAGCCCGCCGCTCACGCTGAACGGGTCGACCACGGCACCGCCACCGATCGCGAAGCCTGGCCCGGCGGCGTAGGCGAGCGCCCACACCAGCAGGTTGGGCAGGTAGGCGAGCGACACCAGCAGCAGCGCGGCCGCGTCGAGCACGCCGGGTGCGGCTTCCCGGCCGAGCGAGGACACGGTGTGGAAGCGCAGCGCCAGGGCCACCAGCAGGGTCAGGCCCGCGGCGGCGACGAGCGCGGCGCCGGTGGTGGCGGCCGCCACCGCGCCGCGGCGCACGAGCAGCGGCAGCCGGGCGATGAGCGACCGGTGCATCCCGGAGCCGACGAGCACGCCCGCGGACAGCGAGAGCAGGGCGACGGCGCCGCAGCACAGCAGCGCGGTCTGCGGACTGCTGGTCGCATCGGCGATGCCGGCGACCTCGGCGACGAGGAAGCCCACGAACGCGTACACGGCGGTGCCCGCGACCACCACCAGGGCGGCGTCGTTGCGCCCCGACAGCGACGTGATCCTGGCGGCCCAGCGCCCGGCGCGGACGAGCAGGACGACGGGCAGCGCGAGCAGCAGCAGCGGGAGCAGCGTCACCGGACCGGCCGGGGTGTCCACAGGCACGTGGTGCGCAGCCAGCCAGATCGTGCCGGACGCACGCAGCGGCGTGGAGATGCCGTCGGCGCCTCGGCTCGACACAGCCCACGCGACCGACGTGAGGACGCCGATCACGACGAGGCCGACGCCAGCAGCCCACAGCGCCGCAGTGATGGCGGCGACGGGCAGGGTCGCGACGACGTCTGCGCGCTCGCGCGGCTTCTTGGGGGCGCCGCCCGTCACCGGCCGCTCGAGCATCGACGTCACCTGTCGATGCTCGCATCCGGACGCCGCACGGCCGTCGAGCGACACGGCTGGAAGGGCTGGTGCTGCCTGTCAGAGTGCGACGAGGTCGCGGCCGGCGTCCGCCGGCGACGTGCAGCCGGCGAGCCCGAGCGCGTCACGGGTGTCGGACGTCAGCTCGAGCAGATGGTCGCGGACGCCGTCGGATCCCCCGACCGCGAGCGCCCACAGCAGCGGACGCGCGGTGAGCACCGCCGTCGCACCGAGGGCCAGAGCCCGCAGCACGTGCGTGCCGGTGCGGACGCCGCCGTCGACATAGACCTCGGCACGGTCGCCGACCGCGTCCACGACCTCGGGCAGGGCGAGCGCCGACGGCACGACGCCGTCGAGCTGGCGCCCGCCGTGGGTCGACACGATCACGGCGTCGGCGCCGGCGTCGAGGCACCGCAGCGCCTCGTCGCCGCGCAGGACGCCCTTGGCCACGACGGGCAGTCCCGTGAGGTCCTTGAGGCGGGCGATGTCGGCGGCGCCGAGGTCGGGAGCCTGCTTCAGCCGGGGGTCGTCGGGGTCGCGGCCCTCGAGCGCCTCGACGATCGCCTCGCGCGGCAGGGGCGGCAGGGGGCCGGTGGGCTTGCGGGCCACGAAGGGGACGTCGACGGTGACCACCAGCGCCGACGCGCCCGCGGCGGCGGCCCGACGCGCGACCTCGTCGGAGATGCCCCGGTCGCCAAGCACGTACATCTGCTGCCACCACGGCCCCGCGGCGGCCGCGATCTGCTCGAGCGGCCTGCTTGCCCGCATCGACAGGACGATCAGAGACCCGGCGGCGGCGGCGCCGGCAGCGGTCGCGACCTCGCCGTCCGGGTGCGCAAGGCCGTGCAGGGCTGCCGGAGCGACGAGCACCGGCGTCGCGAGCGGCGTGCCGAGCACAGTGACCGACGTCGAGACGGTGGAGACGTCGCGCAGCACGCGCGGGCGCAGCAGCAGACCGTCCCACGCGGCCTCCTGCCCGGCCAGTGTGCGCTGCTCCCCCGAGCCGGCGGCGAAGTAGGCGAACACCTCGGGCGGCAGCGCCTCGCGGGCCTGCTCCTCGAGCTCGCGCGACCGCATGGGACCTCCCGCCGATGTGCTGGTCGAAGCCTGGCAGAGCCCGCTCCGACCAGCAGCGCCGGACTACTCCCCGCGCCCTGCGGCGGTGTTGAGGTGCGACTGCGAGTCGCGCTCGGCCGGGAGGTAGCCGCCAGTCGTGTAGTAGCGCTTACCCGCGACGAGCAGCTCCTCGGCCGGGAACTTGGTGATGACCTCGCAGCCGGTCGCCGTGACGACGACCTCCTCCTCGATGCGCGCCGCACCCCAGCCGTCGGCCGCGGGCCAGTACGTCTCGAGGGCGAAGACCATGCCCTCCTCGAGGGTCTCGGGAGCGTCGAAGGACGTGTAGCGGCTGAAGATCGGGCGCTCCCAGATCGACAGGCCGACACCGTGGCCGTACTGCAGGGCGAACGCGGCCTCCTCGCTCGGGAAGCCGAACTCCTCGGCCTTCGGCCACAACGACACGATGTCGGCGGTGGTCACACCGGGCTTCACCGCGGCGATGGCCTTGTCCATGAGCTCGCGGCAGATCGTGTAGGCGTCGCGCTGCGCGCGCGACGCCGAGCCCACGGCGAACGTGCGGTAGTAGCAGGTCCGGTAGCCCATGAACGAGTGGAGGATGTCGAAGAAGGCCGGGTCGCCGGGGCGGATCAGACGGTCCGAGTAGACGTGCGGGTGCGGGGAGCAGCGCTCGCCCGAGATCGCGTTGACGCCCTCCACGTGCTCGGAGCCGAGGTCGTAGAGGGTCTTGGCCACAAGGCCGACGCACTCGTTCTCGCGCACGCCGGGACGCAGGAACTCGTAGAGGTTCTCGTAGGCGGCGTCGACCATCGAGGCGGCCTGGGTGAGCAGGCCGATCTCGTCGGCGGTCTTGATGCGGCGCGCCGCGAGGAAGCACTGCTGGCCGTCGACGACGGGGACGCCGGCCGCCTGCAGTGCGAGCAGCACGTCCGGCTCGATGATGTCGACACCGACCGGCTGGCCCTCGAGCCCGAAGTCGCGCATGACCTCGACGATCTTCTTCGCGACGTCCTCGGCACGGCGCGCCCCCGGACCGATCGTGCCGCGCAGCGTCGAGATGCCGGCTCGGTTGCCGTAGTGCTCGCCGCGCCCCGCGGCGGCGTGCGGCTCGTCGAGCCACTCCGCCTGCAGCATGTGGTGCTTGGCCGCGGAGCCGAAGTCCCACAGCACCGGGTCGCCGCCGCGCGGCAGCAGCGCGAACCGGATCATCTTGTCCATCGCCCACGTGCCGATGTGGGTCGCGGTCATGTAGCGGATGTTGTGGAAGTCGAAGGTCAGCAGCGCGCCGAGGTCGGAGCGCTCGAGCTCGGCTTTGAGCTTGCCGAGCCGGTCCTGCCGGAGCCGGGACATGTCCAGGCGCGACTCCCAGTCGACCTGGTTGGTGCCGTAGGTCGCCGTCAGCTTGCTCACTGGCTCGCCTCTCGTCCGTAGCTGCGGTGCTGGGGTTGCTGGAGTGCGTCGGGTGTCATGACGTCGGCTCGCGCACGACGTCGGCCTCGCGGCCCGAGGCGATCTGCTGCACGCAGACCAGGCTGAGGAAGTCGTCGTCCCCATAGCCCGCCTCGACCGCCGCCTCGGTGCGCGCGAGCACCGTCGACGCCACGGGCAGCGGGATGCCGGCGCCGTGGCCGAGGGAGACCGCGAGCGCGATGTCCTTGCGCATGTCGGCCGTGCGGAACGTCGAGGTGTAGTCGCGCGCACGCAGCGCCGACCCCTTGTAGCTGACGAAGCGGCTGGCCATCACGCTGCCGTCGAGGGCGTCGAGGAAGGCGTCGCGCTCGACGCCGGAGGCTTCGACGAGCACGGTCGCCTCCGCCAGCAGCTGCATCGTGGCGCCGAGCATCGAGTTGATCGCGATCTTGACCACGCGCGCCTGCTCGGCGTCGCCAAGGACGTAGAGGGTGGGGGCGATCTCGAGCAGGACCGCGCGCGCGGCCTCGACGGCCTCGGCCGGGCCCGACAGCAGCAGTGACGCCGACCCGCCGCGCACGACGAGGGGCGATCCGCTCACGGCACCACGCACGTAGCGGATGCCGCGCTCCTGCGCCGCAGCGGCGACGGCCTCGGACGACGCGACGTCGACGGTCGAGAGATCGACAAGGAGCGCGCCCTCGTCCATCGCGTCGAGCGCCCCGCCCTCCAGCATCACGCCGACGAGCGCGGGGCCGTCCGTGACGCTGGAGACGACCAGGCGCCGGCCTCGCACAGCCTCGAGCAGGGACGTCTCCGCGACGACGCCGTCGCGCACGAGCGCCTCCGCCCGGGCGGCGCCGCGGTTCCACACGACGACCGACCGACCTGCCTCGGCCCAGCGGTCGACGAAGGCAGCGCCCATCTTCCCTGCACCGAGCAGGACGACAGGGTCGACGGTGCCGACGGTGCCGACGGTCATGCGCACTCCTCCAGGCCGGGTCGGTCGATCATGGCGCTCCTCGCGCAGGGCCGCACGATCACGCGAGGATCCGAGCCGGGTGCTCGAGCAGGTCGGTGAAGACCTGCATCCACTGGGCGGCGGTGGCTCCGTCGACGGGACGGTGGTCGACCGACAGCGTCACGCGCAGGACGGTCGCTGCCTCGATGCGTCCGTCGACGACGACCGGCTCCAGCCGCGCGGCCCCGACCGCCAGGATCGACGACTGCGGCGGGTTGAGGATCGCGGAGAACTCCTCGGTGCCGTACATCCCGAGGTTCGACACCGACACCGTGCCGCCCTCGAGCTCGCTCTGCTGCAGCCGCTTGTCCTTGGCCCGCGACACGAGGTCCTGTGTCGCCGCAGCCAGCTCGGTGACGGAGAGCCGGTCGACGCCGCGGACCACGGGGGTGACCAGCCCGTTGTCCGTCGCCACGGCGACGGCGACGTCGACGCGGGCGAAGTGGCGCACGGCGTCGCCGGTCCAGATCACGTTGAGCCCCGGCACGAGGGTGTGCGCTTTGGCCACCGCCTTGACGACGAGGTCGTTGACGCTGACCTTCACGGCCGTGCCCTCGTTGATCTCGCGGCGCATCTCCAGCAGCCGGTCGACCTTCGCCGACCCCTTCACGTAGAAGTGCGGCGCGGTCTGCTTGCTCTCCGCCAGCCGAGCGGCGATGGCTGTGCGCATGCGGGAGTTGGGCTCGTCCCAGTACTCGGCGTCGTCGACGACGGCGGCACGTGCGGGGGCTGTAGCCGCAGCGGCCGCGGCGGGCGTCGCTGCGGGCCGGGAGGCGAGGTAGGCATCGACGTCGCGGCGCCGGATGCGGCCGTCGGGGCCGGTACCGGCGAGCTGCTCGAGAGGGACGCCGGCCTCGCGCGCGACCTTGCGGGCGAGCGGGCTCGCGAACACGCGCCCGCCGCCAGCGGGCGCGGGGGCCGTAGCACCGGGGGCAGCCGCTGGCGGAGCCGGTGAGACAGCAGCCTCGGATGCCTCCTCGGGGGCCGCGGCCACCTGCTCGTCGACCGCGGCGGGCTCGGCGCCCTCGACGCCCAGCTCGGCGAGCACCCGCTCGACGTCGTCGACCTGCTCGCCGGCGACGCCGAGCAGCGCGATGGGCCCGCCGACCTCGACCGTGGCGCCGGCGTCGGCGAGGACGCGCAGCAGCACGCCGTCCGCCTCGGCCTCGACGTCGACCACGGCCTTGTCGGTCTCGACGGTGACGACGACATCGCCTGCCGCGAACGGCTTGCCGGGCTCGACGTTCCAGGCGGCCAGGATCGCCTCGGTGGCGCCGGCCGCGACGCCGGGCATGCGCATCAGCTCGGGCATGTCACTCCCCCACGATCTTCTGCAGGGCGGCGACGACCTCCTCGGTGCGCGCGAAGGCCGCGCGCTCGAGGACCTTGCTGATGGTCGGCGACGCCTCGCCGCCGTGGACGCGGTGCACGGGGGCATCGAGCCAGTCGAAGAGCCTGCGGGCCACCTCGTCGCCGAGCCAGCCGCCGTACGACGTGCCGCGCGCGCCCTGCTCGACGATCACGGCCTCGTTGGTCTTCTGAATGCTCGCGGTGATGGTGTCCCAGTCGATCGAGGCGCGGTCGAGCCACCGCAGGTCGATCACCTCGGCGTCGATGCCGAGCTGCTCGACGGCCTCAAGCACGTGGCCGGTCATGACGCCGTAGGTGAGGACGGTGATGCGGCTGCCGCTGCGGCGCACCCGCGCCCTGCCGACCGGCAGGTAGTGGTCGAAGTCGTCGGGCAGGCCGGGGCCGGTGGAGGCGTAGAGGTCGACGTGCTCGAGCACGACGACGGGGTCGTCGAGGGCCAGCGCGGTGTTCATCAGGCCCACGTAGTCGTACGGCGTGGACGGCGCGATGATCCGCAGGCCGGCCGACGTGGCGTACACGCCGGCAGGATCCATCGAGTGCTGCGAGCCGTAGCCGGTGCCCATCGCGGTCTTGGAGCGCAGCACGAACGGCACCTTGCTGGTGCCGCCGAACATGTGGCGCGCCTTGGCCACCTGGTTGAACAGCTGGTCGGCCGCGACCCACATGAAGTCGGCGTACATGAACTCGACCACCGGCCGGAACCGGCCGTCGAGCGCCATCCCGCCGCCGAGGCCGGTGAACGCGTTCTCCGAGATCGGCGTGCCGAGCACGCGGTCCGGGAAGGCGTCCTTGAGGCCCTTGGTCGCGCCATTGGTGCCGCCGGAGAGCCGGTGCACGTCCTCGCCGAGGACGACGACCCGCGGGTCGGTCTCCATCCGCCGCCCCATGACGCCGGCGACGGCGTCGATGAACTTCACGTCCTGGAGCCGGTCGGCGTGGTCGTCGACGTCGGTGAACTCGATGCCGTCGAGCTCGGAGAGGTCGCCGCGCACGCCGACGTCGACCATGCCGGGGTCGGGCCACTCCGAGGGCTTGATGCGCCGCTCGCCGGGCTTGCCGTCGGGGTTCTGCTCGAGCAGGACGTCGGCGAGGCCGCGCATGAGCTCCTGCGCCCGCGAGGTGGTGGCGTCCGCCTGCTCCTGGGTGAGGATCCCGCGCCGGACGAGGTGGGCCGCGGTACGCGCGATCGGGTCGCGGCCGCGCCACTCGGCCTCCTCCTCCTTGGTGCGGTAGCGGAACGCGCTGCCCGGGAACGGCCCGTTCTGGTGGAAGTAGCGGTAGACGTCGGCCTCGATCACGGCCGGGCCGTGGCCGCCGCGCATGTGCGCGAGCGCCTCCTGCATCGCGAGATGGACGGCGAGGGGGTCCATGCCGTCGACCTTCCAGCTGCGGATGCCGAAGCCGGGGCCGCGGCCCGACAGGCGCGTCTCCGCGGTGGCCTCGGAGACGTGCGTGGAGACCGCGTAGAGGTTGTTCTCGATGAAGAAGCACAGCGGCAGCGACCACGCGCCGGCCAGGTTCATCGTCTCGAGCGTCGACCCGATGTTGGTGGCGCCGTCGCCGAAGTAGGTGACCGCGACGTCGTCAGTGCCGGCGTGCTTGTGCGACCACGCCGAGCCGGCCGCGAGCGGGACGCCGCCGCCGACGATCGCGTTGGTGCCGATGGCGCCGGCCTCGATCCACTGCAGATGCATGGATCCGCCGCGCCCGTGGCTGAAGCCCTGGTCGAGGCCGCAGATCTCGCGCAGCGTGCGGAGCAGCAGTGCCTCGACGTCGGCGGGGAACGGCTGCGTCGGGTCGATGCCGGCGGGGTGCAGGTGGGCCAGCGCCTTGGCGAGGAATTGGTGGTGGCCGCGGTGGGAGCCGTTGACGGTGTCGGTCGTGCGCAGCGTGATCGCCGACCCGACGGCGCCGCCCTCCTGGCCGATGCTCGAGTGGGCCGGCCCGTGGATGAGGCCCTGCGCGGCGAGGTCGAGGACGAGCTCCTCGAAGGTACGGATGAGCACGAGCTGGCTCAGCATCCCGGTGAGCAGCGCAGGCTCGGCGGCGTCCCAGTCGGACTCCGTGGCGACGACCTCGGTCCAGTCGACCGCGGGATCGAGTTGGCGGTGCTCGGGCACGGCGGGCTCCCTGGGCAGGCGGGCTGGTGCGCGTACGGCGTCGGGTCCGACCGCGGAAGCATGGCATCCGATGTATCCATTCGCAAGACCTGGACGGCCCGACGTCCGCGTGGGACGCTCTGGTTGTCCCCGTCGTGGATCCATCAGGAGGGCATCGTGGGTCTCCCCGGCCTCAGCAGGCTCGACCACATCGGGTTCACCGTCCCCGATCTCGAGGCCGCGCACACCTGGCTCGTCGACGTCCTCGGCGCCGAGTACATGTACCGGCTCGGGCCGTTCCGCTCCGACGACAGCGACTGGATGTCCGAGCACATGAACGTGCACCCGCGCACGGTCATGCGCGAGCTGCGCTTCTACCGGGTGGCCGGACAGGCGGTGCTCGAGGTGTTCCAGTACGAGGCGCCCGACCAGGGCACGGCGGTGCCGCGCAACAGCGACATCGGCGGCCACCACGTGGCGCTCTACGTCGACGACCTCGACGCGGCGGTCGCCTACCTGCACGAGCAGGGCGTCACAGTGCTCGGCGAGCCCACCGCCAGCCGCAACGCGTCGGAGGGCCAGCGCTGGGTCTACTTCCTGGCTCCGTGGGGCATGCAGTTCGAGCTGGTCTCCTATCCTCACGGCAAGGCCTTCGACCACCACCCCGAGAGGTTCGAGTAGCACCGTGAGCGCGGACACCGCGCCGGGCACCGACTCCGTCAGCAGCCAGCGCATCGCCAACGCGCTGCGCGAGTCGATCCTCGCCGGCGACTACCAGCCGGGCGAGCGGCTGTTCCAGGACGTCGTCGCCGAGCAGTTCGGCACCAGCCGGATCCCCGTGCGCGAGGCCTTCCGCATCCTCGAGACGGAGGGGCTCACGGAGGTGCTGCCCAACCGCGGCGCCCGCGTGCCGGCCCTCGACCTGTACGAGGTGAACACCTTCTACCGGATGCGCGAGCGCCTCGAGCCGCTCACGCTCGCCGAGAGCCTCGAGCACCTCACCGACGAGCACGTCGCACGGATGGAGGAGATCCAGGACGAGATCGAGCGGGACGCCGACGTCAGCCGGTTCCTCGTCCTCGACCGCGACTTCCACATGACGTCGTACGCCGGGTGCCGCAGCGAGCAGCTGCTCTCCTTCACCGTGCGGCTCTGGAACTCCACGCAGCACTACCGCCGCGCGTTCATGCTGCTGCAGGGCGAGGACCGCATGACGATCGTCAACGCCGAGCACCGGCTGATCCTCGACGCGTGCCGCCGCCGCGACGCTGAAGACGCCCAGCGCTTCCTCGAGGGCCACATCCGCCGCACCCGCGTCGCGCTCACCAGCCACCCGGAGCTCTTCGCCGGCTGACCGTCCGGCTCAACGGGTGGCGCGGAGGTAGCGGACGATGCCGCTGTAGAGGCCCATCGCGATCTTCTGCCGGCCCGCGGCGGTGGAGGCGAGCCGGGCGTCGGCGGCGTTGCGCATGTTGAGCGTCTCCACCATCACGGTCGGGACGTCGGCCATGTTGAGCGTGCCGACGTCCTTGCGCACCGACAGCGGGCTCGACAGGTACGTCGTCGACCGCAGGCCGACGAACCGCATGCCGTCGATCATCCGCAGGGCCAGCGTGCGGGACGGTGCCGCGATGTCGTCGGTGTAGCCCTGGAGCACGCCGGGCGTGATGACGTGGAAGCCGCGACCGGACGACGGCGCGCCGTCGCCGTGCACCGACACCATGAGGTCGGCCTTCTGCTGCGACGGGAACGAGCCGCGGGCTCCGACGCACGGCCCGTACGTGGCGCGGGTGTTGCGGTCGCGGGTGACGACGACGCTCGCGCCCTTGGCGTTGAGCAGCCGGCGCACGCGCGCCACGACGTCGAACGCGTACGTCGACTCCGGGTAGCCGGCGTTGGTCGCAGTGCCCGTGGTGTTGCAGGTCTTGCGCAGGCCCACCCAGTACCACTGGTTGATCGCGCTGATGTGCGAGGAGTTGCCGAGGTCGTGGCCGGGGTCGAGCGCGATGCGGACGCCGGAGAGCTCGCCTCGCGCGGTCGGCTTGAACAGCACCGGCTTGGGCCAGCCGCTGGCCCACGGCGCCGACGGGTTGGACCTGCCGTGGGGCCACCAGCGCGGGGCGTAGGGCACGGCGACGCCGCCCTCCCACGACGACGGCGTCGGGCCAGCCGCCGGGACGACGACCGCCGCGGGCGCGGCATCAGCGACGGGCGCCGCGCCGGCCGACGACGGCAGCGCGGCGAGCGCGGCGGCGGCGGCCACGAGGGGCGCGAGCAGGAGAGCGGGGGTGCGGCGCACCGGACGAGGGTCGCACACGCATCGGGGCCCGGACATGCCAGGAGGCCGCCACCCGTGGGGGTGGCGGCCTCCCGGCGCGGAACCGTGGCGGGCTGCGATCAGCCCTTCGCCTCGATGATCTCGCGCATGAGGCGCGCGGTCTCCGACGGCGTCTTGCCGACCTTGACGCCCACGGCCTCGAGGGCGTCCTTCTTGGCCTGGGCCGTGCCCGACGAGCCGGAAACGATGGCGCCGGCGTGGCCCATCGTCTTGCCCTCGGGCGCGGTGAAGCCGGCGACGTAGCCGACGACCGGCTTGGTGACGTTGTCCTTGATGAACGCCGCCGCGCGCTCCTCGGCGTCGCCGCCGATCTCGCCGATCATGACGATCGCGTCGGTGTCGGGGTCGGCCTCGAACGCGGCCAGGCAGTCGATGTGCGTGGTGCCGATGATCGGGTCGCCGCCGATGCCCACGGCGGTGGAGAAGCCGAGGTCGCCGAGCTCGTACATCATCTGGTAGGTGAGCGTGCCGGACTTGCTCACCAGGCCGATGCGGCCGGACTTGGTGATCGTGCCCGGGATGATGCCGGCGTTGGACTGGCCGGGCGTGATGAGGCCGGGGCAGTTCGGGCCGACGAGCCGCGTGGTGCCGGACTTCTCGGCGTAGGCGAAGAACTCGGCGGTGTCGTGCACCGGGATGCCCTCGGTGATGACGACGACGAGCGGGATCGCGGCATCGATGGCCTCGATCACGGCGGCCTTGGCGAACTTCGGCGGCACGAAGACCACCGAGACGTCGGCGCCGGTCGCGGCCACGGCCTCCTGGCAGGAGTTGAAGACCGGGATGTCGCGGCCCTCGGCCGTGACGGTCTGCCCGCCCTTGCCGGGCGTGACGCCGGCGACGATGTTCGCGTGCGACCCGAGCATGCGGATCGTGTGCTTGGTGCCCTCGGACCCGGTGATGCCCTGGACGAGGAGCTTGGAGTTCTCGGTGAGGAAGATCGCCATGGTGTGTCAGGCCCCCTGAGCCGCGAGCTGGGCCACGCGGCGCGCGGCGTCGTCCATCGTGTCCACGAGCTCCACGAGCGGGTTGCCCGCGTCGCGGAGGATCTGCCGGCCGAGCTCGGCGTTGTTGCCGTCGAGCCGGACGACGAGCGGCTTGGTGACCGCCTCGCCCTTCTCCTCGAGCAGGGCCAGCGCCTGCACGATGCCGTTGGCGACCGCGTCGCAGGCGGTGATGCCGCCGAAGACGTTGACGAAGACCGAGCGGACGTCGGGGTCGCTCAGGATGATCTCGAGGCCGTCGGCCATGACCTGCGCCGAGGCGCCGCCGCCGATGTCGAGGAAGTTCGCCGGCTTCTGGCCGCCGAACTCCTCGCCGGCGTAGGCGACGACGTCGAGGGTCGACATGACCAGGCCCGCGCCGTTGCCGATGATGCCGACCGAGCCGGACAGCTTGACGTAATTGAGGTCCTTCTCCTTGGCACGCAGCTCGAGCGGGTCCTCGGCGGACTGGTCGACCAGCACGTCGTGGTCGGGGTGGCGGAACTCGGCGTTGCCGTCGAGCGACACCTTGCCGTCGAGCGCGAGCACCTCGCCCGTGGGCGTCTTCACCAGCGGGTTGACCTCGACGAGGGTGGCGTCCTCCTTGACGAAGACGTCCCAGAGCTTCTTGAGGATCTCCACGACCTGGTAGCGCACCGAGACGTCGAAACCGGCAGCGTCGGCGATCTCCTCGGCCTTGGCCTGGTCGACGCCGACGATCGCGTCGACCGGGACCTTCGCCAGCGCCTCGGGACGCTCGACGGCGAGCTGCTCGATCTCCATGCCGCCCTCCTTGCTCGCCATCGCGAGCCAGGACCGGTTGGCGCGGTCGAGCAGGAAGGAGACGTAGTACTCCTCGGCGATGTCGGCCGCCGGGGTGACGAGCACCTGGTGGACGATGTGGCCCTTGATGTCGAGCCCGAGGATGTCGTGGGCGCGGTCGCGCGCCTCGTTGGCGTCCTTGGCCAGCTTGACGCCGCCGGCCTTGCCGCGGCCGCCGGTCTTGACCTGCGCCTTGACGACGACCATGCCGCCGATGCGCTCTGCGGCCTCGTGGGCGTGGGACGGCGTGCGCACGACCTCGCCGGCCTGGGTCGGAACCCCGTGCTTGGCGAAGAGCTCCTTCGCCTGGAACTCGTACAGATCCACCGCTGGCAGTCCTGTCGTGGGAGAGGAGCGGCAGGACGGGGGTCGCCCGTCACCGGCCGCGAGGACGCTCGCGACTCTACTTGCGGGATGTACCGCCGCCGGAGGCCGGTCCGGGCGCGGTTCCACGAGACGGCACCCCCGGTCGCCGAACGGCTCCCGGGCACGCCGAACGGTCCCCCGCGCGAGGCGCGGGCTGCGAGGTCAGGCGGGCTGCGGCGCCCCGACGCGCTCGACGACCCAGTCGACGATGGACTGCGTCGTGGTGCCGGGCGTGAAGATCTTGGCCACGCCGAGGGCCTCGAGCTCGGGGATGTCGCCCTCGGGGATGATGCCGCCGCCGAAGACGACGATGTCGTCGGCCTGCTTGGCCTTGAGCTGCTCGAGCACGGCGGCGAACAGCGTCATGTGGGCGCCGGAGAGCACCGACAGCCCGATGATGTCGGCGTCCTCCTGGATGGCGGTGTCGACGATCTGCTCCGGCGTCTGGTGCAGGCCGGTGTAGACGACCTCGATGCCGGCGTCGCGCAGGGCGCGCGCGACGACCTTCGCGCCGCGGTCGTGCCCGTCGAGACCGGGCTTGGCCACGACGACGCGGATCGGGGAGCCGGACGCGGTGCGCGGGGTCGTCATCGTCTCTACCTCCAGGGCGGGCGGGCGCGCAGCGCAGCCGCCTCGTACAGCCTCGGTGCGAGGGTACGCCGGGCCCTCCCCTAGCGTCCCGGGGGCTGGGACGACGGCCTCGCGACCTCCCTCACATCCCTTGCGCGCCGCGACATGCGGGCCGCTCTGCGGACCGTCGCGCAGACGGGACGGGCGGGCAGGTCTACCCTTCGCCGGGTGACCGGCGACACATCCCCGCACGGGGACGAGCAGCGCGCGCCCGGGCGGCTCGAGCGCCTCGGCCGTGCCGTGGACGACGCCCGGCACGTCGCCGACCAGGCCCGGGCTGCGCTGCTGTCGCCCAGCGGGGTGCGCGGCACCGCCGTCGAGGTCACCTGGTGGATGGCGCACCTGGCGATGTGGCCCTTCGCCCACCGCGAGCGCCGCACCGACGACGTCCTCAACCGCACCCGCGTGCACGACCAGCCGCCCGTGCACCGCGCGCTGCTCGTCGGCGACGTCGAGGCCGCGGGGACGCCGATCATCCTGGTGCACGGGATCGTGGACAACCGGTCCGTCTTCACGATGCTGCGCCGCGGCCTGCGCCGCCGCGGCTTCGGCCGCGTCGTCACCGTCAACTACTCGTCCATCAACGGCGACGTGCGCATGCTGGCCGACCGCCTCGGCGAGCTGGTCGAGGAGGTCTGCGAGGAGACCGGCTTCGAGCGCGTGCATGTCGTCGGCCACTCGCTCGGCGGGCTCGTCGCGCGGTACTACGTGCAGCGCCTGGGCGGCGACGAGCGCGTCCACACGCTGGTGACCCTCGGGAGCCCGCACTCCGGCACGCTGCCGGCCTACGTGCTCCCCCACCCGCTGGTGCGACAGCTGCGCCCGGGCAGCGACGTCGTGCGCGAGCTCGACGAGCCCGCCCCCGGCTGCCGCACCCGGTTCGTGGCCGTGTGGAGCGACCTCGACCAGATGATCGTCCCGCAGCGCTCGGGACGCGTGGTGCACCCGGATCTGCAGGCCCGCAACGTGTTCGTCCGCGGGGTCGGGCACATGTCGCTGCCGGTCGACGGGCGCGTGGTGCATGAGATCTGCGCCACGCTGGCCCACCTCGACCACGAGGGCCACACCCTCGCGGCGGGTGCGACGAGCATCGCCAGCTCGACGGGTAGAACTACACCGATGGCATCTTCACAAGCGCACGAGCGGCTGGCGCGAGGGCGCTCGCGTCGGTGATCATCCTCCGGTGCCCCGTGACCGGTCAGTGCCGCCGCGCGCCTTCGCAGCGGTCGGCGTCCTGGCGGCGGTGGCCATCGTCGGTGCCGGGCTGAGCCCGGGAAGCTCCCCTCGCACCAACGCCTCGTGGGTCCCGCTCGACCCCGCCGCCGTCGTCGACGACGCGGCCCTGCCCGACCTCTACACCGACGGCGCGCCGATGGCCGTGTCGGGCGCGGTGCGCGGCACGACGCAGCAGGTCGAGCTGCGGACCGCCGAGCAGATCCGTCGCGAGGAGGCGGCCAAGGCGCTCAAGGAGCGTCAGCGCAAGGCAGCCGCGCGCGCCGCCGCGCGCAAGGCCGCGCGCAAGGCCTGGGTCTCGCAGTTCACGCTGCCGATCCGCAGCTTCCAGCTCTCGGCCCGCTTCGGCGAGGGCGGCAGCAACTGGTCGAGCCGGCACACCGGTCTGGACTTCCGCGCGCCGTACGGCACGTCGGTCTACGCGGCGTCGAACGGGCGCGTGGCGCGCGTGGCCTACCACCCCGCGTACGGCAACACGATCGTGCTCGACATCGGCCGCGGCATCACCCTCTGGTACTGCCACCTGTCGTCGGTGAAGGTCAGCCAGGGCGAGAAGGTCGACGTCGGCGAGCGCATCGGCGCCGTCGGCACCTCGGGCAACACCACCGGGTCTCACCTGCACTTCGAGGTGCGCAAGTGGGACCAGCCCACCGACCCCGCGAGGTTCCTGTTCGCCAAGACGCCGGGCTACACCGCCGCAGCGCCGTCGTGGGTGTACACCGGCCGCATCGAGCGGCTCGCCGGCCTGTAGGCGTGCCGATCCGCCGCCGCCCGTAACGCGGGCGACCGGCTGATCCGTCGCTGGCATCATCGGCCGGTGCCCGCCCAACCCGATCAGGGTCCCGTCATCCGCGAAGCCGGCCCGGACGAGGATCTCGAGCTGTTCGCCGCCATCAGGCTCGCCGCCTCACCGCGCGACTGGCCCGGACCTCCGCGGCGCGAGCCCGGCCGGCTGATGCTGCTCTGCGACGACGTCGCCTGCGCCCTCGCCGGCCGCTCGGGCTTGGCCGACTCCGTGACCGTCCAGGTCTACGTCGAGCCGGCGTCGCGCGGCGCCGGGATCGGGCAGGCCCTGTGGGAGCGGCTCGTCGACCACGCCCGCACGCTCGGCAGGCCGTCGCTGTTCTCGACGGTCGACGCCGAGTCGCCCGAGGGCGTCGCGTTCGCGCAGCACCGCGGCCTGGTCGAGGTGGGGCGCGAGGTCGAGGCCCGGCGGCGGATCGGCGACGAGCCGATGCCCGCACCGCTGCCCGGCATCGACGTGGTGACCATCGCGGAGCGGCCCGACCTGCTCGAGGCCGTATGGCTGGCGATCGGCGCCGACGGCTACGCCGACATCCCGTCGCCGTCCGAGCTCGCGATGACCCTGCAGGACTGGCTCGACGAGGAGGCCGCCGTGCCCGAGGGCTCGTTCGTGGCCTTCGAGGGCGACCGGATCGTCGGGTACGCCGGCATGCTGGAGGACGAGCACGGGCTCACCACCGTGGCGCGCTCGCACCGCGGCCGCGGCCTCGCCACGTACCTCAAGCGCCGCCAGCTCGCCTGGGCCTCGTCGGCCGGCGTCGCCGAGCTGGTGAGCTACACCCAGGGCATCAACGACCCCATGCAGCGCGTCAACGAGAAGCTGGGCTACGAGATCGCCCCGCCCTGGCTGAAGATGAAGGGCCCGATCCCGCGCTGACGCCCGCCGTCAGGCGCCGTCCGCCGCCACCGGCGCGAGGTGCGCGGCGATCACCTGCCACCCGCCGTCCTCATGCACCCACGTGCGGGTGCAGGCCATCACCACGTCGAACGGCACGCCGTCCGTCGCCCCGATGATCGCCGCACGCGGCGTATCGGCGCGCTCTCAGTGGGAAGGCCGCCAGTAGCCGATGCTCGCGTCATCCGGGCGGACGGCGGTCTCCCTCTCCACGGCCCTGAGTCGTTGCAGCACCCCGTCCGGGCCGACGTCGCGCAGCATCATGAACAGTCCGCGCCAGTCGGTAACGCGGTACGGATCCACCAACCGTGCGACGCCGTTGCTCAGGACGGCCACACGCGCATCGGGCTGGATGCCTTGGCGGCCGACGATGGCGTGCAGCGCGGCGTGCGGATCGTCCTTCGCGATCCAGTACCCACCTGGCTGGTTGCGACGAGCGCGCAATGTCTCGATGGCAACGTGCGTCTGGCGGTCATGCTCAGGCGACCCAGGGGTGAGGCCCTCGAGACGACGG